>NZ_JBXWOK010000001.1:0-978990 GCF_059610845.1 Ruegeria sp. CDSC021
CGGACGCGATCAATTCGATCTCGTCGCGCTGACGGCCCAGCTCGGACGTGATCGAGCCGAACAGCTCTGGGTCGCGCTCTGAGAGAGACTGGGTGAAAAAACCGGTATCACGTAGATTGGCGTTCATGGGGGCTCCACAATGCTGGGATTTCTTGCGGATTTCCTATCGGAAACGGGGCATCGGCAAAAGGCTTAAAGCGACGATTTGGCCAACGGTGGCGTCAAGTCTGGTCTATAGGGGAAAGGTATGATTGTTTCGGAACCAAATGTGCAGCACTGGAAACCACAATAGATGATTCAAAGAATCGCTTTTCTTGCCAGCGACGCCAAGGTGGCTCAAACCGCACGCGACAAACTGGTCAGGCGCTATGGCAATGCGGCGCCGCGTGATGCAGGTGTAATTGTCGCGCTGGGTGGGGACGGCTTTATGCTGCACACTTTGCACAACATGCAGCACCTCGATACGCCCGTATATGGCATGAATCGTGGAACAATCGGGTTCCTGATGAACGAGTTCCACGAAGAAGATCTGATGGACCGTCTTTCCGCCGCTGAAGAAGAGGTCATCAACCCGCTGGCGATGCGCGCGATGGATCAGTCCGGAAAGATCCATGAGGCGCTAGCCATCAATGAGGTCTCTTTGCTAAGGGCAGGCCCTCAGGCGGCGCGGCTGAGGATCAGTGTGGACGGTCGCGTGCGCATGGATGAATTGGTTTGCGATGGCGCTTTGCTGTCAACGCCAGCAGGATCGACGGCTTATAACTATTCCGCGCATGGGCCAATCCTGCCGATTGGATCGGATGTTCTAGCCCTGACAGCGATTGCAGCCTTTCGTCCGCGACGCTGGCGGGGCGCGCTGCTGCCCAAAATCGCCCAGGTGCGGTTCGATGTGTTGGACGCGGACAAGCGGCCGGTCATGGCGGATGCGGATTCAAATTCATTTCCGGATATTGATTGGGTCGAAATTCGATCTGAACCGGCGATCCGGCACCGTATCCTGTTCGACCCGGGCCACGGCCTGGAAGAGCGTCTGATTTCGGAGCAGTTCACCTAAATGAAAGGCCAGGTATGAATTAATCGCGCTTGTGTGAACCAGTTCACACGAATCCGATTAACATTAAGGTACTGTGAACTTGCCTGGAGAACACGCCATGGTGGAAGTGAGTGGCCATCAACGGCGGTTTCGAAATGAACGTGCAGTTTATGTGCGGGCGAGGGTAGGTGGTGCTACGCTCGTTATCGGATTTCTAGGCATATTTTAGAAAGCGGACCCCGGGTACAAAACCCCGGGGTCAATTTTTTTTGGACAACGTTTATTTAGAAGGACGTCCCCATTTTCTTCCACAATGGCAGGCACATTTGCCCCACCCGGTCTTCTATTGCCGCGGCGGCGTCTACCGCCATATCCTCGCGCCATCTGCGGGCTGCGATCTGGATGTTGATCGGCTGCGGCCCATGCGGCAGCTCGGCCAGCCGCGCCGGAACGCATGCCGCGGGCAGGCCGATGAAGTTCATCGCATAGGAATAGACCGCACAGCCCAGAACTTCATGCACGCCCTCGGCGCCCTCGGTGTCTCGGTCCGGTTTGAAGAACGGCTGTGGCAGGAATGGTGACAGGACCAGAGGATAGTTTTGCATGAACAGAGACCACTCGCGCGCATAGTTGCTGCGCTTGGCCAGCATTTTTATAAGGTCTGTGCCAACTATGGGTGGGAATTCCTGAAAGTAGACCTCGAATATGTCGCGGATTGTTTTTGATCCCGCAGCCTCGATATCGGCTTTCAACAAGGTCAAAACTTCGCCCATCAGGGCGCGGTACCCGCCACGACCAGCTTCAAAGATATCGGGTGGTGCGACCTCTTCCACTACATAGCCTGCTTCGATCAATGCATCGCGTGCCGTATCCAGAGCCTTGTCGACTTCGGGATGCAAATCGTATCCAAAGGTCTGCTTGGTGAAGGCGACCTTGATCGGGCCGGTTTGGTCCTCACCCCGCCACGGCATCGGCACGTGAAACGGATCGCGCGGATCGGGCGCGATCAAGCTGGGCATGGACAGGTGCAGGTCCGCTGCGGAGCGCGTGATCAGACCCTGCACCGACATCGATTGTGCCAATATGCCCCGTTCTGCCGATTGGCTGGGATTCCACGCCGGAACACGACCCAGACCCGGTTTGACGGTAACCGCCCCATTGGCGGCGGCAGGAAATCGCAGACTGCCCCCTATATCGTTGCCATGGGCCAGCGCACCGATCCCAGCCATCACAGCTGCGCCCGCGCCACCAGAAGATCCCCCGGGCGAGATATGACGTCCCCAGGGGTTATGCGTGCGGCCATGCAGTTCGTTGTCTGTGTCAGCACGGAATGAAAATTCGGGCGTGTTGGTGCGACCGATGACGATGGCGCCCGCCTTTTGCAGGTTGGAAACAACCGGCGCATCATCCGGGGCGATCACGTCTTTCAGGGCAACGACCCCATTCGAGGTCGCATGTCCTTTTTGATCGACGTTGATCTTGATGGTGACCGGCACACCATGCAGGGGGCCGGGCTGCTCTCCGTCACCGACCGCCTTGTCCAGATTTCGCGCACGGTCCAGCGCTTGTGAACTCAGATCTTCAACAACCGCATTCAGCGCAGGATTGACCTGTTGCATCCGGTCGATGGAGGCTTTGACGGCCTCTTCCGCGCTGATTTCCCTGTTGCGCGTCAACGCGGTCAGATCGGTGGCGTTCAGACGCCAGATGTCGGTTTCTGTCATGGGGCCTCACTGTCTTGGTCAGACAGTAGAGGCCCGGTGTCAGGTTGCAAGAGGCGGCAGGCGCGCCGATTTTCTACTGGGCGTAGCCGATGGATTTGAGGGCCTCGGTGATCTCGTCCAGAATCGCCGGATCGTCGATGGTGGCGGGCATCTTGTAGTCCTTGCCATCCGCAATCGAGACCATGGTTCCGCGCAATATCTTGCCCGACCGCGTCTTGGGCAGCCGGTCGACAACCACGGCCAGCTTGAAGGCAGCGACCGGTCCGATCTTTTCGCGAACCAACTTGACGACATCCTGAACGACGTCACCATGGTCGCGGTCACAGCCCGCATTCAGACACAGGAAACCAACCGGCATCTGGCCCTTCAGCTGGTCCGACACGCCGATCACGGCGCATTCGGCAACGTCAGGGTGTGCGGCCAGAACCTCTTCCATGCCGCCGGTGGACAGACGATGGCCGGCGACGTTGATCACGTCATCGGTGCGCGCCATGATATAAAGGTAGCCGTCCTTATCGACCATGCCCGCATCGCCGGTTTCATAATATCCGGGGAAGTGGTTCAGGTACGAGCTTTTGAACCGGTCTTCGGCGTTCCACAGCGTCGGCAGGGTGCCCGGGGGCAGGGGTAGTTTCACCGCAATCGCACCCAGCTCTCCGGGTTTCATCGGGTGGCCGCCTTCGTCCAGAATCTGCACGTCGTAGCCGGGCATCGGCTTGGCAGGTGAGCCCAGCTTGGTTGGCAGCTCTTCAATCCCCAGCGGATTGCCCGCGATGGTCCAACCGGTTTCGGTTTGCCACCAATGGTCGATGACCGGAACGTTCAGCGCGTCTTTGGCCCATTCGATCGTGTCGGGATCCGCCCGCTCTCCGGCCAGAAACAGGGCTCGCAGGCAGGAGAGGTCGTATTCAGGGATCAATTCCCCCTTGGGATCTTCACGTTTGACCGCGCGGATTGCGGTGGGAGCAGTGAAGAAACTGCGAACATTATGCTCGGATATCACCCGCCAGAAGGTGCCCGCGTCTGGGGTTCCAACCGGCTTGCCCTCGAACACTATCGTGGTGTTGCCGTGGATCAGCGGCGCGTAGCAGATATATGAGTGGCCAACGACCCAGCCGACATCAGAAGCCGCCCAGAACACGTCGCCGGGATCCACGTTATAGATGTTCTTCATCGTCCAGTTCAGGGCGACCAGATGGCCGGCCGTCGGCCGTACGACCCCTTTGGGCGCTCCGGTCGTGCCCGATGTATACAGGATATAAGCTGGATCATTGCCATCGACAGGAACACATTCCGCAGGCTCAACACCGTACTGGAACCCGTGCCAGTTGAAATCACGCCCCTCGATCAAATGCGCAACCTCTTGTTCGCGCTGGAATATCACGCAGAAATCGGGCTTGTGGCTGGCAAGTTCGATGGCACCGTCAAGCAGCGGTTTATAATGCACCACACGGCCCGGCTCCATCCCGCAAGAAGCGGCGATGATTGCTTTTGGTTTGGCGTCATCAATACGGACCGCCAATTCGTTGCTTGCAAAGCCACCAAACACAACCGAGTGCACCGCACCCAGCCGGGCACAGGCCAACATCGCCTCAAGCGCTTCGGGGATCATCGGCATATAGATGATAACCCTGTCGCCCTTTTCGACACCTTTTGCCCGCAATGCCCCGGCCAAAGTGGCGACCCGATTGCGCAGTTCGACATATGAGATTTCGCGCTTGGTGTGGGTGATTGGGCTGTCATAGATGATGGCCGTCTGTTCACCGCGACCATTCTCGACATGGCGATCAACTGCATTCCAGCAGGTGTTGACCCTGGCATCACAGAACCATTCATAAAGAGGAGCATTGTCGTCAAACAAAGCCTTGCTGGGTGGCCGAACCCAATCAATTCCTTTTGCAGCTTCCATCCAGAATGCCTCCGGATCGGATTTCCAGCTCTGGTAAACGTCCTGATATGCCACTTTGGTCTCCTCCGAAAAATCCCTGCACCGTGTCTAGGGCGGGGTATAGGGGGCAGACAAGCGGTCGAAGTGACGGGGCGTCACTTTATCGCAAAATATTTGCAGATGTATAAGAATTTCCCTGCAAATTTTTGCAAACCTGTCGGCAATTTATGGATTTTGCGCGCCGAATTCACAGTTTTGCAAAACTGCAAATGTATTGGTGCAAATATGAAGGAATCAGTCCGGGCACCTGTTTCGGTGCCCGGAGGGGATCCGTGACCCTTTACCCGTAATGAGCGACAGGCGTTCCTGCGATCGCCGCCATGTTCAGTAACCCGCGTGCGGTGATCGAGGGGGTCACGATATGTGCCTTGTTGCCCATACCCATCAGGATCGGGCCAACTTCCAGCGCGTTGGCCTTCATCTTCAGAATGTTGCGCACACCGCTGGCGGCATCTGCGTGGGCAAATATCAGGACGTTGGCGACACCTTCTAGACGTGAATGCGGGAAGATGCGCGACCGCAGTTCAGGGTCAAGCGCTACGTCCAGATTCATCTCACCCTCATATGTGAAATCGCGCGGCTCCGAGTCCAGAATCTCCAAAGCGGCCCGCAGGCGCTTGCCCGAGCCTTCGGCCTGATTGCCGAATTGAGATTGCGAACAGAACGCGATTTTTGGCTCCAACCCGAAACGCCGGACATGACGGGCCGCGCCCAGGGTGGTTTCGGCAAGCTCTGCAGGCGTTGGTAATTGCCGCACATGTGTATCGGCAATGAACAAGGGGCCGTCCTCAAGAACCATCAGAGACAAAGCGCCATGTGCGCGCAGGTCGCCATTGGCCAACACCTGTTCGACATAGCTTAGGTGCCAGCGGTATTCGCCAAAGGTTCCGCAGATCAGGCTGTCGGCCTCGCCACGCTGAACCATGATCGCCCCAATGGCTGTGCTGTTGGTGCGCATGATGGCCTTGGCCAGATCAGGGGTGACACCGCGGCGCTGCATGATCTGGTGATATGAGGTCCAGTAATCATAGTAGCGATTGTCATGTTCCGGGTTCACGATCTGAAAATCCTCGCCGGGACGCACGGTCAGGCCCAGGCGCTCGCATCGCGCTTCGATGACTTCGGGACGTCCGATCAGGATCGGTGTTTCCGTGGTTTCTTCCAGAATGGCCTGAGCGGCGCGCAGCACACGTTCGTCCTCGCCCTCGGCAAATACTATTCGGCGCGACGCAGCTGCTGCGGCCTCGAAAACCGGGCGCATGATCAGGGCGGATTTGAAAACCGTCTGGTTCAGGCGCTCTTTATAGGCCTCCATATCTGGAATCGGACGCCTGGCAACGCCACTGTCCATAGCCGCCCGGGCCACTGACGAGGACACA
Organism: Ruegeria sp. CDSC021; assembly: GCF_059610845.1. Lineage (NCBI taxonomy): Bacteria > Pseudomonadati > Pseudomonadota > Alphaproteobacteria > Rhodobacterales > Roseobacteraceae > Ruegeria > Ruegeria sp. CDSC021. The sequence continues at coordinate 6,085 of NZ_JBXWOK010000001.1, forward strand.
ACAGCGACGAGGCGCGGGTCAAAAGGTTTTGGGATCAAATAGTCAGGTCCGAATGTCAGTTGCTCGCCCTTATAGGCGGCGGCGGCTTCTGCACTGGTCGTTGCCCGGGCCATATCAGCGATACCGTCTACGCAGGCGATCTGCATAGCGTCGTTAATTTCGGTCGCACCAACATCCAGGGCGCCCCGGAAGATGAAAGGAAAGCACAGAACGTTGTTCACCTGATTGGGAAAATCACTGCGACCGGTTGCGATGATCGCATCGGGGGCCACTTCGCGAGCTGCGTCCGGCAGAATCTCGGGCGTCGGGTTAGCCAGCGCGAAGATGATTGGTCTGTTGGCCATTTTCGCGACCATTTCGGGTTTCAGGACATTCGGTCCGCTAAGCCCCAGAAACAGATCGGCATCCCCGATCACGTCATCCAGCGTGCGCAGATCAGTCTTTTGCGCGAATTGGCTCTTGTGCGGGTTCATGTCCTCGGCTCGCCCTTCATAGACAAGCCCGTGAATGTCACACAGCCAGATGTTTTCACGTTTCACACCCAGCTTCACCAGCATGTTCAGGCAGGCGATCCCAGCCGCGCCTCCGCCGGTCGAGACGATTTTGATATCCTCGAACTTTTTCCCGGCAACGTACAGCGCGTTCTTGGCAGCGGCGCCCACGACGATTGCGGTGCCGTGCTGGTCATCGTGAAAAACGGGGATGTTCATCCGCTCGCGGCACAGTTTTTCGACAATAAAACAATCGGGTGCCTTGATGTCTTCAAGGTTGATTGCCCCGAACGTGGGTTCCAGCGCGCAAACGATATCGGCCAGCTTTTCGGGGTCGGATTCGTCAACCTCGATGTCGAAACAGTCGATCCCTGCGAATTTCTTGAACAGAACCGCTTTGCCTTCCATCACCGGCTTAGAAGCCAGAGCGCCTATATTGCCCAGGCCCAGCACTGCTGTTCCGTTCGAGACCACGCCAACAAGATTGCCCCGCGCGGTGTAAAGCTCGGCGTTGGATGGGTCGGCCTTGATTTCCAGGCTGGCCTCGGCGACGCCAGGCGAGTAGGCGCGCGCCAGATCCCGACCGTTGGCCATGGGTTTCGTAGCCCTGATTTCGAGCTTTCCAGGCTTTGGGTGAGCGTGATAATCAAGCGCGGCCTGTCGCAGGTTGGGAGTGTCAGACATAGGCAATTCATCTCCGTTCCGAATTTGGTTGAAGGGTTAAACTATTTCTGGCGCCTTGGCTACGTGACGTCACTTCATAAATGGATTTTTGCCAAACACGGCCGTAGGTTGAATTATGTTCTAATATGGTTACGGTCGCGCATCTTCATATTCGGCACCGCTTCCACAGGAGATCGAAGGCCCAAGATGACCCCGGAAAAACAATCTCAGTCGATACCCGTCACAACCGATACCAAGCGGTCCTTTGGGCTGGACCAGCCGCTGTTTCGTGCAGCGATTGGAGTTGCGTTGCTGATCTTGGTGGTCCTCTGTATCTGGCCGGTGCAGGCGATGTCCCTCAGCCATGAGGGCGGCCCGTTCGAATCCATTTCGGCCGCGGCACTTGTTCTGGCCGGGGGCATTGCGCTTTTCCGGTATCGCGGGATTTCCCGTCTTTATATCGGTCTCGTCTGTTTGCTGCTGGCAGAGCGCGAACTTGCTGCGGATATCTATGCCGTAGATAGCTTGCCATATGGGATTCTGAATGGGCTGGACACGCTGCTTGATATGAACGCGGTTCGCGTCATCCTGGCTGTTTTGGTTCTGGGCGGCTTGCTCTGGCACGGGGTGCCAAACGGGTGGCGTGCGTTCAAGCATCGGGTCCCGTTTCTAATGGTGTTCTTTCTGGCCGGTATGTGTGCGGTGGTTGCACAGGGGTTGGAAGAAGTCAGTGGCGCACTGAAAGACGACCTGTCGGACCAGATGATCATGCGTTTGTTTGTGTTGGAAGAAACGCTTGAGATGTTCTTTTCGATTGGCATTTTGGCTTCTGTTCTGATCGGATGGCCCAAAGCCACGACCGAAGAGAACTTGAATGACCAGCAATCAGACCAAAGCTGAGATTCGTCTGCCGACGCAGGAATTACGTGACGACATCCCGTTTTTTACCAAGGTACTGGGGATGCGGATGGATATGATCTATCCGGCTGATGACCCTCGGGTCGCCGTGTTCTCGGGGCATGGATTGCGATTACGGATCGAACAGGATGCACCCGAGGCGCCCGGAATGTTGCGCATTCTGACCGAAAATCCGGATGAGTTTGCGGCTGGCCAGCGCAGTTTGGTCGCGCCGAACGGGACGCGTGTTGAAATTGATGAACTGAACCCGCCGATGGTGATGCCGGATACCGTGCATTCCTTTGTCGTGCGCAGACTCAAGGATCAGGCCCCGTGGGTCATCGGGCGCGCCGGAATGCATTATCGCGATCTGGTACCCGATCGCTTGGGCGGGTCGATCATTGCCAGCCATATCCGCATTCCTGATGGCGGTCCGGTTCCGGACATGGTGCATTTCCACAAGGTCGGGTTTCAGTTGATTTTCTGCATCCATGGCTGGGTCGATGTGGTTTACGAGGATCAGGGCGATAAGATGCGCCTGACCGCCGGCGATTGCTTTATCCAGCCGCCCGAAATCCGCCATCGTGTGTTGGAGGCATCGGACAATGTGCAGGTGATCGAAATTGGTGTTCCTGCCGAACATGTCACCGAAATCGACCACGAAATGCAGTTGCCGACCCCGCAATACCGCCCGGATCGCGAATGGCAGGGCCAGCGCTTTGTCTACAACCGGGCCGAGGGAGCAGAATGGGGGCCGTTCCGTTTGCCGGGCTATATCTGTCGCGACACCACGATTGCCCAGAACACGATGGGTGTCGCAGGCGTTCAGGTGGTGCGTCGGGGGCAGGGTGACACCGCCTGGGCTACACATGATACCGATATTCATTTCACCTTCGTTATGAACGGTGAGTTGACGCTCGAAGGCGAGGGGCGTGACCCCTATCGGCTGGAACAGGGCGATGCCTTTGTCATCCCGCCGGGTATGCGCACACGCCTGTCTGATCCGACCGATGATGTTGAACTGCTTGAGGTCACGCTGCCTGGCGTGTTCAATACGGTTCTGGATTAAGCATTTTGGCTCAGGAATTCTGCGCTCGGGGCTTCAATTCCCCGGGGGCTTTCATTTAGGGTATGACTTTCTGACCAGATGATCAAAAAATAGGGAATCGCCATGAGCTTGAAAGACGCAGCCTTGTCCGTGCGGGAAAACGCCTATGCGCCTTATTCCAATTTCAAGGTCGGCGCGGCGATCCGGTCCCTGTCGGGGCAGATCTACTCCGGTTGCAATGTGGAAAACGTGGCCTATCCCGAAGGCACTTGCGCCGAGGCCGGAGCCATTGCCGCCATGGTTGCTGCTGGCGAGCAGGAACTGACCGAGGTTTACGTGGTCGCGTCGTCTCCTCAGCCAGTACCGCCGTGCGGGGGGTGCCGCCAGAAACTGGCCGAGTTCGGCAAGCGTGACGTCAAGGTGGTATTGGCCAGCTTGGACGGGGCGGAGTTGAAAACCACTATCGGGGATCTGCTGCCAGGCGCATTTGACGCCTCGCATATGGAGGATGTCTGACCCCATGGACGCCCGCTCGATCATCGCAAAGTTGCGCCGCAAGGATATACCCTCCGCCGAGGAACTGCACTGGTTTGCCCAGGGGCTTGCCGATGGTGGGGTCAGTGACGCGCAGGCAGGGGCCTTTGCGATGGCGGTTTGCATGGGTGGGTTGGGTGCGCAGGGCCGTGCCGATCTGACCATTGCGATGCGCGACAGCGGCGATGTCCTGAACTGGGATGTGGAAGGACCGGTAATCGATAAACACTCGACCGGGGGTGTGGGCGACAGCGTCAGCCTGGTACTGGCCCCCGCACTGGCCGAGCTTGGAGCCTATGTGCCAATGATTTCTGGCCGGGGACTGGGACATACGGGCGGCACGTTGGACAAACTTGAATCCATCCCCGGTGTGACCACCCAGATCAGCCAGGACCGGCTGGTGCAGGTGCTGAACGAAACGGGGGCAGCCATTGTCGGCGCCACCGGGCAAATCGCGCCAGCGGACAAACGGCTTTACGCCATTCGGGATGTCACGGCGACAGTAGAAAGCCTCGACCTGATCACCGCGTCGATCCTGTCGAAAAAGCTTGCAGCCAGCCCGGATGCACTGGTGCTGGACGTTAAGGTTGGCAGTGGGGCCTTTATGAAAACCCTTGATGACGCGCGCAATCTGGCACAGGCGCTGACGGAAACCGCCAACGCTGCAGGGTGTCGGACCTCGGCAGTCATAACCGATATGAACCAGCCGCTTGCCTCTGCGCTGGGCAATGCACTTGAGGTGGATGAGGTCATGAAGGTATTGACCCAAGCGCCTGACGCGCCGTTGGCTGTGATCTCTGCCGAACTGGGTGGGGTTCTGTTGGCTGACGCCGGTATGTTTGCCACTTCGGAAGAAGGCCGGGACAAAATCGCCAAGGTCATCCGCGATGGCCGTGCCGCAGAACGGTTTGGCCGCATGATGGCCGCAGTTGGGGCACCCATTCACTTTGTCGACGATTGGTCGCGCTATTTGCCCGAAGCCAGCGTGATCCTGGAAGTGCCCGCTCCCGCTGCGGGCTATGTAACCACGATAGACGGAGAGGCGCTGGGCCTTGCGGTTGTCGAATTGGGTGGCGGACGTCAGGTTGAAAGCGATGTGATCGACCCTGCGGTCGGGCTGTCAGATCTGGTGCGACTGGGCGACCGGGTCGAAAAAGGCGTTCCATTGGCTGTCGTCCATGCCGCCCGCGAGGATGCCGCGCGACGTGCGGCTGATGCTGTTCAAAAGGCGATCACGCTTGGAACGGGTAAACCAGTGGTGCCATCCCTTGTCCACGAGAGGATCACGCCATGAGCCGCGCCTTCCTTGTGGTGATGGATTCTGTGGGTATCGGCGGCGCGCCCGATGCTGATCAGTTCTTTAATGGCGACATGCCGGATACTGGGGCAAACACTCTGGCCCATATCGCGCAGGCTTGTGCACAAGGTCAGGCGGAAGAGGGGCGATCCGGGCCTTTGCATCTACCGCATTTGGATGCGCTGGGGTTGGGTGCTGCGGCACGGCTGGCCTCGGGTGCGGAAACGTCGGGTTTGCTGGCCCAGCCGACTGGTCTGTGGGGCTGCGCCTGTGAGGATTCACCGGGCAAGGACACGCCATCTGGGCATTGGGAACTAGCAGGGCTGCCTGTGCCATGGGACTGGCATTACTTTCCAAATACAACACCATCATTTCCGGTTGATCTGAGCAAGGCCGCAGCAGAGGCCGCCGGAACCGAAGGGATTTTGGGGGATTGCCACGCCTCGGGCACCACGATCATCGCCGAATTGGGGGCCGAGCATATGCGAACCGGTTGGCCGATCTGCTATACCTCGGCCGACAGTGTCTTTCAGATTGCCGCGCATGAAGAAAGCTTCGGCCTAGACCGTCTGCTTGACCTCTGCCGCACGCTGGCCCCACGTTTGCACCAGATGAAAGTGGGGCGTGTGATCGCACGGCCCTTTGTCGGCTCGCCCGAACAGGGGTTCACCCGCACGACCAACCGCAAGGATTTTGCCATCGTGCCGCCCGCTCCGGTGCTGACGAACTGGTGTCAGGATGCGGGCCGCCGTGTTCATGCAGTGGGCAAGATCGGCGATATCTTTTCCATGCAGGGGATCGACACACTGCGCAAAGGGTCGGATGCTGACTTGATGGGTCATCTGTCCGATCTGATCGATGAGGCCGAAGAGGGCAGCCTGACATTTGCCAATTTTGTCGAGTTCGACAGTCTCTATGGCCATCGGCGCGACATCAGCGGCTATGCCAGCGCGCTGGAATGGTTTGACCAAGAGATAGGTGCAATTCTGACCCGGTTGCGCCCCGACGACCTGATGTTGTTGACCGCTGATCACGGCAACGACCCAAGCTGGATCGGCACCGACCACACGCGTGAGCAAGTACCTGTCCTGATTGCAGGGCAGGGTGCGGGGCAGATCGGTCAGGTCAAATTCGCCGACATTGCCGCCAGTATCGCACATCACCTGAATATCCCGGCACAAGGGCCGGGGCGGAGCTTTCTATGACTGTTGCTGACCTACCCAAGATCGAACTGCACTTGCATCACGAAGGTGCCGCGCCGCCTGCCTTCATCCGTCAGCTGGCGCATGAAAAGCGCATCGACCTCAGCGGGATTTTCAAACCTGACGGGTCATATGATTTCCGGGATTTCGCCCATTTCCTCAGCGTATATGAGGCCGCCTGTGAAGTGCTGAAATCGCCCGAGGATTTCCGCCGTCTGACGTTGGCTATTCTTGAAGAAAGCGCGGCGAACGGGGTGGTGTATTCGGAAAGCTTTCTGAGCCCCGATTTCTGTGGCGGTGGCGATTTGCTGGCCTGGCGCGACTATCTAAGTGCCATTCAGGATGCCGCTGATGAAGCCGAGCGGAAATACGATATCACTCTGCGCGGCGTGGTGACCTGTGTCCGGCATTTCGGACCCGAACAGGCCAAGCTCAGTGCATATTGTGCCGCTGAAACAGCGGGCGACTGGATTACTGGGTTCGGTATGGGGGGCAATGAATCCATGGGGGTTCAGGGCGACTATAAGTGGGCGTTTGACTGCGCGCGCGAGGCCGGACTGTGCCTGACCACCCATGCCGGAGAGTTCGGCGGGCCGGATAGTGTCCGCGATGCGATCCGTGATCTGGGAGTTGAACGCATAGGCCATGGCGTGCGTGCGATCGAAGATCCCGACCTTGTGCATGAGATCGTTGATCGTGGTGTGACGCTCGAGGTTTGCCCGGGCTCGAACGTGGTTCTGGGCCTGTTTCCCGACTTTGCCAGCCATCCGATTTCCAAGTTGCGCGAGGCAGGTGTCAAGGTCACCGTGTCCACCGACGATCCGCCGTTTTTCCACACCACAATGCGGCGTGAATATGAGATGTTGGCCAAAGCTTTCGGTTGGGAGGCCGAGGATTTTGCCGCCCTGAATGAAACCGCCCTGAATGCGGCTTTTTGCGATGAAGCGACCCGTGCGCGGGTCAAGAAAAGACTGGAGATATCATGAGCGAACACCTGACCGTCGTCGACCACCCGTTGGTGCAGCATAAATTGACGCTCATGCGGGACAAGGTCACTTCGACCGCCGAATTCCGCCAGTTGCTGCGTGAGATCACCTTGCTTCTGGCCTATGAAATCACGCGGGAAATGCCATTGACCACGCGCCATATCGAAACCCCGATGGAAGAGATGGACGCCCCCATCCTGGCAGGTAAGAAACTGGCGTTGGTCTCTATCCTGCGCGCCGGTAACGGAATGCTGGACGGCGTTTTGGAACTGATCCCCTCGGCCCGTGTTGGCTTTGTTGGCCTGTACCGCGATGAAGAGACTTTGAAGCCCGTCCAATATTACTTCAAAGCGCCCGAGGGGCTGAAGGACCGTTTGGTCATTGCTGTCGACCCGATGCTGGCAACCGGCAACAGCTCGGCCGCTGCGATTGATTTGCTGAAAGAGGCTGGCGCGACGGATATCCGTTTCCTCTGCCTGTTGGCCGCCCCCGAAGGTGTTGCCCGCATGAAAGAGGCGCACCCGGATGTTCACATCGTCACCGCCGCACTGGACCGTGAGCTGAACTCAAAAGGCTATATCATGCCAGGTCTGGGCGATGCGGGTGACAGGATGTTCGGGACCAAGTAAGCGGGCTTATCCGCCGCAGATATTCTGCAGTCGGACCCATTCGCGATCTGGCAGTATCTGTTGCAGAGGCTGGCCCGCCATCGGGTCGGCCTCGATCAGGCCCAGCACGGTTTCACCTGTGACGTCCGTCGCATAGGCAAAGGGGACCGAGGGCAAAGCTGCCTCGGCAAAAATTTCCAGCAGGTTCTCGTCTGGTACAGCCGGACGGGGTTCTGATAGAACTTCTTCGGTATAACTGTCGACAATCTGAGGTGTCAGCTCACCGGTTGTCAGCAGGCGGAACGCAGATCTGATGCCGGTCCGGTCCAGCAGATCATCCAGTGGGTCCTGTGCCTGCACACGTGCACGTTCCGCAAGGATGTACCCGGCCACGACCGAGGGGTCCTCGTGATCTTCGACCAGAGATCGGTTCAACAGGACAATTCCACCCGGCAGGGTCAGGCTGGTCTGTACTCCGGCTGGTAGGATAACGATTGAGCGCACGCCCGTTCTTGCCGCCAGATGATCCAGTGCTTCCTGAGTGCCCTCGGACACGCAGGCGCGGCCTGACACTCTTTCGATGCGCCTCAGGATTGTATCGCCGATGTCGATACGTTTGATTTCGGGAACGACGGATACGACATGGTTTTGTAATGCTGACGGTAACCACAACAGCATGAGCGCGGCCACAGCAGCCACAACCCCGGCCACGCTGAACCACCGCAAACGCCCGGGGTGGGGGCGTGACCGGTCGATGGCACGCTGCAGACGGTCAATGGCTTCGATCATCGTGGTTTCGGATTGGGCCAGTTCCAACGTCTCTTGCGGGTCGCCATCCGGGTGGTAAATTGCAGGGAAAACACCGGGGTTCTGGCGCTCTAACGCGGCCAGCGACCAATGCGTCAGTGCCCGGTCGTTGAAATCCGATATCGTCAGCGTCGCTTCGCCAATCGACACAACAACCTCGCGCCGCTGAACATCGGGCGAGGGGCGCCACAGACCGGTGGCTTCGATCCGCTGGAACTGTTTCAGTGCCGTCATCGGGGTGATGTCTGCTCGTTCTTAATTGGAGCCAGCTTAACACGCTAAATTCAACCGGCGCAAACCTGTTGCGCGATGTTCAGGAAATGTGCTGGATACCTAGACGAGCGGAATATTCTGTTACCGCTCTCCATCATGCCGCGGGGAAAATGATGCAGGCGGACACCCAGACTTCACCGGTTTTGGCCTCGGTGCTGATGGTCAGTGCTATGGCAATCATCGGCGTGATTGATAATGTGGTCATCTTGGTGGCCGAAACGATCGGTCTGTGGCAGTTCCATTTCAGCCGGGCACTGCTCATGCTACCGCTGATAATGGGCCTGTCACTGCTTGGGCTGGGCCGCTTGCGCCCGATTAGGCTTGGCCCCGTGATCCTGCGTAGTGTTCTCATCACATTGGCCATGTTGTTCTATTTTGCCTCGCTTGCGCTGATGCCGATTGCGCAGGCGTTGGCGGGTTTGTTCACGTCGCCGATCTTTGTGCTGTTGATTACAACCGTCGCCATGAAGCAACGGATAGGCCCATGGCGTATTCTGGCCGTTGCAGTAGGGTTTGCCGGGATTCTATGCGTGTTGCAGCCGAATCCCGGCGAGTTTGATGCAAAAACGCTGTTGCCGGTCGCCGGAGGGCTGTTCTACGCGTTCAGTTCAGTCATCACCCGAAGCCACTGCGCGCAGGAAAGCACGACGGCATTGCTGGCGGCTATGGTGACAACCTTGGGAGTGGCCGGAGCGGTAGGGCTGATCGTGTTATCCTTGTTTCCGGGGGTTCCGGTCGCTGGGCCGGAGGGCTTCGTCACCCGTGGCTGGGTCTGGCAAATGGGACCGGCAATTCCTTGGATTATAGTTCAGGCAATAGGGTCGACGATTGCGGTATTCATGCTGATCAAATCCTATCAGATCGGTGAGACCTCTTATGTGGCGGTGTTTGAATATTCGGTGATGATATTTGGACCCTTGTTCGCCTGGAGGGTCTTTGGGCAGAATATCGGTGTTCTGCAGATCCTCGGCATATGCCTGATCGCAACGGCCGGAGTTCTGCTGGCCTGGCGATCCACGCGTCCCGCCGCTACAGAGGCCGCATCGTGATCATTTCGCGCGGTCGCTCTTATATCTTCGTCCACATTCCCAAAACTGGAGGGACATCTTTGTCGCTGGCTTTGGAACAGCGCGCGATGAAGGATGATATTTTGCTGGGAGATACGCCCAAGGCAAAGAAACGCAATAGGCGGATCAAACAGCTATCGGCGCGTGGCCGCCTTTGGAAACATTCAACCCTCGCCGATATCGAAGGTGTTCTTTCACCGGATGAGTTGTCGGGGATGACAGTCTTTACCCTGGTCCGAAATCCCTGGGATCGGCTTGTCAGCTATTATCACTGGCTCAAGGTGCAAGGCTTTGATCACCCCGCAATCGCGCTGGCCCGCGCCCATTCGTTTGAAGGATTTGTCTGCCACCCTGCGACGCAACAATCGCTCCGTCAGCATCCGGCGCGGCACTACGTGACGCGAGCCGATGGTATCGAGCAGTGCCAGTATTTCATCAGACTCGAAGCGTTTGATCAGGACGCAGAGCCTCTGTTTGACCACCTGGGGTTCCGGATCACACTGCCGCATCTGAATCGATCAGAGCGGGCGAAAGATTACCGCAGCTATTATTCAGCCGCATCACAGGAGGCCATCGCCGAGGCTTGCGCTGAAGATATAGACAGATTCGGATACTCTTTTGATTAGATGACAGAAATATCGTTTCCCTGCGGGACTTAATACCGGGCGATTACAGATCGTTGTTCCGTTTTTAGCGTTATCCAACGGGGTTTGGGACCCAAATCAGGCTCAAATGTGTCAAAATTTGGACGCGTGATCGGTTTGGATGCTAATGAATATCTATTGTTTTTGGTGCCAGCAGGGGGGAGGCACGTGTTTGAAGTAGTGAGTGACATGGGTATTTCAGATGTTCCGGAAAGCCGGACACAATTCGAAACCAGAGTAGAACTGAACGCGCGCCGTGGCGGCTTGATCCACGGGACCAGGGTTGCAACTGTCGACGGCTGGACGCCGATTGAAGACATTCAGCCTGGTGATCTGATCCGGACAGTCGAGAACGGCTTTAAGGCAGTAAGGCGCATTTCTGTCGATACGATTTCGGTTCCTACTGAAGAAAGTCGGATCGAGTATTTGCCAGTCCGCGTACCCCCAAGTGCCGTCGACAGCCCAGGTACGATTTGGATCATGCCTGAACAGGGTATAGCATTGGAGCATGGCACCGCAGATCTGACTGTTGTGGCAGCACGAAAGTTGAGCGGTTTGTTCCGCATCAAGTCGGACGTCCCGGCATCATCATTCGATGTCAGCGCACTGTTCTTTGACGAGGATGAAGTGGTCTATATGGAAGGCGGCATGCGCGCCTTCTGCCCGTCAGGGCGTTTCGGCGGCCACAGCGGCACAAGTGCGGGCTATCAAATTGCCGAAAGCGAAACAGCGGCGGAATTGGTCGAAGATATACGAACTGAGGGCCGCGTGGCAGCCCTTGCCAACCCGTTGGGTGCGCTGCCTGCACCCATCTCACTGGAACAAGTTGTCCCTTTGAGACCCAGCAGGGGTGCGCGTCGCCCGGGTCGTCCGGGTCGGCCTCTCCCAGTGATCTGAACGGCAGGCCAACCAAACACGATAAGCAGGGTGCTGGCGTAAGGTATCTTACGCCAGCACCAACTGTTTAGGCAGCCTTGGCTTCGGGGTTGAAACGCCCGTAGAAGCTTTGGCCTTTATCTGCCATCTCACGCAGCAGCGGCGGGCAGGTAAACCGTTCCCCATATTGTGCGGTCAACTGATCGCAGCGCTCGGCCGCATAAGGGGTGCCGATGATGTCCAGCCAGCTCAGCGGGCCACCTGACCAAGGTGCAAAGCCCCAGCCCAAGATTGCGCCGACGTCACCCTCGCGGATGTCTTCCAGAACGCCTTCTTCCAATGCGCGGACGGCCTCCAGAACCTGAGCGAACATCAGGCGTTCCTGCACTTCGATCAGGTCGGGCTGATCCTCTGCCAGCGGATACTTGTCCTGCAGACCCTTCCAATATTCGACGCGCTTGCCTTTTTCGTCATAGTCGAAGAAGCCCGCGTTTGCCTTGCGGCCCAGACGGCCCTGTTCTTCCATCCAGAAGATCAGATCATCGGACGGGCTTTCAGGATATTCGTTGCCCATCGCGGCCTTGGTTGCACGTGCGATCTTGGCACCCAGATCAATCGAGGTCTCATCAGTCAGCTGGATCGGCCCGACAGGGAAGCCCAACTGGCGTGCCGCGTTGTCGATCAGAACCGGGCTGACGCCTTCGGTCACCATCCGGGCACCTTCATTGATGTAGGGAATGATGCAGCGGTTGGCGTAGAAGAAGCGGGCATCGTTGACCACGATCGGCGTCTTGCGGATCTGACGCACATAGTCCAGCGCCTTGGCCACTGCGCGATCACCGGTTTCCTTGCCTTTGATGATCTCGACCAAGAACATCTTCTCGACGGGCGAGAAGAAGTGGATGCCGATGAACTGATCCGCACGCACCGAAGCTTTGGCCAGGTCGCTGATCGGCAGGGTCGAGGTGTTCGAGGCAAAGATGCAGTCCTCGGGAATGATCGCCTCGACCTTTTTGGTCATCTCGGCCTTGACGCCCATGTCTTCGAAGACGGCTTCGATGATCAGGTCGCAGCCCTTCAGATGATCAAGGTCAGGGGTCGCGGTGATGCGGCCCAGCATGGCCTCTTTCTTTTCAGCCGTAACCTTGCCGCGCTTCATACCTTTGTCCAGGTACGTTTCGGTATAGGCTTTGCCTTTGTCTGCAGCTTCCTGATCGCGGTCGACCAGAACAACTTCCATACCGGCCTGCGCCGATACAAGTGCGATACCCGCACCCATCATGCCAGCGCCCAGAACACCGATCTTCTTGACTGACTGATCCGGTACGCCCGCAGGACGCACGGCGCCTTTTTCCAAGGCTTCCTTGTTCAGGAACAGTGATCGGATCATGGCACCCGAAGACGGGTTCATCAGAACGGAGGTGAACCAACGGGCTTCGATCTTCAGCGCGGTTTCGAAATCAACCAGCGCACCTTCGTAAACAGCGCTTAGCAACGCCTTGGCGGCAGGGAACGCACCCTGAGTTTTGCTATTCACCATTGCCGAGGCGCCGACGAAGTTCATGAAACCGGCAGGGTGGTAAGGCGCGCCACCGGGCATTTTGTAACCCTTGGCATCCCAAGGCTTCACAATGTCCGCATCTTTGGCGTTCAGCACCCAATCTTTTGCTGCGGCAACTGGATCCTCGGCGATCTCATCGATGTAGCCTGCACTTTTCGCCTTTTTGACGTCCAGCATCTTGCCTTCCAGCAACAGCGGAGCGGCTGCAATCGCACCGACCTTGCGGACCATACGGGTGGTGCCACCAGCGCCGGGGAAGATGCCAACCATGATTTCAGGCAGGCCGTATTTCGCCTTTGGGTTCTCAGCTGCAAAGATGCGATGCGTCGACAGCGGTAGTTCCATGCCAATGCCTGCGGCTGTACCGGGCAGGGCGGTTGCAATCGGCTTGCCGCCTTTCTTGGTCTTGGGGTCCATGCCCGCCAGCTCGATCTTGCGCAGCACGCCGTGCATATTCATGGTGCCTTCGAACAGGCCCTTGGCTGGGTTGTCGCCCGCCTGTTCTTTCATCACCGCAAGCAGGTTCAGGTCCATGCCACCGGCGAACGATCCTTCTTTCCCGCTGGTGATAACGATGCCTTTGATCTCGTCATCGGCAAGTGCCTGATCGATGCAATCGCTCAACTGTGCGAAGCCGTCAAAAGACATCACGTTCATGGATTTTCCTGGAACGTCCCAGGTGATAATGGCGACGCCGTCCGCGTCTTTGCTCAGAGTGAAATCAGTCATTGTCATCTCCAATCTGGTCAGCCGCTAGCGGGCTGCCATCTTTCCGGGTGAAGGAGAATCCGTTCTCATCATCCTTCACCATCATGTCTAAGTCGCTGTAATAGCCGGTCTCGTTCGGGGTCCGTGTGCCCACCACCAGAAAGGTCGCAGGCGCATCGGTGTTGTTCACAAGGTGATGGCCGTTGGCTTCACCTGCGGGCCATGCGGCGCAATCGCCGGGCTGCATTTCATGCTCGCCATCGTCGTCGATCAGCGTACAGGTGCCGCTTAGCATGATTGCAAACTCGTCCTGCTCCATATGGTAATGGCGCAGCGAGGACATGCCCTGCGGTTCCAGCCGCACGATGTTCACACCGTACTGGGTTAGCCCGCCCGCATCACCGAGGCGCTGAACAAAACGGCCTGCGGTCGCCTCGGCCAGCTTGCCGGGATAGGCCGAGCCGCCCTGAAACGGAATCTGAGAGAGATCCAGCTTTGGCATCAGACGCGCTCGATGATCGTTGCTGCACCCATGCCGGATGCGATGCAAAGCGTGGCCAGCCCGGTTTCCTTGTCCTGACGTTCAAGCTCATCCAGCAGGGTGCCGATGATCATCGCGCCGGTCGCGCCCAGCGGGTGGCCCATTGCAATCGAGCCGCCATTGACGTTGACCAAAGCCGGATCGACATCGAATGCCTGCTGGAAGCGCAGAACAACCGAGGCAAAGGCTTCGTTCACTTCGAACAGGTCGAGATCGCTGATTTTCATGCCGTTGTCGGCGAGGATTTTCTCGGTCACCGGAACCGGACCGGTCAACATAATGGTGGGGTCGGTGCCGATCTTGGCCGTGGCCTTGATGCGTGCGCGCGGCTTCAGGCCGTATTTCTCGCCGAATTCCTTGTTGCCGATCAGAACTGCCGCCGCACCATCCACGATGCCCGAGCTGTTACCCGCGTGGTGGATATGATTGATCTTTTCCAGATGCGGGTATTTCAGCTTTGCGACGTTGTCGAAGCCGGGCATTTGCTCGCCCATCATCTGGAATGCGGGGTTCAAGCCACCCAGGCTTTGCATGTCCGTGCCGGGGCGCATGTATTCATCATGGTCCAGAATGGTCAGGCCGTTCTGATCCTTAACGGTGATGACCGATTTCGAGAACCGGTTGTCGTCCCACGCAGCTTTTGCACGGCGCTGCGATTCCATCGCCAGCGCATCAGCCTGATCGCGTGTGAACCCGTATTCGGTCGCAATGATATCAGCCGAGATACCCTGCGGAACGAAATAGGTGTTCATCGCCAGTGAAGGGTCAGCCGCAATCGCAGCGCCATCGCTGCCCATCGGAACACGGCCCATCATCTCGACCCCGCCTGCAATATAGGCGTCGCCTGCGCCGCCTTTGACCTGGTTGGCAGCCAGGTTCACAGCTTCCATGCCCGAGGCGCAGAACCGGTTGATCGCCAGCCCGGGGATCGATTCATCCAGATCAGAACCCAGCACTGCGGTTCGTGCCAGACAGCCGCCCTGTTCCATAACCTGGGTTACGTTGCCCCAGATGACGTCCTCTACGGCGTGGCCCTCTAGATTGTTCCGCTCTTTTACGGCGTTCAATGTCAGCGAGGACAGGCGCGCCGAAGTCAGCTCGTGCAGGCTACCATCCTTGCGGCCTTTGCCGCGCGGAGTACGCAGGGCGTCATAGATATATGCGTCGGTCATAGTTTTCTCCTTAAGCTCGATCCGGCACAGAGCCGGGCATCAGGTCGTAGGGGTGTTTCCAGCCAGGCTGCTGGGACAAGCGTGTCAGCCAGGCGTCGATATTTGGCCATTCGGTGCGGTCAAAGCCGAAGGGTTCAGGATAGTAGAGATAGCCACAGCAGCTGAGATCAGCATTGGTTACACCGTCCCCAACGATCCAATCGCGACCGTTCAGATGTGCATCCAGGACTTGATACGCAGCCTTCAGACGACCCTGGTTGAATGCGATCACATCTGGGTTGCGATGTTCTTCCGGCAGAAAGTTGATCAAAAAACGGGTCAGGCCTGCCATCGAGCTGAGTTTGTGGTTGTCCCACAGCACCCAGCGCAGTACCTCGTATTTCTCTTCCTGCGTCTTTCCTCCGAACATGCCTGTCTTTTCAGTTATATAAGTCTGAATGGCCCCGGACTGACTGGTGCGAAAGTCGCCATCAATCATGACGGGCGCTTCACCCATTTCGTTGATAGTGGCACGAAATTCGGGAGTGCGTGTCACTCCTTTGAAGAAGTCGACTTCGACGGCTTCCCATTCTAACCCTGATAACTCCAGAGCCAGCGCCGCCTTGTACGAGTTTCCGCTGACGCCGAAACAATGCAGTTTGATGGTCATCATTTGCCTCCCGTGGCACATGAGTCAGTGCGATGTGCTGTATCACGTAGCCCGCCCTTTTTCGGGCGGGTCTGGTTTCTTATCGTTTGCGCTCTTCAAGTTCGGAATTGAAGATACGCAAACGGTGCGTCAGGCTCTCTTCGTCGATGACGCTGTTGAAGTTCTCGAACAGGAATGACAGTGCCTCACCTTCGTCCAGACCAGCTTCGCGCGCGAACCCTCTGAGTTTGCGATAGCCGTCTTCGGTCATGGCGACCGGGAAACGGCGTGTCAGGCGAAATCGTTTTGGCATATCGAGCCTTTCGAATGGCCGGCCCCAAGATGGTCTGGGGCCGGTCAGAGATCAGAAGCTTGCCGCGTCCAGGCCCATGACAGTATCCGCACCGCTCTGGATGCGTGTCAGATGAAGACCGGTGGCTGGCAAGCGACGCGCCATGTAGAACTGGCCGGTGGTAATCTTTGTCTCGTAGAACTCGGTGTCCGAAGTCCCGGCTTCAAGGGCGGCATAAGAAGCTTTTGCCATCTGTGCCCACATCAGGCCCAGGCAGACATGACCGAACATGTGCATGAAGTCATTCGACCCAGCCAGCGCATGGTTGGGGTTCTTGGTGCCGCTTTGCATAAAGTACATGGCAGCGGCCTGCAGATCCTTGGAGGCCGCTTTCAGCGGTTCGATAAACGCCGTATCATAGGCTTCGTTCTGACCTGCGTTTTCCTTGCAGAATTTTTTGACCACTTCGAAAAACGCCATGACGTGTTTGCCGCCATCCTGGGCAAGTTTACGGCCCACAAGGTCAAGCGCCTGAACGCCGTTTGCGCCTTCGTAGATCATCGCGATCCGGGCATCGCGGGTATATTGCGACATGCCCCATTCTTCGATGTAGCCGTGGCCACCATAGACTTGCTGGGCCTTGACCGTCATGTCATAGCCTTCGTCGGTCAGGAACCCTTTGAGGACCGGCGTCAGCAGTGAGATCAGGCCATCGGCGGCATCGTCACCAGAGCGGTGGGCCTTGTCGATCATGGTGGCTCCCCACAGAACAAAGGCACGGGCACCCTCGGTAAAGCTCTTCTGATCCATCAGGCTGCGGCGGATGTCGGGATGCACGATCAGCGGATCGGCTGGACCGTCCGGATTTTTCGCGCCGGTCACATCGCGGCCCTGCAGGCGGTCCTTGGCGTATTCCACCGCGTTCTGATAGGCCGCGTCGGCCTGGGACAGACCCTGCATGGCTACACCCATACGAGCTTCGTTCATCATGGTGAACATCGCGCGCATGCCTTTATGCTCTTCGCCCAAAAGATAGCCGGTTGCCTCGTCATAGTTCATGACGCAGGTCGAGTTGCCGTGGATGCCCATCTTTTCTTCGATGTTGCCGACCGATACGCCGTTGCGTTCACCCAGGCTGCCATCTTCGTTCACCATGAATTTAGGAACGATGAACAGGGATACACCCTTGATGCCTTCGGGGCCGCCCACGATCTTGGCCAGCACCAGGTGAATGATGTTGTCGGCCATGTCGTGTTCACCAGCCGAGATAAAGATCTTCTGACCGGAAATCTTGTAGGAGCCATCCGCCTGCGGTTCAGCCTTGGTGCGCATCAGACCCAGGTCGGTGCCGCAATGCGGTTCGGTCAGGTTCATGGTGCCGGTCCAATCGCAGCTAACCATGTTCGGCAGATAGGTTTCTTTCTGCTCTTGGGTGCCGTGCGCCAGAATGGCCGAGGCTGCGCCGTGGGTCAGACCTTGATACATGGTGAACGCCTGGTTCGAGGCGGAAAACATCTCGGCCACGGCAGAGCCAATGACATAAGGCATGTTCTGGCCGCCGAACTCTTCGGGCATGTCCAGGCCGGTCCAGCCGCCTTCCTTCATCTGAGCGAATGCGTCTTTAAAGCCAGTAGGGGTATATACCACACCGTTTTCCAGACGACATCCTTCGGTATCACCGATTGTATTCAGCGGGTGCAGAACATTTGTCGCCACCTTACCGGCTTCTTCTAGGACAGCGCCGGTAAAATCAGGTTCAAGCTCGCTATAACCCGGGATGTCCGATCCCGATACATTGAGCACTTCGTGCAATACGAACTGCATGTCTTTGGTTGGTGCATTGTATACGGGCATTGGGAACTTCCTTAGTTTCGCTTGTCCGGTGGCTGGGTGCCGCCGGGGTTATTCTGCGGCCTTTTTGTCGCTCTTGATCGAGGCGATCACTTTCTCGCCCCATCTCAACTGTTCTTTTAGATCGTCAATGGCCTGGGTCAGCTCTTCACGCCGGGATTCCATATCGGCAAGCCGCTCGCACGCGATCTCATAGGTGCGGGTCATCTGCGTAACCTGCTGATCACCTACGTGATACAAATCAAGAAGCTGGCGAATTTCTTCCAGGCTGAAGCCAAAGCGTTTGCCTCGCAGGATCAGCTTGAGACGCGCCCGGTCGCTTTTGGTGAACAGTCGTTTCTGCCCTTCGCGGATCGGAAACAAAAGTTCCTTTGCCTCGTAAAAACGTAATGTGCGCGGCGTGACATCATAGGTCTCGCACATTTCACGAATGGTCATCAGATCTTCGGTCATGGTTTCTGCACTCTTGTAACTGGCCTTCGTTAAGCTGATTTGCGCAGTCGATGCGCGTCTTACAGCACGTAGATGCCGTTCACGTAACGCGAACGCTGCGTCACAAATAAGTTGACGTAACTTCCGTTCGCGTCAAGGTTTCTACTGCAGGGAATTTCAGGACGTCACGTCAGATCACCTTCCAGATGCAATTTCCCAAACACGGAAAAGCATGCTGAAAGGGTAAAAGAGCCGAGGAAGGGTCTGTTTTTGGCTTTGGCAAATCCGATAGTAAACGCGGTCAGCTGGGCAGCAATGCCTAGTCTAACAATTTCGCGGTCTGGTCACGCATTTGTTCCAAGGCATCTATGGCTTCATCTAACTGTTTTTTCTGATTGTTCAGTTCGACAAGCTGATGTTCGGCCATTTCGATGAAGGCCTTCATCTGTGCCTGATTCCCCTGATCTTCGTAGATCAGCAGCCACTGGCGGATATCTTCCAGAGGAAATCCGTATTTCCGTCCCCGCATGATCAGCGTCATCCGAGCGCATTCCCTAGGCCCGTAAAAGCGAGTTCGGCCTTCGCGGTCAGGCTGCAGAAGTTCGATATATTCATAGTAGCGCAGGGTACGTGGAGTCACGTCAAACTCGGCGCACATCTCTTTGAATGACAAACGGTTGTCGGGCATTCCTGGTCTCCTTCGAAACAGCGTAGGACGTGGCGACTTCAAGCGCAACAGGCGGGCTTGCTCTTTTGCTAGCCTGACGCTCATAAAGGGAGAAACAGAGAGGACACAAGTAGATGGTCGACAAAGCTGCTATAGCACGACAGTTTATTGAGGCCATTCCGCATGCCAAAGCTTTGGGTTTGACACTCACCAAAATGGGTAATGGCGAGGCCGAGATTTCGATGCCCTACAAGGCCGAACTGATCGGTGATCCACGCACGGGTGTGATCCATGGCGGGGCGGTTTTTGCCCTGCTTGACACCTGCTGCGGTTCCGCGGTCATGTGCCATCCTTCTTCGCCCGGCGCCACCGCGACAATAGATCTGCGGATAGACTACATGCGCCCGGCGACGCCAGGACAGAGCATTACGACACATGCTGTCTGTTATCACATCACCAGAAACGTGGCCTTTGTCCGCGCAACTGCGATGGATGAGGACAAGGACCTGCCCGTGGCAACCGCCACCGGTTCATTCACAGTGGAGAGCCGATGATGTCACGACCTCGGCCCGAAGCCATGCAGCTCATCGAACAGCGTCGCGATGCAGCACTGAAGGCAATCGTGGATGGTGTTCCATATATTCAGTTTCTCGGAATCGAATTTGACCGGCGGGGAAATGAGTTGACCGGGGTACTGAACTTTGACCAAAAGCTGATCGGAAACCCGATGCTTCCGGCGCTTCATGGTGGTGTGACGGCTGCCTTTCTGGAAGTAACCGCGGTTATCACCCTGAGTTGGGAGTATTTCTTTCCCCGGATCGAAAACGGCGAATTGGATGCCAGCACGGTCTTTCAAGATGAAACCATCATGTTTCCAAAAACAGTAGATTTTACCGTTGATTACCTGCGATCGGGCTTGCCACGGGATGCCTATGCGCGTGCCTTTGTTCGCCGATTAGGGCGCCGGTATGCGTCGGTTCGTGTCGAAGCGTGGCAGGACAATCATCAGCGACCTTTCGCACAGGCCAGCGGGCATTTTCTGATGCCGCAGTCCAAATCGAAAGCTGAGTAGATTTCCATGCAAGACGCCTCGGCACCAATCACGCACAGGCGCGTGCTTAAAATTGCAGCGCCCATCGTGCTGTCGAATGCCACGGTTCCGATCCTTGGGGCCGTGGATACTGGCGTAGTCGGGCAGATGGGTCTGGCTGCGCCGATTGGGGCTGTTGGGATGGGGGCCGTGATTCTGGCCTCGATCTACTGGATATTCGGCTTTCTGAGGATGGGGACCACCGGCCTGGCGGCGCAGGCGCGCGGGGCAGGTGACACTGCAGAAACCGGTGCGCTGCTGATGCGGGGCATATTGCTGGGCAGTGCGGCAGGTATGGTTTTCATATTGGCCCAGGTCCTTTTGTTCAAAGGGGCTTTTGCCCTTTCCCCCGCCAGCCCCGAGGTTGAGGCGCTGACCCGCGACTATTTGCGGATACGCATCTGGGGTGCGCCGGCAACGATTGCGCTGTTCGCCATCACTGGCTGGTTGATTGCGATTGAACGTACGCGTGGGGTCTTTGTCCTGCAGGTCTGGATGAACGGGCTGAATATTCTGCTGGATCTGTGGTTTGTGCTTGGTCTGGGTTGGGGCGTCGAGGGGGTGGCCATCGCGACGCTCATCGCCGAGTGGAGCGGGCTGGCACTGGGTCTCTGGCTGTGCCGCAGTGCTTTTACCGGGAATCAATGGCGTGACTGGCCGCGAATTTTTGATCCCACGCGTCTGCGTCGGATGATGCAGGTGAATGGTGACATCATGGTCCGTTCGGTATTGCTGACCGGCGCCTTTACCACATTCCTCTTCGTCGGGTCGGATCTGGGGGATGTTAATCTGGCAGCCAATCAGGTCTTGCTGCAGTTTCTCGAAATTACCGCCTTTGCACTGGATGGGTTCGCCTTTTCCGCCGAAGCACTGGTCGGCGGCGCCATTGGCGCGCGGGATCGGCATCAGGTGCGCCGAGCCGCGGCCATGGCTTCGCAATGGGGGGTAGGGGGTGCATTTGTACTTGGTGCGGTTTTCTATCTGGCCGGGCCAGCGTTGATCGACCTGATGTCAACTGCATCTGAGGTGCGACTAGCTGCACGCGAGTATCTGGTCTGGGCGGCGCTGGCGCCGGTGATCGGTGTGGCAAGCTGGATGTTTGACGGCATCTACATAGGCGCGACCTGGACACGCGCAATGCGCAATGCGATGATCCATTCGGTTGCGATTTATGTTTTGGCCCTGTTCATATTGGTGCCTGCGCTCGGCAATCACGGCCTTTGGGCCGCGCTGATGATCTTGAACATCGCGCGTGCCTGCACGCTGGGATGGCGATACCCCAAGCTTGAGGCTTTGGTCGCTTAAAGAAGGTCCAGAAGGGATTCAGTAGGGCGACCAATGGCTGCGTTGTCCCCTTTGATTGCAAGCGGACGCTCGATCAAAATCGGATGGGCCGCCATTACTGTGATCAGGTCATCCTGAGCGGTATTCTTGGTTAGGCCCAGTTCCTTGAACAGCTTTTCGCTAGTCCGCATCAGGTCGATGGCGGGGATATCAAGGCGTGTAAGTACGGCCCGGATTTCGTCTGCCGAGGGCGTGTCCTCAAGGTATTTGCGAATTTCGACCTGCGCTCCGTTTTCCTCAAGCAAAGCGAGCCCTGCGCGAGACTTAGAGCATCTGGGATTGTGCCAGTATTCGATCATATCCAGTCCTGTCTTTTGCTTCCAACGGCCTGCTCAACGGTTTCAAACCCGTCGCGCGCCAGCAAGTCATCCAAACCTCGCGCGATTTCCGCCGCAAGTGAGATACCACCGAAAACCATCGCGGTGTAGAATTGCACGGCCGAAGCACCGGCGCATATCTTGGCATAGGCCTGTTCTGCTGTGCTGATGCCACCAACACCGATCAACGGAATCTGACCGTCGGTCAAATGGCTAAACCGGGCAAGAACGCGGGTGGATTTTTCGAACAAAGGTGCGCCGGACAGGCCGCCTGCTTCGTCTCTGTGTGCGCTGCGCAACCCATCGCGCGACAAAGTGGTGTTCGAGGCGATGACCGCATCAACGCCCGATTCATGGGCCACTTCGGCGATATCCCGCAGCTCATCCTCGGTCAGATCGGGGGCGATCTTAAGGAATACTGGTAGAGGGCGCATTAGGGTGTTTCGGGTTTCGATCACGCCGCTCAACAGAGCGCTCAGCGCCGCTTTGCCTTGCAAATCCCGCAGCTTTTCAGTGTTCGGAGATGACACGTTGACCGTAGCGAAATCCAGATGCGCCCCACAATGGGCCAGTACCTTGGCAAAGTCGCCGGGGCGATCATCGCTGTCTTTGTTCGCACCAAGGTTCAGTCCGATCACCGCATCCCTGGGGCGCGCCGCCAGACGACGGGCCATGGCCTCCATCCCTTCGTTGTTAAAGCCAAAGCGGTTGATGGCAGCCTTGTCTTCGGTCAGGCGGAACAGGCGCGGCCTGGGATTGCCGGGCTGCGGGCGTGGGGTAACGGCACCGACTTCGATGAACCCAAACCCGGCGCGAGACAGTGGGCCAAGAACCTCTCCGTTCTTGTCGAACCCTGCGGCCAGACCAACCGGATTGGGCAGATTCAGCCCGGCGATTTTGGTCTGCAAACGCTGTGACGTGACCGGCCCTGGTGCAGGCGCAAGCCCTGCCTTCAGGGCTTTGATCGACAGGGCATGTGCAGTTTCCGGGTCCAAGCGGTGCAGGGCAGCCAGCCCCAGCTTTTCAGTCAGTTTCATCCAAACATTTCTCCGCCTTCGGTCGGCGCGCACCGGATCAGGCGAGAGGTCTTCACCGCAGCCTGACGATGCACGATCGCCTGTTTGTAATCAGGGTCGGATATCATTTCCAGAAAGGCATGCGCCGATGGGTAACGCGCGATAAATACCGCGTCCCATGCCTCATCCTTCGGGCCAATCAACGTATTCTGAAACGCGCCGCGCCAAATGATCTTTGCCCCAAGGCGGGTAATGATCGGCGCGGTTTCGATCCCATAATTTCGATAGGCCTGAGCGCCCGACAGACCGTTTCTGGCCAGTTCGTGCCCCGATGGATATTCGGCCCGGTTGCGGAACCTCACCAGGTTCAGCATCTCAATAGGCTGGTCACGATCCAGTACCTTGAAGGCCTCAAACTGGGCGCGATCCGGGTCGATATACCCCGTCATTTCATGTCGTCCGGGAAGTGATGCGCCTTGCCGTCAAAGGGCAGGGGGCAAGACCAGATAATGTCGGTCATACGGATTTGACGGTAGAGATGCGGAAACAGAGCCTCCCCCCGCGAAACCTCCCATTTCAGGTCCTCGCCCATCGCGTCAGCATCGCAGGCCAACAGCGTCAAACCTTCGGCGCCAGCAAAATGCTTGGCAGCGGTTTCCGCAGCTTGTTCAGCTGTCGAAAAGTGGACAAAACCGTCCGAAACATCAATCGGAGCACCATCCGTGGCGCCATCGGTCTGCAGCGCCGTCCATTCGTTGGCGCGGAAAATCTTGTAAATCAGCATAGAACGGTCATGCCCCGCGCTGCGGCTAGATTCAAGCCGGATTTCCCCCTTTGACTCTTTGCTGAAGGCGGCGCAACATCTTGGCAATTAACAAAGGGAGTTAAAATATGTTCACCCGTTTCCTAGCCTCGGCTGCTGTGCTGGGTTTGACTGCAGGAATGGCCGCCGCCGAATATAAACTGACCATTCTGCACACCAACGACTTTCATTCGCGTATCGAGCCGATCAACAAATATGACAGTGGCTGTAGTTCAGATGACAACGCCGAAGGAAAGTGTTTTGGCGGATCTGCCCGTCTCGTAACAGCAGTGGAAGAAGCCCGCGGACGTGCCGAAAACTCGATCCTGGTAGATGGCGGCGATCAGTTTCAGGGCTCGTTGTTCTATACCTATTACAAGGGCAAGGTCGCGGCCGAGTTCATGAACAAACTGGGCTATAACGCTATGACCGTGGGCAACCACGAATTCGATGATGGCCCGGAAGTCCTGCGCGGGTTTATCGACACGGTTGATTTCCCGGTGCTAATGTCGAACGCGGATTTTTCCGGCGAAGAATTGCTGAACGGCAAGATCAAAAAGTCTACAGTGATTGAAGTCGGCGGAGAAAAAGTCGGCCTTGTTGGCCTGACGCCGGAAGACACGCATGAACTGGCCTCTCCTGGCCCGAACATCACATTCTCGGACCCGGTTCCCGCGGTTCAGGCCGAAGTGGACAAGCTAACCGCGGAAGGCGTGAACAAGATCATCGTTCTCAGCCATTCGGGATATGCTGTCGACCAGCGTGTTGCACAGGAAACGACCGGCGTTGACGTAATCGTAGGTGGGCATTCCAATACATATTTGTCCAACGTTTCTGACAAGGCTGTTGGCCCCTATCCGACAGTGGTCGATGGCGTGCAGATCATTCAGGCCTATGCCTATGGCAAATTCCTGGGCGAGCTGAATGTCACTTTTGATGACGACGGAAATGTTGTCGCGGCGGCTGGTGAGCCGCTGATCATGGACAACAACGTGGCCGAAGATCAGGCCTCGCTGGACCGTATCGCGGAACTGGCCGCTCCTTTGGACGAAATCCGCAATAAGGTCGTGGCCAGCACGTCTGAGGCGATTGAGGGTGACCGTTCGATCTGTCGTGTTCAGGAATGTCAGATGGGCAATTTGGTCGCTGATGCCATGCTTGCGCGGGTTGCTGATCAGGGCGTTCATATCGCGATTGCGAACTCTGGCGGCTTGCGTGCTTCGATTGACCCTGGCGACGTGACCATGGGTGAAGTTCTGACCGTGCTGCCGTTCCAGAATACGCTTTCAACCTTTGAGATCAGCGGACAAGGTATCGTTGACGCGCTTGAAAACGGCGTGAGCCAGGTAGAAGAGGTCAAGGGCCGCTTTCCGCAGGTTGCCGGTCTGACCTTTGTTTGGGACGCATCGGTGGCACCAAACGAAGGGCGCGTATCAGAGGTCATGGTATCCAACGGCGATGGGCTTACCCCGATTGATCCGGCGGCGACTTACCTTGTCGTTACCAATAACTACGTCAGAAATGGCGGTGACGGGTACAGTATGTTCGAAGGCGACGATAAAAATGCCTATGACTTCGGCCCGGATCTTGCAGATGTCACGGCGGAATACCTAGCCGAAAACGCGCCTTACCAGCCTTATCTGGACGGTCGCATCAAGCAAAAGTAAGGCGACCAGAGCGAAACGAAAAGGGCCGCACCTTGGGATGCGGCCCTATTTCATTCAGCTAACCTTCAGCCTTGATCAATGTCGTATTCCGGCCAAAGCCCTGTATCAAAACCCGCAAGCATGGGCTGGATATGTTCCGACACAGATCGCCATCCCCCAATGGATTTGGTTGAGATTTTGTTGCGAACCTGGTCGATACTGGCAGTCCGGACCTGTTTGGTATTCTCTTCCGGATGCATCATCGTCTCGGTCCATTCGAGGTCGCAGAAAGCGGCGACCTGCTTGCTATAGGTTTCGGGGTCCGCGACCAGCTTTTCATATGGAACGGTCAGGATCTTGTCGCCAAAAACAGCATCCCAATGCGCCATATAGCGACGATACAGGTTGGCAGAATGGGCAATGGTTTCAAGATTCGAGGCATAGTTCATGCCCCCCGCAGGGAACCGGCGGATCCATTTCGAAAGACCGACATCGCGCGGATCACGCAGCATGTTTATTATCTTGGCGTTTGGGAATGCTGACAACAGGAAGCCGACCCGCTGAAAATTGTGGGGCATCTTGTCAACAAAAGCGGTTGAGCCATCGGGGATCGGCGGCATCAACTCTCGGAACTCTTTGGCATATTTCGCTGCGGCAGTGGAATCGAAGGTCTTGCGATGTTGTGCGTAGTCGCGCGAAAGATCGGCCCCAACCGTCAGTTCGCCGCAGCCAGCAATGTCTGGCGCGGAGCTCAGCATCATTTCCATGAGCGTCGTGCCAGAGCGCGGCTGGCCCAGAACGAAGATCGGAACCGGCTGATCGGTTTGTTCGGACCAAGGAACTCTTCCTCCTACAGGGAACAGGCCAGTGATACGTTCGAACTTCTGTTCTTCCGCCTCTAAATCATAGGGTTTGACGTTGTGTTGGATGGCATTGGCACGTGCAAATTGCGGCAGTGCTGCGCCAAGGCTATCGGTTTTTTGGATCAGGTGGGCCTTGGCAAATTCCAGTTCCGACAGCTCGTGTACGCTTTCGGATATCGCTGCTTCAACCGCCTCCATCAGTTTCGGGGCGTCCTCTTTGCTGGACATTGTCGAAAGCTGAAGAAGGGTGGCAACATGGAAGGGTTCTTTGGCGTAGATGCCCTGCAGAATATTGGCGCATCCCTTTTTGTCGCCACTCTGGTGCAGATTTACGGCTTTTTGAAAGGCTATCTTTTCGTTGTCCGGTGCCAATTCATACGCCTTGGTTATATCGCGTGAGTTGTGCTCGATATAACCGATGCGGCCATAGGCGCGGGCACGAGTCGACAACAGGCTGACATTTTCAGGGTCGCTTTGAAGTTTTTTGGTCACGTGATCAATGATCAGGCGCCAATTCTGTCCTTTCAGCGTAATCTCATCAATGACCCGGTTCAGTTCCTTGCTGGCTGGGAATTTTTCGGCCTTGAGTTCGGCATATTCCAAGGCTTTGGCCATCTGGCCGGTTTGCATAAGAGCATTGGCGAGGTTTTCGACGAATTGCGGATCGTCAGGTTTCATCCGCGCGGCTTCGACAAAATGCGGGATCGACCTTTTATACTGTTTCATCTCGGTCAGAACAAAACCGGAAATGGCATGAAAATCCGAGTCGGTCGGAAACTTTTTTACGCCAAGTTGAGCCTTTTTCAGCGCAGCCTGGAATTTGCCTTCTTCCAGCGCTGCGACAGCTTTGACTTTTAAGGTTTTCGCCGTTTGATTTTGCATATGACCCCGTGAGAACCTGTGCCTGTAGAAAACGATTGTTGAAAGTTCATTACCTATGTGCGGACGGTTTGCAATAACCCTTCCAAATGATGCCATGGCCCAGTTGTTTTCTGCGCGCCCGGCCAATGCTCTGCCTGTTGTCCCGAATTTCAACGTTTGTCCGACATGTCAGGTGCATGTGGTCAGGGCAGGCGAAACCGGGCGTCAGTTGGATGCCTTGCGTTGGGGGTTTTTACCACACTGGTACAAGTCCAAAACCGCTGGGCCATTGTTGATCAATGCCCGCGCGGAAACGCTAGCTGAAAAACCGGCTTTCAGGGCGGCCTGCAGAGAACGCAGATGTCTGATCGTTGCCAGCGGGTTTTATGAATGGACCAAAACCGAGAGCGGAGACCGGCTGCCCTGGTATATTTTCAGAAAAAACGGGGCCCCGATTGCTTTTGGCGGGGTATGGCAAGATTGGGGCCCCGAGGGCGACCAGAAGGGAACATGCGCTATCGTTACGACACCAGCAAACCGCAATCTGGGCAGAATTCATCACCGCATGCCCCTGATTGTTGAACCCGAAAACTGGCCTTTATGGTTGGGTGAAGTGGGCAAAGGGGCTGCGCGGCTGCTGTCTCCGGGGCAGGAAGATATTCTTGGCTTTCATCGTGTCGATCCGAGCGTCAATTCCAATCGGGCCAGTGGACCGACGCTTGTCGATCCCATCGCAGGTTGACACCGTGCCTTTCCATCCGGTTCAACGCGGGTTAGATCGTTGACATGGTTCTGAAAATCACCAGCCTTCAGCAGTTATACGCGCATGAGTTCGACACAACCATAGACGTGCGCAGCCCGGCTGAATTTGCCGAGGATCATTTGCCCGGGTCTATCAACCTGCCAGTTCTGGATAACGACGAACGGGCGCGCGTCGGGACGATTTATGTCCAGGAAAGCCCGTTTCTGGCCCGCAAGCTGGGGGCGGCTCTGGTTTTCAGGAATGCGGCCAACCACATTGAACATAGCCTGTCCCATCACGAAGGGGGGTGGAAACCCCTTGTATACTGCTGGCGCGGTGGGCAGAGATCTGGTTCGTTTACCTGGATGCTACAACAGATTGGCTGGAGGGCCGAGGTTGTCGAGGGCGGCTATCGGGCTTATCGCCGCTTGGTGAGCCGGTATCTGTATGACGATCCGTTGCCGTTTCAATTCGTCCTTCTGGATGGGTATACGGGCACAGCAAAGACCGAGCTGCTTACACACCTTCAGGAACGTGGTGTCCAGGTTCTGGATCTCGAAGGGCTTGCCAATCACCGGGGGTCATTGCTGGGGGCAATGCCGGGCGGACAACCCAGTCAAAAGGCATTCGAATCCGCGCTGGCCGCAGAACTTTGTGGTTTTGACCCCACCCGTCCCGTCGTAGTCGAAGCGGAATCGTCCAAAATCGGCTCTTTGATCCTGCCGCCGAGGCTTTGGTCCGCCATGTGTGCGGCCGTGCGCATTCAGATTGATGCCCCGATAGAAGCGCGCGCGGAATATCTGGTCTCGGCATATGACGATGTCCTCAGCGATGCCGAGCGGTTGAAAGATCTCCTGTCGCCGCTGAGGTCTCACCGTGGGCATGAGGTGGTGGATGGGTGGTTTGCGCTGATTGACGGCGGTAACAAGTTGGCCCTTACACGGTCACTTATGGAACAGCATTACGACCCGGCTTATGCCAAGTCCGCGCGCGTACACAGCACCGAGATTGTAGCCTCGATCCGGGTTCCCTCGCTGGCAAGTACCGGTCTGAAAGAGGTCGCTGTGCGGGTCGAACAGGTCCTGGATCAGCTCTGAAGTTTTAAACCCGGCGTATCGTCGATCATGCCGATGATTGCTGCCGGATATCCAGCCGCACGTAGGTCTGCACACAGGCCTGGCGCGTCATCGGCTTGGACAGCGGCCAATAGCCCTCCGGCGGTTTGAGGATCGAAAAGAAGATCAGCCGTGGGTCCGTTGGCGAATTCAGGCGCGATGGCGCGGTTGTCCTCGAAGATCGTGGACCGAACACCGCTTGCGCTGAGCTCCACAGCCCCGGCCATCACGGGAACCGCATCCAGAGCAACTACCGCACCGCAGCCCGAGGCACCGCAAATACCCTGCAGATGCCCTACCAGACCAAACCCGGTCACATCGGTCATCGCATGGGCGCTGAACAGAATGCGCGCGGCTTCGCCCTGGGGCTGGACCATGTGGCGGAACGCCTCGGCGACCCAGATGCCATTGGCCAAACCGGCCATTTCGGCGGCCATGATCACGCCGCTGCCAATCGGCTTGGTCAGGATCAAAGCGTCGCCCTTGCGGGCTCCGGACAGGATGATCGGGTCGTTTTCGCACAGGCCGGTCAGAGTGAACCCGATGGTCATCTCATCCCCCATCGAACTGTGGCCTCCGACGATTTCGGCTCCGGTTGCGCGGATGACGTCACTGGCGGTGGCCATGATTTCTGCCATGGTACGTTGTTGCAGTGCGGGTGACATCCGAGGCAGAATAATCGTCGCGGTGGCGGCCTGCGGTGCCGCACCCATCGCCCAGATATCACCCAACGCGTGAATGGCCGTGATCCGTGTCATCAAAACCGGATCATTGGTAAAGCTGCGCAAATGGTCCGAGGTCATCACCTGTCGCGCGCCGCCGGTGAGAAGCAAAGCCGCATCGTCACCTGAAAGCGGTATAACGTCTTGCCGATCGGGGGGCGGCAAATCAGACAGAACACTGCGCAAAGCGCGACGCCCAATCTTTGCGCCGCACCCACCGCACATGGGTTTTTCACCCAGGACTTCTGGCACGCCCAAAGCGTGGTCGCGGGGCAACTCGGCTGCTTTCATCTGCGGCAGATTCCGGAATTTATTCATGAAATTCTGGTCGATATGGTTCTTCCATTTCCACATCAACGGACCACTGAGCGAGGTTCCCAATCGCTCGGCCAATGCGGATTTCCCACCCAGCGATATCAGCTTGAGGTAATCTTTTTGCGGATGATAGGGGCGCATCTTTCCGACACCCAGCGAGGCCCGAAGATTGTCATAAAGAATCGGGGCTTCTCGGACGGCATAGACACCTGCTTTTGGTCTGGGGTTTTCTGACAGATGGGCACAATCGCCGGCTGCGAACACAAAAGGATTGCTGGACTGCAGCCTGCTATTCACCGTGATATATCCATCGTGAAGATCCAGCCCGGACTGCGCCATCCAACCATAGGGTTTGGCCCCCGCCGCCCCCGTCACGAATCCAGCCGCAATCTGGCGCCCGTCCTCCAACCGGATGTGATCCGCATGAATTTCGACGATGGCGGCCTGTTCGATCACGTCGATGCCAAGGTCAGCCATCGCATTGCGAATGATTGAGGCCGCCTTAGCGCCAATCGCGGTCAGGGCCCGAGCATTGTCGATCAGGGTCAATCGGGCGCTGCGGTTTGCGGAACGCAGAGCGTGCGCCATCGCCATGATCAACTCGACACCGGCAACACCACCACCGATCACGGCAACCGAGGCGGCGCCTGCGCCAGATTGGTACTCGGCCCACCTGGCGGCAAAAGACCCTAACGGTTTTGCGGGGACCGCATGGTCGGAAAATCCAGGCAGGGCCGGCATGTCGGATGTAATGCCAACATTAATCGAGGCTACATCATAGGCGACGGGCGGTCGGCCGGGCACATGTACCTCTTGCCGGTCAGGGTCTAACCCTTCGACGGCACCCAATATCACCCGTGCCCCGGCAAAGCGAGCCAGGCGCACCAGATCAATATCCAGGTCACCCCGGCGGTAATGACCGGCAACGAAACCGGGCAGCATCCCTGAATAGGGGGCTGAAGGCGTGGGGTTGATGACCGTCAGGCGCGCGCCAGGCAGGGGGTTCATCCCCCATTTTCGCAATACCAGCGCGTGCGTATGACCGCCGCCGATAAGAACCAGATCGCGGGTCAGGGGTAACGGAGGTCTATGCATAGGTATCAGGTGTTTCTGTGATCAGGAACGTCTTCGACTTGTTCGACCGCATGTGTGGCCCAGATTTTGTCCTCACCCGCGTCTGGCAGATCCTGGGGCTTTTCATGGCGGTGAATATGCCATTTGGCAATAAACAGGGCCGTGATCGGAGCAGTCAGGAACAGAAACAGCGTGATCAGCAGCTCGTGCAGAGACAGATGATGTTCGATCAATACGGAATGGATGATTGAGGCGATCAGAACGCCACCCACCCCAAGCGTTGTCGCTTTGGTGGGGGCGTGAAGCCTGGACATCGGGTCCTTTAGCTTGATCATACCGTACGATCCGACAAAACCAAATATGCCTGAAACAACCAGGAAGAAGGCGACCAGAAATTCAAAGATTACCGACATGTCGCCCTCACTCGATGATATTGCCGCGCAGCATAAAGCGCGCGTAGGCCACAGTTGAGACAAAGCCGAGCATTGCAATGATCATCGCGGCCTCAAAAAAGATCTCGGTCCCCAGAAACAGCCCGTAGAGTACCATAAGGGCAATTGTGTTGATCACCATCGTGTCCAGCGCCAGAACCCGGGTGCCCACTCCATCGGCCGTAATGATCCGCCACAGGCACATCATGATGGCTGCGCCGAAACAGGCAAAGGCAAAGTAGATTGCTAGGTCGATCATTCGAAAATCTCCTTTAGCCTGCGCTCGTATCGTTGCTTGATTTGATCGCGTACTTCGTCCGGGTTTGGCGCATCGAGGCAGTGGACCAGCAGGTTGTGACCCTGCGCGGACAGATCGCAACTGACGGTGCCGGGGGTCATGGTGATTGTCCCGGCCAGAACCGTAATCGCCTCTGGTGTGCGCAGTTCCAGCGGAATGCAGACCCAGTTCGGTTCACGGTCGGAATCCCGTTTGAAGAGGATGATCCTAGCAACTGTCATGTTGGCGACAACAATGTCCCATAGAACCACCAATATGTATTCGGCGATCATCGGCCAATTCCGAAGAATGGGCCGGTCTGGCCAATACGGCTGTGTGACGAAGGGGATGATAATCCCCAGCACAAGGCCAAACACCAGTGAATTCAGCGATGGTGTGTTTGCCAGCAAAATCCACACGACCGTCAGCAGGAAAGTCAGATGCGGGTGCGGGAATATCCGGTGAAGCAGTTTTTTCATTCTTCCACCCCTAACACGGCCGAGATGTAGTTTTCGGGTGCAAACAACTGTTCCGCTGTGCTGGTAGCGTAGTTCATTGCAGGCCCGGCAAACAATGTCAGCATGACCAGACCGATGATCAAAGCAAATACCGACGTAAAGGCCAACCCGGGCGAAGGTTCCGGGGCTGCCTGAAAGGCGGTCTCGCCGTCAGTTGTATCGGCTTGGTCGGTGGCCAAGCTGGCGTCATGGCTTTTCCAAAAGATCAAAGTTCCGGCGCGGGCCAGCCCTACTATGGTTACGAATGAGCCGATCAATACCACAGCCCAGACCGTATTTGCGTCTGGTGCATCTCGCGCGGCGTCCAGGACCAGCAGTTTGCCAATGAACCCGGACAGGGGCGGCATCCCGGCCAAAGCAATCGCACCAATAAAGAACAGTGCGGAAATCAGTCCGGTCTGTGCCATAGGGTGCTTTGGGGCAATCGCGCCTCCGCGCCGCTCGATCAC
Source organism: Ruegeria sp. CDSC021 (assembly GCF_059610845.1). Classification (NCBI taxonomy): domain Bacteria; kingdom Pseudomonadati; phylum Pseudomonadota; class Alphaproteobacteria; order Rhodobacterales; family Roseobacteraceae; genus Ruegeria; species Ruegeria sp. CDSC021. The sequence goes on from NZ_JBXWOK010000001.1 coordinate 38,912, forward strand.
CAGATCAGCAATCAGGAACAACAGCGCCGTCGCAAGCGTCGAATGGTAGATATAGAACAAAGCGGCGGCGGTTGCTGTTTCGGTGAACAGGGAAATTGCAATCAGCAGGGTACCCATTGACGCGATGGCGCAAAAAGCCACTAGGCGCGCGATGTGTCGTGAGCCCAATATGCCGATTGTACCAACGGCCAGAGTTACCAAAGCGGCAGGTTGCAGCCAGTTGATCACAAGATCATGCGCAACCAATACCTCGGGGCCAAAGCCAAGCGTGTACATGCGCAAGATCGAGTAGGCCCCGACCTTTGTCATGATCGCAAACAGCGCTGCAACTGGCATAGGAGCATTCGCATAGCTGGCCGGTAGCCAGAAATGCAGCGGTAGAACTGCAGCCTTAATGCAGAATACCAGCAGCAACAGGGCAGCACCCACTCTTATCAGAGCGGTGTCTTCGAGCGGAAGCTCGGCAATCCGTACAGCCATATCCGCCATGTTCAGCGTGCCGGTCACTGAATAGAGCGTGCCAAGGGCAAACAAAAACAGCGTTGAGCCCAAAAGGTTGTAGGCGACATATTGCACGCCTGCCTTGAGCCGAACGGCTCCACCGCCGTGCGTCATCAAACCGTAGGACGCGATCAGCAATACCTCGAAGAACACGAACAGGTTAAAGGCGTCACCTGTCAGAAAGGCACCGCATACGCCCATAAGCTGAAAGTGGAATAAGGGATGAAAGTGCTTGCCGCGTGCATCCCATCCGGAGGCAATTGAATAAAGCACTATCGGAAGGGCTAAAAGCGCGGTCAGCAAGACCATCATGGCAGATAACCGATCCAGCACCAGCACGATTCCAAAGGGCGCTGGCCAGTTGCCCAACTCATAGACCAGAATGTCTCCACCTGCGGCCTGTGCGGTGATTGTCAGGGCGATGCCAAGCAGTGCCACGACACCGGCGACCGAGAATATGCGCTGCAAATCAAGGTGGTACCGCAGGACCATGATGATGAACGGAGCCAGAATCGCGGGCAGGACGACTGGCGCAACGATCCAATGGTTCATGCGTCTTCTCCCGGCGCGTCCGTATTGTCATGAGCGGCCATGTCGATGTGGTCATCCTTGGCCGACAGGTAAGCCGAAAGCGAGATCATCACGATCACCGCAGTCATCCCGAATGAAATCACGATGGCGGTCAGCACCAGGGCCTGCGGCAAGGGATCGGTATAGGCGACCTCTTCATATTTGTTCAGAACCGGCGGCGCGTCCAAAGCCAGCCGCCCGGTGGCAAACAAAAAGACGTTCACCGCATAGGTCAGTAGAGACAGTCCCAGAATGACCGGAAAAGTCCGGCGACGCAGGATCAGGAAAATCCCGGCGGCGGTCATCACGCCAACCGCAGAGGCTACGAGCGCTTCCATCAGACCTGCTCCTTTTCTTCTTGTTCTTCTTCAGGCGGATCGTCCCGCAGCGGGTTGATATCCATCGGGAATTCCTGCGCCATGCCGGGCTGCCAGGCCAAGCGGGACAGGCTATCCAGTGCCAGCATCACCGCGCCTAAAACCGCAAGGAACACGCCGGTATCGAACAGCATGGCGGTTGCCCATTCGAACTCTTCCAGCGGCGGCCAATTCAGATATCCGAAATCGCTGGTCAAGAAGGGACGTTCATTGAACCATGCGCCAATTCCAGTTGCTGCGGCGATCAGAACGCCCCAGCCGATTGTGCCGTGGTAATAGAACCGTTGCCGTTCGATGGCCCAGGTATAACCGCTGGCCATATATTGCATCAGATAGGCGATGGCGACGACCAGACCGGCGATGAACCCTCCACCTGGCTGGTTATGGCCGCGGAAAAAGATATAGGCCCCGACCATCAGCGCGATCGGCATCATCACTCTTGTCGCCACGACCATCATCAACGGATGAGAGTCACCCGATTGCGGCCAGTGCGGTTTACGGTTCAGCAAATACCCCCGGACATTGGTTTCCAGAACCGCCTCGGTCAGGGCAAAGATGATCAGGGCGGCAATGCCCAGAACGATGATTTCGCCGAAGGTATCAAAGCCACGGAAATCCACCAGGATCACGTTGACCACATTGGTGCCTCCGCCGCCCTTATACGAATTGGCCAGATGGAATTCGGAAATGCTGGGAAAGCCGAAATCCCGCAGCATCAGCGCATAGATCAATGCACCTGATCCGATGCCTGCCACGACCGAGATCGCGGCATCCCGCCAGCGCCGTGCCGCGCTGCTGTCCCAGGGCGTGTCCGTGGGCAGGAAGTTCAGCGACAGCAACAGCAGGATCATCGTCACCACCTCGACCGAGATCTGCGTCAGGGCCAAATCAGGGGCGGACAGATAGTTGAACGCCATCGAGACGATCAGGCCAACGACTCCGATCAGCACCAAGGACAGCAGCCGGTTGCGGTGGAACCACATGATGGCCAGCGTCGCGGCGATCAGGCAGATCCAGCCAATGAACGGAATGATCTGAACGGGTAGGGGCGTGCGTGTTTCAACGCCAATAGATCCGGTGGCGAATGCATAATATCCCAGCCCAACCGTAAAGACGATCAGGATGGCCGCATACCGGCTGAGGACCCCGTTATGCAGAGTATCTGTGACCCAGCGGCTGGTCGCCGTAAGCGCAGCGATCACTGCGTCAAAAATGGTTTTCGCCTCGGGTCTGGGCAGGGCATTCCAGATGAACTCACCACGCCGATGCTGTGCCAGCAAGGCCAGGCCACCCAGTGTGGCGAACGCGGACATATACAAGGCAGGCGTAAACCCGTGCCAGAGTTTCAGCGAATAATAGGGCAGCTTCTCGCCCCCGATTACCGCACTTGAAACAACCGCCACCAGCGGACCTACGATGGCGTTGGAATAAAGACCGATCAGGACGACAAGCACGACCAGGAAAGCGGGTGCAAGCCAAAGCCCGGCCGGTGGGTCATGTGGATGGGTTGGGTAATCGTCGCGTACAGGACCAAGGAACACGTGACCAACAAAGCGGAACGAATAGGCTGCAGAGAACAAGGCCGCCAGCAGCGCCAGTCCGGGCACAAGATAATGCGAATGCAGCCAGGTTGTGTGGACCGTTTCCTCCAGCATCATCTCCTTGGACAGAAACCCGTTCAGCGGAGGTAGACCGGCCATGGAAAGTGCGGCAATCGTCCCGATGGTGAAGGTGATGGGCATCAAATGGCGCAATCCGCCCAGTCGCTTGATGTCGCGGGTCCCGGCCTCGTGATCCACGATACCGGCGGTCATGAACAGGGCTGCTTTGAACGTCGCATGGTTGATGATGTGGAAGATGGCAGCAACGGCGGCGATCTTGGTTCCAAACCCCAGCAGCATGGTTATCAGGCCCAGATGCGACACGGTCGAAAACGCCAGCAGCGCCTTGAGATCGTCTTTGAACAGGGCGATGCAGGCCCCGATCAGCATGGTTACCAGGCCGGTTGTGGCCACAATGTAGAACCACGCATCAGTACCCGCCAGAACGGGCCACATGCGGGCCAACAGGAACAACCCTGCCTTTACCATCGTGGCCGAGTGCAGATAGGCTGATACTGGCGTAGGGGCGGCCATCGCGTGTGGCAGCCAGAAATGGAAGGGGAACTGTGCCGATTTGGTGAAACACCCCAGCAAAATCAGGACCAGCGCTGGCATGTAATAGGGTGAAGACTGGATCAGCTCTTTGTTCTGGAGAATGACGCTTAGGTCATAAGAGCCAACGATATTGCCTAGGATCAGCATCCCCGCAATCATCGCCAAGCCGCCAGAGCCGGTCACAGCCAGCGCCATACGTGCGCCCTGTCGTCCCTCGGGGAGGTGTTTCCAATATCCGATCAAAAGGAATGAACTAAGCGAGGTAAGTTCCCAGAATATCAGCAAAAGTAGGATATTGTCCGACAGAACGATTCCCACCATCGCGCCCTGAAACAGCAGCAAATAGGTGTAAAACTGCCCCATCGGGTCTTCGCGCGACAGGTAGAACCGGGCGTAGAGGATGATCAGCAAACCGATGCCAAGGATCAGCAGCGCGAACAGAAACCCAAGGCCGTCCAACATGAAATTGGCGTTTAGGCCCAGTGCCGGAATCCAGTCGAACCGGGCGGTAACGACCTCGCCGCGCATCACGGTTGGGATGTGAATCAACAGCCCCATCAGCGCCAGAAAAGTGGTCAACCCAGCGGCCGAGGCTGCTGCGTTTCGTCCAGCCCGGATCAAAAGGGCTGGGAATACAGCTCCGAGGAAGGGAAGGGCCGCGATGAGGAATAGGGACAACTGCGATACTCCGGTCTGGGCGGTCAAAAGTGCTATTGATTTTGTAAGGATAATTCGCGGAGTGTCCAGCGATTGCAAGCCATTCTGCCTGTTCAGGGGCCCCAAGGCAGAGGATGGTACAGGTAAAGCGGCGATGACACGAACTTGAACAGGCAGGTTAATTTCGACACGGAACTGGATAAGCTGCTGTGATACATAGGACCGCATCGGATCAGGAGGGATTACAGTGGCTGCTGGGGCAAACCGGACACGGCGAAAGGTTCTGCTGTTTGGTGCGGCTGCTGTTCTGGGCGGTTTTGCAGTCCGTGAATACCGCCTGATCCCGCAAAGCTATGCGGGCGGTCGGATCAGTGTCGGGGATGCGCATCAACAAGCTAGGCTTGGAGATATATTTTTGGTGGACATCCGTACCCCACGCGAATGGGATGCCTCGGGCGTGGGCGAAGGCGCGCATCCCCTAGACATGCGTCGCGATGATTTTGAAGAGGCGCTGCTGCAGATTGTCGGCGGAGACCACGATGCCCCAATCGCCCTGATCTGCGCGCGCGGTGTGCGCTCGGCCCGGCTGAGCAACCAGCTGTCCGAGGCGGGGTTCGCAAATATCATCGACGTGCCCGAGGGTATGTTAGGCTCAGCAGCAGGGCCGGGCTGGGTCAGGGCAGGCCTGCCGGTTCAACACTATGATGGGAAAGCAGAATGATCCGAAGCTTGTTTCTGTCGGTCGGGATGGCCGTGATCGCGAATGCAGGAATGGCCGCCTGTGTCGATCAGGAAGACATGTGCGAAACGCCGTCGGGTGGGTACCATATCGAACTTCCCGAAACCGAAAACCCACCGCTGGTGGTGTTTCTGCACGGTTATGGCGGGACTGCGACCGGAACGCTGAAGAACCGCAGCTTGGTTGATCCTCTGCTTGCGCGCGGATATGCGGTTATGGCACCGGAGGGGTCCGAGCGTAACGGCCGCCAAAGCTGGAATTTCTTCCCGGGTTGGGAAGGGCGTGACGAAACGGCTTTTCTGCGCGAGGTGGTTCAGGATGCGTCGGACCGGTTCGGGGTCGATGATGACCGCGTCGTGTTGGGCGGGTTTTCTGCGGGGGCCTTCATGGTCTACTACCTCGCCTGCGCGGCGCCGGATACGTTTTCGGCCTATGCTCCGGTTTCAGGTGGGTTTTGGCGACCGCATCCCGAGGCCTGCGATGGCCCGGTGCGCATGTTTCACACCCATGGCTGGATCGACAATGTAGTCCCGCTGGAAGGGCGTCTTTTGGGCGGTGGTCGATTCCATCAGGGCGATATCTTTGCCGGTCTGGAAATTTGGCGGGTCGCAAACGAATGCGCCGATACCAAACCCAGCGGATTTTCCACGACCGGGCAATTCATGCGCCGCAGATGGACCGGATGCGCCGATGGCGCGATGTTGGAATTCGCACTTTTCCCAGGTGGTCACAACGTGCCGCAGGGATGGTCGGATATGATGGTAGAGTGGTACGAGGGCCTGCCGGGTGGTTGATCACTCGGCAGGGGTCATGACGGTTTTGCCTTCGACCAGGCGCTTCAATTCATCCCTGTGGAGACGTGCGGACCGGGTGATTGCCGGTTCCTGAACATCTTCTTTCATTCCGACCATGCGCCGCGCCGGTGAGGTTGAAACGCCGCTGAGTGCGGAAAGCGGGATGGCAAAGGCCAGGCTTATGGCAATCGGAGCCAGCCAGATTGACACCAGACCCGATAGGATGCCGGCGCCCAAGGCTATACCGCTGATAGTTTCCAGCGTGTGACATAAGATCAGCGTTCGCAGGCCATAGCTGCCACCATCCCGCGCCTGAGGAGACCAGCCTTTTTGAATACCAAGAATTGTCCGGAAGACGGCGATCATCTGTTGCACCATAAGGATCGGCGCATAGAGGATCGACAGGATGACTTCCGAGATGAATGAGGTCATGAATTTACCTGCGCCACCGAAATCCGCATAACGCACACCGCTAAGTGGCAGGGCAAGCACGCCAAGTACCTTGGGGGCCAGCAACATGGCATACATGACCAGAATGATCAGCACGTGGCGGGTTTCCGACATCTCGGGCCATTGCGGGAACAGCGGATTGTCGGGGCTGAAATAATGCAAGACCGAGGCATCCTCGCCCTGACCGATCAGCGCCCACATCACCAGCAAGGCAAACCACAGCGGCGACATCAGATATCCGACTGCTCCATGGAACATGTGGAACCGCGACACAGCGCGGAATCCGGTTGAGCCCAACAACTTCAGGTGTTGCAAATTGCCCTGACACCAGCGCCGGTCACGCAACGCGTGGTCGATCAGCGTTGGTGGGGTTTCTTCATAGGATCCACGGATGCGCGGTAGGAACCGCACGCCCCATCCGGCGCGACGCATGAGGCCGGCCTCGACGAAATCGTGGCTCATGATCAGTTTTTCCTGACCATTCATTGCGCGCAGTCTTGGCAGCCCCGCGCAGTTGGCAAAAGCCTTGGTGCGGATGATCGCGTTATGGCCCCAATAGTTACCTTCCTGACCACACCAGCGGGCTAGACCTTCGGCGAAGGCGATACCATAAACGCCATTGGCAAATTGCTGCATCCGGGCAAAAACCGACTGAGCACCAATTAACTGAGGGTAACTCTGGATCAGGCCCGCACCGGGGTCTCGCGCCAGAGAATCCGTCAGGCGCAGGATGGCGCGGCCGGTCATCAGGCTGTCGGCATCCAGCACGAGCATCGCATCCCAATCCGCACCCCAACGGCTGACCCAATCTGCGATATTTCCGACCTTGCGGTCTGTGTTCTGTTCTCGCCGACGATAATACAGTTCCAGTCCCGGCGCGAGGGTGGTGCGCAACGCTTCGACGCTGACTTGTTCCTGTGCCGCGATCTCGGGGTCGCGGGTGTCAGAGAGGATGAACATCGCATAATGGTGCTGACCATCGCGCGCGCGCAGGTCTTCCAGCATCGTGCGGGCGTTGCCCAGCACGTTCCAGGGTACTTCATTATAGACCGGCATAAGAAGCGCGACGCGCAGCGCCTGTGGGCGGCCCTGACGTTTGGGCTGTTCCTGCCGCGACAGGGAAATCATACCCAACAAAACGGTGCAGACCGTGAAAGAGATCCAGAAAAAGTTGAATGAGATCAGAGCCAACAGAATCGCTTCGATCAGATTGATCCCTTCGGCTCCGAACCAGTCGGTCATGACCCAAAGCAAGCCCAGCGTAGCCGCCATCGCAGGCGAGAACGCCAGCGCACGCCAGAATCCCGCAGATGCCTGCCTGCTGCGGGGCGCCTGAGCGTCACGGAACCCAGCGCTGAAATTCTGCTCCGGCATCGCCAGGGGTGCCTCAGGCGGCATGATATGCAGATCGTTGCTCATGATGTCCAACGATACAGCCAGACTTCGGAGGCAGGCTGCTTGTCTTTCAGCAACTGTGCGCGCAGTTCCACATGGTTCCGGTCTCCCGGCTCGAAGGAAAAGGCCAACCGCAGGCCGCCAGTATCGGGGTTGCGCTGTAGGACGCCTTCCGAGGTCTCTGCATGGGGCGAGTCCACAAAGATCGTCATCGCCTCAGGTTCGTCGAATAGCTCGCTGGCCTCAAAGTCAATCACTGCAAGACGGCCGTGACCAAATGTGTTGTCACCCATCGCGGTGTTGATCACGCGTGGCATCGGGGTGCGCTCTGGTTCCTCACCCCAGATCAGGCGGTAGGACAGGTCCACCTGGCTTCCGGCCGCATAGGGCTCCATCGGGCGCCAATAGGCGACGATATTGTCGTAGATTTCCTGATCAGCCGGGATTTCGACCAGAGTGACCGCACCTTTGCCCCAATCGCCAGTTGGTTCGACCCAGAGGCCGGGGCGTTTGTGGTAACTCGCTTCAAGATCGGCATAATCCGAGAACGCGCGTTTCCGCTGCATCAGGCCAAACCCGCGCGGGTTCATGTCAACAAAGGACGAGAACTGCAGGCGGGTCGGGTTTGCCAGAGGCCGCCACAGGACCTCGCCAGCGCCGTTGCGGATCAACAGCCCGTCGCTGTCATGCACCGCAGGGCGGAAATCGTCGAAACGGCTGTGATTGGTCTGATCGAACAGGAACATCGACGTGCCGGGTGCAATGCCGACATGGGTCAGTTCCATACGCGGGAACAGAGTGGCCTCGACCTCCATCACGCAATCCGCGCCTGCCGTGACATTGAACCGATAGGCCCCTGTCACGCTCGGGCTGTCCATCAGGGCGTGAACGACCATGTTGCGCTGACCGGGCTTGGGACGTTCCAGCCAGAAACGAATGAATTCGGGAAATTCTTCACCATCCGGATCGCCGGTTTTCAGCGCCAGCCCCCGGGCCGACAGGCCGTAGACCTCGTGAAGGCCGATCGCCCGGAAATAACTGGCGCCTTGAAACACACAGAACTCATCGGTTTTTCCGGGGCGGTGCATTTCAGTCCGCAGGCGCAGGCCCGAAAAACCCAGCGTGTCGTCGACGGGCAACTGAGGGACCTCGGTCGACTTGTCAAACATCGACAGATCGAAGGCTACGGGTTTTGCCATGCCGTTTTCGACGGTCGAGACCTGAACCGTACGCGGAAAATAAAGCCCGGGCGTAAAGAAATCTACGTTGAAAGGCGTCTCAGATTCGAACCAAAGCGCACGATCCAGGCGGAACCGGATCGAGCGGTATTGCTCATAGGTCAGGTCCTGCCATTCCTGCGGGACCATCTTGCGCTCGGCAAAGGGCTTTGCGGCCAACTCGCGGGCCAGCGAGATCACGTCACTGCGGTCAAACGGGACCTCTCCGCCCACGGCAAAGGTGGCCGGGGCGAAGGCAAGCGCCGAAGTCGTGGCCAGAAATGCGCGACGTGTGAATTTCATTTCTTTGATTTCCAGGGTTGTGACTTAAACCACGCGGCCAAATAGGCCACGCTGATGATCATGGCAAAGCCAATCATATTAGCGACAAAGACAGTGGCAAAATCCCGCCCAAACAAATCGAGCCCAACGCCGATAAGTCGTGCTGCTGCCATGGAAAATACGAATACGGCAAGTGATTGCTGACCCACTTTGGTGACCAGGGTCAGCACGATTTGCCAAGCTTTGGCGCCTGCGCTCTGACCGGTTGCGATCAGGCGGTGTCCATGCTCGCCAGCAGCGACCCAGCCCAGATAGGCCAGCGACAGGAAATGCATGTAGCGAAACAGACCGAAATCGGTCTTGTCGCGGAATTCCTTCGTGATGGGCCAGACTTTGCGGATTTCATCGGCCAAATCCGGGGCTGCGGCATTCACCCATGTGAACACTTTCCACGACCCGAAAGGCATTGAAAAGATCAGGAACAGCGCCGCTGCCCAAATCAACGTTTTTGACACCGGAGGGGCCGGGATCCAGCCGCGCATGAATGCAAAGCCTGTAAAGAACAGCAACTGCCAGCCAAAAGGGTTAAAGAACCACTGACGATCCGACCAGGGCTCGGCGGGCAGGTCCAGAACGTCTGTCTGCGCCACGAGCCAGATAGCAACGGATGTGGCTGCAACTGCCCAGAATCCGATGCGGGACAGGCCCATGAACAGCGGCATCATTGCAAGTACCACCAGATACATGGGTAGAATGTCGAAATAATTCGGCACGTAGGTCAGGGTGAACAGGCCGACGATCTGTGGCGCAGGATCATTGAAGAAATGCTGCAGGTTCAGGGACGAGATGTAGTTCTTCTCAAACAGGCCTGTTTGATTCAGCGCAGCCATCGTCATCGCGACAAAGAAGAACAGGCCGATATGCGCCCAGTAAACCTGCCAGATCCGGTATGATACCCGCGCAGTGCCCATCCACCAGCCCTTGCGCAGGAACGCGCCGCCAAAAGCGATGGCCGAGGCCATGCCCGAACAAAAAACAAAAATCTCGGTTGCATCCGAAAAACCAAACCGGGCAGGGATCCACTTGGCCCAGGGGTCGTTGGGAATATGCGCAATCAGGATGATGAACATCGCAATTCCGCGATAGAAATCCAGACGCGGGTCGCGCGTACTAACAGGGGCGGCCGAGGTGGCTGCCACAGGTGCAAAATCAGAAGCGGGCGATAGAGTCGCCATACGAGTTCTGTCCTTCTTCAGTCTTTTTGTTTTGTTATTCTGCCGGAACGCTTTGTGCGTCTTGGTTATCGCGGGCCGCATCGATCAATGCGCGGCGCGCCATAGCATAATTGTCCTCACCCCCGGCCCGCTTGGCACGGCGGTCGTCTAGAATGCGCTCGACAGCATCCAAACGGCCGGCACGCAGGCCGGAATCAATAGTGATGCGCTCGAATACATCACGTTGGGCGTGGCTACCACCGGCCAGTTGCATTCCGTCCCGTGCATTCGACAGGAAATCAAATGCTTCGCCGTAAAGGCCGTCGCCAAAAGCTTCAAGCCCTTTGGCTGCGGCAATACCGGGATCCGACATCCGGATCGGAGTGTCGCCCTGATTGCGCTGGGCATCTTTCTGGATGCGCTGCAGCATTTTGCCGGTCGCTTCGGTCCGGTTGTCGCCGGTCAGGGCCAGCAGATAGTGAAGATCGGCGAAGATCAGGCAGCCATCTTCGGTCCGGGCGGCGCTGAGGTCGGCCAGTTCCTCCCAGCGGTTTCCAACTTTGACGCCCTCTAGCTCGAGCCGGGACAAAAGCGACGTGGCATTCGATATGTCACGGTAATCGTCGGTTTTGTCCTGCCGGACATACTGGTCATACAGTTCCATAACCTGATCGACCTGACCCAGGTCCAGATGCATCAGCGCCTTGTGCCACCAGACATGATAGCGGAAGTTGTTGCAATGCGCCCAGGCATCCTCGCGTCCGGCCAGCCAATCAAGACCTTGCTGCGCATTGCCGGTCATCTCGTGCACATGGGCCACTGCGTGCAGACCCCAGGCATCATCCGACACCATCCACAGTGCCTGACGTCCGGCGATTTCGGCTTTTTCATAGGCCCCGGTTTCCTCAAGCGCGAAGGAATGGCACCCCAGAAGATATCCGCGGCCGGCGTGGTCGGGTTCATAAGCAGGCAGGACACGTTCGATCGACCGTCGCATACCAGCGGCATCTCCCAAGACAAACCGTGTTGCGTGGCTGAGTTTCATCGCCAGCGAGTCCTGTGGGTGGAGGCGCAGAATTTCTTCAAACTTCTGGATTGCATGTGAGGGCAGGTCGGACAGGTAAAGGGCCAACGCGTCGACATAAAGCCGCTCGCGATCAGTTACCGGTTGGCGATCCATAGCGGTGTTGGCAGCATTCAACGCTTCCGCTGCAACTGGCATCATCTCGCGCCGGCCCAGCAAGACCAGGAACAGGCCTTTGACGGCGTGACCAAGCGCGAAATCGGGCTCAAGCTCTAGCACTTTGCCCAGATGCAGGGGTGTGACAGCTGAATGCGCCATGAAACCAAGCAGAACACCATTCCACGCCTCGACACTGGCCGAATGGCAAAGAGTGTTCATCTGTCCGAAAACATCTTGTTTCATGCGCGGGATCCAATCCATTTGCGATTTATTACTTTATTCGATTTAGCAGAGAGTCAGGCGGGGTCGTATCAGTATCGGCCCTGCTCTCGAATTGGTGAAAAGCTGTGTGTGGAAAACGTGAAAAAATCCGCCGATTCAACGGCATGTTTCAGCAATATGCCGCCTAGTAAGGCATTGTGTTTCAATCTTCAAATGGGTTCTTCGCGTTCAAGACTGCTGCAGTGTCCGCTCCGAACTGTGGCGGAGCCGTCCGGTAGGTAACCGGTGTCCGCGACAATTTCAGCGGGTTTCCGATCAGTTTTACCTCGGCCGGGGCAGCCTGCATCGCGATCTGCATTTGCCGCGCCGCGACCTGCTCGGTGTCAAAAACCTGATCCAGGGTCTGGACCGGCCCAACTGGTACTTTGCGTGCCTCAAGTTCTGCGATGACGGTTGTTGTGTCATATGACTGAACCGCAGGGCGCAATAGGGCGTTCAACGCATCCCGGTTTTCCAGCCGCGCCGGATTCGTCGCAAAGCGGACGTCATCCGCCAGATCAGGTTGGTCGATGAATTCGCAGAACCGGCGGAACTGACTGTCATTACCTACAGCAAGGATCACATGGCCATCAGCGGTTTCGTAAACGTCATATGGAACGATATTTGGATGACCATTCCCACGGCGTTGTGGCACATTGCCGGATGTCAGATAATTCACGCCTTCATTGATCAGCCACGCAATCTGGGAATCGACCAGAGCCAGATCAATTTGCTGTCCCTCTCCGGTCTGGTCCCGATGGCGCAATGCTGCCAAAATGCCAACGCAGGCATACATACCGCACATGACATCAGCGATACCAACTCCAACTTTCATCGGCGCCCCTTGGGGATCGCCGGTCAGAGACATGACACCGCCATAGCCCTGCGCCATCAGATCATATCCGGGCTTTGATGCGTTAGGCCCATCCTGCCCGTAGCCTGAGATCGAACAATAGACGAGGCTAGGGAATTCCTGCGAGAGCGATTTGTAATCCAGCCCGTATTTCGCAAGCCCGCCGGGTTTGAAATTCTCGATCAGGATGTCCGCAAACGAGGCCAGCCGCCGAATTTCCGCCTGACCTTCGGGTGTGGTGATGTCGATGGCGACCGATTTCTTGTTGCGGTTGGCTGACATGAAATAGGCACTAAGATCCGATGGAACCCCGTCGGCATCAGCGACATAGGGTGGGCCCCACTGGCGCGTGTCGTCCCCTTTAGTAGCAGGGTTTTCGATCTTGATAACGCTGGCACCCAAATCGCCCAGCAACTGTGTGCAGGTCGGTCCGGCCAGAATGCGGGACAGGTCCAGAACCTTGACGCCCTTCAGCGGTCCTTCAGATCCGGCCATCATATCCTCCGCGGTCAATCTCAGCAGCGATTACGGTGAACCTATCAGACTTGGTTGCCGCTTCCAGAGCATCCCTCAGTTCGGCGCGGGTGCGCACCGTGTGACCATTCCCACCGAAGGCCCGGCCCATAGCTGCAAAGTCGTGGCGGTCGAAATCGACGCCTACGTTCCCCATTTGCCGCTGACGCTGTTTCAATTCGATCAGGGCAAGGCTGGCGTCGACGAACACCAGGAAAATCGGGTTACCACCCATCTCGGCAACGGTCGACAGTTCTCCGGCGACCATCAGGAACCCGGCATCACCGGAAAAGCTGATGACCGGGCGCGTGGGTTCGGCCAGCTTCAGCCCGATGGCCATTGGCAGAGCGCAGCCCATGGTGCAGAGCGCCGAAGACTGGATCAGCCCGCGTTCTTCGGAACATCCCCACATCTGGCTGAGAAGGATGCGATGTGCGCCGCTGTCAGCGGTGGCCAATGTCTCGGCAGGAAGAGCCGCGCGGGTTTCCGCAATTACCGCGGCGGGACCCCATACATCATCAGTAGGGAAGGCTCGCGCCAGGGCGGCCCGAACCTGTTCGGGTTCGCCGCCGGGCCAGGTGGCGCGGGCAGGGTTGCCCTTTGCAATGGCCTCGAGGGTCGCGCCGGTATCAGCCACCAGGTTCAACCCGGCCTGATGCATGTAGTGATCGTTCGGAACCGCCGAAATGTCGATGACGCGCTTTTCTTCGGGGTCCCATATCTCGCGCCAGCCTGGGCGCATTTCGATCGGGTCATAGCCCAGACACAACACTAGATCGGCCTGTTCAACCAGCGGCACTAGATGGGTGTCAGCCAGCGGCGACAGGCCCGCGCCGCCAAGGCACAGTGGATGATCCTCGGGAACCACGCCCTTGGCCTTGTAGGTTGTCACAAAAGGAATGCCAAAATGTTCAAGGAACGCCTGCACCACATTGCGCGAGTCGTCATATAGAACATCCAGGCCGATAATCGCGATGGGCCGTTCGGCCTGTGCCACCCAGCGGCGGGCTTTTTCAACGCAATCCCCCTCGGGCGCGACGGCGGCAGGTTTGACAAGACGGCGGCGTTTGACATCGGTCACAGGCGCATCCGCAACCGAAATCGGCACGTCGATATGCACCGGTCCTGTGCGCGGCTGATTGGCCAGCGATACCGCTTTGTCTGCGATAATATCCGCGCCTTTGGCGGTCAGCATGAACGTCCCTTTGGTGATCGAGCGATAGACCCGTGCGTGATCCATGACCTGATGGGTGTATGTCAGCGCCTCATCTGCGTCGACACAGCCGGTCAGCACGATCATTGGCACCCGGTCCTGCAACGCATTGGCGACCACATTGATCCCGTTCATCGCGCCTGGACCGAGTGTGGCCACCAGAATGGCCGGGGCACCGTCGCGGTGATGCACCGCCTCGGCCATAAAGCCAGCCGCGTTCTCGTGTTTGGTCAGGTGAAAGGTTATTCCCGCCTTTTCCAACGCATCCACTAGGGTCAGCACCTCGCCACCTGGCATGCCAAAAGCGTGGCGGCAGCCAGCCTCATAAAGCCGTTGGGCCAGAATGTCCGCAGCGCGGGGCGACGAGTCCTGCATCAGTAAAGCTCCGAAAACTGTTTCAACGCAGATTGCGGAGGACAGACCCGGACGCAAGGCGCATCACGCCAGTGTGACTATTTGACAGCGGCTTCGGCCACGATCTGAAAGGTGTCATCCAATTCCTGGGCAATGTCCCTCAGGGGGTCTCCTCCCTCATAGATATAGGGCGCGAATACAAAGCTGGGCGTTTTATAGGACAGGGTGGCGGTACCGTCCTCGTTTTCAGTCACGTAAAACCGGATCGGTGCTTCGATCATTGCGCGCACCGAGGTTTCCAGCACGCGCACCGCATAGTCATTGTTGAAGGCGCCGATCACCAGATTGCCTGGGATTGTAATCCCCCGCGCGGCGGCGGCTTTGGTGGGGCCGGCCTGCGTGACAACGATCAGACCGTTTGCCTTAACCGCCGATTTGGTGTCCGAGACCAATTCATCATAGCTTTTGCCCGTTGGATACACGGCCCATCCCGAGAGCGGTTCGTCGGCCCAGGCGGGCAGAGCCAGCAGGGCGAAGACAGTCCAAAGCAGTTTCATCCAGAGGCCTCCTTTTAAGGTGTCTGCAGGAATCCTGCCAGAAATGTGAGAACGTCGCACTCACAATCTTGTGCGCATTCGGGATTGCGCCGCGCCGCTTAAAGCCGCAGAAACGGGCGCAGGACGAAGGGAAAGGTCTGGATCGGATGCGCCTGATGATCTGCAAAACCTGTGGCACCGCACGTGATCGGGCGGCCGAGGTGCAGGCTGTGCAGGACGCACTGAAAAGGGCCGGATTTACGGATCAGGTCGAAGTGAGCGAACACGCCTGTTTCAGCGGCTGCGCGGAACCCACGGCGCTGGCTATACAGGCGCAGGGGCGCGCATCTTATGTGTTTTCGGGTGTCGATGTGGTGGCGGATGCCGCGGATATCGCTGAAACTTGCCGTACTTACCTGAACAGCCCGCAGGGCTGGATTGAAGACGCCCGACCCTGCGGGCGGCTTCGGATGTGTTTGCGTGCGCGTATTCCGGCGCTTTAGTCGACCTGAACCGTAACCGCAGCACGAACCGGCACGTTATCGACCGAAAGCGGGCTATGGCTGTTGGAATTCAGTGAAACCGAAACCTCGACCTCGCCTTTGGGCAACTGATCAAGATGCATCCAACTGCCGTAAAGCCGGGCGAGCTTTTCTCCGTTGATGTAAACATGCGCGTGCCCTTCGCCTGCCATGTCTGCGGTCGATGCGTTCTGCGGTGCGAAGGTAAAGTTTTTTGGCATGACATGCAGGTTCCAGCCAGACATAGGATCCTGTGTCAGAGCGATGTCCAGTGTAGGTGCATCTGCGCCTGCCGGTAGGTTCAGGGCCGTGGAATGATCGTGGGCCATGGTCTCAGTGTGTGAGGCTCCGTGAAGAGACGGATCAGAATGGTCGTGGCCATCAAATGTGACGCCATTTGCAGCAGCAATTACAAATCCTGCACCGCCGCCAAAGACCAGACCGATCACGAATAGAGCAAGTGAACGGGTCATTGTATTTCCTTGAAAACATAGGGAAACGCGCCAAGTTTACACCCGGCGCGTTCATTCGAAGTGCGATCAGGCCGTTGCTTCGGAAGGTTGCGCTTCTTTCTGCCAGAAATAGCCAGCGAACGCGCCAACCAGAACCCATGCAACCAGACCGATTCCAAAAGCTCGTGCGGCGAACAATGCGCCAATTTCAGTCGGCACAGGGCCGGTGAAAACATCGGGCTCGGGTGCACCGATAAGATGTGGCACCAACAGAAGTACCGCAGCGATCACATAGCTGATCAGGTTACCTCCAAAGGCGATCAACCACATGGCGACAAGGGCTGCTGCAACCGTTGCGAACCACCAGACCTGACGTGCATAGACATCGGCTGCTGCGACACCCGGCACTTCGGGCGCCAGGGTGAAACCTGGTGCAAGGTGGAAGGCGATAAATCCGGCCAACCCCCAAAGAACGCCGGTCCGGCCATCAATCTGATGCCCTTGACCTTCGGCTACCGACATCAGCGCAACCATCACCAGCGCATAGCCGGTATAGGTCAGCATGGTAAAGATGACACTCAGCGCATCACGCGTCAGTTCAGAGAACATGCGCGGCAGCTCGGGATGAGCCGATACGGTCTCGCCCCCGAAATGCACCAGCTCTCCGGATTCATAAAGCTCGGCATGCAACAATACTGGTTGCACAAATACCAACTGCAGCAAGGCGGCAATCAGCCCCGCTGCAGCACCAGCGAACAACGCGCTGGTCAATATACGACTGAACACGGTCTTAGTGGCAGGGGAAGCCGGTCGCGTGACGCACGTCATGCGCTGCATCATGCAGGGCCGCTGCCTGAACGTGACCGGTCAGCGTGATGAGGCCCAGACCCAGAACCACTGCAAACATGACCGGAACAAAGCCTGTACGCGCGGCGGATGCTGTTTTCGTTTGTGTTGCCATTTTGTATTCTCCTCTGCCGCCGCACCCGACGGCCGGTGTTTCGTTTTTGCGCCTGGCAGGTCTCCTGGCTTGCGGGTCGATGCCTCTGTTCGCCTTCCCCCCGGAGAACCGGGAGTGGCTGGTTGAACAGGGGCTCTCCGCTTACAGTCGCGGGGGCGGCTTTGGAGTTGACCACCGAGGCAGTCGCACCAAATTCCCTCTTAGCATCCGGATTTCTCCGGCAGGACCAGACACCCCCATTTAGCCGCTATAGCTGTGGCGGTGCAATCATCATTTGCGACGTATTGTGTCAGATTATGCGCTTTTTCAGCAAATAAATATCCATGATCCAACCATGGTCGGCACGGGCAAGGGCGCGGCGGTCCAGAATCTGCTGCGCAACCTCGGCCAAAGGGCCTTTGATCAGGATTTCCTCTTTCATGCCGACATATGCGCCCCACCAAATGTCCAAGTCTTGCATGTCCAGGTTTTGGAATGAACATTCGCCATCCAGCATCACCGCCACGTTTTCTGCGGTTTCCGGCCATCCTTCGTCCCGGATGCGACGACCAGTTGTTACGATATAGGGCGCGCCCAGTTCGTTGATCGGAATCGCATGGGCCGCCGTCAGCGCTTGCAGCGCTGTGATGCCGGGAATCACCCGTGTTTCTGGCTGAAGGGTCAAACGTGCCGCGATTCGCAGTGAACTGTCATACAGAGACGGATCCCCCCAGATCAGCAGCGCCACATGGCGGGCCTTCGGGTGGGCTGCGATGGCTTCGTGCCAGCGCAATGCAATCGCGTCGTGCCATTCGTCCACTCCGCGTAAATAGCCATCATCGGCACGGCGTTTGGGAATGTCGAAATACGCGATTTGCGGAGGAGTATCCGCGACCTGAGCGATGATCTGCTCGCGCAGCCCTGCCAGATCGGCCTTGTTTTCGCCCTTGCGGGGGATCAGGATCAGGTCCGCCGAACGGATCGCCTGCGCCCCTTGAAATGTCACATGATCCGGGTTGCCGGTGCCAATTCCGATCAGCGTCAGGTCAATCATTTTCGAACTCAGCCAGAGGTCCATACAGGATCAGGGCCGGGGCGGTGCCGATCTCGGTTTCCAACTGCTGCGATAAGGCGCCGATGGTCGAGCGTTGCAGTTTTTGATCGGGGGTCGAGACGGATTCGGCCATCAAAGCAGGTGTATCCAGCGAAAGGCCGTGGGAATGTAAGGCCCCGACCAAGAGGGGAAAGGTGCGCTTGCCCATAAACACGACGGTCGTAGCCTGTGGATCAGCCAGAGCTGCCAGGTTCAGATCTTCGGGCAGTTTGCCGCTGACATCGTGGCCGGTGACGAACTGGACACGCCGCGCGGTCAGTCGCCGGGTCAGCGGAATGCCCGCCGCTGCCGCCGCCGCTACCGCCGAGGGGATGCCGGGGATGATTTCATAGTCGATCCCGGCCTCTTGCAGGGCCACCAGTTCTTCTTCAAGCCGGCCGAACATGCCGCCATCACCGGATTTCAGCCGCACGACATGCTGACCGGTTTGTGCATATTCGACCAACAAGCGGCTGACATGATCCTGCTTGGGTGAGGGGCGCCCGGCGCGTTTGCCGACCCCAACCAGATCGGCATCCTCACGCGCGTGGCTCAGGATCGGGCCGCTGCTGAGGTCGTCAAACAGCACCGCATCAGCTTTCTGCATCCTGTCTACCGCCTTCAGCGTCAGCAATTCCGGGTCGCCGGGGCCTGAACCGATGAAGGACACAAAACCACTCATGCCGAGGCCTCGGCGATCAGATGAAAGAATGTCCCGGTGACATTGTCTCGCACCGATCCGGTTTGCGGGCCTTCCGCGCCTTCGGCGTCGAACACGCGCGCGAGCGGGGCGTCAGGCTGTTCGATGATCGAGGAATAGTGGAACTCATGCCCGCGTAGCGCTGTGCCTTCGGCAAATCCGGCCATTGGGGCCAGTAATTCCGCCTTGCGATAACCCAGGTTGAACTTGCGCTTTTCATAGGAGGTCACAAGGCCCAGAAGGCCCGCCATTTCGTGCCGGGCACCCTCTTTGTCGATCAACGCCTGACCCAGCGCCATGTAGCCCCCGCATTCGCCATGCACAGGTCTTGTCTCGGCATGTTTGCGCAGCCCAGTCTGGAAGGTGTTGGCGGCGGCCAATGTGCCTGCGTGCAACTCGGGATACCCACCCGGCAGCCAGACCAGATCGGCATCCGGGGCAGGGGCTTCATTCGCCAGTGGTGAAAACGGTAGGATTTCTGCACCCGCCGCGCGCCAGCCTTCCAGCAAATGCGGATAGGTGAACGAAAACGCAGCATCCCGGGCCAGTGCGATCCGCTGCGCCGGAGGGCGCGGCAGCACGGCTGACGATGGCCTATCTGGGCTTGAGGAAGCCGCCCGCTTGATCGCCTCCAGATCGACATGTTCACGCAGGAACGCAGCATAGCCGACAATGGCGCTTTCCAGATCGGGATGTTCCACCGCCTGGATCAAACCTAAGTGACGCTCGGGAAGTGTCAGGTCTCCGCGCCGTGGCAGAACGCCCAGAACCGGCAGGCCTGCACGTTCCATACCCAACCGGGTCAGACGCTCGTGGCGCGGGCTGGCGCAGCGGTTCAAAATTACCCCGGCAAAGGGCAGGTCGGGGTTGTACATCCGAAACCCCAGCGCCGTGGCTGCAGCTGATTGCGCCTGACCGCCGACATCCAGAACCAACACCACAGGCCAGCCCATACGCTGCGCGGTTTCCGCGCTAGATCCATGGCCAATCTCACCAGGTTTGGCGACACCGTCGAACAGACCCATCGATCCTTCGGCTACGACGATATCCGCGCCGTCAGCCTGTGCCGATATTGCGTTCAGCAGAGGATCACCCATCGCCCAGCTGTCCAGATTGAACGAGGCGCGCCCAGCCGCCGCCCGGTGAAAGGCCGGGTCGATATAGTCAGGGCCGCTTTTGAATGGTTGGACGGTCAGGCCATCCTCGGCCAGCGCACGCAGCAGGCCCAGCATCACGGTGGTCTTGCCAGTCCCCGAAGACGGTGCCGAAATCAGAATACCCGGAGGGTTAGTCATCACCATGGCTCCAGCTTGACCAAGGGCTGTCCGCGCTTTGCGGGCGATACCGGCGGTCGTAATCCTTTGAATACAGGCAGCTTTCGTCGAATCCTTCACCAGCCAGTGCCGGGCCAACCATGATCAGCGCAGTGCGCGAGATGCTCTCGTCCAACGCGTCTTTTAGGGTTGCCAGCGTCGCACGGATGATCCGCTCATCGGGCCAGCTGGCACGATAGACAACGGCCACTGGGCAGTCGGCCCCATAGGCAGGTGTCAGATCGGCGATCACCGTACCCAGATTGCCGATCGACAGGTGGATGGCCAGCGTCGCCCCGGTACGGGCAAAATTCGCCAACGTCTCGCCCTCGGGCATCGACGATGCGCGTCCCGGTGTCCGGGTCAGGACCACTGATTGCGCAAGTCCGGGCAGGGTCAGTTCCGTGCCCAGTGATGCGGCCGCAGCGGCAAAAGACGGCACGCCAGGGGTCACGCTGACCGGGATGCCCAGCTCTTTCAAGCGGCGGATCTGCTCGCCCATCGCGGACCAGACCGACAGGTCGCCGGAATGCAGTCGCGCAACATCCAGACCGGCCTGATGTGCGGTTGCGATTTCGGCCATGATCTGGTCCAGATCCATCGCCGCCGTGTTCACGATCTTGGCGTCGTCGGGGCAATGGTCCAGAATTTCCTCTGGCACCAGCGAACCCGCATACAGGCAGACCGGGCAAGCGGCGATGATATCGCGCCCGCGCAGGGTCAGCAGGTCGGCGGCGCCCGGTCCGGCGCCAATGAAATGAACGGTCATGTCTGTCCTCCGATGGCGATGGCGCAGGTGGCCAGCCGGTCGTCTGAAATCTGTCGGGGTGAGATCAGCCGCGCACCAGGTCCGGCGGCGGCAAGGGCGGTCGCTTCGGCAACGCTGCCGGTGCCATAGGTGGCGCGGCTGCGGGTCGAGCAGGTGAGGGTGCGCTGCCCGGCCAGATCGGCGGGGGCAATGAAATGCAGCGGCAGGGCAATGGTCGAGGCAAAATCTGTCAGCGCGGCGTGACCTTCCTTGTCGGCAACTGTGGCCAGCGCGTCCACAGCGTGGCCGGCACTCGCCTGATCATAGGCGGCGCGCAGGCTGTCCAGCGTAGCGGTCGAGGAAAATCCGATGCCTGCGACGATCATAACGTGACGCTCCATTGCACCACCGGATAGGCCGATTTCCAACCGCGCCGTGGCCCCAGGGCCGAAGCCTGTGCCAATTCGATCCGCAGCAGCTCACCGCCCAGCTTATCCTGCCATTGCGCCAGCAGCGCTTCGCTCTCCAGCGTCACCGCGTTGGCCACCAGCCGCGTGCCGGAGGGCAGGGTTGTATGCAGCCATTGCAACAGCTCACTGCTCAGCCCGCCGCCAATGAAAACGACATCGGGTAGGGGCAGGCCGTCCAGCGCATCCGGGGCTGTGCCATGCACGACTTGCAGCCGGTCTTGACCCAGCGCGTCGGCATTTCGGCGAATGCGCTCGGCGCGGTCTTCGCGGGGTTCGATCGTTGTGGCGCTGAGCGTTGGATCACACATCAGCCATTCGATGCTGATTGACCCGGTGCCACCGCCAATGTCCCACAGATGCTCGTCCCGCTGCGGGGCCAGCGCCGATAGGGTCAGCGCACGGATAGGGCGTTTGGTTATCTGCCCATCGGTCTCAAAAATCTCATCCGGCTTGCCAGAGGCGCGCGGCAAGGCCTGCCCGCCGCCAGCAACCTCGAGCCCGACGCATACCGGGTGATCGAACCCACCCAGCAGCGCCTCGGTCAGCGAGACACTGCGCGCCCGTTCACGCGGGCCGCCCAAGGCCTCCATCACGTGCAGATGTGTGTCGGCAAAACCAGTGTCGGTCAGATAGGTGGCCAGCTCGGTCACGGCCTTGCCATCGCGCAATAGCAGAATCGCGCGCAGGCCGGGGGCCAGATGGGGGCGCAGGCGGGTCAGCGGGGCTGCATGCAGACCAAATGTCTGCGTGCTTTCCAGCGGCCAACCCAACCGCGCAGCGGCCAGCGAAAAAGTGGATTGGCCGGGTAGGGCGGCCCATTCCCCGGCTTCGAAATTCCGCGCGATCACGGATCCGGCGCCGAACCAGAACGGATCACCCGAGGCCAGAACCACGGTTGATCGCCCGCGAAAACCGGTCAGGATCGGCAGACCATCGGCAAAGGGCACAGGCCATTCCACCTGCTGGGCTCCGAAATCGGGAACCAAGGACAGGTGTCGCGGTGGCCCCATGATGATTTCAGCGCGTTCCAGCACTTGACGGCTTGCGGGGGGCAAGCCATCCAGTCCATCTTCGCCCAAACCCAAAACGGTCAGCCACGGAGCTTCAGACATGTCCAACCTCCTGATATTGGGCGGCACGACCGAGGCCAACGCGCTGGCAAAAGCCATTGCCGACCGGGGTATTCCCGCGACCTACTCCTATGCAGGACGCGTGGACAACCCGCGCCCGCAAGCCCTGCCGGTGCGTGTTGGTGGGTTCGGTGGGGCCGAAGGGCTGGTGAAATATATCCATGACCACAGCATAAGCCACGTTATCGACGCGACCCACCCGTTTGCTGCCGGGATGAGCCGTAACGCGATTGAGGCCTGCCATGCGGCGCAGATTCCACTTGTTGCGCTGACACGGCCCGAATGGGCACCGCAGCCCGGTGACACCTGGCTGCGCGTCCCGGATATCGCCGCAGCGGTGGCCGCTTTGTCCGGTAATCCGCAGCGCGTGTTTCTTGCGGTCGGGCGCATGCATCTCGAAGATTTCGTCAGCCAGCCCCAGAACCATTACCTGTTGCGGCTGGTGGATGAACCCGATGTCCTGCCCTTGCCGAATTGCGAGGTTGTCGTGGCGCGCGGACCCTTTGCCGAGGCTGATGACCGGGCGTTGATGCAGCGCCACGGCACGCAACTGGTGGTATCCAAGAACGCGGGCGGCGCCGGCGCGCGCGCCAAGCTGGACGCCGCGCGGGCGCTGGACATACCGGTGTTGATGATCGACCGTCCAGCCCTGCCGCAGCGGCTGGAACTGTCGAGCGTTCCGCAGGTTCTGGACTGGCTGGCTCATTCCGGGGTGAACCTCGGCGTATAGACGATCGGGTCACCGGCGCGTTCTATCACGCGGGTCAGCGATGAGCCGACGATGACAACGGTCTGCATATCGGCCATATCAGGCGTGGCCTCGACCAAGGTTGAAATCCGGATTGCCTCATCCGCCCGGCTGACAGCGCGGGCGAACAGGATCAGCCGCTCGGGTTCACATTCTTCGCGCAGGATTTCCAGCGTTTTGACAAAGCCTTCGGGGCGGGATTTCGAGCGCGGGTTGTAAAACGCCATCGCGAAATCCGCTTGCGCGGCCAGACGCAGGCGCTTCTCAATCAGAGGCCAAGGTTTGAGGTTGTCACTCAGGTTGATGGTGCAGAAATCATGCCCAAGCGGGGCGCCAGCGCGGGCGGAGGCCGCAAGCATCGCGGTGATCCCGGGCAGCACCTCAACCGATAGGTCGCGCCATTCACGGGGGCCGTTCTCCAGCGCTTCGAACACCGCTGCTGCCATGGCAAATACGCCCGGATCGCCCGAGGATACGACCACTACGCGCTTCCCTTCGGCCGCCATTTGCAACGCATGCTGAGAGCGGTCGATCTCAACCCGGTTGTCGCTGGCATGCAGCGTCAGGCCGGGGCGTTCGGCGATGCGCGCGACGTAAGGAATGTAGCCGACGACATCCGTCGCCCCAGCCAGCGCAGCGGTCACTTCGGGCGTCACCAAAGCCTCGTTTCCTGGCCCGAGTCCTGCGATCTTGACCCAACCGCTCATGGCCGCCGCCCTTGTCCGTGAACGATGATGATCGAGAAATACGGAGTGATCCCCTCGCAATTTTCCGACAATTTGCACACGCGTTGATTGGGCATCTGAGCGTATTCCACGATCCAAGCACGGTCATACAAACCGGCCGTCTTCAGGGCCCGCTTCACTTTGTCGATATTGCGCCCGATCTTCATCACCACCAGCGCGTCGGTTTGGGCCATTCGGTGGGCCAGATCGTCTTCGGGCAATGTGCCGACCAGCACGGTCAATACGTCGTCTCCCCAGGTGATGGGGTCGCCGGTTGCGGTCCACGCGCCGGACATACCGGTGATCGCAGGCACGACTTCAACTTTAGCCTCGCTACGTAATCGATTGTAAAGATGCATGAATGATCCGTAGAAGAACGGATCACCCTCGCACAGGACCACCACGTCTTCGCCCTGATCCGACAGTGTCTTCAGATGCGCGGCACAATCTTCATAAAACGCCGAGAGCAGCTCATTGTACCGCGGATCACTCAATGGAATTTCTGTGGTCACGGGGTATTCCATCGGGAATTCCACCGCGCCTTCTGGGATCATGCCATTGACGATCTTGCGGGCCTGACCACTGCGACCCGGTTTGCGGAAAAAGGCCACGTGGCGGGCAGTGCGCAGTAGGCGGTCGGCCCTGACGCTCATCAGGTCCGGATCGCCGGGGCCGAGGCCGACACCGTATATCTTGCCCGCGTTCATTCGGCGCGGCTCGCGATGGCGTTGACCGCGGCGACCGTGATGGCGCTGCCACCAAGGCGACCCTTGACGATGCAGGACGGCACTGGCTGCGCCTCCCACAGAGCGTCTTTAGATTCGACCGCACCGACAAAGCCCACCGGGCAGCCGATGATGGCCGCAGGGCGCGGGCAGTCGGGGTCTTCCAGCATGTTCAGCAGGTGGAACAGGGCGGTGGGCGCATTACCGATGGCCACCACGGCGCCTTGCAGATGCGGGCGCCACAACTCCAGCGCAGCGGCGGACCGGGTGTTGCTCATCTCGGCAGCCAGCGGACGCACACGTTCGTCGTGCAGGGTGCAGATCACCTCGTTATCGGCGGGCAGGCGGAACCGGGTCACACCCTCGCTGACCATGCGGGCGTCGCACAGGATCGGTGCGCCGTCTTCCAACGCGGCACGGGCCGAGGTCACAAAACCGGTTGAGAAATGCACGAACTCTTCCAACCCCACCATACCTGCCGCGTGGATCATCCGAACGGCGACCTGTTCCTCATCGGCGTCGAACCGTGCCAGATCGGCCTCGGAACGGATGGTGGCAAAGCTTTGTTTGTAGATCGCCGCGCCGTCGGTTTCGTATTCATAGGGCATCAGGAGAAGTCCATGGTCATAAGTGTTTCGGGGCTTAACCCGCGCAGGTTTGGCTCATCTCCCGCGCGGCCTTGTTTGACAAGATCAAATCGACCATCGTGGCCGACCAGGGTGACATCAGCTGGTCCCATGCGCGCGCATCCTTTAGCACAGCCCGAGACATGCAAGTGGCCGGGAATACGCGAGGTCAGCGCGCGGGCGATATCGCGGGTCTCCACCTGCGCCTGCGGGCAGAGCGGGGCGCCGGGGCAGGCGTCAGTGGTCATCAGCGGGTCGGTGCCATCGGTGACGAACGCTGGGGCGGGTATCGCCGCCCCGCCTTCCATCAGGAGCAGCCGCCAAGGGGTGACCCGCAGCGCAGAGGCACCGCAGGTCTCAATCAGCCCCGCAAGCCCGCGCGCTGGCAACTGACCGAACGCGGCTCCGTAAAACGCACCCAGTTCCACGATGCCCGGTTCAGGCAGAGCGCCAACATCACCCGGTGCGCTGCCTTGGCATTCTGACGGCAAATCCTGTGACGCAACCACGCGGGCCATGCGCCGGGCCTCGGGAGTGTGGTGATCCGCGAACCATTCGGCCAGCGCGATCAGGTGGTCGATGGCGATTTTTTCGGTCACGCGACGCCCTGTTTCGGCCCCATCAGCGCGTAGGATCAGCCCGTCGGGGCCTGTCTCCAGCCGGATATCCGCCGAATCTCCGACCAACAGGCGATTTGGTCCGGTGTCGATGGCAAACCCAAACTTGGCTGGTAGCGACGGCAATTCACCCAACCGGTCGATCAGTTCCTGCGTCAGTCGTGCGGTAAGATCGCCGGATTGGTAGAGCGGCGTCACCAGAATATTGCGCCGCACCTCGATACCCGGTTCCGCATCCAAAAGGTTCAGCGCAGCGAGTTCTTCTAGCAAAGGTTGGTGATCGGCCTCGGCCACACCGCGCAGTTGCAGATTGGCGCGGTTGGTCAGGTCAATTGTGCCATTGCCAAACCGGTCGGCAAGTTCGCACAGGCCTAACATCTGCGCAGCCTCAAGGCGCGCCAGCCGCGGCCGAACCCGCACGACCAACCCGTCCCCCGACATCATCGGGCGATGGGCGCCGGGGCACCAGCCCTGAACGATCGGTGCACTCATCCCAACCCCTCCAGATCGGCTCGGATCGAGTTTCGGCGCGTGTTCCACAGGCCAGCCTCGAGCAGAGCACGGAACCGGTCCTGCATGGCCTGATGCGCCTGTGGGTTCTTCTCTTGCAGAAAGGCATCAACCTCGGCGTTACCCAGTGTGGCATCGTGGTAGATGTCAAACAGATGCGGTGCAACGGTTCCCGACAGATGGGCAAAGCTTGCCATATGATCCAGCGTTGCCGCGATCTCGGCGGCGCCGCGGAATCCGTGCCGTTGCATTCCTGCGATCCAGTCAGGATTAGCCGCGCGCGCGTGGACAACGCGGCTGATTTCCTCAGAGAGGGTTCGGGCGCGGGGGGTGTCTGGGTTGGTATTGTCCAGATGGTACAGCTGCGCAGTACCGCCAGTGACTTTCTTGGCGGCGGCAAAACCGGCCTCATGCGTGGCATAGTCATTGGCCAACAGCAGATCGGTTTCGGTCAGGTCCTGAAGGTGAACAAAGCTATCGGCGTGGGCAACGCGTTGGGTAATACCATCGACATCCCGTGCAATTTGCTCGCCCTCAAGCGCAAAGGAACTGGCATCCAGCCAAGCCTGACCGGCCTGTGCGCGCGCTTCGTCCGTATAGATTTCGGATAGCTGCGTCATGTTCAGGCCATAGCTGCCGGGGGCGGGGCCATAGACACGGGCGGCCGGTGCCTGCCCGGCATATGGGTTCCAGTCTGCTGCCTCGTCCCGTTCACACAATGCTCGCACTGCCTGGCCATACAGCGCAGAAAGCGTCGGGAATACATCGCGGAACAGGCCCGAGACACGCAAGGTCACGTCTAGCCGTGGACGGCTGAGATCAGTGATTGGCAGCACCTCGATACCGGAAACCCGCTCCGACCCCTTGTCCCAAACCGGTTTCACACCCAGTAGGTGAAGCGCCATGGCGAATTCTTCACCCGCAGTGCGCATCGTGGCCGAGCCCCAGAGGTCGACAATCAGCCCCTTGGGGTAATCGCCTTCTTCCTGCAGATGCCGTCGCACTAGTTCCTCGGCCAGTTTGACACCTTGGGTATAGGCCGCGCGTGTTGGAACCGAACGCGGATCGGTGGTGTAAAGATTTCGCCCTGTCGGCAGCACGTCCGAGCGCCCGCGATAGGGTGAGCCAGACGGGCCAGCCTCGATCCGTTTCCCGGCCAGTGCGTCCAAAAGTGATTGACGTTCCGCATGCGCTGAAGGCGTGGCATCAAAATTGCCGGTCACTTCGGGGACGCGGCCAAAGACGTGCAAGCCGTCGCCGAACTGGCTTTCTTTGATGTCGCAGACAAATCGGTCGATACGGGTGATCGCTTCGGCGGTACAGGTTGCCTGATCCAGACCCAGATCGCTTTCCAGACCAATGGCCTGCGCCTCATCCCGTATGTCTTCTTGTAGTCGGTCGCGGCGTTTGGGGTCCAGCCCGTCGGCGTTCGAGAATTCGTCCAGCAGGGATTCCAGCCGCACCATACGGTCCGGCGTGTCACTTGTTCGCATCGGGGGCGGGATATGGCCCAGTGTAACCGCGCCGATCCGGCGCTTGGCCTGTGCGGCCTCGCCGGGGTCATTCACGATAAAGGGGTAGATCACCGGCAGATCTCGGACCAACGCCTCAGGCCAGCAGTTTTGGGACAGGGCGACCGATTTGCCTGGCAGCCATTCCAACGTGCCATGCGCGCCGATATGGATCAGCGCGTCCGCGCCATGCCCCTTACGCAGCCAGAGATAGAAGGCAACATAGCTGTGGCGCGGGGTGCGCGAAAGATCGTGATAGTCGTCATCGCGCAGCTCGGGCGTGCCGCGTTCCGGTTGCAGCGCGATCAGTGTCTTGCCCCGGTTCAAGGCGGTAAAGTGGAACGCACCATCGGCAAAAACCGGGTCGTCCTCAGGCTTGCCCCAAATGGATTGCAGATCCGTTTGCAACTGTTCCGGCAAGTCTGCCAGCGCGGTCTGATAGGCCGCGAGCGGCCAAGCCAGTCGCGCATCCAAAAGCGTCTCGGCTATCGGTTCGCCGGGTGCTGTATCATAGCCTTCAGCCTGCAGATCGGACAGCATCGCCTCGGCCGAGGCCAACGCATCCAGGCCAACCGCATGGGCCATCTGCCAGTCCTTGCCGGGATAAGTCGACAGCACCAACGCTGGAACCTGATCTGGCTTGGGTTTGTCGCTTAGGCGCAGCCAGCCGTCCACCCGGTCTATGATCGCCTCAACCCGTTCCGGCTCGGGGCGGTGGGCAAAACGGGAATATTCCAGATACGGGTCGCGCTTGCCCGGTTCCTTGAACGAAGCGATGCCCGCCGAAATGCGGCCATCCACCTCGGGCAGGACCACATGCATTGCGAGGTCGGCGGGGGACAGCCCGCGTTCCGCATCGACCCAAGCCTTGCGGCGTGCGGTGGACAAGGCGACCTGAAATACCGGCACATTGGCGGCGTCCAGCGGGGACGTTCCCGAGGCGCCTTTGCCCGAAAAGGAGGTGGCGTTGATGATTGCCGAGGGGGCCAGCGCTACGACCTGTTCGCGCAGCCAGTCAGCGGCGGTAGGGGCTTTGAGCGACGGCGCAAATAGGCCAACAGCCTGAAACCCACGCGCACGCAGACGGTGGATCAGGGCCGCGACCGGGGCAGTGTCTGCCGAGGTCAGATAGGCGCGATAGAAGGTCACGAGGATGCGCTTGGCATCACCGGCGAATGCGGTATCCGCCGGGATCACACCGCGATCCGGACACCATACGCCACATTCCGGGATCGTCTTGGCCCCCATCACTGGGCCAGAATAAAGCCCCGCGGCCAGTGCCATTTGCGCCAGCGCAGCCTGCGCTGCGACCTCACCGCCTGTGTCGCAAAGATGCGCCAGCCGCCGCAGGGTTGAAACGGGCAGGGTAGAATAGTCATCCAGGCGCGTATCTTCACGTCCATCCGCCGGCAGGACTGCCACAGCGATGCCTTTGGCGTGGGCCAGTGCCAGAACCTGCTGCAATCCGTAGGACCAGTAGGGCACGCCACCGATCAGGCGGATCAGAATGCCTTTGGCGCCCTCCAGCGTCTGCTCGACATAGGTGTCGACAGAAAGCGGGTGCTTCAGCGCCGTTAGATTGGCCAGCCGCAGGGTCGGCATCCGGCCTTCGGGTCCACCCCCACGATGCCAGCCTGCCGCGAAAGCGCCAAGATCACTGTCGGAAAAGGACAGCACCACCAGATCCGCCGGGCTCTGGCCCAGATCGGTCGGGGTCTCCGTTTCCTCTAACCCGTGGCTTTCGCGGAAGACGACGTGCATGGTTTACTCGGCAGCCTCGGTCACACCCACGAGGATTTCGCGGATTTCAGCCTCTTTGATGTCGTCATGCTCGGCGATGACCACCAGACGCGAGCGACGCTCTTCACCTGGCTCCCACGGGCGGTCGTACTGATGACGCACACGGGCCCCGACTGCCTGCACCAAAAGGCGCATGGGTTTGCCGGTAACAGCGGCATAGCCTTTGACCCGCAGGATGTTCAGTTCATTCGCCAGACGTTCGATATTGGCGACCAGCTGGGCCGGATCGGTCTGTTCCGGCAGCTCGACAATGATGCTTTCGAAATCATCATGCTCGTGATCGTGGTGGCCATCGTGATGGCTGGGACGTGCCTCCATGTCATCTTCGGCAGCGGCCTCAAGCCCCAGCACAACACGTACATCCACAGCGCCTTCGGCCACTTCGACCACGGGCAGCGGGCGCGGAGCCTCTGCCGCGATGATTTCCTTGGCCTTGGCGACCCCCTCGGGGCCAGCAAGATCAGGCTTGGTCAGCAGAATGATGTCGGCGCAGGAGATCTGGTCCTCGAACACCTCGGATAGCGGCGTTTCGTGATCAATCGAGTCATCGGCCAGGCGCTGGGCATCCACCGCAGCGACATTCGGGGCAAAGCGACCGGCGGCCACAGCTTCGGCATCGGCCAGAGCAATTACGCCATCCACGGTGATTTTCGAGCGGATATCCGGCCAGTCGAACGCTTTCAGCAGCGGCTTGGGCAGGGCCAAGCCAGAGGTTTCGATCAGAATGTGATCGGGGCGCGGCTCTAGCGCCATCAGCGCCTCGATGGTCGGGATGAAATCATCTGCCACGGTGCAGCAGATGCATCCATTGGCCAATTCCATGATGTTTTCCGCCGGGCAATCGGGGATCGCGCAGGATTTGAGGATATCGCCATCGACGCCAACATCTCCAAACTCGTTGACCACAATGGCCAGGCGCTTGCCCTGCGGGTTCTGCATCAGATGACGCACCAGCGTGGTCTTTCCCGAGCCCAGAAAGCCGGTGATCACAGTGACGGGCAGTTTTTCGAGATTGCTCATATCTAAGCTCCAATCGGGGGAATGCGGGCCGCACAGTTTTTGCGGAAATGTTCAGGACGTTCGCGCCATTTAACGAGGCCATCTTGGGTCGCGAGATATTTGGTCGCACCTTCAACAATGGTCTCGACATGATCGGTTTCATCGAGATGCTCATAGACAAAGGTCCAACGTTTGGGTCCGCCACGCAGCACAATCGAGCAGCCCTGATCGCAATTTGAAAGGCATTCTACTGCCTTCAAAGTGACGCCATCAGGAAGTTCTGCCTGCTCCAACGCCTTGTGCAGCAACGCCCCAGGACGATCTGCATCGTTCTCGACGGGCAGGCCGCGGCGGCAGGTGGTGCAGACCAGCAGCTCGACCGGAGTGGTCTCGGTCATGTCTCTCATCCCCCCAATCCTCTTTGTGGGGGACGGGGTTTCATGCGGGCCACGCGTGTGCACATGGACCGACACCGGAACACCCCGTCCGGTTTCATCTTCGGGTGCTGGCAGGTCTCCCGGCTTGCGGATGTCAGAGGCTGGCCTCTGGCAGATGTCCCGCCTTCCCGGCCTGTCTGGCCAGTGGCTTTGGGCACCCTCTCCGGTCACGGTCGCGGGGGCGGCTGCGTTTGACGGTAAACCGCTGACGCATTCCCTTTTCATCTGCATATGCAGACACCAACGGATCGGACATGCGGCACGGGCAGGGGGCTTGTCAAGCGCGGCCGACGCACGGAAATCATCGAGAATGGAAAAGCGACCTGCCAATGCCTGTCAGCGGCATGTTTGGTCAGCCACACGTAAAATGACCGCAGGCGAATTTGGGCTTTGCGCCTCGAAGATATCCAGACGAAAGGATTCGCGGGCCCATTACTTCAAAGGTCATATCGCGTGGAATCGATAGAGCGGTCAAATTTACTGGCCGAGCCAGTGAGTTCACCGCCTTCTGATCAATCCGGTGCCAAGCTTCACTCAGCAGAGCACTGATGTAGCGAGACGGCATGTCGCAGGCTCGAAAAACCGAATGCGAAGCAACTGCTTGAAAGTATTGGAGGCGAGTACCGGAATCGAACCGGTGTACACGGATTTGCAATCCGCTGCGTCACCACTCCGCCAACTCGCCTTTTCAAGTAATATCAAATACTTGCCGTGGTGTGACAGGCGTTTTAGCAGCTTTAATCCGGGGCGTCCAGTGGGTTCGGTCTAAATTTGAGGAACTGAAAATTGGTTCACCCAATCGGATCACTCTAAAATCTTCACGACAGACGAAAGTTTCCGCTTGCGGGCCGTTGCTGGTTTGCCCGGGATGTGGCACAAGCCCAGCAACCTTGGGAAATGAATGAGCGATCCAATGACAGATTTCGCAGCCCGCCGCCGCACCATGGTGGATACGCAGGTCCGGCCTTCGGACGTTACCAAGTTCCCGATCATTGATGCCATGCTGTCCGTCAAGCGCGAGAATTTTGTGCCAGACGCGCAACGCGAAGCCGCCTATGTCGAGGGTTTGATAGAACTTGAGGCTGGACGCTGCATTCTGGAACCGAGAACACTGGCCAAGATGTTGGATGTGCTGAACATTACCAATGATGAGGTTGTTCTGGATATTGCTCCGGCGCTGGGATATTCGACTGCTGTTGCAGCCCGTATGGCGCAGTTGGTCGTAGCGGTGGAAGCGGATGAAGCGCTAGCTGCCGAAGCGCAAACGCTGCTGATGGAGGCTGACGCGGATAATGTGGTCGTTCACGTGGGGCCGCTGGATGAGGGCGCTGCCGAGCATGGGCCTTATGACGTGGTCATGATCCAGGGCGGTGTAGAAGAGGTCCCGTCTGCATTGATTGACCAACTTAAGGATCATGGGCGTATCGCCTGCCTGTTCATGGAAGGTGATCTTGGGACCGTCCGTATAGGCCACAAATCAGGCGATCGCGTTACCTGGCGCCAGGCATTCAACGCCAGTGCACCAGTTCTGAAGGCTTTCTCGGCCGAGAGTGCATTTTCGCTATAGTCGGCGGGCAGATTTATCTGCTGCCTTGATTAGTTCAACACAAAGACGCAAACTGCCCTGAGGGCTGCGTTATTTTGATTTGAGAGGATTTCGCCATGCGTTTTGCAGCAGGAGGCAAGCTGGTCAGGACTCTGGCAGTGACTGCGGGTATTGCTCTGGGCACGTTTCCCGGTAAGGCGGTTTGGGCCGATAACCTGACTGATGCGTTCATCGGAGCTTATAATACCAGCGGTTTGCTGGAACAGAACCGGGCGCTGCTGCGGGCTGCGGACGAGGATGTGGCGATCGCGCTGTCGGCTTTGCGCCCTATTATCAACTGGACCGTCGCGGTTAGCCAAGACTATACGCGCAGCAGAAACAGTGGTGTTACGAACAGTGTTGATCCTTCGAACTTCTTCTCGGGCCTGACGCTGAGCCAGCTTTTATACGATGGCGGAGCCTCGATTCTGGGCAAGCAATCAGCGCAGGAAACGGTGCTGTCGACCCGGCAGGCGCTGATCGATATCGAACAGCAGGTCCTATTCCGCGCGGCGACCGCTTACCTGAGTGTTCTGCTGCAGGAAGAGACCGTATCGATTCGTCAAAACAACGTTGAACTGTCCGCAGAAGAGCTTCGCGCCTCGCAGGATCGTTTCGAAGTTGGGGAAGTTACCCGCACAGACGTCGCATTGTCTCAGGCTCAGCTTGCAAGCTCGCAGGCCGATCTGGCGAATGCGCGCGGCGATCTGAGCACTGCTCAGGCGGAATATGTGAACGCAGTTGGCAAACTGCCGGGCCGTACTGCTGGTCAGCCCAGCCTGCCAAGCTTGCCCCGGTCCCAGAGCGAGGCCGTCAGCCTGGCCCAACGCAATCACCCATCCATTCTGTCCGCCCAGCATCAGGTGCGCGCCCTTGATCTGGTCGTGCAGCAGCAGCGCGCGGGCCTGGGTCCGAATGTCAGCCTGAACGCTGATGCGGGCGTCACCGAGAGCTATGATGACGACGATTATGTGAATGATGCGAGTATCTCGCTGAACTTCAGCCAGCCGATCTATGCGGGTGGTCGACTCGCGGCAAGCGTGCGCCGCGCAATGGCCTCGCGGGATGGGTCACGTGCCAATCTGCTGAATGTGCAAAAGAACATTACGCAGGGTGTGTCTGATGCCTATGTCCGGTTTCAAACTGCAAGCGCAAGCCTGAGGGCCTCTTCGGAACGTGTGCGCGCCTCGGAAGTTGCGTTTGATGGTATCCGCGAAGAGGCAACTTTGGGTGCGCGGACCACTCTGGACGTGCTGGCTGCTCAGCAGGATTTGCTGGACGCACAGCTTGCAGAAATTGCTTCCAGAACCGAGCGATCTCTGGCGGCTTATCAGTTGCTGCAGGCCCAAGGTTTGCTCACGGCCGAGCGTTTGGGTCTGGCGGTTCAGATTTACGATCCGACCCTTTACTATAATCTGGTGAAGAAGGCTCCGGCACAGGTCAGCAAGCAGAGCAAAGATCTGGATCGGGTCCTGAAAGCACTGCGTCGGGATTAAAGACCTAATACTGCCTGTTGTGAGGTCTGCATTGTTTGGCTACACTCGGACCTGAGGTTAGAGCGGTAGAAAACAATGACAGACAATGTCGTGAACTCCGGGATCGAAGACGTACTGTCATCGGTCAAGCGGCTGGTCAGCGAAGAAGGTCGAAAAGTTCCCGATCTGGTGCGTTCCAAGTCAGAGCGAAAGCCAGGGCGGCTTGTTCTGACTGATGCGCTCAGGGTTGGCGAGCAAACAGGTGTCGAGACGCAGCCTTTAAAGCTGGATGCTGCGTACAGCGCTGAAAAATCGGTGAAACCGATGCTTCTGCGCGCCTGCGATGTTGTTGCGGGTGATGAAGCGGAGTCGGCTACAGAGCATTCACCTGATCCAGTTGCGGAAGAGGGCATAGCCAAAAGTCTAAGTGCCAAAATTGAGGCGCTGGAAGCCGCGATCGCCAGGACCGAAGATCAGTGGGAGCCCGACGGTGACAGCGTAGATGCCTATTCAGGAACGCCAAATCAACCGTTGGAATGGCAACCCCAAGACGAAGCCCCAGATGCAGAGACTGAGACTGTTGAAAAGGCAGTGTTTGTACGGGACCCAGAGGTATCGGTTGCCGCGGATACAACAGGTTCAGAAGCAGATGCTGCCATGTCCCGGCTTGATGACGATGGCTTGCGCTCTTTGATTGCGCAGGTTGTTCGTGAAGAACTGCAGGGCGTACTGGGTGAACGCATTACGCGGAACGTTCGAAAAATGGTTCGCCGCGAAATCTACCGTGCGTTGGCCGAGCAAAAAGCCGAGTAAAAGTCAGCCTTTAATCGGCGTTTCAGCCAGTTCCAGCAAGCGGTCCAGATCCATATGTCGTTCCAGATGGTCGGCCAGACGATCAAGCGTATCTTCGACACCGTCCTCATAGTGCAGGGTGGAAGAGACTCCCAAAAGCTGTAGGTAGTCGGCCCGAAATTGATCGGATGAGAATATACCGTGTAGGTAGCTTCCGCGTATCCGGCCAGTCCGATCAGCTGCGCCCTCCGGGCGGCCCTCGACCTCCAGCCAAGCGCGGGTGCAATCGTTGCCTTCGGTGCGGCCCATATGGATCTCATATCCGGTTAGCGGTTGGTGCCCCGGCAGGGCGCGTGCAGTCCGCAGGGTCACCTTTTTCTCGCCGACCATAACGGTATCCACATCCAACAGCCCCAATCCATCGACTGTACCTGGCCGCCCGTCCACACCATCGGGATCAGCAATGGTGTTCCCGAGCATCTGGTAGCCGCCACATAGCCCCAACACATGGCCGCCACGTCGGACATGGGCATAGAGGTCGATATCCCAGCCCTGAGCACGGAAGTAGGCCAAATCGCCAATGGTTGACTTGCTTCCGGGCAGCAGGACCAGATCGGCGTCGCCGGGCAGCGCGCGGCCAGCGGGCACGATCTCGACCGTGATGCCAGGCTCTGCCGATAGCGGATCAAGATCATCAAAATTGGCCATCCGTTCCAACTGAGGTACTGCAACCTTACAGGAACCGCCACTGTGGGACCGGATATCCATCATATCTTCGGCTGGCAGCTTCCAGGCATCGTCGAACCAAGGCACAACACCGATACAGGCCCAGCCTGTTCGAGCGGCGATGTCATCGCGACCTTCGTCGAATAGGGATACATCGCCCTTAAAGCGATTGATGGCAAAGCCTCGGATCATTGCCAGATCGCCAGCATCCAGCACGGCCTGAGTCCCGACGATCTGAGCAATTACCCCACCTCGGTGAATATCGCCGACAAGTACGACCGGCACACCCGCGGCGCAGGCGAAGCCCATATTGGCAATATCACCCTGACGCAGGTTGGTCTCGGCCGGGCTTCCGGCCCCTTCAACCAACACCAGATCAGCGTCGGTGCAGAGCCGGTCAAAACTCTGGCGCGCGGCTGTCATCAGCTTGGATTTATCCTTGCGGTAATCGCCAGCCTGCATCGTTCCGGCGCGTTTGCCCTGAATGACGATCTGCGCGCCTGTATCTGTTTCAGGCTTCAAAAGGATCGGGTTCATATCCGTATGTGTGGCGCGTCGTGCCGCCAACGCTTGTAGGGCTTGCGCGCGCCCGATCTCGCCACCATTTTCGGTTACTGCGGCGTTATTCGACATGTTCTGCGGTTTGAACGGGGCAACCCGCAGGCCTCGGCGCGTATAGGCGCGTGCCAATCCGGCCACCAGAACCGATTTTCCAACATTGCTGCCTGTGCCCTGAATCATGATGGCGCGAACCATGCCGTGTCTCCTGTTAGCTAACGCGCAGATGACCTGATTTGACGGTGAAGGGAAAGCCCCGGATGACGCGGCATTGTCATCATTTTTCAGTCATCGGGTGAGGGCGCAGTTTCGCACCGGAATTCATATTCGGGGTCTATGCAACAAAAAAACACGCCTCCATCAATAGGAGGCGCGTTTTTTCAAACAGACTCGTGTCTGTGATCAGGCGGCTTCGGCCTGTTGGGCGGCGTTGCGGCGCTCGCTTTCTTCGCGCGAAAGAGCGACCGAAGTCCGCACACCGCGACCAACGAAATCCATCAATCCGCTGACAACCCGTTCATTTGGGTCGATACCCGCGCAAGACAGCACTTCGCGCCCATCGCGCGAGCGTGCCCAGCGGGCGATCTGTTCTGGGCCATTGCCATACTTTTTGTCGTCGGCGATAGCATCATCCAGCGCAGCCAAAACGACGGCTGCGAAAAGTTTACGAGCACGGTTGCCTTGCTCATTGTTAAAGGCGGTGCCGTCAACGAAATCTCTCATCTCGTCTTCCTTGTTGTTCTTGCTCTTGCATTTTCGGCGTGACGGTTCTTATGACCTATTAAGTGCGATTCGGATACACCTAATGTGCATAGTTGCGTTGCGTCACGCGCATAGCTTGCTGCGGCTGCAGCACAAGGTGTCGTTGTCTTGTCAGGTGCGGCCACGCCAGATATAGGGTGCGCGACTGACGCATCAACCGTTTGTGAAGGATTTAAGTCATGCCCAAGGTAAATGGGAACGAAATTCGCCCCGGCAATGTGCTTGAGCATAACGATGGGCTATGGGCCGCTGTCAAAGTTGATCATGTAAAGCCCGGTAAAGGCGGGGCTTTTGCACAGGTCGAACTGCGCAATCTGCGCAATGGTTCCAAACTGAACGAACGTTTCCGCTCAGCTGACAAGGTCGAGCGTGTTCGCCTGGAACAGAAAGACCAGCAGTTTCTATACGAATCCGACGGCATGTTGGTGTTCATGGATTCCGAGACCTATGAGCAGATCGAACTGTCCGCTGATCTGTTGGGTGATCGCCGCCCGTTTCTGCAGGACGGCATGACTATCGTCGTAGAATTTTACGAAAGTGAGGCACTGAACGCCAAACTGCCACAGAAAGTGACGTGCAAGATCGTCGAGACCGAGCCTGTGGTCAAAGGTCAGACCGCTGCGAACTCGTTCAAACCGGCCGTTCTGGACAATGGTGTAAAAGTCATGGTGCCACCATTTGTGGGCCAAGATGAAATGATCGTGGTGAATACTGAAACCATGGACTATTCGGAACGCGCGTAACTGCACTTCTGCTTCAAGACACCGAGAACCGCGACAGCCCGCGCTGCGCGGTTCTTTCTATTTTTAGTCTTTGACGCGTCGGTATTTTTCGGGGTTCGGGCCAAATAGTTCGAGCATCAGTTCGAATTTGATCCGGTTTGCGCTGACCTGGCGATAATAGGCGATCAGAAAAGCCGTGGGGCCTTGAATACGGCTGAGCCCACTGGTGGCGGCAACAACTGTGCCGACATCGGTTCTGCCCTGAAGGACAAGCCAGCCACCCAGCATCAGAACCCCAACCGTCCCGGCGCCATTGATCACGCTTAGAAGGAATTTGGCCGAGAGCTTCCAGATGAACATCTTTCGGCGAGTTTCGTAGATTTCGTCGAATTCCGCTTCGATCTCGTGCGCGGCCGCGTCAATCTTTTCTGCTGTCAAACTGTCGGTGGCGCGGCGCAGTATACGAACGCGTTCGGCGACAAAGACGTTCACTTTGCGTTGCGAAACCAGAACGATGATGATCTGCGGCGCGACCATCGAAAAAGCGATCAAACCCAACCCCGGCTGTGTAGACGAGATATAACCAATCACGCTGATCAGAGTGCCGATTTGGACCACCGGGTCGGAAAAGGCACCGCCTGCGAATTTACCCAGCTCTTCTGCTTCGGCAGAAATGGCGGTAGTCATGGTCCCCTTGCGCATGGTCTCGCCGGTTTCATCCAGATCGGCGGACCGGACCAGCAGCCTTTGCCGGATCAGGCGGATCATATCCTCGCCCAATGTTCCCGCCCGATAGCCGAGCAGCCATTTCAGCCCCAGGCTCAGCAAGATAACCACCATCATACCCGCACCAAGCAGGATCATTCGGTCCACAGATACATCGTCCGAGGTCAGGTGGTTGATGATATCGCGCTGAAACTCCAGCGGGACGGCTGCCAGAGCGGCAACCGCAATAGACAGGATGATAAGGATGATCTGCCGGGCGGAACTGGCACGCCAAATTGCTTTATACAGACGAAACATCAACTCACCCGGATCACTGAACCAAACCTAGTTTGGCAGCCTGTGCTGGGCGGATCAAATGGTTCCGGGGCTGGCGGGGCCATGACCAGGCTGTATTCGAGAATTTTCATTCCTTCAGGCGCACGGTCGCGTCGCCCGCCTGCATATCACCCTTGGCCCTGTCGAGCCTGAGATATGCGATCCCCTGGCCATCCGCTTGGGTAAACAGGCGCCCCACGGATTTCCCGTCAGCAGTTATTTCGGTTCCGACAGGCGTGGTGCCCGCGACATTTACCGTGCGCAGCCCTTTACGCAGCTCGGTCTTGTGTTTCATGCGCGCGGTCACTTCCTGACCGACATAACACCCTTTTTTGAAATCAACGCCGTTCAGCAACTCGAACCCTGATTCCAGAATATAGCTGTCCGCGGTCAGTTCGATTCCGGTTTCGGGAATGCAATGGAGCACGCGGATCGCGTTCCAATCGGTTCCGTCCTCGCTTTCGGCATCTTCCGTATATGCGCGCCAGCCCATATCTGAATGGCGCGGATCGGGCAGGGCCCCATCGGGTGCCAGGCCAGTGCCGCGTTGCAGATTCAGGCCGCTGGCTTCGATCGTTAGGTCGGCGCGCAGCTTGTACATGCTCAGACGTTTGACCAATCCGTCGGCAATAACCTCGGCGACGTCCAGCAAGATATCGTCGCCCTGGCGTTTCAAAAAGAAATCGGCCAGATACTTGCCCTGTGGGGTCAGTAGGGCCGCGTAGACCAGACCATTATCAAGCCCGGCAATGTCATTGGTCACCAGCCCCTGCAAGAAGCTGTTAACGTCGGCACCGGTTAGGCGCAGAATGCGGCGATTGGGCATGGCAGAGTCCTCGTCTTTTCCATGGTGCTCGTGATATATGAGAAGTCGCTCATAAGACCAGAGGATATCCGACGTGCCGGCACCGATCAGTATTGTAATTCCAACCCTGAACGCGGCCGAAACCTTGCCTGCGACACTTGGGGCGCTGATGGAAGGGCTGCGCGCAGGGTTGATCCACGAGCTAATTGTGTCGGACGCTGGCTCCGCCGACAAAACCCATGAAATCGCAGAGAATGCTGGGGCCAGGATCGTGACCGGAGAAGCCTCGCGCGGGGGGCAGCTGCGCCGTGGCTGTGCAGCCGCCAAAGCCGATTGGCTGTTGGTACTTCATGCGGATACGGTTTTGCAGGACGGGTGGAGCAATGTTGTGCGGGATCATCTGCCCTCCGGGCGACCTGCGGCGTTCAGACTGGCCTTTGTGGCCGCGGGCTTTGCGCCATCCTGGGTTGCCGGATGGGCCAATCTTCGTAGCCGGATCTTTGGGTTGCCCTATGGTGACCAGGGCTTGCTAGTCCGGCGTTCTGAATATCAAGATGCAGGCGGTTTCCCGGAACAGCCCTTGATGGAGGACGTGGCGCTTGCCAAAGAGTTGCGCCGCATCACGCTGTTGTCCGCCCGCGCCTTTACGAGCGCGGACCGGTACGAACGGGCGGGGTGGTTGCGTCGTGGTGGTCGGAATCTGTGGACTCTGACCCGCTATCTTCTGGGCGCTGATCCCGAGCGGTTGGCGCGGGCGTACCGGCAGTAAGCGTCGTTCTGAGTTCGACAATGGATTTGCCCAGCCGGAACGGGGCGGCGAAACTGACAAGGCACAGCGCAATGATCTGAAGCACCAGAATATGCCCGTTTTCCTGCAAATATTCCCATTCATCCTTAAGCTTGCCAACCTGAGTGACAAGATCATCGTAACTTTGAGCCAAGATCAAATAGTCGCCTGCGATTGCGGGAACTTTCCTGCGCAGATTGTCGATAGCTTCCTGTGTCGAGTCATCCA
The DNA here is from genome assembly GCF_059610845.1 of Ruegeria sp. CDSC021. Lineage (NCBI taxonomy): Bacteria > Pseudomonadati > Pseudomonadota > Alphaproteobacteria > Rhodobacterales > Roseobacteraceae > Ruegeria > Ruegeria sp. CDSC021. The sequence continues at coordinate 79,723 of NZ_JBXWOK010000001.1, forward strand.
GCGTTGTGAACACAAGAAACTGGTCGACGTCGAATGAGTGCACCTTCGATGTCATCGCGCGCATGTCATCGCGCTCTTCCCGGGCCTGCCGTCCAAACAGGAATTGTAGCCCCCTCAGAGGGGCGACTTCGTTTGTTACGGCAATAAACAAGGGCAGGTCAGCGTTGCTTGCGGTTGAGGCTGAAAGGAACTCAACTTTTTCGCACAGCGCTCCGATATCCTTGTCATAGGCCGGGTCGCAGAACCGCAAACGAAACCGCGCGGCGTCGCGGTCAAAGGCAAGCGTTGCGGCATAGGCAACGTCAATCTGCCGGTCCAGACGGGAACTGTCCGCTGTATAAAGCCCGGCCATCACCGCAACCAATGCGCCGACCCCGCCCAGAACCACCCAGACCAGATCAGCCAGTTTCCATGCGCGATGCCCGGCTGGCTTGCGAAACAGGAACGCTGTGCCAACTGTGCCGATCAGAAAAAACAGAATCAGCAGCGGCAGCTGGTTTTCGGTAATAAATGTCATGGAAACAAAGTGACCAACCGCCGGTCAAGTGGCAACACTCCTCACGGGCAGTTGTAGTTTTGGAACAATCCGAAGCTAAGAGCCCGAACTTTGACCGAATTTCCTAAACAGCTTGGTGCGATCAAAGGCCTGTTCCAGTTCGACCGTGCGATCTTTGACCGAATCCCAAAGCCGTTCCTGAACTTCGGCTATGGCGCATTCCATCAGGGTCAGTATCGCAGCCATCGAATCCCAGGCAGAAGGCACCGAGATGCGCGCCGCGAATGTGTGTTTGGCCAGCCGGTGGATTGGCGAGCGCCACTGATCGGTCAACAGCGCGATTTCGGCCCCGCGCTCGTGGCAGAGCTGACCAATCAGCAGGCTCGCATTCTCATAGCGCCGGACATCCAGCGCGATCAGCACATCCCCTTGACGCACGTCCAACAGATCATGGGTCCAGGATGCGGCGACCGGCAACAGGCGGACATCCGGTCGGATCATTTGCAGGTGCAGATACAGGTATTGCGCCAGTGTTCCGGTAATGCGGCCACCGGTGATGAAAATACGCCGGTTCTGATCGCTCAACAGGCTGCAGAAGCTATCGAATTCGTCGGGGTCGATCTCGTCGATTGTGCGCTTCTGGTTGGCCAGAGAACGCTGGGAATAGCGGTTGAGGATATGTTCTTCGGGCAGGTCATTCTGCCAGACATCACGTTTGGCTACTGGCCCCGAGATCATTTCTTTGACCTCACCACGCAGCGCGGCCTGAAATTGAGGATATCCGTCAAAACCGGTCTTTTGCAGCATCCGTGCAACCGTAGTGGTCGAGACTGAGGCGGTACTGGCCAATTCGGTAATACTACCCAGCCCGGCCATCGGGTAATCATCCAGCAGAACGCTGACCAGTTGCCGTTCAGACGGGGTCATCTTGTCCCGATGGGCCAGAAGCCTGTCTGTCACCCGCACTGGCGTGTCCTCCTATTATGCGACCAGACCATAATGTGAATAATTTTTCAGCAAGATCAAGCTTGGAAAAATTTATACAGAAAAAATATTGACAGGATGATGCGGTCTGTGGAAATTTTTCCACAATGTCTCATTTTGGAATCGCAGGACGGTAGATTGGACTTCGGCAAAGTTGTTCATACGGATTTGGCGGGCAATGCGCCTGTGGTCGTGCTGGTGTGCGAACATGCGTCTAATCGTATCCCGGCTTTTCTGGGCGATATGGGGCTAAGCGCTGAAGCACGCGAAAGTCATATTGCCTGGGATCCAGGCGCACTGGTCGTGGCGCAGGCTATGGCCAAACGCATGTCAGCACCTTTGGTCCATGGCGGGGTGTCTCGGCTGGTCTATGACTGCAATCGCCCGCCCGAGGCGGCGGGTGCAATGCCGATCCGCAGCGAGGATTACGAAATCCCGGCGAACATCAACATGTCGCCCGAGCAGCGAGTGGCCAGAATCGAAAACGTGTATCAGCCGTTTTGCGCCGCTCTGTCGGATTTGATCGATCAGCACAGCGCTTCACTTAGGCTGATGGTGACAATCCACAGTTTCACGCCGATCTATCTGGGGCAGAAACGGCAGGTCGAACTGGGTATTCTGCACGGTGTGGACAACCAGTTTGCCACAGCGATGATGGCTGACGAAGCTATCGGCAGCCCTTTTCTCATCAGGCTGAATGAGCCTTATTCTGCGGCGGATGGAGTAGCTCATACACTGGATACCCAGGCGCTGCCCCACCGCTTGCTGAACGTGATGATCGAGATCCGCAATGACTTGATCCGCACGCCTAAGCAGCAGGCAGAGATGGCCGATTGCCTGGTGCCCTGGATTGCGCGTGTTCTGTCCGGTTTTCAGGAAGGGGCGTCAGCGTGATCAAAGCGATGAGCGCATATGTCCGTATCGTGGATGCGATCAACTATCGGATCGGGCGGGTCATGATGTGGGGCCTGTTTGTCATGATGGGCATCCTGCTGTGGTCTTCGATATCAAAGACCTTCTTCCTACCGTCGCTCTGGACACTTGAAATGGCACAGTTTGCGATGGTGACCTATTACATCATGGGTGGGCCATATTCGATCCAGCTGGGTTCGAATGTGCGCATGGACCTGTTTTACCACAACTGGAGCCCCCAACGAAAAGCGTGGTTCGATGCGTTCACCGTGCTTTTGCTGATCCTCTATCTGGGTGTGCTGTTCTACGGTGGGCTTGGATCGACGGCGTACAGCCTTGGTTATTGGGGCGACGAACCCATTTCCTACTTCACCGGACTGCTGACCGGCAGTGAAGAGATCGGTCGGCTTGAACGTTCCTCGACCGCGTGGCGACCGTATATCTGGCCGGTCAAATCCATCATGGTGTTGGGCTTCTTCCTGATGTTGCTGCAGGCAGTCTCGGAATTTTTCAAAGACATTGCGCGGATCAACGGGCAGGAAATCGGGGTACAGCGGGCATGAGCCAGGAATATATCGCCATCTTCATGTTCGCGTTGATGATGCTGATGCTGTTCACAGGTCAGCGCGTTTTTGGTGCGATCGGTGCGGTTGCGACGATCGCGGCGCTTTCATTGTGGGGAACCGGAGGGCAGGACATCACATTTTCAGCCGCGATGAAGCTGATGAAGTGGTATCCGCTGCTGACCCTGCCAATGTTCATTTTCATGGGCTATGTGCTCAGCGAAAGCAGGCTGGCGGATGACCTGTATCGCATGTTCCATGTCTGGATGGGACCGGTGAATGGCGGGCTTGCCATCGGGACGATTGGTTTGATGGTCTTGGTTTCTGCCATGAATGGCCTCAGCGTGGCCGGGATGGCGATTGGGGCCACCATTGCGCTGCCCGAACTGCTGCGGCGTGGGTATGACAAGACGATGGTGACCGGTGTTATTCAGGCCGGGTCCAGTCTGGGTATCCTTGTACCGCCTTCGGTGGTTCTGGTGCTGTATGCGATGATCGCCCGTCAACCTGTGGGACAGTTATGGCTGGCGGGGATCGTGCCCGGCCTGATGATGGCTGGCATGTTCATTCTTTATATATGGATCCGCTGTCGCATTCAGCCCGAGCTTGGTCCAGCGATGAAAGACGCGCACGAGGTTCCGCGGGCCGAGAAAATCCGGTTGCTGGGCGCGGGTGCGTTGCCGCTGATTATCTTCGCTGCGATGATGGTGCCCTTTGTGAACGGGTGGACGTCACTGGTTGAAAGTTCGGCCATCGGAGCGCTGGCGGCATTGGTGGTTTCGGTGGCCAAACGTCGAATGACCTGGGCGATTTTTGAAACCTGTACCAAGCATACGCTGGCGATATCGTGCATGTTCATGTGGATCATCCTGGCTGCACTGGGCTTTGGCGCGGTTTTCGACGGGCTTGGTGCGGTGAAGGCAATCGACAACTTGTTCACCGACCAGTTGGGCCTGTCACCCTGGATGATCCTGATCTTGATGCAGCTCAGCTTTATTGTCATGGGCACGTTTCTGGACGACACCGCGATGCTGGTCATTGTCGCCCCGCTTTATGTACCGCTGGTTGGTGCGCTGGGCTTTGACTTGATTTGGTACGGGGTTCTGTACACGATCACCACACAGATCGCCTATATGACACCGCCTTTCGGCTATAACCTATTTCTGATGCGCGCGATGGCCCCACCAGAAATCACGCTGAGGGATATCTATGGCTCGATCTTTCCGTTCGTCGCCGTGATGGTTCTGGCGCTTACGATTATCATGATCTTCCCGGAACTGGCTCTTTGGCTGCCCGGCTATGTCTATGGAAATTAACAAGAATGCCTTTCGAAGAGGCACGAAGCACTTCAACAGAGAGGAAATTGACATGACGACAAGACGTAAGTTTCTGAAAACCGCCGGGGTAGGGGTCGCAGCCGCACCTCTGGCCGCACCGGCGCTGGCTCAAAGCACGATCACGTGGCGCATGCAGACCTATGCCGGTCCTGCGCTGGCGGCGCATGTGATCGACCCGGCAATCGAGATGTTCAACAAGATCGCCGGTGACCGGATGCAGATCGAGCTGTTCTATGCTGACCAGCTTGTTCCGACAGGCGAACTGTTCCGTGCCATGCAGAAAGGTACCATTGATGCGGTACAGTCCGATGATGACTCAATGGCGTCGCCCACCGATGTCACAGTGTTCGGCGGCTATTTCCCGTTTGCCTCGCGCTATTCCCTGGATGTACCGGTTCTGTTCAATCAGTACGGTCTGAACGAAATCTGGGACGAAGAATACTCGAAAGTCGGGGTCAAGCACATCTCGGCGGGCGCCTGGGACCCGTGCCATTTCGCCACCAAGGACCCAATCAACAGCCTGGCGGATCTGCAAGGCAAGCGTGTCTTCACTTTCCCAACAGCGGGTCGCTTCCTCAGCCAGTTCGGTGTGGTACCAGTTACACTGCCATGGGAAGATATCGAGGTCGCCGTACAGACCGGCGAGTTGGACGGCATCGCATGGTCGGGCATCACCGAGGATTACACTGTCGGCTGGGCGGATGTGACCAACTACTTCCTGACCAACAACATCTCAGGCGCCTGGGCCGGGTCTTTCTTTGCCAACATGGATCGCTGGAACGAGTTGCCGGAAGATTTGCAAACCCTGTTCCGTGTATGCTGTGACCAGTCGCATTATTACCGCCAGTGGTGGTACTGGGGCGGCGAGGCCAGCTTGCGGGTCAATGGAGACAAAATGCAGCTGACCACGATCCCGGATGAGGAATGGGCACAGGTCGAAGGCGCGGCAATCGCATTCTGGGATGAGATTGCAGCAGAATCTGAGATCAAGGCGAGGGTTGTTGAGATATTCAAGCAATACAACGCCGACATGCTCAAGGCCGGTCGGCCTTATCGTTACGGATAATAAGCAACTTCCCGACGCGGGTAACTCCTCTCGCGTCGGGTTTGGACATCACCTGGCGACACCTCTTATGTTCATATCAATCCCAATAACAGAGATGCGAAACCGGATGCACAGTGCTGCTCACCGGTCGGACGGGGTATGAACACATGGCCATCGCTGGTTTTCTGATCGAGATTTTTGCCGCAACCATGTTGCTGCTTTTCGCCGTTCGCTTGGTTCGTACGGGGATTGAGCGGCGATTTGGCGCGCTATTTCAATCGCTTTTGACCCGACATTCAAACAGTTTTGTCGCCGGTGGCGCGGGTATGGTTCTGGCTACGATCCTGCAAAGTTCAGCCGCCGTGGCGGTTTTGCTGACAGGGTTTGCGGCGGCCGGAATGGTCAGTTTTGGCATCGCCCTGGCGGGGGTTTTGGGGGCCGATCTGGGATCGGCTCTGGTCATTCAGATACTGTCTTATGATTTGGGATGGTTGCAGCCGGTATTGCTGGCGCTGGGCGGGTGGCTCTACCTCAAATCCGATCGGGCAAATGTTCGCCTGATGGGGCGGATTGTTCTGGGTGTGGCCTTCATTTTGGTATCACTGCAATTTTTGCGCGATGCAGTTGATCCGATCCGTGAAAGTGCCTTTTTGCCAGCTATCGCGGGCTATCTTGAAAGCGACTATTTCAGTGCCTTCATCGTTGGGGCTGTGCTTGCCTTTGTCATGCACAGCTCGGTTGCGACAATCCTGATGTGCGTGACGCTGGTACAGATCGGGGCAATCCCATTCGCGGCGGGTTTGTCGTTGGTATTGGGGGCAAATTTGGGCTCGGCCTTTATTCCGATCTGGTTGACGCGCGACCAGATCGTTTCGGCCCGCCGGATACCGATAGCCAACCTGTTGCTGCGCGGCAGTGCGGCGCTTGTGATGCTGTTTGCTGTCAACGTCACCGGGACCCATGCCGCATTGATGATCAGCGGGCCGGGGCAATCGTTGATCTTTGCCCATATCGGTTTCAACCTCGTGGTGTTTCTGCTGGCAACCGGATTCGTCACCCGGATGGAAGCGCCGATGGCTTTGCTCATGCCCGAGACCGACCCTGAATCTGGTGTGGCAGATCAGTTCTCGGGTGCTCTTAATCCGCTAGGCGACCCCAGCGCCACAGGCCCTGATGTTGCGATGTCCTCGGTGCGCCACGAATTGTTGCAGATGGTCACGCAGGTCGAACGCATGTTCCGCCCGGTGCTGGATATCTATGAGCGTGACGACATTGATACCATTGCTGCCCTGTCGCAGCAGGATGAAATGGTAAACGCCCAGTTGACGGAAATCCGACGCTTTGTCGCGCGGTTGCCGCGGCAGAATATGAGCAAGTCTCAGATCAAAGCCGCCCGTGGTCTGGTGGAATACGCTATTCGGCTCGAGGCCGCTGGAGATGTCGTGTCGAACAGAATGACGCGTTCAGCAAAGATTAAACACATGGAAAGGGCCGAGTTTTCCGCCCAGGGGTGGAAAGAACTCAAGGATTTACACGCCACCATTCAGGAAAGTTTTTCGCTGGCGCGACACGTTTTGTTGGTGGATGACGTCGACTGTGCCCGCCGTCTTGTTCTGGACAAGGCCGAGATCAAAAGGATGTCCCGCGACAGCCGCAAGGCGCATCTAAAGCGGCTGGAGCGTGGTCAAACGGAAAGTTTCCAGTCCAGCGATCTGCATCTGGAGGCACTGCGCGCTATGCGCGATCTGCACGGCCATATCGCGGCCATCGCCTATCCGATCCTCTACAAAAGCGGACAGGTTCTGGAAACGCGGTTGGTTATGGAAATGGAGAAAGAAGCGGCCGAAGACTAACGGCCGTCGATGGGAACAGGGGCGCGGTGGGCCCGATTGTGATGAAGGATGAACATGATGGGTCATGATGTTGTGTTGGCGGACCTCAAAACCAAGGTTGAAGCAGGTGAAGTAGACACCGTTCTTGTTTGCATGGTGGACATGCAGGGGCGGCTGATGGGCAAACGGTTTCATGCCGGTCACTTTGTGGCAGGCGCTTGGCAAGAGACCCATTGCTGCAATTATCTGTTGGCGACAGATCTGGAAATGGGCACGCCTGACGGATATGCCTCGACCAGCTGGGAGCGGGGCTATGGCGATTACGTCATGAAACCTGATCTCAGCACTTTGCGCCCGGTGCCGTGGCTTGAGGGCACGGTGATGGTGATGTGCGATGTTCTGGATCACCACACGCATGAAGAGATCCCGCACGCGCCCCGGTCGATCCTGAAGAAACAGGTCAAACGCCTGAAAGCCATGGGTTACGACGCGATGTGCGCCACCGAGTTGGAGTTCTTTTTGTTTGAGAAGAGCTTTGACCAGATCCGCAAGGAAGGCTTTCGCGATCTGGCGCCGATCTCGGGCTATAATGAGGATTATCATATCCTGCAGACCACCAAGGAAGAGCATGTGATGCGTCCCATCCGCAATCATTTGTGGAACGCGGGCATCCCGGTCGAGAATACGAAGGGCGAGGCCGAGACCGGTCAAGAAGAGTTGAACATCAAATACGCCGCCGCCATGGAAACGGCCGAGTATCACTCGATCGCCAAGAATGCGGTGAAGGAAATCGCCTGGCAGCACGGGCATGCGGCCACGTTCCTGCCGAAATGGCATCATGACAAGGTTGGTAGTTCATCCCATGTGCATCAGTCGCTGTGGTCTGAGGGAAGGCCAATCTTTTTCGACGAAAAAGATCCGCTCGGCATGTCGGCAGTAATGAAAAGCTATATGGCCGGGTTGTTGAAATACGCTGCCGATTATACGTGTTTCATGGCCCCCTACATCAACAGCTACAAGCGTTTCCAAAAAGGAAGTTTTGCGCCGACGCGGATCATCTGGTCGGTCGACAACCGCACCGCCGGTTTCCGACTGTGTGGTGATGGAACCAAATCGGTTCGCGTGGAATGCCGTATTCCGGGCTCGGATATGAACCCGTATCTGGCGATTGCTGGTATGTTGGCGGCGGGTATCGCGGGCATCAAGGAAGGGTTGGAGCTTGAGCCACCAACCAAAGGCGATGCGTATCAGAGCGAGTCCGGCATGATCCCCGGGAACCTGCCCGCTGCGCGGGATGCCCTGCTTGGCTCAACCATGTTGCGGGCCGCTATGGGGGACGAAGTTGTTGATCACTATGCGCGCGCCGCCGAGGTGGAAATCGAGGAATTCGAAAGCGTGGTTACTGATTGGGAAATTGCCCGCGGGTTCGAAAGGGCCTGAGGGTGGACGAAGCTGGGGGCCCTGCCTGCCGCTATTGGTGCTTGAGCCAATGGCGCATCAATGACGGCCCCCGAGGTTTGTGTTGGCCAGATAAAGCAGGAGATTCTGCTTTTTAGAGGATGGAGTGGAGATGGGGCAGATGTTGAAATGCATCTCGCCGATCGATGGATCGGTTTATGCTGAGCGCGAAACCTTATCGCGCGAAGCAGCGTTTGAGGTGGCCGCGCGGGCCAGGGAAGCGCAAACAGCCTGGGCAGCACGCCCATTACAAGAGCGAATTGATCTTGTGATGGCGGGTGTCGCCGCTGTTGGTGCGATGAATGACGAAATCGTGCCCGAGTTGGCCCATATGATGGGGCGCCCAGTGCGCTACGGCGGAGAGTTCGGCGGGTTCAACGAGCGCGCCGGCCATATGGCCGAGATCGCGCAGGGTGCACTGGCCGATATTGCGGTGGGCGAGGATGAGATCTTCAGGCGCTATATCAAACGCATTCCGCATGGGGTTGTCTTTGTCGTGGCGCCCTGGAACTACCCGTACATGACTGCGATCAATACGGTGGCCCCGGCGTTGATTGCGGGCAATACCGTGGTGCTGAAACACGCGACCCAGACCTTGTTGGTGGGTGAGCGGATGGCGCAGGCTTTCCATTCGGCAGGTGTTCCTGAGAATGTGTTCCAGAATGTGTTCCTGAGTCATGATGTGACTAACGATTTGATCGCTGGAAATGCGTTTGATTTCGTGAACTTCACTGGCTCGGTCGGTGGTGGTCAGGCGATGGAACGTGCGGCGGCGGGCACATTCACCGGGGTCGGTACCGAGTTGGGCGGCAAGGATCCAGGCTATGTCATGGACGACGCCGATCTGGACGCAGCTGTTGATACGCTGATCGACGGTGCGATGTTCAACGCGGGCCAGTGCTGCTGCGGGATTGAGCGGATTTATGTGCACGAAAGCCTGTATGATGCGTTCGTTGCCAAAGCGGTTGAGATTGTTCAGGGCTATAAGCTGGGCAATCCGCTGGATGCAGAGACGACGATTGGACCGATGGCCAATATACGCTTTGCCGATGAGGTCCGCGCGCAGATTGCCGAGGCAGTCGCGGATGGCGCAGTTACCCATATCGACACTTTCCCCGAGGATGATGGGGGGGCATATCTGACCCCGCAAATCCTGACCAATGTCACACACGACATGCGGGTGATGCGGGATGAGAGTTTCGGCCCCGTAGTTGGAATCATGAAAGTGTCGTCGGATGACGAAGCCATCGCGCTGATGAATGACAGCGAGTTTGGCCTGACCGCCAGCCTCTGGACCCGCGACGTGGACCGGGCCGCGCAGGTCGGGGACCAGATTGAAACTGGCACCGTCTTCATGAACCGCGCCGATTATCTGGATCCGGGCCTGTGCTGGACCGGTTGCAAGAATACCGGGCGTGGCGGTGGTCTTTCTGTCATCGGCTATCACAACCTTACCCGCCCCAAATCCTACCATCTGAAGAAGGTGACATCATGAGCCTGTCTGGAAACTGGTCCTATCCGACCGCGATCAAATTCGGCGCTGGCCGCATCAAGGAACTGCCCGAAGCCTGCGCTGCGGCCGGAATGAAACGCCCTCTGCTGGTCACGGACAAGGGGCTGGCTGATCTGCCGATCACCTCGGCGACGCTGGATATTCTTGAGGCTGCGGGTCTGGGGCGTGGCCTGTATAGCGAAGTGGACCCGAACCCCAATGAGAAGAACCTTGAGGCCGGCGTTGCGGCGTATCGGGCAGGCGACCATGACGGGGTAATCGCATTTGGCGGTGGCTCGGGGCTGGATCTGGGTAAGATGGTGGCCTTCATGGCCGGTCAGATGCGCCCGGTCTGGGATTTCGAAGATATTGGCGACTGGTGGACCCGCGCCGATGCCGATGTCATTGCTCCGATCATTGCGGTTCCGACCACCGCTGGCACCGGGTCCGAGGTCGGGCGCGCCAGCGTCATCACCAATTCGGAAACTCATGCGAAAAAGATTATCTTTCACCCTAAGGTACTGCCAACCGTGGTGATCTGTGACCCGGAACTGACCGTGGGAATGCCGAAATTCATCACCGCTGGCACTGGTCTGGACGCCTTTGCCCATTGTGTCGAGGCGTTCTCAAGCCCGCATTACCACCCTATGTCACACGGCATCGCGCTCGAGGGGATGCGGCTGGTCAAGGACTACCTGCCGCGCGCCTATGCCGATGGCACCGATATCGAAGCCCGCGCCCAGATGATGAGCGCGGCAGCGATGGGGGCCACGGCCTTTCAAAAGGGCCTCGGCGCGATCCACGCGATGAGCCACCCGATTGGCGCGGTGTTCAACACCCATCACGGGACGACCAACGCAGTCTGCATGCCCGCGGTGCTAGAGTTCAACGCCCCCGCCATCGCCGACCGGTTCCAGCAGGCCGCGGCCTATCTGGGCATCGATGGAGGCTTTGACGGGTTCCGCGCCTTTGTGCAGGAGTTTAATGACTCGCTGGGTATCCCCCGCAAACTCTCGGATATGAAAGTGACCGATGCGGCAATCCCCGAACTGGTCAAGGGGGCGATCATCGACCCCTCTTGCGGCGGCAATCCGATTGAACTGACCGAGGACAACCTGACAGCGCTGTTCAAAGCGGCGCTGTAAGCCTCTTGCCGATCCGCTCCCTCATCTCTCATAGTGATGGCAGGTGAGGGGGCGTTTCCATGACCAAAGAGATTGTTCTGATCCACGGAGCCTTTGCCGGACCGTGGTGTATGGCCGATTACGCGGGGTTCTTCCGCGACCGGGGCTGGACCGTGCACACGCCTGCTCTGCGGTACCATGGCGGCGACCCCAAGGCCGAACCCGATCCGGGCCTGACCGACGTCAGCGTCACCGATTATGCCAACGACATTGCAGAGTTCGTGCAGGGGCTGGACAGCAAACCGGTGCTGCTGGGTCACGCCATCGCAGGCGTTGTGGCGCAGCAGGTGGCAGCGCGCGGCTTGGCCAGCGCCATCGTTCTGATCAACCCGAACGCGCCGTGGGGCACACTGCCCGAAACCGACGACGAACGCGCCGTTCCGCGTGCGTTGATGGAGGGCGGGGCGTTCTGGAAACAGCCCATGCGCGTTGAGTTCGATCTGATGGCGCCCTTTGCACTCAACAAAATGCCCGAGGCGCAGCGGCATGAGGTGTTCGACCAGCTTGGCCCGGAAAGCGGCCGGGTGATGTTCGAGATGTTCTTTTGGATGTTCGACGATCACCACGCGATGAAGGTGGATATCGACAAGGTCGACTGTCCGGTTCTGATCGTGTCCGGCACCGAGGACCGGGCCGTGAACCCCAACACCTGCCGTGAGTTGGCGAAACTCTACGGAGACCGCGCGACGTTTCTGCCGGTCGAGAACCACGCGCATTTTCTATTCATGGAGCCGGGGTGGGAAGGGCCTGCCGGGCAGATAGTGGAGTGGTTGGATGAGAAAACAGAGTAGGATGGGCATTTACACCCATCATTGATTGCAGTGCGTAAATATATGGGTGCGAGCATCTAACCAACGATTGCCTGTATTTATTCATTTCATCTAGCGTTTTTCGCAAAACGTTTTAACTGCGAAATCCAAATCTTCTTGTGATTTCAAATTGGGCCAGTTTGCCATGAAAAGATCGTCGATAATTTGCACTCCCTGAGTATCTATTACATCCAGCGCAATTGTTTGAACTTGAATTCGATTTGGAAATAAATCTCGAACATCAAATACCTGCTCTGAATAAGTCGCGGATTCTCCCGGTGCAATAGGGTCGAATTCAATAATCGCTCGGCCATCCAATTCCAGTAATTCAATTACCTTGTCATTAGATATTACAATGAGGCCTGAAATTGGTATGCTGGTAACATTGTTTACTCTCACAGTTACTAAGTTTCCTGTATCAGATGGTGCAATTTCGGAGAATTCAACGATTCCGAGATCAGCTATACACTTTTCAAGTCGATCTCGAATTTCTTGATTTCTAGAAGAAGTGGGGTCAATATCCATCAACCACTCTGAAATTGAGCGTGCACTATCTGAACCAGCTTTTTCGTATTGTGCGGCTGATGGTTGGCCGTAAACTACAGAAACAATCAGGAGTGTTATGTAACAAGAAAGTGAAAGAAAAATTCTAATTTTCTCATCCCATCAATTTTAAAGAAACTGGATTTTCGCTGAAATTTACGGGCAATTTCGGTACATACTGACCCTGCAAATCCAATTTGACGATCTAAGCTCTACTTGTGAAATCGTGTTTATCATACATCCAACTCCTCCACAAACCGCGCGTTCTCTTGTATGTATTGGAACCGCAGTTCGGTTTTTTTGCCCATCAGGCGCTCAGCAAGGTCGCAGGTTTCGCCACGTTAGTCCTTTCTGATGTGCGAAAGCGTTTGCCTCATTGGCGTTTGTACACACTCTTTTTTATTAGATACAGCAACAACGCCGCTGGCCACCAAGCAAAGATAAAGATGTACGCTTTGGATAGCGAGATGCCGGTAGTTGGAAATAGGTGAGGAAAGAACAAGACCCAGATTATAGTCAATGCCCAACACGTACTAAAAACTGCTATCGTGCGATTGATTGCTCGGATTTCTTCCTTGGCGTTCATCTTTTTTTGTGGGGGAAATCTATTATCGGCTGAAGCTCGTTTCAAACATCCAACTCCTCCACAAACCGCGCGTTCTCCTGAATGTATTGGAACCGCAGTTCGGGTTTTTTGCCCATCAGACGCTCGACTAGGTCGCCGGTCTCGCCGGGTTCGTCCTCGTCGATGGTGACCCGGATCAATTTCCGGGACGCGGGGTCCATCGTGGTTTCTTTCAGGTCTTTGGCGTCCATTTCACCCAGACCCTTGAAGCGGGAAACGTCGATCTTGCCTTTGCCGCCCAGACCTTTTTCCATCCATGCGTCGCGCTCGGCCTCGTCCAGGCAATAGACGCGTTTGGCGCCTTGCGTCAGGCGATACAGCGGCGGGCAGGCGAGGTAGAGGTGGCCCGCGTCGATCATGGGCCGCATCTGGGTAAAGAAGAACGTCATCAGCAGCGCCGCGATATGCGCGCCGTCGACATCCGCGTCGGTCATGATGATGATCTTATCATAGCGCAGGTCATCGACGTTGAAACGGGTGCCAAGCCCGACACCCAGCGCCTGGGTCAGATCGTTGATCTCGGCATTGGTGCCCAGCTTGGAACTGGCCGCGCCCAACACGTTCAGGATTTTGCCGCGAAGGGGCAGCAGCGCCTGTGTTTTGCGGTTACGGCCCATCTTGGCCGAGCCGCCCGCCGAGTCGCCCTCGACGATGAACAATTCGGTGCCGTCCCGTGTTGAACTGGAACAGTCCACCAGCTTGCCGGGGAGACGAAGTTTCTTAGTGGCGGACTTGCGCTGTGTTTCCTTCTCGGCTCGCCGGCGCAGGCGTTCCTCGGACCTTAGAATGAGGAAGTCGAGGATCGCTCCGGCGGATTTGTTATCCGCGGCCAGCCAGTTGTCGAAATGGTCACGGACCGAGTTTTCGACCAGCCGCTGTGCTTCGACCGTGGCGAGACGGTCTTTGGTCTGGCCGACGAATTCAGGCTCGCTGATGAAGCAGGACACCAGGGCGCAGCCGCCGGTGACCAGGTCGTCGCGGGTGATCTGCGCGGCCTTTTTGTTGTTGATCAGCTCGCCGTAAGCTTTGATGCCCTTGAGGACAGCGGCCCAGAAGCCTGCCACATGGGTGCCGCCTTCGGGCGTGGGGACGGTGTTACAGTAGGATTGGATGAACCCGTCGCGTGAGGGGGTCCAGTTGATCGCCCATTCGACCTTGCCGGGGGCGTTGAATTTTTCGCGGAAATCCACGGTGCCGGCAAAGGGCTGATCGGCATAGGTGGACGAGCCGTTCATCGTTTCCTTGAGGTAATCCGACAACCCGCCGGGAAAGTGGAACGTCGCCTCGGTCGGGGTTTCGCCGTCATCGATGGCGGTTTTCCATCGGATTTCGACGCCCGAGAAAAGGTAGGCTTTGGAGCGGATGGATTTGAACAGCCGCGCGGGTTTGAATTTGTGGTGGCCAAAGATGTCGGGATCGGCATGGAAGGTCACAGTGGTGCCGCGCCGATTGGGGGCAGCACCAACCTTTTCAACCGGTCCCTGAGGTACTCCGCGCGAGAAGCGTTGTTCGAACAGCTGTTTGTCCCGGGCCACCTGAACAACCATGGAATCCGACAAAGCATTGACCACAGATGCACCAACCCCATGCAGACCGCCCGAGGTCTGATACGCCTTACCCGAGAACTTGCCACCCGCGTGCAATGTGCACAGGATGACCTCAAGCGCGGATTTGTCGGGGAATTTCGGGTGCGGATCGATCGGAATGCCGCGCCCATTGTCGCGCACGGTCAGGGCGTAATCTGCGTGCAGTTCGACCTCGATCCGGTTGGCATGGCCTGCCACCGCTTCGTCCATCGAGTTGTCGAGGATTTCAGCGACCATATGGTGCAGCGCACGCTCATCCGTGCCGCCGATATACATGCCGGGGCGTTTGCGAACAGGTTCAAGACCTTCGAGCACCTCAATGGATGAGGCGTCATAGGTATTGGTCGCTTCGGGCGTCAACAGATCGTCGGGCATATGGGCTGCTCTTGTTTTTGAGTTTCCCCCATTATGGCAGGTGATGTGGTCCGGGGGAAGAGGGACGCGAGGTGTTGTGGATGGTTTGGGTCTTGGAAGCGCGAGGAGTAGGAGCGATGCTTTGGAATTGGACGTTCTGTGGTGTCTGTCTTTAGCTAAGTACAGACATACAAGCGAATACGTCAGGCAAAACTACCCGCAAATTGGTGAGGTATCAAAGGGACAACCAAAGCATTCCGTCCTTGTAACCGCCGCGTATTGGTTTTCTGTCGTTTAGAACATCTTGGTAGTCATCAGCCCAATCGCGGAATCGGTCATTCGTAACGATGCTGGCTTGATAATCCCTGGCGGCTTGCAAGACTAATGGGTCTGCTGGTGTTCCTTTTGGAGCGACCATAACGCGATCTCTCGGTAGCCTAAGCTTGGACGCCAGATATTTGTCACTCATGTATCGATCAGAAATTTTGTATCCCACATTCGCATCAAAGACCACTCCGGGCGTTAGCCCTGCTTTGGTCAGTGCGATCGTGACCTCGCGAACGGTCTCGATACTTGGAACATCGTCCTTCCAGTGCATGACGTTTGATCCGTCAACGACTGCCCACTTTCTTGCTTTTTGAAATCGCTTCAGCCAGTTTTTGAGTAGCAATACCACACTTGCCAATGAGCAGGGCCCAGCCAGCAATACCCAATCGGTGAGCCCGGGTTGCGTCAATGCGACGACGGTGCCTATCCCGGAGAGCACGAAGACAGTACAGAGTATGCGCAATTCCAAAATCTCTTTCGCAAAATTGATAGTCTATGTGACTGAAGCGAATAAAACACCGAAATGAAAATTGTAATATAGTGGGGCCCGGGGCGACGTGGTGTTGGGTTTGGCGCTATGTGCACCCCAAAACGTTGTATAATAATCCCGAACCTTGTGTATCTATCTGGTTCGATGCCCCGAGGTACTAAAAGCTCTGCTTTTTACCTCGCAACGCTCAGTTTTCGCTTCTAGTCTTTTCGCGAAGCTGAACAACAGTAACAAGGCATGCTAAATGAGCTGGATCAAAACCATTCCTTTCGAACAAGCTACGGGCAAGCTGCGCAAGCTGTATGAGCGGGTGACCGGCCCCGACAACAATGTCGACAACATCATGATGGCGCATTCCTTGCGGCCGCATTCGATGGAAGGACATATGGCGTTGTACAAGAATGTGCTGCACCATTCGGCCAATCAGATTCCCAAGTGGTTTCTCGAAACTCTGGGTGTCTGGGTCAGTTCTCTGAACCACTGCGGGTACTGTGTCGAGCATCATTTCAACGGGTTGCAAAGGCTGTTAGGCGACGAAGTGCGCGGTAATGCAATCCGTGCCGCGATCGAAGCTGGGACACCCGAAAGCGCTCCATTGGAGGCTGCTCAGGTTGCGGCCATGTTGTATGCGCGCAAGCTGACGCAGGCCCCGGCGGATCTGGTGGAAGACGACATAGCCGTCCTGCGCAACACAGGGTGGGACGATGGTGAAATCCTCGAGATCAATCAGGTCTGCGCCTATTTTGCCTATGCCAACCGCACCGTTCTGGGGCTGGGATGTTCCACCGAGGGTGATATTCTGGGGCTGTCCCCCAATAACTCGGCTGATCCTGCTGATTGGGGGCATAAATAGGCCTCAGCCGTCTGTCCACTCAATGATTGCCTGTGCCATTGCTTCGGGCTTCTGGTGGTGTAACCAGTGATCCGTGCCCGGAATATCGACTCGTGTGAGGTCGGGCGCGAAATCTTCCAGACCGTCTGTCGCCTCGGGCAGCAGCGCTTTGTCATCGGAGCCCCATAGCAAAAGATGTGGACAAAGAACCATCAGCCGCTCGACCGGAAGCCGGGGCAGGTCTGTGCAGGGCTCGCCCGGTTTCGCCACAACCAGCGGAGATGCCCGATACCAGTTCAGCATGGCATTCAGACGACCGGGACGGGCCCATTCAGTGCGATAGTCCTCCATCCGGTCATCGGACAGCCAGTCCAAGCCCATCCCGTGGCGAAAGAAACTTTCTAAGCGGGTAAAATTGTTCGCGGCAAAGTGTGTTGCGGCATCAGGGGCCCGTAGCGCGTTAATATATTGAGAGGCCGCGGATTGTGCGCCGCCCGATGCCATAGCCCGTTGGAAGGGCACCGGGTGAACGCCGTTTGCGATGATCAGGCGACCGACGAGATCTGGGCGGAACATGGCCAGGCCATAGGCGACCGCGGCGCCCCAGTCATGGCCCAGAACACTGATTGGCGTATCCAGACCTTCGACAAGTGCGATCATATCCGAGACCAGCTCGGACGTGGCATATTGGCCGACACCCTCTGGTGCCCAGCTTTGGCCGTAACCGCGTTGATCAGGGGCAATGCAATGGAAATGAGATGCCAGATGTGGCGCCAGATCGGCCCATGCCCCACCATATTCCGGAAAGCCGTGCAGCATCAGCAAGGGTGGCAGGTCGGATGACCCCCAACGGCGAATATGAAACCTCTGGCCATTCAGGATCTGAAATCGGGTTTCCATGTTTCTTGGCCTTTTCGCCGTATAAGTGAATTTGGTTTGACCCCAATCAAAGCGCGAAAGCTTCGGTTCTGCTAGCCGTTTTTTCGAACAGTGAAAAAAGGAGAATATGAATGGATGCAGCTGCGCAACCCGAGCAAAATCTACCTCGCGTGAATGACGAAACATCTGTTGCAGGTGCTGTTTCCGAGCCAAGCCCGGAAAAGATCCGCAAGGCATTCGAAAGCGGAAGATATCCCTATCATCGCAAGATGCCCCGGCGGGTCTATGAGGCCGAGAAGGCCAAACTGCAGGCTGAGTTGCTTAAGGTTCAGCTGTGGGCGCAGGAAACCGGTCAACGGTTCGTATTGCTGTTCGAAGGGCGCGATGCGGCTGGTAAGGGCGGTACAATCAAACGGTTTATGGAACACCTAAACCCCCGTCAGGCGCGCGTGGTCGCCCTTAACAAACCCACCTGGGAAGAAAAGGGCCAATGGTACTATCAGCGCTATGTGCACGAGCTTCCCACCGTTGGTGAAATGGTGTTCTACGACCGCTCTTGGTACAACCGCGCCGGGGTCGAGAGGGTGATGGGGTTCTGTTCTCCGAACGAGTACCTAGAGTTTATGCGCCAGACGCCAGAGCTTGAACGGATGTTGGTGAGGTCGGGAATTCAGCTTTACAAATACTGGTTTTCGGTCACGCAACCCGAACAACAGCGGCGGTTTCAAAGCCGTGAGACCGATCCGTTGAAGCAATGGAAACTATCTCCGATCGACAAGGCAAGCCTTGGCAAATGGGATGACTATACCGAGGCGAAAGAGGCGATGTTCTTTTATACAGACACCGCTGATGCGCCCTGGACCATCGTGAAATCGAATGACAAAAAACGCGCTCGTCTGAACTGTATGCGCCACTTTCTGTCGACACTTGATTACCCGGACAAGGATCACGGCATTGTTGGCGAGCCCGATCCTTTGATCGTGGGTCAGGCGCATCATGTGATCCACCGATCCGAGCATATTCTGGGCAACGCACTGCATCCTGACGCCCGCTGCTAGGCCTAAGGTTCGGGGCAGGGCACCTGTCCCGGATCCATGTCTCACTCTGAAATTTCTCTGTTCCGGTCTTGTCCCGGCCTTTCGCCGGGCCTATGGCTGGTGGAATGAATAAGGTGATGACATATCAAGGCCATTTCCGTGCCATTGCCGTCCTGGGCCTGCCATTGGTTGGCGGGCATCTGGCGCAGTTCGCAATCGGTCTGACGGACACGATCATGCTTGGCTGGTACGGGGTCGAAGCTTTGGCGGCGGTCACGTTGGCCAGCAGCTTTTACTTTGTCCTGTTCCTGTTCGGGGGCGGGTTCGGTCTGGCCGTTATGCCAATGGTGGCAACAGCCGCTGCCGAAGACGATGAAACCAGCATTCGCCGTTCGACCCGCATGGGGCTCTGGTTGTCGTTGCTATATGCAGCAGTGGTAATGCCATTGCTGTGGTGGTCATACCCGATCTTGATCGCCACAGATCAGGATCCACAGGTGGCGGAAACTGCATCGGAATACCTGCGGGTTGCAGGCTGGGGTCTGTTCCCCGCTCTGGTGGTAATGGTCTTGAAGTCCTACCTTGCGGCGTTGGAGCGAACCCAGGTTGTTTTGTGGATCACCGTTGCTGCTGCGGTGGTGAACGGTCTGACCAACTATGCTTTGATCTTTGGCAACTGGGGTGCGCCTGAACTGGGCGTGATGGGCGCCGCTATCGCTTCGGTCGTGACGCAGACCGTGTCGTTAATTGCGGTTATCATCTATGCTGTAAAAGTTCTGCCCGAGCATAGCCTGTTCCAAAGGTTTTGGCGGCCCGACTGGGAGATGCTGCTGAGCGTTCTGAAGCTAGGCATACCCATCGGGCTGACCCTGCTGGCCGAAGTGTCTCTGTTCGCGATGTCGGCCTTTATGATGGGTTGGATCGGTCAGGTGCCGCTGGCGGCGCATGGGATCGCTCTGAACCTCGCCTCGGCGACATTCATGGTGCATCTGGGCCTGTCCAACGCTGCCACGATCCGGGCGGGCAATGCGCTTGGCCGCAAGGACCGCGCGCATCTGGAAAAAGGTGCCGTCGCCGTGACAGGGATGTCCCTTGTGGTGTCTATCCTGACAATCATCCTGTTCCTGACCTGCGCCGAGCCTCTGATTTCCGTATTTGTGGAACCGCAGGATCCGAAACGCCCCGAGATTCTGGCCATAGGTACCGGGTTGCTGGCCATGGCTGCGTTGTTCCAGCTGGTGGACGGTGCACAGGTGATCGCGCTGGGCCTATTGCGCGGATTGCAGGATGCCAAGGTGCCAATGGTCATGGCGGGGCTAAGCTATTGGGTCGTCGGAATTCCGGCGTCCTACTATTTTGGGTTCATCCGCGGCATGGAGGGCGTCGGTGTCTGGTTGGGCCTTGTGCTGGGTCTTGCCTGTGCCGCCGTACTGTTGATGGCGCGCTTCTGGCTGCGATCAGTGCGTATAATCGCTGAACCGGCAGCGTGAAGGCAAATTAGCCATTGTTCAGCCGGTCGGCTTTCTTCCGAACCAATACGCTGCGCAGATCATGCATCGCCAGTAGTAGCCGGTCCGTAACGTCCTCGAGCTGTTGGTCAGTCGCTTTGGACTGGGCCCACTGTGTGGTTAGGTTCAGATAGTCCACCGCGCGGTGAATATCGTCGATATCGCGCTGCGCCAGAAGATCTTTACGTTCTGCCATCCAGCGCTCGATTTCGGCCTGATCCGCCTCAGTCAGAGCGCGCTGACCCTGCGGCTTCACCTCTCCATTGCGGATGTTGATGACCGCGATCTGGTTCATTTCAATCCGACGTTGGCGGTTTTCCGTGTCGATCCGGAAAACCGCGGCACCGTTTTCGCGTATGCGGAAATAGTACTCAGGCAATTCGGCAGTCATAAGGTCTCCGATCAGGTCAGCGAAGCACAAAACCTCTGAATGCGCGTGCAGGCTTCGGTCAGCGCTTCATCTGACGTAGCATAGCTGACGCGGAAGTTGGGGGACAACCCAAACGCAGCGCCGAAGACGACTGCAACGTCAGCCTCTTCCAAAAGCGCGGTTGCGAAGGCTTCGTCTGTGTCGATCAAAGTGCCTGCAGGCGTGGTCTTTCCGATCAACCCGGAAATGGAAGGGTAGACGTAAAACGCACCTTCCGGAGTTGGGCAGGTCACTCCTTCGATCTGGTTCAGCATGCTGATGACCAGATCACGGCGGCGTTTGAACGTTTCATTGTTCGGGGCCAGAAAGGACTGTGTACCGTTCAGCGCCTCTACCGCCGCCCATTGGCTGATCGAGCAGGGGTTCGAGGTCGATTGAGACTGAACCTTGCGCATTGCCGCAATCAATTCGGCAGGCCCTGCTGCATAGCCAATCCGCCAGCCAGTCATAGCATAGGCTTTGGATACACCATTGCAGGTCAGGGTGCGGTCATAAAGCCTGGGCTCGACTTCTGCCGGTGTGCAGAACTCAAACCCGTCATAGGCCAGATGCTCGTACATATCATCCGTCATTACCCAAACATGCGGGTACCTGATCAGGACATCGGTCAAAGCTCTCAATTCCGCACGGCTATACCCTGCACCGGTTGGGTTGGACGGAGAGTTGAAGATGAACCATTTGGTCCTTGGTGTAATTGCTGCCTCAAGCTGTTCAGCGGTTAGTTTGAAACTGTTCTCCAAGGTCGTTTCAACTGTCACAGGCGTTCCCCCGGCCAGAAGAACCATATCGGGATAGCTAACCCAATAAGGTGCAGGTATGACCACCTCATCGCCTGCGTTCATGGTGGCCATCAGCGCGTTATACAGCGTCTGCTTGCCACCGGTTCCGACCGAGATCTGAGCAGGCGAATAGTCCAGTCCATGATCACGTTTCATCTTGGCGCAAACCGCCTGCTTCAGCTCTGGTATGCCATCGGGCGCGGTGTATTTGGTCTTTCCAGCAGCGATGGCCGCCACCGCAGCATCCTTGATGTTTTGGGGCGTGTCGAAATCTGGCTCCCCGGCGCTTAGGCCGATTACGTCTCGTCCGGCTGCCTTTAATTCGGCCGCCTTGGCTGTCATCGCGATTGTTGGAGATGGTTTTACGCGTGACAGTGTCGCAGACAGGAAACTCATGGTCGGCCTCAGTTTGTATGTTTAGCCTGACTGTCATAGGGTGCGCCTGAACGACGATCAAGCGATATAAAACAAGAGATTTGGAGACCCCGATGAACGACGAAAATGACTGGTACGGACCCGACGCGGCGACATTCGGAGACCGGCTGGCAGGGGCGCGTGAAGCAGCGGGGATGACGCAGGCACATCTGGCCCGCAGGCTGGGTGTCAAGAAGTCTACGATTGCCGCCTGGGAAAATGATCTGTCTGAGCCCCGGGCCAACCGACTGTCGATGATGGCAGGCATGATCAACGTTTCGATCATGTGGCTTCTCACCGGCGAGGGCGACGGGATGGACGCCCCTGTCGAGGCTGGAGAAAACGCACCTGACCTGGCCGGAATCGTATCCGAGCTTCGTTCAATCCGAGGCGAGATGCGCGCTAGCGCCGAGCGGGCTGCAAGGCTGGAGAAACGTGTGCGCATGATGCTGGAGGCGGAATAGTGGCCGAACCGCGCAATGTCAGGATCAAACGGATGAAAATGCGTTCCATGCGACGCGGCATCAAAGAGATGGATCTGATTCTGGCTGCCTATGCAGACCGCAATCTGGACTCCATGGATGCAACAGGGCTGGATGTTTACGACGCCCTGTTGCACGAGAATGATCAGGACCTGTATCAATGGGTCACCGGTCAGGTCCTGCCACCTGCCCAATTCTCGGACCTTGTTTCCGAAATCGCACAAACCTTTCAAAAATAAAGATTATCCAGCTTAACTGATTTTTCGGCTTTTCGCTTCATTCTGCCTGAAACTGCGCGAATGAATCGGAGGATCGTATGAGTTTGGAAATGCAGGTCTCCGCGCCGGGGGTCAAAGGCTTCATGACCAGCTATCTTGAGGCACTTGCTCTGGTCGAGCGGCTTCATCGTTTGTTGTTGGACGTCATCAAAGATGAGTTTGAACGGGTCGGAGTTCTTGAGATCAACGCGGTTCAAGCGTTGCTTTTGTTCAATATCGGAGATCATGAGGTTACCGCTGGTGAATTGAAAAGCCGCGGCTACTATCAAGGCAGCAATGTCAGCTACAACCTCAAGAAATTGGTCGAGATGGGGTATATGCACCATCAACGTTGCGAAATAGACCGCCGTTCGGTGCGTGTCCGGTTGACGCCACAGGGCCGGGAAATCCGCGATATCGTCTCCGAGCTGTTTTCGAGACATGCCGAAGGCCTACAATCGCGCGGCGTGCTTGGACTGGAAGGGATCGAAGACATTACCGGAGCATTGCGGCGGGTAGAACGGTATTGGACGGATCAGATCCGCTATATCTACTGATGCTTGGTCGGCCTCTGTCCCGCATCCGATAGGATCAGGCCTTCAAGTTCGCGGATCAGTTTACGGGTCATTGCTTCTTCGTAATCGTCAAAGCCCAGGGCAACCTCAACAAAGGCGCCGGGGCCAAGGATGACCCATGCTTTGAAATAGGCCAGCAGCTCTCCGACCTGAACATAGCGGGTGCTACCGATGTCAGGGTCGTCGGCACCGATGACCAGTCCATTGATCGTGATACCGTCGTCAGAGAGCGTCTGTTTCGCATTTCTTGGATGCAGGCCGATATTGTGCTTTCCGTCCCCCGACAGATCCAATGTCCGCTTCCAGCAATCGGGTTTCTGGCCCAAAAGTTCGGCACCGAACAGCATGGCGGACCCGACGGCGGTTCCTTGCGGAGCGCCGCTGCGTTTCACATGGTCGAGCAGGGTGGCTATGCGCTCCAGATCGAGGTCCGATTGTACTGCGGTCCAGCCCAATAACAGGCGTTGGTGGCCGGGTTCGCTCCACTCATAAATCGCGATGTGTACCGGGTTTGCTGTGTTTGAAAGAAAGAGTTGCTTAATCTCGGGCCTGCGCAAAGCACCTGCCAAGCCGCCAAGCTGTAACCGGTATTCCGAGCTGTCGACCGATCCCGACACATCCAGGCCCAAAGCCAAAGCATGGCGGCATTCTGATGCCGCAGAGGTGGCCGATATGCTGACTATCGTTGCAAGCGCACGTATCATCGCTGGCCGGGGCCCGACAATGCGCCGATCTGCATACCTTTTAGTTCGCGTTCAAGTTTGCGCCGCATGGCGCGTTCGAAATCCTGGAACCCGTCGGCGATTTCCAGGAACGCGCCGGGGCCGTACAGGACATTGTTTTCAAAAAAGGGAATCAGATACAGCTCGCCTTCGAAGTCGGCGGCATTAATGACCAGGCCATTCACAATCGTATTCTCAAAGGGAAAATGCCGATAGGCGGAATCCGGGCCATATCCATCGTTGTTCGAACCGTCACCTGACAGATCAATGGTTTGAAAAAGACATGTCGGGGCCTGCTGCATCAGCGTCGCCCCAAAGGCCAGCGCATACCCCATCGCCGTGGCCGAGTCGCTGTCTGATCGGACCGATTGCTGTATCGTGGTCGCTGCCACCAGCAAATCGGTCTGCGTGTTGATCATCGTCCAGCCCAGTATGATATGCTGAACGTCCCGGCCGCTCCATTCATAAACAGCCAGCGCGACCGGCATCGGCGAGGAAAAGAAGGCCTCGGTCACCTCGGGGGCAACCAACGCTGCGGCAAGGCCCTGCCTTTGCAGCGCGTCCTCTTCTGCGCTTACCGATGTTGAAATGTCCATTGCCAGCGCAAGCGCAAGGCGACAGGGCTCGGCCCGCAGAGGGCTGGCTAAAAAGGCTAGGCCCAGTGTGATCAACCAGCGGATCACCAGTGCCCGGTGCTTTCCATGCTGGCCCAGGGTTCGGCCGGTTCCAGCGCATCACCGTTTTGTAGCAACTCTACCGAGATATTGTCGGGTGACCTGACAAACGCCATTCGGCCGTCGCGCGGTGGCCGGTTGATCACGACTCCATTGTCCTGCAGGTGCTGGCAGGTTTCATAAATATTGTCGACTCCATAGGCGAGATGGCCGAAATGGCGGCTGTCGTTGGGCAGATCGTCATCCCCATCCCAGTTATAGGTCAACTCGATTGGTCGATCCTCTTGCCCAGCAGGAGCCATGAAGATCAGGGAAAACCGCCCCTGTTCGCTGTCATAGCGGCGCGTTTCCTTAAGGCCCAGCAACTTGTAAAACGCCATGGATTTGTCCAGGTCCTTCACGCGAACCATGGTGTGGAGGTAAGTGAGCCCCATTGCGGGTTCCTTTCTGTTCCGGTGATGCCCTGCACCTTAGCGCGCGTACATCACGTGTCGAGAGGCCGCACGGACACAATTCTGAAAATGCAAATGTGGGCGCACATATCGCGGTTCCTGTCTTTTGATTGGCGATATATAGTGGCAGGCGACTCATTGCTGGAAAGGAAATTTCATGCCGCTGTCCTCTGACCAACTGGCCGAGATCGAAGCGCAACGGGCGCAATCGCATCCAACACGCCGTGTTGTAGCTGCGGGGATGGAGGAACACCTGTACACGGCGCATCAGGTTCTGGACCACGGTTTTGTGCGCGTGATCGACTATATGGGTGATGACGCTGCGATTTGTCAGGCCGCACGCGTGTCCTATGGCAAGGGCACCAAATCAGTGCAAAATGACGAAGGGTTGATCCGCTATCTGATGCGGCACTGGCACTCGACCCCGTTTGAGATGTGCGAGATAAAGTTGCACGTCAAGTTACCGGTTTTTGTCGCGCGACAGTGGATTCGGCACCGGACAGCGAATGTGAATGAATATTCGGCGCGCTATTCGATTTTGGACCGTGAATTCTATATCCCGGCACCCGAGCACGTGTCCGCGCAGTCCGAGATCAACAATCAGGGTCGCGGCGATACGTTGCAGGGCGAAGAAGCCGCGCGCGTCCTTGAGATTTTGAAAGCTGACAGCGCGCGTTGTTATGACAATTACGAGGCGATGATGGGTCAGGACGGGCAGCAAGGGCTAGCGCGTGAACTGGCGCGGATGAACCTTCCGGCGAATATCTACACGCAATGGTACTGGAAGGTTGACCTGCACAACCTGTTCCACTTCCTGCGTCTGCGCGCGGATCCTCATGCCCAATACGAAATTCGTGTTTACGCCGATGCCATGTGCAAGATCGTCGCTGATTGGGTGCCGGCCGCCTATAAGGCGTTTGAAGATTACCGCCTGGGTGCGGTCAATCTTTCCGCGCAGATGGTCGACAGCCTGCGTCGGATGTTGGCCGGAGAGACGGTCACGCAGGAAAACTCGGGCATGACCGGGCGGGAATGGCGTGAGTTCGAGGCGATCATCAAGGAAAGTTGAGTGCGCTTGCGGTCTGTCTATACGGGGCGTCATGAAATGGTTGCGATCGTTTCATGACACTTTCAGTTTTGATCAAAACCGGTTGTCTGACCCTGTTCCTGCCTCGCGTGGCACAGGCCGAGTCCCCCCATCGTCGATGGTGATTTGCGAACCCACGGCTACATGCACCAAAAACTTGCGCTCCAGTTCACCTCTGACCGGGCAAGAGCCGGGATGTGCGATCCTGAACAACTGATGGAAGTGTGGACTAGATAATCCGGCAACTGGACGATAGTGGTCACCTGTGCGACCAGTACGTCCTGAATCGTGCCATGTGGAAAAATTGAACCACGCGCCCCGAAAGCAGCAGGGCGCGAGAATAGGCACATCACTTTCGATGGCCAACGGCCTGAAATTGGCCGTTGTCCTGATTTTCGTACCCGCAGTAACGGGATTTTACAGTGGCTTCAAATCTGAAGCCATTTGTCGGCCGTCACGTCCGTCTTCCAGTTCGTAAGCGACCTTCTGATTGTCAGCGAGTCCGGTAAGACCAGATCTTTCAACGGCCGAGATGTGAACAAATACGTCCTTGCCGCCTTCATCAGGGGCAATAAACCCATAGCCTTTGGTGGTATTGAACCATTTCACGGTGCCAGTTGGCATTTCCCGTGTCTCCTTCTACTTGCACGTTGTCCCACAAAATTGGTGGGGGTAGCGATTGACGTAACCGCAACACATCACCGTCTCGTCCACACGACACGGCCCGAATTACGTGTTTCGTCTTTTTCAACATTGCACGGTGAAGTAAAAAATCAAGAAATACCGGAATACACTGGCGAATTTGCCCATTATCAAGATCGAAACAGGAGCAGCCTGAAAATGCGCGTATATGGATTGAAGACTTGCGATACTTGCCGTAAGGCTTTGAAATTGCTTGAGGGTTCGGATTTTATCGATGTTCGCGCGCAAGGTGTGCCGGATGCGGTACTGGCGCAGGCCCTAAAACGTTTCGGCGAGGCTTTGCTCAATACCAGGTCGACAACGTGGCGCGGGTTGGATGCAGAGCAGCGCAAAAAAGAGCCGCTGGAACTCTTGCAGGAACACCCAACCTTAATGAAGCGACCGCTTGTTGAGAAAGACGGTGCACTTTATCTGGGCTGGACGGCTGAAACGCAGGCAGCCCTTGGCGTTGGCTGAGTGGGTACTTATGTGGTTGGTCGCAAGCTAGAGGGTTCTAAATGCGTAACGCAGCGATGATTTTAGGGGTAGTTGCCGGTCTGATCGGCATGTTGGTCGGGTTTGTTGGCTATGGATATGTCGAGTTGATCGACAGGTTTGGCGAAATCGACGGGATTGCCGAGCAGGTGGACAATGCGCAGTTGATCCGAACCGCGGCGATCCTTGCGCCTTTATTGGCTATTGCGGGCGGGGCGATGGCACATGCCCGCGCTCTGATTGGTGGCGTGTTGCTGCTGATTTCTGCGGCTGGGATGTATTATGCGTTCGGGTTCAATGTGTTCACCATGTTCCCGGTCGCCTTTGCCGCCGTGGCGGGTCTCCTTGGGCTGGCCGCGGGTAAACCGGACGAGCCCAAGGCACATTTCTGAGTTACTTCAGGCGCAGGATGCGATCGATCGAGATCGGGCCTGCGCCGTTTATCGCGATGACCAGAAACAGGAAAGTCCACATCACGCGCTGATCCATCAAAGTAAGTGCGTTGTCGAACAGGCCTCCCAGTTTGACGCCATGACCGGTCACGTCGACAATGGTCTGGACCCAAACAAACCCAATCATCCCAAGGGCTGCCACCCGGGTCAGCAGGCCGATCAGCAACAAGGCTGGCAGGACAAATTCGGCGGCTGTTCCCAGAAAGATTACGACGCGTTGGAAAAAAGTCATCTGGGTTACGTCATAAAGTACGGCCTCTGCCGCTTTGGGGAAAATCTGCCCAAACGCCCCCGCTGACGGAGAGAAAATCGATCCGTCGATTTTCAGGGTGGCTGAGTTCCAGTAGTAGACAAGCAACACGGCAACAAAGACAAGACGCGCCAGGGTTGGTGTCAGCCAGTTGGCCGAGCTGTCGATCCGTCCCAGGACGTTGTTATGAAGAGAGATCAGGGCAGTCATGTTGCCAGCCTTTCAATAGTCACAGAAGTGATAGCGCCGCCCTGTAACAGCAGCGCCAGAGTGGCCCCAAGATCAAAATCCGGGGTGGTTTCGGTAGTGTTTTCAAATGCCTGCCCGATTGTGTTTCCGGCCTGCATAGCGGCGATCCAACCCGCCCCGCCTTGCGGCAGGGCCTGAGGAACAGGATCATATTCGCGGCGCGTGATCAGGGTATCTTCAGCACCAGCTTGGGGTTTCGGTGCGCCGTCTTCGGTATTGAACCGCCATATCGAAAAGATGGGCCAGTCCGAGCGCAAGATCTGCATCGAAGGTGCGAATTCCAATCGGGCCCGGAAAAGATCTTCGGGTGGCACGGCTAATGCGTCGTCCGGCGCTGGCACGCTGTCCTCCGCGTGGTAAGATCGGCGAAGGGCCAGTTCCAGTCGCGCCACATCGGGCAGGTACCCGATATGCGACAGCTGATCCATCCCGGCCAGGAAATCCGGAAACGCTTCGCCATAGAACATCATCAACGGCGAGGTTGGTGGGTGGCTGCGCAGAAAAAGCCCGGCCAACCCGTCCATGTTTTGCGAACCCAGCAACTTGGCGATAACCGGGAAGGCCTGATGCATGGCTTCGGTCAGCGAAACGGCAACATTGTTGCGATAAACACTGAAACGCCGTCCCGCCGGCTGATCCGACGCGTCTACAAGGCCCTCAGGCACCGACATGGCTGGATCCAGCAAAGCCAGATGAAACTCTTCTTGCGACACGCTCATGCTGGAATGCGGTCCAGTGCCGCTTGGGCGCGATCGGCTTCGGCACGCAAGACAGGCCAATCAGGGACGTCGGTATCCCATTCCACCAGAACAGGTTTTGGTCCCGATTGTTCAAGCACATAATTCAGAAGAGCCCAAACCGGATCAACCACTTCTCGCCCGTGGCTATCGATCAACAAGGGAA
Organism: Ruegeria sp. CDSC021; assembly: GCF_059610845.1. Lineage (NCBI taxonomy): Bacteria > Pseudomonadati > Pseudomonadota > Alphaproteobacteria > Rhodobacterales > Roseobacteraceae > Ruegeria > Ruegeria sp. CDSC021. The sequence goes on from NZ_JBXWOK010000001.1 coordinate 108,918, forward strand.
GCCCGTGGTCGTCTTCATCCTCATCATGCCCGCCAAGGTGGATCTCACCAACCTTGTCCAGCGGATAGGCGTCGATATAGCTCTGCGGTGAGAAGTCGAGATTTGTCGCCGATACGAAAACGTTATTCACATCCAGCAAGAGCCCGCATCCGGTGCGGCCCGAAATTTCGCGCAGGAAGTCGGGTTCGGACCACGTGCTTTCATCAAATGCTAGATAGCTTGACGGGTTTTCAAGTAGCATCTGTCGCCCAACGACATTCTGAACTTGGTCGATATGATCGCAAATCCGTGCAAGGGTTGCGTCGGTATAGGGCAGGGGCAACAGATCATTCAGGAAGTGACTGTCATGTGTCGACCAGGCCAGATGTTCGGAAAAGCTGGCGGGGTTGAGCCAGCCGACGAGGTGTTTCAAACGGGCCAGGTGGTCGGTATCCAGCGGGCCTTCACTGCCGATGGACAGGCCAACGCCGTGGACGGAAATCGGGAAGTGTTCCGACAAGTGCCGCAGCTGTGCCAGCGGGCGGCCACCATCGCCCATGTAATTCTCGGCGTGGATTTCCAGCCATGCGACCGGTTGCGGGTGATCCAGAATCTGCTGGAAATGCTGAGGCTTATAGCCGACGCCTGGTGCCGCAGGCAGCCTGTTCGATCGGATTGTGCTGTCCAGCATCTGGTAACCTCGCGGTCTTGAAAAAAGAGGCGGGCGATACTTGCCCGCCCCTCAGATTTGGCAAAAACTCAGGCTTATGCCGGCAGGTCGCGCTCCAGCGGCTCGAGCGATCCCTTGCGGGCAGCGCCGTCAGCTGACTGAGGCAGGTCGATATCGGCGCAGGTGCCGGCATCTACCAGCGTCCAGGCATTGCCCTGATAATCAACAGTCGAGGTGCCCGCGCACGTGGTGCCAGGACCGGCGGCACAATCGTTCTGACCGGCCAGAGAAACGCCATAGCACTTTTCTTTGGCTTGTGCGGATGCAGTTGTGGCCATGCCTGAAACGGCTGCGGCTACGGCGCTAGCGATGACAAGGGATTTAGCGGTGTTCGACATCTCGGTTATCCTTTTGATGACTGCGTATGTCTGTGTTCGACAATGACAAAGGTAATGGGTTGCAGGTCACAGTTGAATTCACGAGCCTGTGTCTCACGAGCCCGTCAATGACTGTCATGACATCTTGCAAACTAATAGTTTGTTTTAGAAGAGATAAAACGCAAATGTTTCAATCCGGCCCCTCAGAGAGGGCCGGATTTTGTGCAATTTGCCGCTGATTGTTACAGCAGGTCGGGCGGCGTAGCGGCCCGCGACAGTTCATTTGTTACAGCTTCAAGCGGCTGCACTTGTGTCTGTTTCTCACCAAGACGACGGACACTGACTGTGCGGTCCTCAACTTCACGGTGACCGACGGCCAGAATGACCGGAACTTTGCCGACCGAGTGTTCACGAACCTTATAGTTGATCTTTTCGTTGCGGATATCCGCCTCGGCTCGGACACCTGCGGCCTTGAGTGTCTCAACCACTTCCTGCACGTAACCGTCAGCCTCGGAGGTGATCGAAGCGACCACGACCTGACGCGGGGCCAGCCAGAAGGGCAATTTGCCCGCGTGTTCTTCGATCAGGATGCCGATGAACCGTTCGAACGAACCCAGCGTTGCACGATGCAGCATGAAGGGGCGGTGCTTCGATCCGTCCGCGCCAATGAAATTGGCGTCCAGCCGCTCGGGCAGGTTGGGGTCCACCTGAAGGGTGCCGCATTGCCAAGTACGGCCGATCGCGTCGGTCAGGGTGAATTCAAGCTTGGGTCCGTAGAAGGCGCCTTCGCCTTCGAGAAGCTCATAGTCGTATCCTGCGGCCTTGCAGGCGTCACCCAGGGCTTTTTCGACCAGATCCCAGCTTTCATCCGACCCGATGCGTTTTTCCGGGCGCGTCGAGAGCTTGATGGTCCAATCATGGAAACCGAGATCGGCATAGACCTTCGACAGAAACGCGATGAATTTTGCGGTTTCAGATTCGATCTGATCTTCGGCGCAGAAAATATGCCCATCGTCCTGGGTAAAGCCGCGCACCCGCATGATACCATGCAGCGCGCCAGAGGGTTCGTACCGCGCGCAAGACCCGAACTCGGCCATGCGCAGAGGCAGATCGCGATAGGATTTCAGACCCTGATTGAACACCTGCACGTGGCAGGGACAATTCATCGGCTTCAGGGCGTTCACGGCCTTTTCACGGGCATGTTCCTCGTCGACTTCGACGATGAACATGTTTTCCTGATACTTGTCCCAGTGGCCCGAGGCTTCCCACAATTTGCGGTCAACAACCTGCGGTGTGTTGACTTCGACATAGCCGTCACGTTCCTGCATGCGGCGCATATAGTCCTGCAGGGTGGTATAGATCTTCCAGCCATTCGGATGCCAGAAGATCTGGCCCGGAGCCTCTTCCTGCATGTGGAACAGGTTCATTTCGCGGCCCAGCTTGCGGTGGTCACGCTTGGCAGCCTCTTCCAGCATGTGCAGGTGCGCTTTCAGCTTTTCCTTGCCGGTAAAAGCCACGCCATAGATGCGTTGCAGCATCGCACGGTCGCTGTCACCGCGCCAATAGGCGCCGGCGATGGACATCAGCTTGAACGCATCGCCCGGAACCTGGCCGGTATGCTGAAGATGCGGGCCACGGCACAGGTCCTGCCAGTCGCCATGCCAGTACATGCGCAATGGCTCGTCGCCCGGTATGGCGTCGATCAGTTCGACCTTATAGGGCTCGTTGTTTTCGGTGTAGAAATCAATCGCGCGCTGACGGTCCCAGACCTCGGTGGTCACGGTGTCGCGTTTGTTGATGATTTCCTTCATCTTTTTCTCAATCGCGCCGAGGTCTTCGGGCGTAAATGGCTCGGCCCGGTCGAAATCGTAGTACCAGCCGTTTTCGATGACGGGGCCGATGGTGACTTTGGTATCGGGCCAGATCTCCTGCACGGCGCGGGCCATGATATGAGCCAGGTCGTGGCGGATCAGTTCGTTTGCCTGATCTTCATCTTTCATGGTGTGCAGGGCGATTTCGGCATCAGATTCAATGGGCCATTGCAGATCCCAATGCTGGCCATTCACCGTGGCTGAGATGGCCTTTTTGGCCAGTGAGGTCGAGATGTCGGCGGCCACCTGCGCAGGGGTTACACCCACGTCATAGGATCGTGCATTGCCGTCAGGAAAAGTGAGAGAGATTGACTGTGCGTCCAAGGCCATGGCTGGCTCTCCTCGTCGGTTTGGCGCCCACTGAACGCCCGGTTGCGGGTTATGTTGTGTTCGCTTCATTTGTCAGGTGGGGGTGAACCTGTCAAGGGCCGGCGCGAGGGGCCGGCCCCTCGCGCTCCCAGAGGTATTTTTGGCCAGATGAAGGGGGATCTGGGAATTGCACTTGGGGGTGGGGCGTGCATGATATCGGAAAAAGAAAAGAGGGTGTCATGGCAGCGACGAATTTTCTGGAAACGGCGCAGGGACGGCGGCTGGCCTATCACAAAAGCGAGGGCACCGGGCCGACCATCGTGTTTCTGGGCGGGCTCAAATCCGATATGGAAGGCACCAAGGCGGTGCATTTGGAGGCCTGGGCGAAGGGGCGTGGCCATTCATTTCTGCGGTTCGACTATTCAGGTCACGGTGAAAGCGGGGGCAAGTTCGAAGAAGGATGCATTGGTGACTGGCATGAGGATACGCTGGCCGCGATCACGGAATTGACGGATGGGCCGCTGATTGTTGTCGGCTCGTCCATGGGGGGGTGGCAGGCGCTGCTGTTGGCCAAAGCGCTGCCAGATCGGATTCAGGGAATGGTGACCATCGCTGCTGCGCCGGATTTTACCGAGGACGGGTATTGGGCTTCATTCTCGAAAAACCAGAAACAGGCACTGGAAACTGTTGGCCATGTCGAGCTGCCTTCGGACTATATGGAGCCTTACATCGTGACCAAACGGATGATCGAAGATGGTCGCCAACATTTGGTCCTGCGCAAGCCTCTGCATATGCCTTTTCCCGTGCGGTTTTTGCAAGGTACCGAAGACACAGCGGTTTCAATCGGAACAGCAGTGCGCCTGATTGAACATGCGTTCGGGCCCGATATGCGCCTGTCATTGATCAAGCACGCCGATCATCGCTTTTCGGATGGCCCATGCCTTGGGTTGATCGAACAAGCCGTTCTCGATGTGATGGCAGCCCAATAATGCGGATATTGGGTCGCGTTTTTCTGACATTGATCGTTGCGTTTGGCCTGATCTATTGGTTTGGCCCGCGTGAGAAGGTTGATCTGGCCCCAACATTTGACGCGCGCAAATTCGGTGAAGGGGTGCAGGTCTATTTCGAAAGTGTGGAATCTGCATTCGCCGACATCATTCCGGGGGTCGAAAAGCGAGTTATTTGGCAAGAGGGCTATAAAGAGCAGCGAACACCTGTTTCGATTCTATATCTGCACGGGTTTTCTGCATCATCCGAAGAGATCCGACCGGTTCCCGATCTGCTCGCCGAAACGTTGGGCGCCAATCTGGTCTACACGCGGCTGCAGGGTCATGGTCGCGGGGGGGATGCAATGGGTGAGGCGACGGCCTCGGGTTGGATGCAGGATCTTGCCGAAGGGCTGGCTGCTGCACGGGCGGTTGGGGAAAAGGTCGTGGTGATTTCGACATCAACCGGCGGCACGTTGGCAGCTGCGGCCGCACTGAATGAAGAGCTGAGCCAAAACGTTGCGGGGATCGTATTTGTTTCTCCGAATTTCGGCGTTAAAGCGGCCGGCGCATGGATACCCGGATTGCCTTGGGCGCGCATCTGGTTGCCCCTGATTATGGGTGAAACCCGGGGCGTCGCAGGGGTGAACCCGGAAATGAACAAATTCTGGTCGGCGGTCTACCCTTGGCAGGCCGTGGTGCCGATGACAGTGCTGGTGGATGTGGTCTATGCGCTGGATTTTTCAGACGCAAGGGTTCCCGCGTTGTTCTGGTTCTCGAATGAAGATCAGGTCGTGCGTGCCGACCTGACCCACGAGATTGCCAAAGCATGGGGCGCCCCTGCGTCGGTTGTGCTGGTAACAATGGGGCCCGGGGACGATCCTAATTCCCATGTGATCGCCGGGCGGTTGATGTCTCCGGGGCAGACCGACGATGTGGTGGCTGGTATTCTGAGATGGCTGAATACCTTGGGGATCGAGTGAGGAAGAAACAATGCGTAGACCAGGCAGTATGTGGAGCCTTGAAACCCTCGGTCGTGTGCGTCTGTCCTGTCATTTTTTCATGCGCGATTTTCTGTATTCGGAAATAGGCAATTTTCACGAAAAGCAGAATTTTCCTGACGATCCCGACCTTGCCATCGAAACCGGAAAGGCGCTTTGCGAAACCCTGCTGGACCCGCTTGAGGAGACCTTTGGCCGGATTGCCGTACGATCCGGCTATCGCTCGGCATCATTGAACCGTTTCGGTAATGAAAACCGGCTGAATTGCGCGCGAAATGATAACCCGCTGGAATGTCACATCTGGGATCGCGCGGTGGGTGATGATCGGATTGCCGGTGCATCGATCGTGATCCCATGGTTTGCGGATCAATATGAGGCGGGGCGGGATTGGCGGGATTTGGCGTGGTGGATGCACGACCATCTGGAATATTCCGAAATCTGGTTCTTTCCAAAACTCTGTGCTTTCAATCTGGTCTGGAGGCCTGTGCCTCATAAGCGCATCGACAGCTATATCGCGCCGCGGGGCTGCCTTCTGCGCCCAGGAGGCACGCCTGGCGAGGGTGAACTTGAGCGGCAAAGACGATATGCGGACTTCCCCGCTTTTCGCGGTATCCGCTACCCCTGAACTTTAACTTGCCGAACCATACAAAACCTCTCATCCTGAAACTAATGACGACGATTTGAGTGACTTTTCCAAAGGAGGCGTTGTTTGATCGAGCCGTTGGTTCTTTTGCCCGGTTTGATGTGTGATGCGCGGGTATTTGAGCATCAGATGCGCGCCCTGTCACGTGATCGCGCCGTGACGGTCGCTTCGGTTTCGACTGCTGAACGGATTGAAGAGATCGCGCGGGGCCTATTGGTTCAGTTGCCACAACGCTTTGCATTGGCGGGCCTAAGCCTGGGCGCCGTAGTCGCTTTGGAAATTGTCCGATATGCACCCGAGAGGGTGTCGCGCTTGTGTCTGATGGCTTCGGATGCGCATTCGGAATCGCCCCAGACCGCAGCCGCGCGGGAGGAGCTGTTGGTCGCCGCCAAGATGGGTCGGTTAGAGGAAGTGATGCGTCGGCTGATTGGATCGGATTCGCTGGCCCCGGGGCCTCGACGTATTCCCATTCTTGCTGATGTCATCTCGATGGCGTTGGATTTGGGCCCGCAGGTGTTCGAGCGTCAGATTCGTGCGCTGCAGCGTCGCCCGGATCAGCAGGGCAACCTGCACCGGATCACGGCCCCGACTTTGGTGCTATGTGGGGCGCATGACACGGTTGTTCCGGTGCGAAGGCATGCGTTCATGGCGGACCTGATCCCAAATGCAGAACTGCACGTCATCAAGGATGCAGGACATTTGCCTACGTTGGAATCGCCTGAAAATGTCACCGAGGCGCTGAAGACCTGGCTCAGCGTGAAGCCTGCGCTGGATTACGCGTAGAGCGCTTTACGCTGTTCTTTGCTGAGAATGACCGGGGTTGAGATCGTCTGGCCCGTATTCTGATCAAAGAACGGGGTGTCCCTCCAGCTGCCAGAAAGCCGGGATTTTAGTACCCGCGTAACAATCCCGGAGACAGCGTAACCCAGTCGCTTGTGTTTGTGTTTTCCATCGGCCTGGGGAATGAACCCTTGGGTCGTAACCGGCCCTAAACAGTCCGGGTCGGAAACTCGTTTCACATCAAAGCCCGCAAACGGAAATTTTGGAGTATTTGATGTCGTCGCCAGCGGCGCATTGCAGCAGCTGGCATACCAGCGCAGCATCCCCTTGGGGCCAAGGCGCATCGCGGCCAGGTGTTCGATGCCGCCGTCGATCCTTATTTCTTCAGGGGCCATTTGGAAAATCTCCACCGGTTCCGGCGCAGGGTCCGGTTGCCCGAAATATATCTGCGCGGCCCGGCAATCACGGCAAAAGCAGACTACATGCGTTCCGTACTGAACGCCTCTGGCTGTAATGCTGCCAAAGAGTTTTCCACAGTTGCAGGCGAAAGCCGTCTGTTTGGCGACTTTCTTTCCCATCGGCGTTAGGCCACTTTGTTGCGGTTGGCCGCTTTGCGCGAGGGTTTGCGGGCGTTGGCGTTCATAAATTCGATCACCAATGGGCGGATATTGTCGCGCCAGCTACGGCCGGCGAAGATGCCATAGTGACCTGCGCCAGGTTCGACATGGCTGGCTTTTTTCGAGTCCGGCAGCCCTGTACACAGCTCGAGCGCAGCAATGCACTGGCCAGGGGCCGAGATGTCGTCATTCGCACCTTCGACTGTTTTGACTGCAACGTTTGTAATTTTGCCGATATCCACCTTGTGCCCCGCAACAACAAACTCGTTGCGCGCGATTTCGCGGTTTTTGAAGACGCGTTCGACGGTCGAAAGGTAGAACTCGGCGGTCATGTCCATGACGGCGAGATATTCATCATAGAATCTGTTATGGGCATCGTGATCCGAAGCCTCGTCCCGCATAACCCTCTGGATCTGCTCGGAAAACGCCTGAGAATGCCGGTCCGAATTCATCGACATGAACGAGGCCAACTGCAGCAGGCCGGGATACACCATGCGCCCGACGCCCTTATACTTGAAGCCGACGCGCTGAATCATGGTTTCTTCCAGCTGCCCCATTGTCACGCGACGGCCAAAATCGGTCACGTCGGTAGGTGTGGCATCCGGGTCAACAGGTCCGCCGATCAATGTCAGCGTACTGGGTTGGGCTTTGGGTTCGACCTCGGCCAGATAGGCTGTGGCGGCCAGAGTCAGCGGCGCCGGTTGGCAGACGGCTACAACGTGGGTGTCCGGTCCCAATTCTTTCATGAAATCGACAAGGTAAAGTGTATAATCCTCTACATCAAACTTACCTTCGGACACGGGGATATCGCGCGCATTATGCCAGTCAGTGATATAAACTTCGCAATTCACCAAGAGGCTTTTTACGGTGGACCGAAGCAAAGTGGCGTAATGTCCAGACATCGGGGCGACCAACAGCACCTTGCGGGGCTGTTCAGCGCGGCCATTGACACGTATATGTATCAAATCACCAAAAGGGCGTTCGATCACCGGGGCAATATCGACCAGATGATCCTTGCCGTCTTCGCAAGTGAATGTACGGATTCCCCAGTCGGGTTTTACAACCATGCGCTGGAACGTCCGCTCAGTCACCTCGCCCCAGGCGGCCATCATGCTGAACGCAGGGTTGGGCACCATCGAAAACAGCGGATAAGAAGCTATGGCACTTGCCGTAGCACCCATCCACTGATTGGTGTTGCGCATCGTTTCCATCAGATCGTAGGTCATCATGTAGCGCATGAAATGGGCCTCCTGAGTGTCAGCCTGATAATTCGGACCATTCGTCGCTTTGCCCCCCGACGCCCACGACGTTATTCTGCATAGCAGCGAGGTTAGGGTGGAATTGTTAAAATGACAACAAGTGAAGATAACGCGCCAGAGCTGTCCGAGGAACACCTTGAACGGATTAGAGAAAATATGACGAAAGTCGAAGAATTGTCGAAAAGGCTGATCGATGTGATGGCTGGCAAAGAGGCACACACTCCCGCGTTGGACGGTCCGAATCAAGATCTTTTCGCAAGAGCAGCAACTTCGTATTTCGCCGAAGCGTGGCAGAATCCCGCCAAGCTTCTGGAACATCAGGTCGCCTTCTGGGGACAATCCGTTATGAACTTTGCTGAGGCTCAGCAGGCGCTGGCCGCCGGCGGGGTCGAGGACAGCGAACCCGGACCCAAGGATAAACGGTTCTCAAACCCTCTTTGGGACACCAACCCCTATTTCCGGTTTATTCGCCAGCAGTATCAGACAAATGCCGATGCAATCGCGCAGGCGGTTGCTTCGGTCGACGATCTGGACGGCAAGGACAAGCAGAGGCTGCATTTCTTTTCGCAACAGATCATTGACTTGATGTCTCCGACGAATTTCCTGGCCTCCAATCCCGACGCGCTGGAAAAGGCGGTCGAGACGGAAGGGCAATCGCTGATCAAAGGGCTAGAGAATCTAGTTGCGGACCTAGAAGCCAATAATGGTGAAATGGTTGTCAGACTGGCGGATGAATCCGCGTTCAAGCTTGGCGAGAATATCGCGACAACTCCGGGCGACGTGGTCTATCGCAACAGGCTTATGGAGTTGATCCAGTACAAACCCACGACCGAGACCGTACACGAGACCCCGATCGTTCTGTTTCCGCCCTGGATCAACAAATACTATATTCTGGACCTTAAGGCGCAGAACAGCCTCATCAAATGGGTGACCGAGCAAGGCTATACCCTGTTTGTTGTAAGTTGGGTTAATGCGGATGCTTCTCATGCCGAGGTCGGTATGGGCGACTATGTCGAAGAGGGATTTCTGACCGCCATCGAGACCGTCAAGTCGATCTGTAAGGTCAAGCAGGTCAATGCGGTGGGATATTGCATTGCCGGCACCACGTTGAGCTTGACGCTGTCCCTGATGAAGCAGCGTGGCGACAAATCCATCAAATCGGCGACCTTCTTCACAACCTTGACCGATTTCGGTGAACAGGGGGAATTCACGCCGTTCCTACAGAATGACTTTGTCGATGGCATTCAAGAACAAGTGACAAAAGACGGTATCCTAAAAGCATGGGTCATAGGTCGTACCATGTCGTTCCTGCGATCGAATGACCTGATCTACGGCCCTGCCATTCGAAGCTATATGATGGGCGAGACCCCTCCGGCGTTTGATTTGCTCTACTGGAACGGGGATGGCGCAAATCTTCCGGGCAAAATGGCAATCGAGTATTTGCGGGGGCTTTGCCAGAAAAATCAATTTGTGACCGACGGTTTCGATTTGCTTGGGCACAAACTGCATATCCGCGACGTTGATGTTCCTTTGATGGCCATCAGCTGTGAAACCGACCATATCGCCGCCTGGAAAGATTGTTATCGGGGTGTGCAGCAGATGGGGTCACGTTCGAAGACGTTTGTCGTTTCGGAATCCGGTCACATAGCAGGCATCGTGAACCCGCCGAGCAAGAAGAAATACGGCCACTACACCAACCCTGATCTGAATGCGGATGCCGATGCATGGATGAAAGAGTCCGATTTTCATAAAGGGTCCTGGTGGCCGCAGTGGGAAGCTTGGCTGAAGAAGAGATCCGGCAAGCAGATCCCCGCGCGCCAAGTGGGCGATTCGGGATACGCTTCCCTGGCCGAAGCACCAGGAACCTATGTTTTGGTGAAGGCAACAGATTGATTTTTAACAGTTTAGAAAAATATTGCTGCAGCGCAGCAAGAAAAAACTTGCAATGCTGCGATGCAGCAACGATATTGTCCTCAAGCTGATGAAGCCCGGGGTTGGCCCGGATCGGCAAGCAAAGGATTTGGACAATGGCAAAGACTCAAGACTTTACCGCGACCCTGAAAGACATGATGGGTGCATTCCCTGTTGACACCACCGCTCTGGAAGGTGCGTTCAACACCACCGCGACCCTGAACGAAAAGCTGTCGGGCGTTGCTCTGGAAGCGGCTGAGAAATCGGCTGAGATTTCGAACAAATGGACCAAGGAAACCCTGGCCAAACTGTCCGATATGTCGAAAGCGAAATCTGACCCTGCAGATTACGCAAAAGCTGCAACCGACTACGCAAGCGCGTCGGCTGAAGTTGCTGCTGAAAACCTGGCTGCTTTCGCTGAAATCGCGAAAAAAGTTCAGTCGGAAACCGTTGAGCTGCTGATGGCTGCTGGCAAAAACGCTGCAGAAGATGCAACTGCCGTTGTCAAAAAAGCAACCAACGACGTGTCCACTGCTGCGAAAAAAGCAGCTGGCGCCAAGTAAGGTAAGATAGCGAGGCGCACCCACTCCTCCCATTTGGTGCAATCGCGTTGGGCAGGTCGAAAGACCTGCCCTTTCTTTTTGTTCTGCACTCGCATAATCTCTGCTGCAATGCATCATTCCTTGGGGAGGGTAGACGGTGTCAGAACAAGAAAAACCGTTGCTAATCAAACGATATGCCAGCCGTCGGCTGTATAACACTGAAACCAGTGACTATGTCACGCTCGAAGATATTGCGGCATTCATACGTGACGGTCGCGAAGTTCAGATCATAGACCTGAAGACTGGGGATGATCTGACACGGCAATATCTGCTGCAAATCATTGCCGAGCATGAAAGCCGCGGTGAGAATGTCCTGCCGGTGAACGTGCTGAACGATCTTGTGCGCAGCTATATGTTGCCGGGCGGAGGAGTGATGCCGCAATTCCTGCAAAGCTCGTTCGAAATGCTGCGCGAAAGCCAAAGCAAAATGATGGAAAACATGTCTGCGATGAATCCGATGACCCAGATTCCGGGTTTCGAAGCGCTGCAAGCGCAGCAAAAGGCATTTCTGAAGGCGATGACCAGCGGCATTTCCGGCAGTTGGTCCGGTCCGGAAACGGATAGCGAGGCCAAACCCCAGTCGAGTGAGGATCTGGACGACATCAAGAAGCAGTTGGCGGAGTTGCAGCAAAAGCTGTCTAAACTGAACTGAATTTGTCCACACAATGAAATAGGCCCGCCGCTGGCGGGCCTTTTCGTTTGAATTCAGCTTGTTCAGGTTCCAAATGCGATTTTCGGGGCGGTAATTTCCCCTACTGAAGCCAACAGAATATCAGCGATCACATCCAGTTCCGCGCCTGTCAGGCGTACAGGCAGGCGCACGTCGCAAGCTTTCATCAGCATGTTTCGCGTTTGTGGCAGCTCGGTCTGTTCCGGCAGGAATTGCCAGTTCCAAAAGGCACGGGCGTTGTCTTCACTCAGGCCGAATACCTGAACTTTCACCCCGCGTGCCTCGGATGCTGCGGCAAAGGCGCGGATATCATCATCGCTTAGGTCAACCAGATTGAATTGGATCGAGTCCGGCGCCCGGCGTTCTGGCATCAGCGGGGCAGGCACGTTGATATAGGGTGATGAGTTCAGGCGCTCCGCCACATAGTCGTGGTTTTGCAACCCATCGCTGACACGACGTGCCAATTCAGGCATCTGGGGACGGATTACTGCAGCGCTCAGGTTGCTCATCCGCAGGTTATACAGCGGCAACTGGTTCTGCCAGCGGCCAAAGGCCTCTTCGAGTTCCGATGAGTTGTCGCCACGCGGACCTTTGTGTTTCTTCCAATTATGTTCGTAGGCGCCGGACATGATCACGGCACGCGCCACTAGATCAGCGTCGTCGGTTATCAGAATGCCACCTTCGCCCGCATTGATCATCTTGTAGGACTGAAACGAGAAACAGCCGATCTTGCCAATCGTCCCAATATTGCGGCCATGCCAAGTTGTCCCCAGCGAATGGGCTGCGTCCTCGATCACCGGAATGTCGCGCGCGCTGCACAGGGTCATGATCGCGTCCATATCCGAAGTATGTCCGCGCATATGGCTAATGATCACGGCCTGCACGTTATCCAGTTTGGCGGCAAAGTCATCCATGTCGATGCGATAATTGTCACCCACCTCACACAGTACGGGGATGCAATCCGCATGTATGACCGATGAGGGCACCGCCGCAAAGGTAAAGCCCGGTATCAGCACCCGCGCGTCCCGCGGCAAACCCAGCGCCTTGAGCGACAGGAACAGTGCCGCTGAGCAGGACGATACAGCCAGCGCGTATTTCGTGCCCAGCAGTTCCGCGAATTCCGACTCGAGCATCGCAACCGGAGCGTCCTGCGGCGCAGTGTAGCGGAACAGGTCGCCTGACTGCATCAAGGCATCAATGGCGTCGCGGGCGGCCGCGGGGATGGGTTCGGCGTCATGGACGTTAGGAGGCAGCGTCATATTTGGCATTCCTGAATTCTATCTTTGGGAAAGATAAAGCTAATGAAGTGTCAATCCAAGCCCTTAATCTTCAGGGTGGCGAAATTTCACTATTCTGTCGTAGTCAGAGAGACACAGGTTGGCTTACCCCGCGTAGCGGGAAATTCTTTTGAACTTGCAACTTTGGGGGAAGTAAGGTGGCAATGGATCTTCTTTGACGTTGTTCTCGTATGATGGGTTGGATCACTGCATTGACTATCAGTCATTTGGCCCTTTGTGGCGCGCTTTCAACTTTCGCTTCGGCGGTTCACGCAGATTATCTTCTGTCGGATGGCACTGAAGTTGCGCCGCTTGAGATGTTTCAGGAATGCGATGTTTGCCCTGAAATGATTGTCTTGCCTATGGGTGAGTTCATGATGGGTGGACCACCGGGAGAATCGAAACGAAACTTTCATTGGGATGAAAAAGGGCGCCGACCCGCGACAGCGGAAGAGCCGTATATCGCGCATAGTGAAGGTCCGGTTCATAGCGTCAGAATAGATCTGTCCTTTGCCATGGGACGTAACGAGGTTACCCGTGATGAGTGGATGGCCTGCGTTGAAGATGGGGGATGTAGCAAATATGTGCCGGAAGATTTTGTAATCGGCGATAGTTTTGAGCGCATAGATCTTACGGGCAATCATCCAGTGAATGATGTGTCTTATTTGGATGCTTTGGCTTACACGGATTGGCTGAACAAAAAACTCGGGATAGATGCCTACCGCTTACCAACGGAAGCCGAATGGGAATATGCCGCCCGTGCCGGAACGCAGACTCCTTTTGCGCAAAGAGAGGAAGTTACGACGGATCAGGCCAATTTCCATGCCAAACCGACAGAAGAGATGATTGGTGAAAAGCGGCCGGATTTAGTGTGGCGCGGTTACCCAGTTCGCGTTGATGAACTTGATGCCTCCAATGCTTGGGGTCTTCGGCATATGTCGGGGAATGTCGGGGAAAGAACGATGTCCTGCTGGACAGCGACGCACCCGGGTTGGTCGACTTCCAGCCAGCACTTAGAGATGGCGAGATCAGTCGATTGTCACAGGCGGGTTGTAAAAGGCGGTTCTTATCCATTTGCTATGGATTTTTCGCGCGCTGCAAGTCGCGGTGGGGCGGGCATTGATTGGCGGTCAAAATTGACGGGCTTTCGTATCCTGAGAGAGTTTAAGTGAGTTTCTCTGACAATCTCGAAATCAGAATCCCAGCCGGTCCCGCAGGGAAAACCATGTCATCGCCAGCACTAGCAACGGGCTGCGTAGGGCGGGGCCTCCGGGGAAGGGCAGGGCGGGTACGCGGGACATGGTGTCGAACCCTTCGGCTTGGCCCTGAATGGCCATCGCCATCAGTTGCCCGGCATGTGTAGCTGTGCCAACACCGTGACCCGAATAGCCAGAGGCTGACAGGATATTCGGGGCAACCCGTGTCAGGTAGGGCATTCGCCGCATGGTGATACCCAGAGTACCGCCCCACGCATAGTCGATCTTTACATCGCGCAGATGCGGGAAAATCTCGGTCATCGGTTTGCGCACCTTGGAGGCGATATCTGTCGGGAAACGGTAGCCATAGCTTTCCCCGCCGCCGAATAGCAGGCGGTTGTCGGCGCTGAGGCGAAAATAGTTCACCACAAACTTGGTGTCGGCGACGGCGACATCCCGGGTCAGGACGCGGGCGGCATCGGTGCCCAAAGGCTCGGTCGCGGCGATGAAATTGTTGATCGGCATGACGCGCGACGCCACTTTGCCGTTCAGGTCACCAAGATATCCGTTGCAGGCCAATATGACGTGGTTGGCCGTCACCTTTCCCTGCGGGGTTTGCACGATGGCCGGATCGACTTCGTCGATCCCGGTGACCTCGGTACCCTCAAAGATGCGCACGCCGGCCTTGGCTGCGGCTTCGGCCAACCCCAGGGCAAAGTTCAGCGGGTGCAGATGCGCCGCCCCCATGTCCAGATAACCACCGCGATAGGTGGGCGACGGGCAGAGACCATGCGCGGCGCCTTCGTCCAGCAGCTCCATATGGTCATACCCATATCGCGCCGACAGATGCGCGGCGTGATCGTGGAGGTCTTGCTGATCCCCGGTGCTGAGGCCCAGAACCGCCACGCCCGGTTTCAGATCACAGTCGATTTTGTGCTTTTCGATCAGCGATTTGACCAGATCCTTGGCATCTTCAGCCAGATCCCACAGCTTGGCGGCATCGTCATCGCCGACCAGGCGTTCAAGGTCTTCCTGATCCATCCGCTGGGCGCTGCCCAGCTGCCCGCCATTGCGGCCTGACGCTCCGAAACCAACGCGATGCGCCTCAAGCAGCACGACGTCGAACCCGGCCTCGGCCAGATGCAGCGCGGCGGACAGTCCGGTATAGCCGCCACCGACCACACAGACATCCGCTTTGGTATCCCCAGCAAGCGCAGGAAAACGGTCGAGCGTGTTGGCCGTCGCGGCATACCAGCTGGCCGGATACTCGGCCTTGCGGTCGTTGGAATAGAGGAGATTCATCGCGGCTTAAACGTTCATGAGCAGGTGCTCACGCTCCCACGGAGAGATGACCTGTAGAAATTCTTCATACTCGGCACGTTTGACAATGCCATAAACGCGGGCAAATTCCGGACCCAGCACCTCGTGCAGGGCGGTGGCCTCGTCGAACAGGTCCAGCGCATTGCCCATGACCTGCGGGATATCACCGTCACCTTCGTAGGCGTCGCCATAAAACTGACGGCGCGGACGTTCCTGCTGTGTCAGGCCGAGATAGCCGCAGGCAAGCGACAAGGCGATGCCCAGATAGGGGTTGCAGTCCATGCCTGCGATACGATTTTCAACGCGCCGCGCCTCGGGGCCGGACAGGGGAACACGGATGCCGGTCGTGCGGTTGTCACGAGCCCATTCCAGATTGATCGGCGCGGCATGGTCTTTCACATAGCGGCGGTACGAGTTCACATAAGGTGCCATGACTGCCAGGCCTGCAGGCAAGTGGTTTTGCAGCCCTGCAATGAAGTTATAGAATGCATCCGTTTCGCCGCCCTGAGGTCCGGAAAAGATATTCTGTCCGGTTTCGATCTCGGTGATCGAGTGGTGGATGTGCATGGCCGATCCGGGCTCATCCGCAATCGGTTTCGCCATGAAGGTCGCAAAGCAGTTGTGTCGCAACGCGGCTTCGCGGATCAGGCGTTTGAAATAGAACACTTCATCTGCCAACTTGACCGGATCACCATGGCGCAGGTTGATTTCAAGCTGTCCGGCGCCGCCTTCCTGGGTGATGCCGTCAATCTCGAATCCCTGATGTTCGGCAAAGTCATAGATGTCGTCGATCACCGGGCCGAATTCATCCACTGCTGTCATCGAATAGGCCTGCCGCGCGGCCGCCGGACGACCCGAACGGCCCATCATCGGTTTGATCCCCTGCGCGGGGTCGACATTGGGGGCGACCAGAAAGAACTCCATCTCTGGCGCGACAATCGGTTTCCAGCCTTTGTCGTGATACATTTTTACGACGCGCTTCAACACGTTGCGTGGGCTGAACGGGATCGGCTCTCCGTCCCGGTCATAGGCGTCGTGGATCACCTGCAGTGTCCAGTCACCCGTCCAAGGAGCAGCGGAAGCAGTCGAAAAGTCAGGCTTAAGGATCATGTCCCGTTCAATGAAGCCGTCCTCTCCGGCGGCTTCGCCCCAGTCCCCGGTGATAGTCTGGTAAAAGATACTATCGGGTAGATGGAAGTAGGACTGGCGTGCAAATTTGGTGGCCGGAACCGCTTTCCCGCGCGCGATGCCGGGCAGGTCAGAGATGATGCACTCGACCTCATCCAATCGGTGACCTTCAAAATAGGTACGGGCTGCCTGTGGCAGTTGTTCTGTCCAATCGGCCATCAGGCCCTCTCTTTCTTCAAAAACTCTGCCATGAACTGTCCGATCTTCGGACTGTCGTCGCGGGTGGGAAGGCGGTCGGCGGCGGCCTGCATCAGATTGTCTGGAACGACACCTTTGCCGCGTGTGTCCATCAGCCCTTCGATGAAGCTGTCGCCATACTCCGGGTGGGCCTGAACGGTCCAGATCGTGTCGCCATAGGCCAGCATGGCATTCTGGCAAAAGGCGTTCGAACCGGTTACTTGTGCACCGGCGGGCAGCTCTACCACCTGGTCCTGATGCCAGGCATTCAAAGTGACGGTCTGTCCGTCCAAATCGTAGTCCGTCCGCCCCACGGCCCAGCCCTGTTTGAACTTTTCAACTTTCCCGCCAAGGGCTTGCGCAATGACTTGATGACCAAAGCATATGCCGATCAGGGGTTTGCCGCTTTGATGGATGTCGCGGATCAGCGCTTCGAGCTTGCGAATCCAGGCATGGTCCTCATAGGCGCCATAGCGCGAGCCGGTGATGATCCATCCATCAGCATCGTCAAAACTTTGCGGAAAGTGATCGTCGACAACCGCATAGGTCACAAACTCAAAGCCGTTGCCATCCAGCAGCGCGCGAAACATGCCGTCATATTCACCGAACTGATCGTGCAATTCGTCAGGGGGGTGGCCGGCTACAAGGATACCGATTTTCATGGGTCACCAAATTTGATCAAATTTATTCTAGCTGAGCAGAACGAAGCGGGCAAGGGGGCTCAAACCGCCTCGAGATAACTTAGCCAATGCTCCTCGGGTGGGCGTTCGTCAAAGCGCAGGATCTCTTGTCGCTTTGTCATGGCAAGATTGCTGATCAGCGGGGCGGGAAAGATGCGCGCAACTTGCGGATCGGTTTCAAGGGCGGTGATGGCTGAAGCCCAGTCGCCAGCGAGTTGCGGCAGGCCGTCGATCTCATAGGCGTTGCCCGTGATCGGAGCTGGCGGTTCAGTTCCGTCCTCGATGCCGTTCAGCGCCGCACCGAGTACGGCGCTCAGCATGAGGTAGGGATTGATGTCACCACCAGCAACGCGATGTTCGATCCTGCGGGCAGAGGGCGCGCCGCCGGGAACGCGCAGCGCGGCAGTGCGATTTTCATAAGCCCAGCATGCCTCAGTTGGGGCATGGGCGCCGGGGACAAGCCGGGTGTAGGAGTTCCCGTGCGGTGCAAAAATCAGAGTTGAACCAGGCATTGCGGACAGACATCCGGCTATGGCCGAGCGCAAAAGATCAGTGCCTTCAGGCCCGCCATTGTCAAAGACATTTTGCCCATCCTGGTCGACGACCGAAAAATGGACATGCATCCCATTGCCCGCATCCTGGGCATAGGGTTTGGCCATGAAAGTTGCGGTAAACCCATGTTTGCGCGCAAGGCCACGAGTCAACACCTTGAAAAGCAACGTATCATCTGCGCAGCGCATGGCGTCCTGATGGTTCAGGTTGATTTCAAACTGGCCAATCCCGCTTTCGGAAATGGCGGTTTGAGCCGGGATGCTCATTGCCTCGCATCCGTCATAGAGGTCTGTGAAAAAGGCGTCGAACGCATCCATTTCCGCCATGGACAGGACTGCCTCGTCGACCAGTCGTCGCCCCGTCAAAGGATTGATCGGAGGCACCGGCCGTGCACCTGATGAGTCCAATAGCGTGAATTCCAGCTCGGTCGCCGCAACAACAGACCAGCCACGCTCGGCATAGCGTTGCAGCACCGAGGTCAGAGCATGGCGAGGGTCGCCGGCAAAGGGCTTGCCCTGATCGTCATACAGGGACATCAACACCAGCGCTGTTTCGGTTTCAAGCCAGTGAACTGGGACGGGGCCACGCTCGGTTGGCAGTAATATGCCGTCCGCGTCGCCTGATTCAAACACAAGCGGGCTATCCTCGATATCCGCGCCCCACAGATCAACATTCAATGCCGAAAAGGGCATCCGCACCACACCTTTACTCAGCTTGTCAGCATAAGAAGGAGGCACGCGTTTGCCGCGCAGCTGACCGTTAAGGTCGCAGGCCGCTACGCGAAAACTGTGTAGGGCGTTCAGGTCCATCGGCGTCTCCATCACTCTGGTACTCCGAGGTTTAATCGACACAAAGCGCCTTGTCACGAAATTTGATCAAATTATCCCCGCGCCGTTTTTTTCGGCGCGGGGTCGGGACCTTATGCAAAGCTTATGCCGTTCTCGGCCATCGGCAGATCGGCAATCAAGGTCCCCGACATTGCCTTGATTGCGTTCGCGAGCGCGGGGGCCGAGGGCGGCGTGCCGGGTTCGCCCACGCCTGTGGGGGCCTCGGCCGAGGGCAGGATGTGGACGTCGATTGTAGCTATATCGCCGATCCGAAGGGGCTCGTAATCCGGGAAGTTGTATTGATCCACGGAACCGCCGGTCAGTGTGATCTGATCGCGCATCACATGCCCGATGCCATAGCCGATGCCACCTTCCATCTGGGCACGCACCACGTCGGGGTTCACCGCGATACCGCAATCGACAGCACAGGTGACCTTTTCGATCTTGATACCGTCATCCGGATCGCCCGAGATTTCGACCACCTCAGCCACATAAGAACCAAAGGATTTGTGCACCGCAATACCTTGCGCTCGACCGGCAGGGACGTTGCCCCAATCTGCTTTCTCGGCCGCAAGTTTCAGAACTGAGGCCTTGCGCTGTTGGTCTGCATTACCCGCATCCGCCAGATGTGCGAGACGGAACTCAACCGGGTCACGGCCCGCGGCGGTGGCGGCCAAATCCATCATTGTTTCCATCGTATAGGCAGTGTGGGTATGTCCTACCGACCGCCACCATAGGACCGATGTGGCCTTGGGTGTGTCGGTCAGTCCAAGCGCCATCCCCGGAATATCATAGGGGCTGTCTGCGATGCCCTCGATCGAGCTGTGGTCGACGCCGTCATGCACTGCAACCGCTTCGAACGGGGTGCCCTTCATGATCGATTGCCCAGCAACCTGATGCTGCCATCCCACGATATTCCTCTCCGCATTCAACCCGACACGAACTTTGTGGCCGAAGGCCGGGCGGTAATACCCGCTGCGAATGTCGTCTTCCCGCGTCCAGACCAGTTTGACCGGGCGCGAGCGGTCAGTGACAACAAAGGCCAACGCGGCCTCAACCTGATAGTCCGCATCCGGTGTTGCGCGACGCCCGAAAGACCCGCCGGCCAGCATCGTTCTGATGTGGATTTTCTCGGGTGGCAGCTGAAAGATTTGCTGATACGCCATGTGCGGGCCGGTTGGCATCTGAGCGCCATCATGCAGAACGATGTCACCCTCTGCTGTCTGTTCGATTGTGCAGTTCAGTGGCTCCATCGGAGCATGGGCGAGAAGCGGGTAGTAAAAAGTTTTTTCTACGACCGTATCCGCCGCGTCGATCGCCGCCGAAACCGTGGCAACATCTGCCTTGTTCACGTTATAGGCGGGCTCGGCATTCAGCGCGTCCATGATCTCGGCCTTGATCTGATCCGAGTGGCGGGTTTCAGCGCCGGACATGTCCCATTCGACCTCAAGCGCGTCACGCGCCTGAATCGCGGCCCAGGTATCTTCGGCATAGACCGCAACGCCCGCCTGATTGGGCAATGCAGCGGCGCTGATATAGCCTTTGATCTCTTTCGAGGCGCTGTCGTCAAAGCTGATGACAACACCACCGCGCGACTCCGGACGTTTGATCATCGCAACCATCTGGTTGGGCAGGTGGACATCCATGGCGTACATCGCCTGTCCGTTGCCTTTGATTGCCGAGTCCTTGCGACGCACGGCCTCGTTTCCGATCAGGCGGAATTCCGAGGGGTCTTTCAGGCGTGGCTCGGTCGGCGCTTCCATCTGCGAAGCGGCTGCCACGAAATCGGCAATCGGTGCAGATTTCTCGTCTGCTTTGACGATGCCTTCCTCAATGGTGATGCCTGATGCATCGACGCCCCATCTTTGGGCGGCGGCGTTGATCAGCATCTCACGGGCAGCAGCGCCAGCCTGACGGTATTGCAGCCAGGAATTCGCCATCGCGGTTGACCCGCCGGTGCCTTGGAAGGGGCCGAACAGCAGGTTGTTATAGACTTGGGGGTTCGACGGCGCGAATTCGTATTTAATTTGGTCCATAGTGATGCCGATTTCCTCGGCGATAAGCGTCGGAAGGCCGGTCGCGGGGCCCTGACCCTTTTCGAAGTGTTTGACGATGGCGGTCACGGTGCCGTCGGCGTCAATCTTAACAAATGGGTTGAGCTGCGTCGTCTCGGACGAGGCCGCAGCCAGAACGCCATCGGGGCGGGCCCCAACCAGCAAGACGGCACCGGTTGCAGCAGCGCCTTTTAGAAAACCACGGCGAGAGGTGTTGATGGTCATGGATCAGGCCTCCAGAATTTCGGATGCGCGCTGGATACCGGCGCGGATGCGTTGATAGGTGGCACAGCGACAGGCGTTGCCGGACATGTAGTCGTCGATTTCTTCAACGCTGGGCTTTGGGTTTTCGGACAGCAATCCGACCGCCGACATCACCTGACCGGATTGGCAGTAACCGCATTGAACCACGTCCAATTCGACCCAGGCCTGCTGTACCGCGGCGCCAATATCGTTGTTTCCGACAGCTTCGATCGTGGTGATTTCGGCGTCTTCGACATCCTCAATATACGTCTGGCAAGAACGCACAGGCTCTCCGTCCAGATGCACGGTGCAGGCCCCACAGGACGCGACACCGCAGCCGAACTTGGTTCCTGTCATCTTCAGTTCGTCCCGGATTACCCACAGAAGGGGCGTGCCGGGCTCGGCCTCGACCGTGTGGGTCTGGCCGTTCAGTTTCAATGTCAAAGCCATTGGGGGGATCTCCTGTTGGGCTGGTTACCTGAATCGGTAAACTGGCGAGTTTACCTTAGGCAGGGGGCAGGGCATTGTAAACCCGAGAGTTTACCTAGCGTTTGACCGGCTCGTGTCAAAGGGTCTATAGCTTTGGAGCATGAATGACCTCAGCGCACCGAAAGCATTAAAGCATGCCCAGATCATCGAGGCTGCCGTAGCTGAATTCCAGGAAAAGGGGTTCTCGGCGGCCAGTATGGATCGGATCTCGGCACGGGCCGAGGTCTCCAAGCGCACACTGTACAAGTATTTCGAAAGTAAGGAAAACCTGTTCCGCTCGATCGTGGTTGAGCTGTCGAACCGCTTCTCTGAGGTGTTGGATATCAGATACGAAAAGGGCCGGGATATCCAAGAGCAACTGACCGATCTGGCCTGGGCCGAGGGACGCATTCTCATGTCACCCGAGGTGATGGCGATGTCGCGTATGGTGATCAGCGAAACCTTGCGCAATCCCGACCTTGCGGTCGCCGCGCAGGGCAAATTGGACAAAACTGCCATCTTCTCGGCCATGCTTAAAGATGCGGCAGAGGATGGTCAGCTACGCATCGATAACCCCGACATCGCGGGTCGTGAATTCATCGGATTGATCAAGAGCAGGGCATTCTGGCCCATGGTTTTTTGCGGGACCGTACTTAGTCAGGACGAAATGTCTGATACCATTCAGCGCAGCGTCGAAATGATGATTTGCCGGTACGGTGTCGACAATCGGTAACGCGGTTGGCAGACACAAGGACGGCCCCTTTCGAATATGCTAAACCCCGGGCTGCCCGATTCGAGGGGCAGGAATTTGCGGTTTCGATCCGTCTGATTGGATACCGGGTGCGACGAGGACTCAGCATTGAATGACAAGGTAAGACAAGCCGCACGCCTGAGCGTCGCCCCTATGATGGATTGGACGGACAGGCATTGTCGTTATCTGCATCGGTTGCTGAGCACCGAGGCGCTGCTGTACACTGAAATGGTAACAGCGCCTGCGTTAGTTCGGGGTGGTGCGCTGCATTTGCTGGACCACAACCCGCAGGAGCATCCCGTGGCCCTGCAACTGGGCGGGTCGAACCCTCAGGAATTGGCACAAGCGGCCCGGTTGGGGGCGGATGCTGGTTATGATGAGATCAATCTGAATTGTGGCTGCCCGTCTGATCGAGTGCAATCTGGCACTTTTGGTGCGGTGCTGATGAAATCCCCTGACCGCGTTGCGGATTGTGTTGCCGCAATGCGCGAAGCCGTGGACGTAGATGTCACGGTCAAATGCCGCATTGGAGTCGACGACCAACAGCCCGAAGACATTTTGCCTGAGTTTCTGAGCCAGATCAGGCAAGCGGGATGCTCTCGGGTCACAATTCACGCGCGCAAAGCCTGGCTGCAAGGGCTCAGCCCCAAGGAAAACCGGGATATACCGCCTTTGGATTATGATCTCGTGCATCGGATGAAGGCGGAATTCCCGGATATGCACATCTCTATAAATGGTGGCATTGCTGATCTGGAACAGGCGCGCGGGCATCTGGATGCAGGGCTGGATGGTGTGATGATCGGGCGGGCTGCGTATCATCAGCCGTCAGATGTTCTGTCCACAGCGGATCCTGTGATTTTTGGGGTCGGTCAGGCCGCCGACCCGTTTGCTGTTGTCCGGAAAATGGTGCCTTATATCGAATGCCATCTTGCTGGCGGAGGGCGCTTGCACCAGATTACGCGACATATGCTTGGCCTGTTCGCAGGACGGCCGGGTGCGCGGGCTTGGCGACGGACCCTGTCTGAAGGTGCAGTGCATGACGGGGCGGGCCCCGAGGTTATGTTGCAGGCACTGGATCATGTCGCGCCTCTGACCGAGGCCTGAATGGTGGCAATACGGCAAAAGGTCGGTTGGGGGGAATGATGCCCGAAGTAATGTTGCTTGCTCAGATGCTGGTTCTTCTGCTGGTGATCGGAGCGCTGGCAGGCGTTTTGGCGGGTCTGTTGGGTGTCGGCGGAGGCATCGTGCTGGTCCCTGCTTTTTTCTATGCGTTTCAGACCCTTGGGTATGGCGGCCCGCAGTTGATGCAGCTGTGCCTCGCCACCTCACTGGCAACGATTATCGTAACCTCACTACGGTCGGTTCTGGCACATAACAAAAAGGGTGCCGTTGATTGGGATATCCTGAGCAGTTGGGGTCCGGGCATCGCCATCGGTGCGGTGTTGGGCGTGATGGTGGCATCCGCTCTTCGGACCGAGGCATTGCAGGCCCTGTTCGGTGTATTGGGTATGGTGATTGGTGCCTATCTTGGTCTGGGTAAATCCGAATGGCGGCTTGGAGACGCCATGCCCAAGGGCCTGAAACGCGCTCTCCTGTCGCCCTCGGTCGGCTTCCTATCCGTTCTGATGGGTATCGGCGGCGGCAGCTTTGGCGTGCCGTTAATGAGCTTGTTCAACACGCCAATTCACCGGGCTGTCGCCACGGCGGCCGGGTTTGGCGTGATCATCGCTGTGCCCTCGGTCATGGGGTTCCTGTTTCTCGAAATTGCCCCTGAACACCGCCCGCCCTTTACCATCGGCGCCGTCAATCTGATTGCCTTTGGGATTGTGGTCGCCATGACCATGATCACTGCGCCCTGGGGCGTAAAGTTGGCCCATGCGATGGATCCAAAGCCGCTCAAGCGGATATTCGCGGTCTTCCTGACTCTGGTCGCCCTGAATATGTTGCGCAAGGCGTTGGGTTTTTGAGTTCTTTCGAGGAAAAGGGTTGGGTGAAATTTCCCCACGACCGGGCTATTCTGGACTGGGTATCTTATGCGCTGCCTGCAGCACGCGCTGCTGCGACGGATCCGGAATTCGCGCATTGGATGGACTGTGAAGGGACCTGGTTCATTGGGGTCGACGCGCTGAACAACGACACCGAGGGCAGGGTCCAGGGGTCCCCGGTTCTGACCGGGGCCGTCATGGATTTCATAGTGTCGCGTTATGGGTCGTTGCCGTTGCACAAAGCCCAGGTCTCGGTCATTTACCCCGGCTACCCGTTGCCCCGACGCGGAGAGGGCGAGGCTGCTGCCCAGTATCGAGCAAAGCGGGATGCGGCCCATGTGGATGGTTTACGCCCGTCCGGCCCGGACAGGCGCCGCAGGGTCGAGGAACCGCATGCGTGGATTCTGGGCATTCCATTGACCGATGCCAGCGCGAATGCGTCCCCGATGGTTCTTTGGGAAGGTAGCCACAAGATCATGCAGGCTGCATTTGCGGATGCACTTGAAGACAAGCGCCCGGACACTCTGGATCAGGTGGACATAACAGATGTTTATCAGGCTGCCCGTCGTGAGGTCTTTGATACTTGCCGTCGCATCGTACTGCCCGCACGTCCGGGCGAGGCCTATCTGCTGCACCGCCACTGCCTGCACGGGGTAGCGCCATGGGGCAGCGGGGCTGAGGCTGGGTCGGATGGCCGGATGATCGCCTATTTTCGGCCTGAATGCGCTGGCGGTGTGGCCGAATGGATCAAATCCTCCTAACGTTCTGTCATTATACAGATTTGGAGGATTTTTTGATGATTGCTGTCCACAAAAACTCTGACGGAGCATTGATTGAAATCGAGCTTTCCGGCGAAGTGACAGGTACGGACTATTCCACAACATTGATCCCGGCGATTGAGGCCGCACTGGCCGAACACGATACAGTGCGGTTGTTGGCGATCGTGCAGCCAGAGTTCAAAGGGTACGATCTGAATGCGGTTTGGTCGGATACAAAATTGGGCCTCAGCCACTGGCGCGGCTTTGACCGAATTGGAGTGGTGGCGGATCAGGGTTGGGTTCAGACCAGTATCCGGCTTGCGGCTCCGCTTTTCCCTTGCCCTGTGCAGGTATTCGATCACGCGAATATTGAAGAAGCGCGCCGATGGTTGCGCGAATCTCTGGGCTCTATTCACGTTATGGATCTGGGCGGCCCCTGCGTGCAGGTCAGCCTGATGGGAAAACTCGACCCTGACGAATTCAAAAAGGCCGAAACCGATCTGGACTACATTTTGCAGGAGAAACAGGGGTTTCGCCTGCTGATTGATCTGTCCAAGTTTGACGGATGGCAAGGCCTTACGGCGCTTGCCTCGCATTTTCGGCTGGCCCGGGGGCATATTGGTAATCTGGATCGGGCAGCGGTTGTTGGCGACAAAGCCTGGCAACATCTGGCCCAACGGGTGGCCAGCCACATCCTTGGCACACGCACTCAGTTCTTTCCCGCCGAGGAAATTCAGAACGCCAAAACATGGCTTGCGTCTGGGTAGAAACGCAGCGGCTTGAGCCTGCTGTGACATTTACGTCAGGGCACAGAAATATCAGCGAGGATTTTTCTTGATCGATTGGTCAAAAAAGACGTACACAGATCGAACTCCTCTGCCGAACCACTGCAGAGGATCGATTGTTGAAACGCGCCGCTGTGGGTTGCCACTCACTCACCAGCTGTCAACGAACTTGACCCCCTCGTAGTTCAGACCAGCCCGCAGCGGTGCAGATTCAGCAATCACATCCTTTTGTGGAAATCTCAGGCCTTGTTGAGCCGCCCCGCCCGGCCGCCGCGCCGTTTGGCAAGCAGCGGTTTGCGAGACGGTAGGTCTGCCATGATATCGGCGCGCTCAGAGCTGTCCATTTTCGACCAGCGAGAGATTTCGTCGATCGTGCGGTAGCAACCGGTACAAATACGCTCGGTCGGGTGCACAACGCAGATCTGGATGCACGGGCTTTCGACCTCGTTCCTTTTCCAAACCATGTTCGACATCAGCGTTTTCCGATCCTTAAAGAAAGCGCATTCTGTCCAGCGCGCCTTGCAGAATATAGCCTGCCGCGACGTGGTCGATAACCTGTCCGCGACGCTTTCGTGTCGTATCCGCCTCAAGCAGTGCCTTTTCTGCCGCAACCGTGCTGAGCCGTTCGTCCCAGAACCCGATCGGAACTTCGGTCAAACGGGACAGGTTTCGGGCAAAGGCACGGGTGGACTGGCAGCGTGGCCCTTCGCTACCATCCATGTTTTTCGGCAGACCCAGTAGGATGCCCCCGATCTCACGGTCGGCTATGATTTCCAGCAGACGGGCAGAATCCAGAGTGAATTTCTTGCGCCTTACGGTCTCCAGCGGGCTAGCAACACCGCGCATCCGGTCCGAGACTGCAACCCCGATAGTCTTTTCTCCCAGATCAAGACCGATCAACGCGCTCATAGGCGCAAGCGAGCCTGCAAATTCCTCAAAAATGTCATGGATCATCGGGTCACCCCAGCCTGAGCTGCTGCCGCACCAAGGATATCCAGTGCGTTGTCATTGTCCGAGAATACGGATTGGGCTTCGGCGTAGATCGCGGTGGCCCGGTCGATGTCGCCAACCACCCCAAGGGCACCGATCAGCCGGGCCCATTCTTCGGGGGAGCCGCCTTCGGTTGCAAGCCTATCTGACAGTTGCTCGACCATGCCAAGGATCATCTCTTGGCGCTCTTGTGCGGTCAGAGATGCAGCGGCCTCGATGTCATCCTCACCGGGGCCTGGGTTCCCTGCTGGTATAGGGGCGGCATTGAACACACCCGCACGAAAGGCCAGATCGTCCATCTGTGCGCGAATGGCCGTTGCCCAGGGGGCATTTGTCGGCGCGCTTCCAAGTGCATCCACCCAGATCCTGTAACCGATATCAGGTCGTCCGACCTGTACCATCATCTGTCCCAGGTAATACAAGGCCGGACCGTGGCGTGGATCACGCTGCAATGACTGTTTCAATGCGTCTTCAGCTTCGGGCGAGATATATCCGTTGGTAGCAAGGATCATCATCTCGGCAAGATGCGAATAGGCATCTGCGGGTGCCGTGTTCCCAGACAGTTCGATCACACGTTGCTGCGCTTTGTAGGCGGCATGGAAGTTACCTGCGTTCGCCTCGTGCTGGGCAAGAAGGATATGTCCTTGTAGGTCATCAGGACGACCGGAAACGGTTTCGCGAAGTTGCCCGAGAAGAGAGGCATAGCTTTCGTCAAGCTGTGGCAGTGGTGCGGGTGGCGTGGCGGCTTCTGCCTCGGCCTGACTGGGGCGCTCTGTGCGCAGAGCATCGGCCTTTTCTAGCCGCAATGACAGGGGCTGATCGGGGAGCCCGGCTGCACCAAGCTTCAGATAAATCCAGGATCCTCCGCCTACCAGGATGGCCGCGACAAATATGGATGCCGTAACCGAGATCCATTTGGAAGGCCCTTGCGGTTCAGACAAAGATTGCATCTGCGCATCAGCCGCAAGAATGCGGCGTGAAATTTCCGTGCGAACTCGCTCGGCATCTGCGTCAGCGATGACACCACGGGCCAGGTCTCGATCTACGCTGGCCAACTGTTCACGATAGACCTGCAAGTCATACGCAGTGGATGGTTCGCGCGTATCTCGCCTACGCAGTATCGAAATCCCAAGAAAAACCGCTATCAGGACGGCGGTGGCTATGATGAGGGCCCAGAAGGTCATGATAACTCCAAGATGGCTGTCCTGACTTAGACCTGTGGCGGGGCGGAAAAAAGGGACAAATGGCCGCGAGGGGGCTTCATGTCGCAATAATAAGGGCGATGTCGCAATAGTGCGATATTATGGCGTTGCACGGCAGGGGCCAAAGGCGGTTACGCGGCATACCTGCGCCAATCACCGAACCGGATGGATTCGCTTATGAAACACTATTCAGCCTTTGCTGTGGCGCGCGAAGCGCTGCGCTATCATACCGGATGGGAACGCGCCTGGCGTTCGCCCGAGCCCAAGAAACGCTATGACGCCATCATTGTGGGGGCGGGTGGCCATGGTCTGGCAACCGCCTATTACCTGGGTAAGAACTATGGCATCCAGAATGTCGCTGTGATCGAAAAAGGCTGGTTGGGCGGTGGTAATACCGGTCGGAACACAACCATCATCCGCTCGAACTATCTGCAGGATCCGTCTGCCGCGATCTATGAAAAGGCGCGCAGCCTTTATGAGGATCTGAGCCAGGACCTGAATTATAACGTCATGTTCAGCCCGCGCGGCGTGATGATGCTGGCGCAGACCCAGCATGAAATCCGCGGCTATCAGCGCACGGCTCATGCGAATGCGCTGCAGGGTGTAAAGACTGAATGGATCACACCTGAACGGGTCAAGGAACTGGTGCCAATCATCAATCTCGAAGGCCCGCGCTATCCGGTTCTGGGTGCGCTGTGGCAGGAACGCGGTGGCACCGCCCGTCACGATGCGGTGGCTTGGGGCTATGCGCGCGCTTGTTCCGCTATGGGCATGGATATCATCCAGCAATGCGAAGTGACCGGGGTTCGGTCACAGGATGGTCGTGTTGTCGGTGTTGACACCACCAAAGGTGCGATCGACTGTGACAAGCTGGGCATCGTGGTTGCGGGCCATTCCGGTCAACTGGCCGAAATGGCGGGCTTCCGTCTGCCGCTTGAGGCGATTGCTCTTCAGGCGCTGGTGTCTGAGCCGATCAAACCCTGCATGGACGTGGTCGTGATGGCCAACACGGTGCATGGCTACATGTCGCAATCCGACAAGGGAGAGATGGTGATCGGTGGCGGCACCGACGGGTTCAACAACTACACCCAACGCGGCAGCTTCCACCATATCGAAGAAACTGTGCGCGCGTTGGTCGAGACCTTCCCGATGATCTCACGTCTGAAAATGCTGCGGCAATGGGGCGGGATCGTGGATATGACCGGCGACCGCTCGCCCATCCTGTCAAAAACACCCCTGGGGAACTGTTTCATCAACGGTGGCTGGGGCACCGGTGGCTTCAAGGCCATTCCGGGGTCCGGCTGGGGCATGGCACAGCTGATGGCCACGGGTCATTCACCGCTGACCGAGGCGTTCTCGTTGGATCGTTTCAAAGAAGGCCGCTTCATCGACGAAAGCGTCGCGGCCGGGGTGGCGCACTGATGGAGATTTTTCGGCGAAAAATCTCGCGCACCCGTTACTTAGATTTCGCATGCAGCATGGTCTCGCCTGCTGCCGAGAGGATGAACATATGCTGATCCTGAATTGCCCCTATTGCGGTGTCGATGCCGAAGAAACCGAACTGGCCGCCGGTGGCGAGGCGCATCTGAAGCGTTTCGGTCCGGGCTCATCAGATGGTGATTTCCACGATTACCTGTTCATGCGTGAAAACCCTAAAGGCGTTCATTTCGAACGCTGGCGCCATGCGAATGGATGCGGCAAGTGGTTCCACGCGGCGCGCTGCACGCAAACGCTCGAAGTTTTCGGCACCTACTCTGCCCAGGTGTTTGAGCCGCCCAAAGAAATTCGCGAGGCGATTACCGCCAAGCGCCCTGGCTGGACGTGGAGAGAATACAAATGATCCGCGCCACCACCCGTAATTCCGCCTGCGAAAGGTCCGCATCATGAGCACCCGTCTCGCAAATCAAGGCCGGCTGATTGACCGGTCGAAACAGGTCACATTCTCCTTCAACGGCACTTCGATGCAGGGCTACGAAGGCGACACGCTTGCCTCGGCCTT
Source organism: Ruegeria sp. CDSC021 (assembly GCF_059610845.1). Classification (NCBI taxonomy): domain Bacteria; kingdom Pseudomonadati; phylum Pseudomonadota; class Alphaproteobacteria; order Rhodobacterales; family Roseobacteraceae; genus Ruegeria; species Ruegeria sp. CDSC021. The sequence continues at coordinate 139,045 of NZ_JBXWOK010000001.1, forward strand.
GCTGGCTAATGATCAGATGATGATGGGCCGGTCGTTCAAGTATCACCGCCCACGTGGTGTTGTCGCCAGTGGTGCGGAAGAACCCAACGCTCTGGTCGGTCTGGGGCAGGGCAATCGGTTCGAGCCGAACCAGCGCGCCACCACGACCGAGCTGTTCAACGGTCTGACCTCGATCTCTCAGAACCACTGGCCGAACCTGGAATTTGATATCGGTGCGATCAATACGCACCTGTCGCGGTTCTTGCCGGCTGGCTTCTATTACAAGATGTTCATTCATCCCAAGCCGTTCTGGAAACATGTCTACGAGCCGTTCATCCGCCAATCTGCCGGTCTGGGCAAAGCCCCCGACAAGGACAGCCGTGATGCGGATACCTATGAGCATTTCTACAACTTCGTCGATGTGTTGGTGATCGGTGGCGGCGTGGCCGGTTTGCAGGCTGCCAAAGTGGCCGCTCAGTCCGGTGCAAAGGTCATGTTGATTGAGCAGACCGCGCATTGGGGTGGCCGTGCCCCAGTTGATGGCGGCACAATCAATGATGAGCCTGTGGATAAGTTTGTGGAACAAATTGTTTCCGAACTTGAAACAATGGGCAACGTCATCTTGCGCAACCGCTGCATGGGTGCAGGGGTCTATGACCATGGCTATGTGCTGGGCTATGAACGCCTGACAGACCACAAGCCTGGTGCACAGGGCCCGCGCCATCGTCTCTGGCGTATTCGGGCGAAACAGGTCGTGACTGCTACCGGTGCGATTGAGCGTCCGTTGTCTTTTGCGGGTAATGATGTGCCGGGTGTCATGCTGGCCTCGGCCATGCGGGATTATGTCGTGAACTGGGGTGTGACACCCGGTGAAAAGGTGATTGTGGCCACCAATAATGACGACGCCTACCGGACTGCGATCACCTTGAAACAGGCCGGTGTCGATATCTTGCGTGTGGTTGACGCAAGGGCTACCTCCGGCCCTCTGGCTGAAGAGGCGCGCCAACTGGGTATCCGCGTCGATGTGGGCAAGGCCATTGCCAAAGTCAAAGGCGGCAAACGCGTCAAGAAAGTTGCCATCTGCAATCAGGACGGCATCGGTGGCGCCCGTGAAGAGGTGGAATGCGATGCGGTTGCGATGTCGGGCGGTTGGTCTCCGGTCGTGCATATGTGGTCGCACTGCGGCGGCAAGCTGATCTGGGACGATGCCAATGCGCATTTCCGGCCGGATCCTGCGCGACCCCCGCTTGGGGCCGATGGCGAAGGGTTCGTCGTAGCCGCCGGGGCATCGAATGGCCCGATGGCGCTGGGCGATGTGCTGGCCGATGCCGATGCAGCCGGTAAGGCCGCAGCCAAAGCGGCTGGATTCAAAACCAAACGCACCAAAGCGCCTGTCGGGGAAACTACGTCAGAGGCACCTATGGCTGCGGTCTGGTTGATGCCTGCGAACGCGGATATTCAACTGCGGATGAAGTCCTGGCTGGACTTCCAAAACGACGTCAAAGTTTCGGACGTGCAACTTGCTGCGCGTGAGGGGTATGAGAGCGTTGAACATACCAAGCGTTACACCACTCTGGGCATGGCAACCGATCAGGGTAAACTGAGTAACATCAACGGATTGGCGATCCTAGCTGATGCGTTGGACTCCGAAATCCCGAAGGTTGGAACAACAACGTTCCGCCCGCCTTACACCCCAATTTCAATGGCATCTATCGGCGGTGAGGCACGTGGTGAGGTGTTCCAGCCAATCCGTCAAACCCCGATGCACAACTGGCACGACAAGAACGGCGCCGATTGGGAGCCGGTCGGCCACTGGCGCCGGACTTATGCCTATGTTCGTCCGGGTGAATCCGTGCATGACGCCGTGAACCGTGAGGTGAAAAATACCCGCGAGAACCTCGGCCTGCTGGATGCCTCGACCTTGGGCAAGCTGATCGTCAAAGGGCCGGACGCAGGCAAGTTCCTGGACATGATGTACACCAACATGATGTCTACTCTGAAGGTCGGCAAATGCCGCTATGGCCTGATGTGTTCCGAGAATGGCTTTCTGATCGACGACGGTGTTGTTGCCAGGATCGACGAAGACACATGGTTGTGCCACACCACCACCGGCGGGGCCGAACGTATCCACGGTCACATGGAAGAATGGCTGCAAACCGAATGGTGGGACTGGAAAGTCTATGTTGCCAACGTGACCGAGCAATATGCGCAGGTCGCCGTTGTTGGCCCCAACGCCCGCAAGGTGCTTGAAAAGCTCGGCGGCATGGATGTGTCGAAAGAGGCGCTGCCCTTCATGGAGTGGCGCGATGGCAAGATCGGCGACTTTGATTGCCGGGCTTATCGCATCTCGTTCTCGGGTGAGCTGTCGTACGAGATCGCCGTCCCTGCATCACAAGGGCAGGCCTTCTGGAATGCGCTGATGGATGCAGGCAAGGAATTCGGCGTGATGCCCTATGGCACTGAATGTCTGCACATACTGCGGGCCGAGAAGGGCTTTATCATGATCGGCGACGAAACCGATGGAACCGTGATCCCGCAGGATCTGGGGCTGCATTGGGCGCTTTCGAAAAAGAAAGAGGATTACCTCGGCAAACGTGCCCATTTGCGCAGCCATATGGCCGATCCCGAGCGTTGGAAACTGGTGGGTCTTGAGACTGTGGATGGTTCTGTCATCCCGGATGGGGCTTACGCAGTGGGAGAGGGCGTCAACGCCAACGGTCAGCGCAACATGATCGGTCGTGTGACCTCAACCTATTATTCGGCCAATCTGGGCAAAGGCATCGCCATGGGCTTGATCAAGCATGGTCCTGACCGCATGGGCGAGATTGTCGAGTTCCCGGGCACCGATGGCAAATCCTACAAAGCAAAGATCGTGGATCCGATCTTCTTCGACAAGGACGGGGAGAAGCAGAATGTCTGAACCCATCAGCGCACTGAACCACGCCAGCTATGAGGGCATCGCCAAGGTTGAAGAATGCGGCCTGCAGGGCATGATCACCCTGCGCGGCGACCTGTCCGACAAGGTTCTGGTGAAGGCCGTCAAAGACGCCACCGGCCAGAAAGTACCCGGCCAGCGCGAGGCATTTGTCGACGGAGACAGCGGTGTTTGCTGGATGTCCACCGACGAATTGCTTGTGCTTGTCCCATATGCCGAGGTCGAGGCCAAACTGGCCGCGATGACCAACGCGCTAAGCGGTGTGCATGCCCTGGCGGTCAACGTCTCGGATGCCCGCGCGGTGTTCAGCATCTCGGGCTCGAACGCTCGCGAAGTTCTGGGCAAACTGGCCCCGGTAGATCTGTCGGCTGACGCCTTCCAACCCGGCCAAATCCGCCGCTCGCGCTTGGCGCAGGTTGCCGGTGCGTTCTGGCTGGATGACGCCGAAACTCTCCGCGTCGTCTGCTTCCGGTCAACCGCAGACTACGTGTTCAAACTGTTGAAGGTCGCAGCGCAGCCGGGCAGTGAGGTCGGGGTTTATTAGGTTCCGAAGCTAGGAAAAAAAGCCCCGGATTTTCCGGGGCTTTTGCGGTTTAACCGAAGCTTAACCATCGATCACTTTGCATTTGCCTTGCCCTGAAGGCTTGTTGACAAAGTTGGCATTCACCCAGTTGCCTCTCAGTTTCACGGTGTTGTCAGAAGGGTCAATGCGGGCCGTGTAATTTACCCGGACTTTTTGGCCGCCAAACTCTGTCAACTCAACGCGCCAATCCAGCTTGTAACGCTTCTTTCTATCAATTTTCAGCTTAGCGGACTGCATTTCGTTGTGCCCGCTGGCTGTTTGCGCACTAACGCCGTCCTTATCAATAACAAAGATATAGCGGGGCGCGACCCACCCGGTTCCGTCGCGGTCGCGAACGGCACAATCGTAAGTAATTGTTTCCGCCGCCGCTGCCTGTGCAAAAACGGTAAAAATGGATGCTAAGAAAAGATATTTCATGGTTCCTCGTTTAATCGGTCTATCCAGAAGGGAAGACACCAAACAACGCGAGAGTTTCGAGCGCATATGCAACTAATGCACGAAAAAAATTCTGCACATTCTATTCACGCAACACAACGGCGCGATACCGCTTCAACTCTTGAGGTTGCAGCAATTCTTCGACCTTTAGTGGGTGCCCGTTTTCGTCTTGAATTTCAGTGTAGAAGGCAAGGCTTTCTAAGAGTTGAGATGTCCGTATAAGCCGGTCTTCCTCGGCCAGAAGGGGCGAGTGGAGCGAAATATACAGGGCCGGGCGATGCTTTTTCAGAAAGGGCAAAAGGCTCGGCAGAACCGCAAATTCCGCCCCTTCGATATCCATCTTGACCAAGGAGACACGGGACAGGTCATTTACGGCCTCGAACTGATCCCACTCGATGGTCAATGCATCTGTCCCATGCACCCCGTCATGCAACAGTGAACTGGTGGAATCCCCGGGTTCACCGCGAACGGATGCCATACGGGCCACGCCGAATTGATCCGACAATGCGACGCCAAATGCCGAAACATTGCGAATGTCGTTCAGGTCCAGATTCCACGCCAGATGCCGAAACGCGGTGGGGTCTGGTTCGAAACACCAGACGTGGCGGGCTTTGCGGGCACCGTACAGCACCGTTGGGCCGATCCATGCCCCGATGTCCAGATAGTCGCTGTCCGGCGTTAGATATCTATCCAGCACGGCAAAAGTCTCGGGCTCCCACGCGCCGGCCGAGGCCTTGCGCCAGAACTTCGAGTGGTAGGGATCCAGCCGGAAAGGCTCGCCATTCAGGCTGCCCGCATAGTATCCGCGGGCGCGGTAAAACATCTTGCGCGCCTGAGTTAGCATCGCGGACCTCCGGGTTTTATGATCTCTGCCCTTGACCTGCGGCACTTGCCAAAGCATTTAACCTTGGGAACCGCAACTTACATTTTAAACAGGGGGCCGAGATGGCTTTTGAACTTCCTGATCTTCCTTATGCACACGACGCGCTGGCAGCCAAGGGCATGTCCGCCGAAACATTGGAATTTCACCACGACCTGCACCACAAGGCCTATGTCGACAACGGCAACAAGCTGATCGCTGGTACCGAGTGGGACGGCAAGTCGCTGGAAGAGATCATCACCGGCACCTACGACGCAAATGCCGTCGCGCAAAACGGCATCTTCAACAACATCAGTCAGCTTTGGAACCACAACCAGTTCTGGGAGATGATGGGCCCCGGCGACAACGCCATGCCTGGCGAGCTGGAAAAGGCGCTGGTCGAATGCTTTGGCTCGGTTGACGAGTTCAAGTCGCAGTTCAGCGCGGCTGGTGCCGGTCAGTTCGGTTCGGGCTGGGCGTGGCTGGTCAAGAATGCGGACGGTTCGCTGGCCGTGACCAAGACCGAAAACGGCGTGAACCCGCTGTGCTTTGGCCAGACTGCTCTGTTGGGCTGCGACGTGTGGGAGCATTCATATTACATAGACTTCCGCAACAAGCGTCCGGTGTACCTGTCGAACTTCCTCGACAATCTGGTGAACTGGGAAAACGTCGCTTCGCGGATGTGATCCAGTGACCCGTAGAGGGTTCATAAAGGGCCTGCTGGCAGTGATGCTGGCAGGCCTTTTTGCTGCCACGTATGGTTTCTTCATCGAACCCGCGCTGCGCCTGCGTGTTCGTAAGTGGCGGATCCGGCGCGCGGACTGGACCGCACCGCCGCTGCGGATCGCGGTGCTGGCTGATCTGCATGTTGGTGAGCCCTATGTGGGGTTGAAAAGAGTCCAGCAGATCGTTCGGCGCACAAACGCTCTGTCACCTGACCTTATCCTGCTGTTGGGGGACTATGCCGCCGGGCACAGGATAAATTTACAACCGGTTAAAATTGCCGATCTGGCGCCGGTGTTGTCCGGGTTGCAGGCAAAGCATGGTGTCTATGCGGTTCTGGGAAATCACGATTGGTGGGATGACCGGTCAGCCCAAAAGCGCAGGGGCGGGCCGAATCTGTACGGCGATGCGCTGAGACGGAATGGTATCCGGGTGCTTTCAAACGAGGCCTTCAAACTGGATGGTGCCGGGATTTGGCTTGCAGGCCTCGAAGATCAGTTGGCGATTTATACGGGCAATGGTCGATACCAAGGGCTGGATGACCTGCCTGCGACGCTTGGGCAGATCACGGATGATGCCCCGGTGGTGATGATGGCGCATGAACCGGATATCTTCCCCAAAGTTCCCGATCGCGTGGCCCTGACCCTGTCAGGTCATACTCATGGAGGGCAGGTACGGCTGTTTGGCTGGTCGCCGGTGGTGCCCTCGAAATTCGGCAATCGCTATGCCTATGGTCACGTGCGCGAAGGCAATCGTGATCTGGTCGTGTCCGGGGGTATCGGATGTTCGATCCTGCCCGTGCGTTTTGGTGTAACGCCCGAAATTACGGTAATCGAACTGTTCTCCTAACCGGTGAAAACCCGCCTATAGCCGCAGTTTCGCGGTCCGGCCGGATTGTAAGACGGCGCGCAGTGCTTACTTTAAGTGTGGCGGAGGAGAGAGCCGCAAATCACTTGAAAAAATTCCAGGCGGCGCAGCGAAAAACAAAGTTGCGCAAATGGTTAGCCGTGCCTGAAAGATGAGGGATGGTCTCAGAAAACCAAATCAGGAGATCACAATGGTCGCATTAACGCAGGGAACATGGATTGTCATCGCCGACGGGGAAAAGGCGCTGTTCATGGAGAATATCACGGATGCCGAAGACCCCAATCTGGTGGTTGTCTCGGTCGAAGAAAGCGATGTCCCAAACGCTAGGCCCTCTGATCGGGCGGGGCGGCGCTCTGACAATGGGCCCAATCAGAAATCTGCCGTTGAAGAACCCAAGTGGAAATCGCAGGCCAAGTCTCTGTTCGTGCAGGATGTGGCAAATCTGTTGAATCGCAAAGGTTTGAAGGGCGCATATAAACGCCTGGTTTTGGTCGCCAGCCCCCATGTTCTGGGCCTTCTGCGTCGCCGCCTGCACAGCGAAGTCTTAAGGAAAGTGGTTGCAGAGGTTGATAAGACCCTGACCAACCACCCGCTGAACAAAGTGGAACAGGTTCTGATCAGCCGTCTAAAACCAGCCAGTTGAGTATCCGGCGATCTGCGGACGGACCATACTGCCCGACTAGCCCTTATGCGGGACCAGCATCGCCCTCAGTGTCGACATAGCCGTTTCCGGGCTGTCGACCCACGTTATGAAATCGGCCAGAGATGTGTCCGCAAATCCCTGGCCGATGACCTGCTGCACAAGATCATGAAGGGCATCCCAATATCCATCAACATTCATGACCAGAATGGGTTTGTCGTGCAGACCCAACTGTCGCCATGTCAGGGCTTCGAACAATTCGTCCAGTGAACCCGGACCACCCGGCAGGACGACCACGGCATCGGCGTTCATGATCATGACCTTTTTCCGCTCGTGCATCGTTTCGGTAATCACGAAACGGGTCAGGTCGGTCTTGCCGACCTCGCGCTTTAACAGGTGAACGGGAATTACGCCGAATGTGTCGCCTCCGGCGGATTGCGCTGCGCGCGCAACTTCGCCCATCAGGCCCACATCGCCAGCACCATAGACCAGTCGCCAGTCCTCCTGCGCCAGAAGCTGGCCAAAGGACCGGGCGGCGTCGGAATAGCTGGTTTGGGCGCCATTGCGTGACCCGCAATACACACAGACGGATTTCTGAGACATCGGGAGGGTTCTCCGGGGTTGTATCTGGGGTTTTGACCCGTGATAGCGGTATTGATAGATTGGCTCAACCGTCAGGCAGATTGCGTTGCAGATAAGGCATTTGCGCTGCGGTGTGAAAGGAAGAGTATGGATTCCAATTCGGGTAGCGAAGGCTCCGGATCTTTCACCTGGGGGGTGATCGCCGGTTTGCTGGTTCTGTTAGGCGCAGGCGGCGCGTATTTTTCCGGCGCGTTTGATCGCACACCTCTGGACCCAGCGCCGCAAACAGATGTGGCCGAGGATGCGTCAGAGAACACCTCTGTAGCTTCCGACACAGGGGATGCCCCGCAGACCGACGATACGGATACGGAAACGATAGAAGCCGAGGCGTCGACAGAAGGGGCGGACGAAACTGCTGAACCGGTAGCGGATGTTGCCGAAGTTGCACCTCCGGCCCTTGACCAGATCTTCGTCGAGCCTGATGGGAATGCGGTTCTGTCTGGTAACGCAGAGCCCGGCGTTGAGGTGCGAGTGTTGCTGGATGGCGAAACACTGCACAGCTTTACCGTCGATGACAGTGGCCAGTTTGCAGAATTCGTGTCCATTCCGTTTTCCACCGCCGCACGCGGTCTGACGCTGGAATCCGATGGGGTCGATCAACCTGTACGCTCTGACGACTATCTGATTGCTGCATTGCCCGAACCTGAACCAGAGGTCGCATCAGTCGATACTGCAGAAACCACCCCAGCCGACGAATCCGCAAGCGGCGATGAAACCGAGGCGGGGCAGGTCGCTCAAACCGGCGACGTATCTTCTGAAGAAACGGCAGATTCCACGCAAGGACAACAGGTTGCGATCCTGCGATCGGGGGAAGACGGGGTCGAGCTTGTCCAACCTGCGACGCCTCAGAGCACCGAACCTGATCAGGTTGCGTTGGATACGATCGGGTATTCAGACACGGGTGAGGTCGAGCTGACCGGCCGCGTGGCTGATGGTTCCGCGGTACGCGTGTACCTGGACAACCAACTGGTCGCCGATATGCAGCCCACGGATGATGGAAAATGGCGCAGCGAGATCGAAGGCATTGATCCCGGTGTGTATACGCTGCGTGTGGATGAGGTTGCCTCGGACGGCACGGTTAAAAGCCGTCTGGAAACCCCGTTCAAGCGTGAGCCTCTAGAAGTTCTGAGCGTGGCCGAAGTGGACGATGGGCCTGCACCCTCTCAGGAAACACCGGCCATCCGTTCGGTTACAGTACAAAAGGGTGATACGCTTTGGGCTATCTCTCGGGAACGATTTGGCGATGGTGTCTTGTATGTCAAACTGTTCGAGGCCAATCGAGGCGCGATCCGCGACCCGGATCTGATCTATCCGGGGCAGGTATTCACCATTCCGGAATAATCCTGTACCTCTGACCTTCCGGGGTCAGGGGCACTCTCTGACCGCAGTTCCGGTACGTGAAGAGACGAGTAGCCCCGATGAATTCCGACAATATCCCAAAATTGGACGCGCGCAGCTCTGGCTGGCGTACAATCCGGAAAGTTGCGCCTTATCTCTGGCCCGAGGATGAGCCCTGGGTTAAGCGCCGCGTTCTGATTGCTATGGGCATGTTGGTTCTGGCCAAGTTGATCGCGGTCTACACCCCGATTTTGTACAAAGGCGCGGTTGATAGCCTGGCGGGCGAGGGCGTTCCCCCCGTTGCGTTGGGTGCTGTTGGGTTGACGGTGGCATATGGTGTCGCGCGCATGATGACTGTTGGTTTGCAGCAGTTGCGGGATGCGGCCTTTGCTCCTGTCGGGCAGCGGGCATTGCGCGCACTGGCATTGGAAACTTTCCAGCATATCCACCAGTTGTCGATGCGCTATCACGTGACGCGGCGCACGGGCGGTCTGAGCCGTATTATCGAGCGCGGCGTAAAAGGGGTCGAGTTCCTCTTGCGTTTCCTGCTGTTTTCCATCGGGCCTTTGATCCTTGAACTGCTGCTTGTTGCGATCATTCTGATGTGGCTGTTTGATGTCTGGTATCTGGTGGTCGTCGCGGCAACGATCGCGCTGTATATCTGGTTCACATTTGCGGTGACCGAGTGGCGCGTGAAACTGCGCCGCGAGATGAATGATCAGGATACCGAGGCGAACCAGCGCGCCATCGACAGCCTGCTGAATTTTGAAACCGTCAAGTATTTCAATGCCGAAACGCGTGAAGCTGAACGGTATGATGTGTCAATGAAAGCCTATGCGGGGGCGGCTCTCAAGACTGCGTATTCTCTGGCGTTTCTAAATTTCGGGCAGTCCTTTCTGATCACCTGCGGATTGATCGGTGTGATGGTCTTGGCAGCCATTGGGGTGCAGGCCGGGACGCTGACCGTGGGCGATTTCGTTATGGTCAACGCCTATATGATCCAGATTACCGTACCGCTGAATTTTTTGGGTACGGTGTATCGGGAAATCCGCCAATCTCTGGTCGATATGGGCCAGATGTTTGACCTGTTGGAACAACCCGCCGAAGTGGTCGACAAGACCGATGCACCGGATCTGGATGTAACAGGGGGTGAGGTTACCTTGCATGATGTACAATTCGGATATGATGCTGAGCGGGAAATTCTCAAAGGTGTTTCCCTAACCATTCCTGCGGGCCAAACCGTAGCGATTGTGGGTGCGACGGGGTCGGGTAAATCCACCATCGGTCGGTTGCTGTTCCGGTTCTACGATGTCACCGGGGGTGCGCTGAAAATTGATGGGCAGGATGTGCGCGACGTCACGCAGACCAGCCTGCACGCGGCAATCGGAGTGGTGCCGCAGGATACCGTGCTGTTTAACGATACCATTCGCTATAACATTGCCTATGGACGCGACGGGGCCACGCAGGAAGATGTCGAAGCCGCCGCCCGGGCTGCCCAGATCCACGATTTCATAGTCACGTTGCCCGAAGGCTATGACACCACAGTCGGTGAGCGCGGGCTAAAGCTGTCGGGTGGGGAAAAGCAGCGGGTCGGTATTGCCAGAACGCTGCTGAAAAACCCGCCAATCCTTTTGCTGGACGAGGCGACATCGGCGCTGGACACAGATACCGAACAAGACATCAAGGATGCTTTGGCCCATGCGGGCGAGGGGCGTACGGTTCTGACGATTGCCCATCGCCTGAGCACAATCGCCGAGGCAGACAGTATTGTAGTGCTAGAGCGTGGCAAAATCCTGGAGCAAGGCACGCATGATGAATTGCTGAAACGTGAGGGGCGTTATGCCCAGCTTTGGAATCGCCAGCAATCGGATATGCAGGCGGCCTGATAGGCGGCCCAAACTATGTTACACTACAGATCACGCATCTGAGGTATTGTTATGCATAAATATTTCCGCAAGTTCATTGTGCCAGCCATAGCGGCAATTGCCACACTTACACCGGTCTATGCGCTTGGAGACCCCATCATCGGAATTTGGAAGACCGAGCCGGACCGGAAGAACCTCGTCTCTGACATCAAAATTACAGCCTGCGGTGACAAGTTCTGTGGTCAGATTTTATCTGCATATGACGCCAGCGGAAAAGCAGTACAGACGCCGAATATCGGAAAGAAACTGTTCTGGGATGTCGGCAGCCAAGGCGGTGGCAAATATGGCGGGGGTGAATTCTGGGTACCGTTAGTGGATGTTGATGCAGTTCCGCAGATGACGCTGAAGGGTGACACTCTGATGGTCAAAGGGTGTGAACATCACATTTGTGCGCATCAAACCTGGACGCGCGAGTAAAACAGGGCTGGATTGCCCAACCCTGTTGCTCTTTATTCGGCTGCTTTCAGCGGTGAACCGGTCGGTTCTTTCCCAGAACTGTCAGCGCTCGGATCGTCGGTACGCAGCTCATCATCCCAGACCATTTCGGTTGCCTGAGCATTCATCGCGGCTTTACCGATGGCCATATCCAGCGCCACCTGGCTGGATTTTCCCGCTGTAGCACGAGCCAAAATCTTACCCAACCAGATGGCATAGGTTGTCACCCAGACCCGCATAGCCAAAAGCGAAGGCGTCACGATCAGCGTCAGTACCGTCGCGATACCAAGGCCAAAGACAACTGCGGTTGCCAGCTGTTTCCACCACAGCGCTGTGGGGCTGTTGATCGAATACCCGCCGTTGATAAAGTCCAGCGACAGCCCGAACATCATCGGGGTAAGGCCAGCCATCGTGGTGAGTGTGGTCAACAGAACCGGACGAATGCGTGCCTCGGCGGTGCGTATGATCGCCTCGATCCTTGGCATGTACTGGCTATATTCCTGATAGGTGTCGATCAGAACAATGTTGTTGTTCACCACGATCCCTGCCAGAGCCACAATACCCGTTCCTGTCATGATGATCGAGAAGGGCTGTTGCATCACCATCATACCGATCAGAACACCTGTTGTGGACAGTACCACGGCCAGCAGAACTAGGATCGAATTGTAGAACGAGTTGAACTGCGCGAGCAGAATAACGAACATCAGCCCCAACGCGCCCATAAAGGCATTCACAAGAAACGCCCCGGATTCGGCCTGATCCTCCTGATCACCTGTCCATGTCCAGCTGACGGAACTGCCAAAAGGATCGGTTTCCAGCCATTCAGTCAACACAACAATCCGTTCGTTCGGGTTAATCAGACTGGTGCGCGCGTCACCGGATTCGATCAGCGTGCGCAAATCATCGGTGCTTTCTGCCTCGGTCAGCATGATCAGTTCGAACTGAGTCCCATCGGGAAATGCCAATGCGGTAGCTGTTGGGATTTCATCCTCTGCGAGTTCACGCACCACTGCCAATCTTTGATCGGCGCCATCCGGTCCTGTGACCACAACATTGCTCAGGCCGGGCTCAACATCCGCCTTCACGTCAAAATAACGTTCCTGATCGACACGGTTGATTTCGGCCAGTTTGGCGACTGGTTTGCGCGAGACAAAGTTGGACAGTGGCACCAAACCATCGACCGTGCGGACCTTGAGCGTGTCAAGCGTTGACAAGACACGATCCTGATCAGGCAGGCGAACACGGATTTCGATTTCATCATCCACGTTGTCCGGGCGCATTTCGCCCAGCAAAAGGCCACGCGTAACAAGCTGTACCATCGCACCGACGGTGGCTACGTCTGCGCCAAATCGGCCTGCTTTGGCGACATCAACGTCAATCTGCCAGTCGATGCCGGGCAAGGGCAGCGTGTCCTCGATCTTGATAAGGCCCGGGGTGGCGTCGAATACCTCACGCGCGGCCAGGGTGGCTGATGTCAGCTCTTGCCAGCCATCGGCCTTGATCCGCAGATGGACAGGTTTGGAAGAGCCTGGCCCTTGCTCAAGCGGCAAGGTCTCAACGATGATCCCCGGTAGCTGCGCAAGCTCCCTGTTCAACTCTTCCAGAACATAGTCGCCGTCATAGTCTGGCGCCACTGTGTGCCGGTCCAACAATCCTCCGAAAATCGGTTCCGAGACGTTCGGTCTGTCTTCCCAAGGGATGATTTCGAACTGAACCTGACCAACGGTATCCGCCGGGGATTGGCCACCAGGTCCACCGGTGTCCAAACCACCTTCACCAGCGAATGCAAAGACGTTGATAACAGCCGGGTGCGCACTGATAATCTCTTCTGCGGCGAGTACCATCTGGTCCTTTTCGGCCAAAGAGATATTGCCGCGCGCACGGACATAGGCCGTGGCCTGCTCTGGTTCGCTTTCAACGAAGAATTCAACACCGCGGTTGTTTTTCCCAAATGCGGTCATGACTGAAGCTACAGCAAGGCCAATCACCACAATTGATACAATCGGCATGATCGGGTTGCCCACAAGGAATTTCACCACATGCCCAAAGCGTGTGTGTTCGCGGCTGGTCTGCACATGCTCAACCGGGGCGCGTTCGATTTTTGCCGCGCTAAGGGTGACCGACCCGGCAAACGCACCTAGCATGAACAGGATCATTCCAAGAACCGAACTACCTGAATCGACCAGGTAGTCCGGGTTCAATGTCTGCATCGCCCCCAGGAAGATCAGGTATAACGACGGGGGAACCATCGCTGCCCGAACCCACCAGGCTGTTCGCGCCCTCAGCCAGTTCGACGACCGGTCAAACACGCGGCTGAGGCGGCCGGAAACGCCGCCCATCACGGGCAGGTAGATCAATGCAACGATCAACGACGCCGATAAAACGAATATCAGCGTAACTGGCAGCATCCCCATGAATTCGCCCGGAACGCCGGGCCAAAAGAGCATAGGCAAGAAGGCGCATAATGTCGTAGCTGTCGAGGATACGATCGGCCAGAACATCCGTTGTGCGGCTTCGACATAGGCATGCATGGGACCCACGCCCTCGTTGATCCGCTTGTCGGCATATTCAACCACCACGATGGCCCCGTCGACCAGCATTCCGACGGCAAGAATCAAACCGAACATGACGATGTTCGAAATGCTGACCCCCATCACTGCAAGGAATGCAAAGCACAGCAGGAATGAGGTTGGAATCGCAAAACCCACCAGCAGGGCGGCACGGGTCCCAAGCGAGGCCAGAATGACAATCATAACCAGCGCAATAGCGGTAAGAACCGAACCCTCAAGCTGGCTGACCATCGACCCTACGATCCGGCTCTGGTCGTTCGAGGTGCCCAGTTTGATCGCCGCCTGCATCTCGGCTGGCCATTTGGATTGGGCCGCTGCGATAGAGGCTTTGACCTCGTCGACCGTGTCGATCAGATTATAGCCTTTGCGTTTGACGACCTGGAGTGCCACGGTGGCCTCGCCGTTGAAGCGGGCGGTGCCTTCGCGATCTTCGAAAGTATAGTTGATTTGCGCCAGCTCGCCCATGGTCACGACGCGGTCGCCATTGACCTTGACGGGTAGGTCATACACGTCCTGGGCGGTCTTGAAAGACGAAGGGATCTTGACCGAGAAGGTGCCTTGATCGGTTTCCACCTCACCAGCGGCGATCAGCTGGTTGTTGTTCTGAACAACATTGATCAGCTCGGCGGCGGTAACGTTATACGCTTCCAGCCGCAGCGGGTCGATGATCACTTCTAGCAATTCGTCTCGATTGCCGGCTATCCCAGCCTCAAGCACGGAATCCAATGCTTCCAGATCATCCTGCAAATCTTTGGCGACACGGGCCATTGTTCTTTCAGGAACAGCCCCGGTCAGATTGACAATCACAATCGGGAATTCAGAAAAGTTGATCTCGGTCAGGGTATATTGCTCAGCCCCTTCAGGAAAATCGGCCTGGGCGCTGTTCATGGCGTCGCGGACATCGGCCATGATCGCCGTCTTGTCCCATCCAAAATCGAATTCCAGCGCGACACCGGCATAGCCTTCGGCAGCCGTCGACGTCATTTCTTTGAGACCGTCCAGATCAGCCAGCTCGGTTTCCATCGGCTTGACCAGCAGGTTTTCCGAGTCTTCAGCGGAAATGCCGGGGAACTGAACCGAGACGAAAAGCGCAGGGATTTCGATATCCGGCTCACCTTCTTTCGGCAGGCCAACATAGGCGTATCCACCTACGATCAAGGAAATCGCGATAAATGCCAGAACCATTCGGGCTCGGCCAGCGGCCCAGCTTACTATTCCGGTCATTGCGCTGCATCCCGATAAGTTGGCTCAACCATCACGCCGCGAGTCACGAATTCTTGCCCGACAATGATGATGTCCGCCGTTTCCGGCAACCCGTCGACCCAGACACCTTCGGAAGTGTCGCGCAACAAAGTGACCGGCAGGAAATCCACAATGTTCCCATTTCCAACGGTCCGTACACCAACTTTGCCATCGTTATTCAGCGTCAGTGCGGACTGAGGCAACAGATGTGCCTTGGTCCCTTCAGCCGAGATTCGGATGTCCGCAGTCTGACCGTCCCGAATTGTCAGGTCGGGGTTAGGAACGGTAATCTCGACCTCAAAGGTCCGGGTGGTCTCATCGGCCGACCGGCTAAGGAAGGTGACCCGCCCAGAGACCTGAAGCCCCGAGATCAGCTGGGCCGAAGCCTCGGACCCTACGATGATCCGGTTCACATCTGCCTCGGGAACAAACCCGACCAACTTGATTGGGTCCAACTGGATCACAGTCGCACACAGCGACCCTGGTTGCATAAGGCTTCCAAGCTCAGCTGTGTCACTTTCTAACAGACCCTTGAATGGAGCTTCGATCGTCTGGCGTTCGATTTCACGTTCGGCGGCCTCGACTTCGGCTGATGCCGCTTCGATACCGGCGCGTGTTGCTTCCAGCCCGGCTTCGGCGCTTTTGATACCAGCCTGGGCTGTACTCATTTCCGCCTCGCTGGAAATCCTGCGGGTTTCCGACCCAAAACCGGTCTCTGATAGCTTTCGTGCGGCTTTCAAGTTAATTTCGGCTTCGGCTACGCGCGCATGTGCCTCCAGCAGACGCGCTTCGGCTTCGGGCACCCGGCTTTTGGCTTCAAGCTTGGCGGCTGTTGCTTCGGCCAGGCTTGACGGACGGGTGCCTGGATCCAGCTCACATAACAAATCACCGGCTTCGACAAAACTGCCCTTGCGCTTGGGTTCTGATACGACAGTTGACGTCGTTTCGGCCAGAACTTCGACCTCGCGGTTTGCTCTGGTTTGTCCACGCAGAGTCACTGCACTGTCTACTTCGCGGGCGACAGCGCGCTGTGCAACTACACGGATTACGTGCCGATCCTCTGCGGGAATTTCAGAAGATTCTGCCTCGGACGTAGTGCCCGGGTTTGAATCATCGCGGCCGGCGAATGCTAATAATGCATCCCTTTCGAATACCAAATAGAACAAGGCAACAATCACCAAAAAGGCGTTTACGAATGAAATCAAACGCATACAGGGTCTCTCCCAGAATTCTTTGCCGACTGTCCCTCGGCGCGCATGCTTAGAAATGGGGGCGGGGCCTCATCTTTTCCACACTAAACTGAATAGTTCGGTTCACTTTTTTCTGCAAGGGTATCCGCAGGTGTGGGAATTGTATGAAATCGGACCCTTGGCTTGGCAATGGCAGCGGGGTATGACATTGCCCATTATCACAGAACACAAGCCCGGGGAGCAGGGATGAGCGACGTCGACAGTTTCATTGATGAGGTGACCGAAGAGGTGCGCCGCGACCGTCTGTTCTTGCTTTTGCGCCGTTGGGGTTGGGTTGGCGTAGTGGCGGTTGTTCTGATCGTTGGTGGTGCCGCGTTCAACGAACTGCGCAAGGCGCGCGCAACCAGTCAGGCACAGGATCTGGGAGATGCGATTCTGGCCGCTATGGCACAGAATGAGTCCGCCGATCGTGCCGATGATCTTGCCTTGGTACCTGCACCAACACCCGGTGGAGATGCGATTGTAAAGATGCTGCTTTCTGCCTCGCAGACCGAAATCGAGTCCGGGCAGGGCGCTGTTGAGAGTCTGAACGCCATTGCGGTTCAGGGTGATCTGCCTGAAATTTACCGGGCCATCGCGACCTTCAAGGCTTTGCTGCTGCAAAGCGAGACAATGCCGGTAGCAGACCGGCGTCAGCAATTCGAAGCGCTGGCCGTGCCGGGAGCCCCATTGCGGTTGCTGGCAGAGGAGCAACTGGCACTGATCGAAGTGTCCGAAGGTCAAGTCGATGCCGCCATTTCCCGTTTGCAGGCAATGCGGCAGGACGCTGAAATCGGCGTAGATCTGCAGCAACGTGCAACACAGTTGATTGTTGCGCTGGGTGGTGAACCGGAACCGCTGGTCGCACGGCAAAGCTGAACCGGTAGAAAATAAATGACAGGCAAGTTCGGAGTATCATGGTGATTAGTCTCTTCCCCCGTATTGGGTTGCCGGTCGCGGTTGTTTCCCTGACATTGCTGGCGGCTTGTCAGGAGCCCGAGGTCATCCTGCCCGGAGCTCGTGAGGACATCCGACCCACATCCGACAATGAAACGGTTGAGACCCAGGGGGCCAAGCCAATCAGCCTTCCCGCCCAGACGGCCAATGCCAACTGGTCGCAAAGCCCGGGAACCGCTGCGTATCGGACGACAAATGCCTCTTTGCGTAATACTCCACAGAAACTGTGGTCAACGTCGATCGGTGATGGAGATTCGCGCAAGCAGCGCATCACGGCCGAGCCGGTCGTTGCAGGTGGTTTGGTCTACACGCTGGATTCCGGAGCGACCGTTTCAGCGGTCTCACCGCAGGGGCAGGTTGCCTGGAGTACAGATCTAATCCCTGGCACCGACGGAGATTCAGATGCAACCGGCGGTGGATTGGCCTATGCTAATGGCGTTCTTTATGTGTCTTCTGGTTTTGGTCGCCTGACCGCTCTGGATGGCAAATCCGGTGCCATTCGTTGGCAAAAGCGCCTGAATGCTACGGGCAGCGGCTCACCTCTGATCAATGATGGCCTGCTGTATCTTGTCGCCGGAGATGAAATCGGATGGACGATTGATACAAAAGATGGGCGCATCCTCTGGCAGGTTCAGGGCACCCCAAGCGTTGGCAATGTATTGGGCGCGCCTGCGCCGGTGATTGCCTCGGATTTCTCGGTGTTTGCATTTGGCTCGGGCGATATAGCTGCAACGTTCCGCAGAGGTGGTATTCGCCGCTGGAACGCGTCGGTTGCTGGTGGGCGTCGAGGGCGCGCCGCAGCGCAGATCGTTGACGTAACAGGCGGCCCGATGGTGGTCGGCGATACCATCTATATCGGCAACCATTCAGGCCGCACCGTGGCATTCGATTCCACTTCGGGTGAGCGGAGGTGGACCGCGGATGAAGGCGCCGTTGATACGGTTTGGCCGGCTGGAAACAGCATCTTCCTGATTAGTGATCGCAGTCAGTTGGTGCGTCTGGATGCCTCGGATGGCTCGATTGTGTGGGCGCAGGACTTGCCTGGATTCGTCAAGGACAAGCCCGGTCGGCGTGGCGCAATCTATGCGCATTACGGGCCGATCATGGCTGGTGGGCGTATCGTTGTTGCATCGAACGATGGTTATCTAAGGTTCTATAACCCGCTCGACGGCACGCTGGTTCACCGCGTCGAGGTTCCCGGCGGTGCCACTACGGCGCCAGTTGTTGCCGGGCAAACCTTGTACGTCGTTTCGACCAAAGGTGAACTGCACGCTTTCCGTTGACGACAAGATGCGCTAAAGGGCGCGTCTGAGTCTTGAAAGTTGAGTATCATGTCCCTGACCCTCGCTATCGTGGGGCGCCCCAATGTGGGCAAATCCACTTTGTTCAACCGCCTCGTCGGCAAACGACTGGCATTGGTCGACGACCAGCCAGGTGTTACGCGCGATTTGCGCGAAGGCGAAGCGCGTCTGGGCGATCTGCGCTTTACCGTTATTGATACGGCGGGTCTTGAGGATGCGACAGACGACAGCCTTGAAGGCCGGATGCGACGCCTGACCGAGCGCGCCGTGGACATGGCTGATGTGTGCCTGTTCATGATCGACGCGCGTGTGGGGTTGACGCCCACAGATGAGATGTTTGCCGAGATTCTGCGCAAACGATCGAAACACGTGATCCTTGCGGCCAACAAAGCCGAAGGTTCGGCGGCTGATGCCGGTGTGCTCGAAGCTTATAATCTGGGTCTGGGCGAGCCGGTCCGCCTGTCGGGTGAACATGGCGAGGGGATGACCGATCTTTACGCACATCTGATGCCTCTGGCGGATGCTGCTGCGGAAAAAGCGATCGAAGAAGCGCCCGTAACTGATATCGAGCTTGATGAAGACGGCGAAGCCGTAACCCCGTTGATCACCGACGCCAAGCCGTTGCAAGTTGCCGTTGTTGGTCGCCCGAATGCCGGAAAATCCACCCTGATCAACAAGATCGTTGGCGAAGATCGCTTGTTGACCGGACCCGAGGCCGGGATCACACGCGATGCAATTAGCCTGCGGATCGACTGGGCCGACCCCGAGGGTGAAAGCACGCCGATGCGGATCTTCGATACGGCGGGGATGCGCAAAAAAGCCAAGGTACAGGAAAAACTTGAGAAGCTTTCTGTATCGGATGGTTTGCGGGCAGTAAAATTTGCCGAGGTTGTGGTGGTGTTGCTGGATGCGGCGATTCCGTTTGAACAGCAGGATCTGCGCATCGCGGATCTGGCCGAACGCGAGGGCCGAGCCGTCGTTGTCGCCATTAACAAATGGGATATCGAAGAGGACAAGCAGGAAAAACTGCGCGATCTGAAAGAATCGTTCGAACGTCTTCTGCCGCAGTTGCGCGGCGCGCCACTGGTCACGGTTTCCGCCAAAACAGGGCGGGGGCTTGAGCGCCTGCGTGCTGCTATCCTACGCGCCCATGATATCTGGAACCGACGTGTGCCGACTGCTGCTTTGAACCGTTGGTTGATCGCAATGCTGGAACAGCACCCGCCGCCAGCGCCGCAGGGTCGCCGGATCAAGCTGCGGTATATGACTCAGGCCAAAACCCGCCCCCCTGGATTCGTGGTTATGTGTTCGCACCCCGACAAGATGCCTGAAAGCTATAACCGTTATCTGGTCAACGGCCTGCGTGAGAGTTTCGATATGCCCGGGACCCCCATCCGACTGACCTTGCGCGGACAGGGAGACAAGAACCCTTATAAGGGACGGCGTAAGAAAAACGCAGGTGCCTTGGCCAAACATTTGAAGGGACGCGCGTAACTGCGCCAATCTGTTGCATTTTTCATCTCGGGGCGTGACAGCCCTTTGATGGCGCGCTAGCATTCGCTGGCGCGCTTTTGTTTCCAAGCGTGTCGCTTGTTTGCGGGAAGACCGCACTCATTTTTAGAATCACATTGCAACGGGCCATTGTGGGGAGCCGACGGAATGGATTTGAGAGAATACACACGTCAATACGCGGTTCAGGACAATGGATTGGCCGCGATCAGCTACTTTGGGACTTTCGCGGTTTATTTCTCATCGTTGGCATTAGCCATCATCTATGTGGACCGCTGGTATGTTATGATGCCTGCCGGGGTGGTTTTCGCGTTTTCCGCTGTTCGCCTTTACGTGCTGCAGCACGATTGCGGCCATCATTCGCTATTTGAAACGCGTGCACAGAATGAATGGGCAGGGCATGGGCTGTCCCCGTTCACTTTCGCTCCATTCGAAGTGATGAAGCAAAACCACAACCTGCATCACTCCGGCATCGGCAATCTGGAACATCGTGAGACCGGCGAAATTCATACCATGACCGTGAGGGAATGGAATGCGGCGAACTGGTGGTCGCGGCTGTATTATCGCCTATACCGCAACCCGTTTGTGCTGGTACCGGTCGGAGCATTGTTTACTTATTTCATTCGCTACCGCTGGCCCAAGAATACGGTGCGGTTCGGCGTCAAAGGCGTGCTGCTGCACAACCTGTCGATCCTGATTTTCCTGGGCCTGCTGTATCTGATCGCCGGTGCGACCGGTATTTTGGTTTGGGTGGCCTTTTCCTTCCTTGGCGGGATGCTGGGAGTTTTCCTAGTCTATCTTCAGCATAATTTCGAAGACACATACTGGGACCGTCGCCCAGATCTGGATCCGAAATTGGCCGCGCTGCAGGGGTCGTCGGCGCTGGATTTCGGCTGGTGGTTTGATAATGCGGTGGCCTGCATCACATTGCACGATATACACCACTTCAACGCGCGCATCCCCTCTTACCGGCTGCGGGAATGCCACTATAACCTCCCGTCCGAGTATACGCCGCGCCGGATCAAATTCCCCGAGGCGGTAGCGGCTTTGAATCTGAAACTTTGGGATGAGGACACCAAACGGCTTGTACCTTTCCCTCCTAAGGATCAATCCCGGGGGCTGGCCCGTAGCAGCTAGCCGGTATTCCGGCCCGATGTGAGAAGGAAAGGAACTCTGATGACCGCAGTGACCGATGTAAAGGGTGTAGGCGAGGTGCTTGGGCAAGCGTTGATTGCCAATGGCTTCAAGACCGCAGAAGACCTTGCGAGCGCGAAACCCGCAGAGCTCGTCAAAGTTCCCCGCATCGGTGTGGCACGGGCACCGGTTCTTATAGCGGCGGCGAAAGCAGCTGTTTCAGCCAAAACCACGACTGCGCGCGCGGCATCCAAGCGCCCAGCTGCTCGGAAGGGCGTTACTGCCGCCGCCCGGAAGCGGGCTGAGGAAACCGCCCAGAAGGCTGCTGAAGAGAAAGCCGCTGCTGAAGCCAAAGCGCGAAAAAAGGCCAAGGCAAAAGCCAAGGCTGAGAAAGCTGCCAAAAAGCTGCTGGAAATGGAGGCCGCATTCTCAAAGGCAAAGGACAAGGTGAAAGCCAAAGCCAAAAAGGATAAAAAGTCCAAAAAGGACGACAAGAAAAAAGATCAAAAGAAACAGGACGCCAAAGAGAAAGTCGGCAAGAAGAAGAGTAAGAAAAAAGATAAGAAAAAGGCGAAGAAGTAGACCTCCTCCACCTTTTGATTTTCTCAGGACCGGCGCAGTTGGTTAGCGCCGGTTTTCTTATACCAGCGTGCCGTCCCGCTGTAAGGTCAGTTTACCGCCAAGATAGGGGGCCAGAACCTTGGGCAAGGTCACGGTACCATCGGCGTTCTGACCATTTTCCAGCACGGCGATCAAGCAACGACCGACAGCCAGGCCGGAGCCGTTCAGTGTATGGACGTATTCCGGTTTGCCACCCGCTTCGGGGCGGAACCGCGCGTTCATGCGGCGGGCCTGAAAATCACCACAAGTCGAGACCGAGCTGATCTCGCGATAGGTATCCTGTCCGGGCAACCATGCCTCGATGTCATAGGTACGGCGCGCGCCAAAGCCCATGTCGCCCGTACACAGGATCACCGTGCGATAGGGTATGCCCAATTTTTCCAGAATACCTTCGGCGCAGCGTAACATGCGCTTTTGTTCCTTATCCGATTTGTCCGGATGGGTGATTGAGACCATCTCGACCTTTTCGAACTGGTGCTGGCGCAGCATCCCACGGGTGTCTCTGCCAGCGCTGCCAGCCTCGGACCGGAAGCACAGGGAATGCGCGGTATAGCGGCGAGGCAAATAGCTTTCTTCGATCAGCGTTTCATTGACGATATTGGTCAGCGACACTTCGGAGGTCGGGATCAGCCACCAGCCTTCACGGGTCTGATAGCTGTCCTCGCCAAACTTCGGCAGTTGCCCGGTGCCCTGCATCATTTCGGACAGAACCAGAACCGGGCCGTTGACCTCGGTTAGTTCGTTTTCGTTGATATGTGTGTCCAGCATGAACTGCGCCAATGCGCGGTGAATGCGGGCTACGCCACCGGACAGCAGCACAAAACGCGAACCGGACAGTTTCGCGGCAGTCTCAAAATCCATACCGGTCTGGACGGCTTCGATCTCAAAATGCTCTTTGGGCGCAAAATCCAGCGTGGGCGGAGTGCCCCAGCGGTTGACTTCGACATTGTCGTTTTCATCCGCGCCTTCGGGCACATCTTCGGCGGGCAGGTTGGCGATGCGGATCAGTTGATCGGTCAGAAGGGCGTCCAGATCCTTGGCCTCGGTCTGCATCCGGGCGATCTCGGCCTTTTTCTCGGCGACCAGCGCGCGCAGGCGCTCGAACTCGACCTCATCGCCACGACCCTTGGCCGCACCAACCTCTTTGGACGCCTTGTTTTGCTCCGCCTGAGCGGTTTCTGCGGCCAATATCTTGGCGCGGCGGCTTTCGTCCAGGCGCAACAGGTCCGACGACACCGGCGCGTCCCCACGGCGCGCAAGGGCGGCGTCGAAAGCGGCTGGGTTTTCGCGTATGGCGCGGATGTCGTGCATGGTTCAGGTCCTTAAATGCGTGAATCACTGCAGCCGCTTATGCACCATCTGAAAGGCGGGGTGTAGCACCGGTTACGACTTATCCGTATCGTCGTGTGTTTCATGCGCCAAATGGCCATCCCAGTCTTCGAGCGGAATTTTTGGTTTTGGCGGATCGGCCATGTAAGACGGCGTCATGATCTGCACATTGTTTTCATTGAACACGGCCACGATGTTGCGATGCAGGTCCGAGCGGATCTTGGGAATGATACTGCCACGGGTCGAATACCCATTGATCTGGTAGTTGATCGCGTAGTCTGCCAGCGCGGTCCACAACACAAACGGCTCGGGTTTGGCCTTGATGCCCTTGGTGCGATTGGCCGCTTCGATCAGCATGGCCTCGACTTTTTCGGATGGTTCCTCATACCCGATTCCCACGGTCGTATGCAGCAACAGCCCGCTGCCGTCGGTTCTTTTTGAGAAATTCACCACGTCCGAGTTCATCAACTGGGCATTTGGAATAGAGATCAACTCGTTCTTGATGGATTTGAGATGCGTCTCCATCAGCTTGATCTGAACCACGTCGCCGATGTGATCCCCGATCTGAATGCGATCCCCGATCGAGGTTGACCGGCGATAGATCACGAACAGACCGGCCAGCATGTTGGACACAACCGAGTTTGCGCCCAGCGACAGCATGGCACCCACCAGAAGGGTCAGACCTTGAAACGCGGCCGAGTCCGACCCCGGAATGTAGGGCACTGCAAACACCAGAGCGATCAGGATAACAACCACGCGGGCGATATTGAACGTTGGGTTCACCCAGTGCTTTTCGAAATCTCCAAGGTCAAAAGTTCCGGCCTCAACCGCGTCAAAGAACACACGCATACCCTTGATAATATACATTGTAACCCATGTGATCAGGCCCAGCATGATCAGGTTCGGGAAATAGCTGATGATTCCCTTAAAGATCAGAAGAACGGGTTCTGTCAGATAGGTTAGCAGCAGTTGAGCGAAATATCGGGTTTCAGCAAAGGAAAGTAGGACAAAGGACAGGTAGTAGTAAAAGCCCAGAAAGAAGATGATCAGCAGTATGAAGTTCAGGCCGTAACGGACCAGTGCCGCAATCGCTTCGGCCTGTACGCTTTTGGCTGTAGCGGTCTCAACATCTTTCAGGTGGCGCTTAACAAACTTCAAGGTCCGCCGTCGGATACTGCGATGCAGCCACAAGATAACCACGACGAACACAACGAAACCAAGGGTCCAGCCCGCCGCTTCTATGGCGCCGGATACGCGGGCCTGATCGGTTCGGTTGGCTCGGTAGGCGATGATCGCCTCTTCGATGGCCTGGCCATGCAAATAGCTGAGAACATCCAGCTTTATTTGATCCAGCGCGGCGTCAGCCTCTGTGACGATGGTGACCTGTACGCCGTCGGCCCGAATGCTGGTCCCCAGCTCTGTGTCTTCAAAAGTAATCGAGACCTCTGTGCTTGTTGAGGCTTCGGCAACTTCGACGATGACCTCCTGCACCCGCTCGACACGTTCCGACGCCGGTAGCGCGCTGGACCCACGCAAGAAAAACAGCATCTCACCGTCGACAATAACCGGTGCTTTGAAGGTCTCGGACTGTTCATCATCCTCGCGGATGTCTTCCACGATATCCTGAGCTGATGCCGCGATTGGCAGGGCCAGTAGCAAGGCCGTCACGATCAGCCGGACAAACATGCCAAAGGATTGAATAAAATGCGTCATCGGACCTCCCTCATTACAACTATATCCGAGCGGGAGCATCTTCATAGAGGGTAACTGACCCGGCGCCCTTAATCCTTGGAAATGCAGAAAGACCGGCAAAGTTATCCATGTTTTTTAAAGAATAAATTCCAAGCGCCTCCTGTCCTTGCAAACAGGCATTTCAAAGAATAGGTTCTCGCCAAATTTGCGGAGCATTTTCGCAGTACCAAACCAAAAGGAATATCCCATGGAAGGTGGCGCAATCGCCCAGTTTCTCCCGCTGATCCTGATTTTTGCGATCATGTATTTCCTGCTGATCCGTCCACAGCAGAAGAAAATGAAGGAACATCAAGCCATGGTCGAGGCCGTGCGCCGGGGCGATCAGGTCGTTACCCAGGGTGGGCTGATTGGTAAAGTGGCCAAGGTCAAAGAAGGCGACAACGAGATCGAAGTCGAAATCGCCGAGGGAGTCAAAGTCCGCGTGGTTAAATCGACCATTTCGCAGGTTCTGAACAAGACTGAGCCGGCGAAGTAACTTCGCGATACAATCCCTTGAAAAGGCAGGGTAATGCTGCAAATTGATACCTGGAAGCGGGTTCTGATCTGGCTTGTCTGCGTGACTGGCTTGCTGATGGCCCTGCCGAATGCGTTTTATACGCGCGTTGAACAATCCAATGACGCCAAGGCGGCGATCGAGCTTGGCGTCGACACCCCTGAAATGCAGGCAGAGGCGGCGCAATGGCCGAACTGGCTGCCGTCGTCGCTGGTCAATCTAGGGCTGGATTTGCGTGGTGGCGCGCATCTTTTGGCCGAAGTTCGGGTGGGTGACGTCTACGAATCCCGCATGGATGCGATGTGGCCGGAAATCCGGGATGCGCTGCGGGATGAACGTGCCACTGTGGGCACCATCCGTCGCCAGGAAGCGGCGCCTGATGAGATTCGCCTTCGCATCAGTCAGCCCGAGGGCATGTCCCGCGCGCTGGAGGTTGTCCGCGGTCTGGCCCGTCAGGTGCAGACCCTCAGCGGTGTAGGGGCCACGGATATCGAGGCCCGCGCCGAAGGTGATACGATCATTGTACAACTTTCTGAGGCCGAGAAGCTGGCCTCAGACGACCGCACCGTGCGTCAATCGCTGGAAATCATTCGCCGCCGGATTGACGAGGTGGGCACCCGCGAGCCGACCATCCAAAGGCAAGGCACCGACCGAATTCTGATCCAGGTGCCAGGTATCGGCAGCGCAGGAGAGTTGAAAGAGATCATCGGCACGACCGCGCAACTGACCTTTAACCCCGTCGTTGGGCGCGGAACCGACCCCGATGCGATAGCGGGCGTTGGCGAAGAGGTGGTGCCGTCGATTGACGAAAATGGCGTCTATTACACGTTGGATGCCGCGCCGGTTGTAACGGGCGAGGAACTGGTCGATGCGCAGCCCGCGTTTGACCAGAATGGCCGCCCGGCGGTGAGTTTCCGCTTTAACACCTCTGGCGCGCGTAAATTTGGTGATTACACGCTGGAAAACATCGGGGCACCCTTCGCCATCGTTCTGGATGACGAAGTGATCTCAGCCCCGGTGATCCAAAGTCATATCCCCGGCGGGTCTGGTATCATCACCGGTAATTTCACCGTCGAGGAAAGTACAAATCTGGCTGTCCTGTTGCGCGCAGGGGCACTGCCCGCCGGGCTGGAGTTTCTGGAAGAAAGAACCATCGGCCCCGAGCTGGGCCAGGACAGTATCGACGCGGGTAAGGTGGCTACCATCGTGGCCTTTGTCGCGGTGCTGACATTCATGGCGCTCAGCTATGGCCTGTTTGGTTTCTTCGCCAATATTGCGCTGATCATCAACGTTGGCCTGTTGTTTGGTCTGCTTTCCCTGATTGGGGCGACGTTGACCCTGCCTGGGATCGCGGGGATCGTTCTGACGGTAGGTATGGCGGTGGATGCCAACGTACTGATCTTCGAGCGTATCCGAGAGGAACTGAAATCTGCCAAAGGTCCTGCCCGCGCGATTGAGCTGGGTTATGAAAAAGCGCTGTCGGCCATTCTGGACGCCAACGTGACCACCTTCATTACCGCTGTAATCCTG
Source organism: Ruegeria sp. CDSC021 (assembly GCF_059610845.1). NCBI lineage: Bacteria > Pseudomonadati > Pseudomonadota > Alphaproteobacteria > Rhodobacterales > Roseobacteraceae > Ruegeria > Ruegeria sp. CDSC021. Next base: position 166,073 of record NZ_JBXWOK010000001.1, read on the forward strand.
TTTGCCATGGGCAGCGGGCCAGTGCGCGGGTTCGCAATCACTTTGGGTCTGGGTATTCTGACCTCGGTCTTCACCGCGATCTTCGTGACGCGCCTGATGATCGTGATTTGGTTCGAACGCCGCCGTCCGAAAACGATCGAGGTTTGACATGAGACTGAAACTCGTACCCCAGAATACCTCGTTCGATTTCTTCAGTCGCTGGAAGATCTGGCTGGGTATCTCGGCCTTGATGATGATTGTCGCGTTTACGTCATTCATGCTGCAGGGCCTGAATTTCGGCATTGATTTCCGTGGAGGGACCACCATTCGGACCCAAAGCGCGCAGGAAATCGATGTCGGCACATATCGTGACGCTATTGCGCCGCTTGGACTTGGCGACGTGACGATCACCGAGATTTTCGATCCGAGCTTCGGGCCAGATCAACATGTCGCGATGATCCGCATTCAGGCGCAGGATGATGCTGAGGCTGTCAATGCGGCCACGATTGAACAAATTGGCGAAGCTCTTGCCGCAGCGGACCCCGGGTTGAAACTGCCCTTCGAAAGCGTCGAATCTGTAGGACCCAAAGTCTCGGGAGAGCTTATCCAGACCGCCGTAATCGCGGTGGTGCTCGCCATTGGGGCGGTGCTTGTCTACATCTGGCTGCGGTTTGAATGGCAGTTTGCGCTGGGGGCTGTCGCTGCGCTGGTGCATGACGTCATCCTGACTATCGGCATCTTTTCCGAACTGCAGATCCGCTTTGATCTGGCGATCATCGCTGCGCTGCTGACCATCGTGGGCTATTCGTTGAATGATACGGTGGTCGTGTTCGACCGGGTGCGCGAGAACTTGCGGAAATACAAGAAAAAGGACCTAAAGGAGGTTCTGAACATTTCGATCAACGAAACGCTCAGCCGGACAGTCATGACCTCTGTCACCACCTTGCTGGCGTTGATTTCGCTCTATGTTCTGGGCGGGGATGTGATCCGCGGGTTTGTCTTTGCTATGATTTGGGGTGTGATCGTAGGTACCTATTCGTCCGTCTTTGTGGCCTCAACCATCCTGTTGTGGCTGGGCGTCAAGCGCGACTGGTCCAAGCCATCAAACACTTCTGGCAACCAGTTTGCCAACATCGATGCCTGAGTATTTTGGCCAGTCCCCCACAGGGCTGGCCATCATAGTTTTTGCTGCCTTTCTTGGCGGTGTAGTGCGCGGCTTTTCCGGATTTGGGACCGCCCTGATATTCCTGCCAATCGCAACCCCATTCCTTGATCCTTTCAAGGCGCTGACCTGCCTGACAATCATGGATATACTGGGCCCGCTGCCCAACCTTGGCCGGGCCTGGCGAGAGGTCGACAGGGGTGATCTGGTCCGTCTGGTGGGAGGGTGCGCACTCGCTCTGCCATTGGGGCTGTGGTTGCTGACCACGGTCGATCCACATGTATTTCGCTATACCGTTAGCCTGTTGGCGTTTCTTATGCTGGCTATTCTGGTGTTCGGTCTGCGCTATCACGGTCATGTCAGTCGCAAAATGGTTTTGGGAATAGGAAGCGCTGGTGGGTTTTTGGGCGGTGTCGCGGGCCTGCCCGGACCGGCCGTTATCTTGTTCTATATGTCTCGACCTCTTCCCGTGGCCGTGATCCGTGCGACGATCCTGTTATACCTGTTCGCCTTTGATTTTCTGCTTCTGGGGTACCTGACTGGCATGGACCGTATCACGCTGCCTGCTGTGATATTGGGTCTGGCTCTGGCGGTCCCCAATCTGGCTGGTAATTGGCTGGGTGGTTGGATGTTCCGGCCCGAGCGGGAAAAGCTTTATCGTGCCGCTGCGTATCTGGCGATAGCGCTTGCAGCCTTGTCGGGCCTACCGCTTTGGGGCTAGATGCCTCCTATGCGTATGAATGAAATCTCTTATGACAATGCGGCCCCTGTTGACGGATATGGTCCTGGGTTTTTCCGTATCGGTGGTCAGGTCTATGACGGGTCGGTGCTGACCGGCCCTGCAGGATCAGCGAAATGGGGCGGGTACGACGACAGGGATGGTCTGTTGAAATTGGCGGGTCAGGTCGATGTGCTGTTTATTGGAACCGGCGCTGAGCTGGCCCATATTCCTTCTGATCTGCGCGCCGCCTTGGAAGATTCGGGGATCGGGGTTGAGATCATGAACTCTCCGTCCGCGTGCCGCACATACAATATCCTGTTATCCGAAGGGCGCCGTATTGCGCTGGCGCTGCTACCGGTCTGATAGGATTCTTTTCCTCTGTCCTTGCGCTTAGATGCCACCCAAATACGTTGCTGTCGGTATGCTGCGGCAAATCCCGCCTTTTGCCTCTGACGGCAATAGGATAAGCGGGATTCATGACATTGACCGTGACCGACCTGTCGATCGCCCGAGGGGGCGTTCCTGTGCTGGAAAATCTCAGCTTTTCGCTGGAGCCCGGAAAGGCGCTTATCCTACGCGGGCCGAACGGGATCGGTAAAACAACGCTGCTGCGAACGCTGGCAGGCCTGCAGCCTCCGCTTGAGGGGCAGATCGACGGGGCTGAGGACCGGATCGCCTATGCCTCACATTCCGACGGACTCAAGCCGACTCTGACCGTGGTGGAAAACCTGTCGTTCTGGGCGCAGGTCTTCGGCAGTCACAGCATTCAACCGGCCTTGGACGCGTTTGCTTTGACTGAGCTGTCGGATCGCCATGCCGGCAATCTGTCGGCAGGCCAGAAACGTCGATTGGGGTTGGCGCGGATGTTGGTCACCGAACGACCCATCTGGATGTTGGATGAGCCCACTGTGTCGCTGGATAAGAATGCAGTGCAGATGTTTGCAGACGCGGTGCGCGCGCATCTGGGGCAGGGTGGGTCTGCCTTGATTGCCACCCATATCGACCTTGGTCTGGACGGAGAGGTCCTGGATGTGGGGCCCTACAAGGCTAAACCGAAACCTGTCGATGATCTCGACGGAGGTTTCCTGTGATCGCCCTGCTTTTACGTGATTTGAAACTGGCCTTCCGTGCGGGCGGAGGGTTCGGCCTTGGCCTGGCGTTTTTTCTTATCGTCACCGTGCTGGTGCCTTTTTCAGTTGGCCCGCAATCCGCGTTGTTGTCCACGATTGCACCTGGCGTGCTATGGCTGGGGGCACTTTTGGCCTGCCTTCTGTCACTTGACCGGCTGCTTGCGCTGGATTGGGAGGACGGCTCGCTCGACCTATTGGCGACGGCGCCCCTGCCGTTAGAAGCGGTCGTAACGATCAAGTCTTTGGCGCATTGGCTGACTACGGGCTTGCCACTGGTTCTGGCCGCGCCCTTCCTGGGCGTTCTGCTTAATTTGCCTTTGCCCGGCTTTTTCTGGCTTGTCGTCTCACTTTTGATTGGCACGCCCGCGATGAGCGTCATCGGAACCTTTGGTGCCGCTCTTACGGTCGGCTTGAAACGCGGCGGATTGCTGCTGTCGCTTCTTGTGCTGCCTCTTTATGTACCGACATTGATCTTCGGGGCCGAGGTCGCGCGCCGCGGCGCAACCGGAATGGAAACGCAGACACCCTTGTTGATGCTGGCTGGGATCACTGCGGCGACGATTGCCCTGTTACCTTTTGCCAGCGCCGCCGTGTTGCGCATTAACCTACGGTGACACAGTGTAACTTTGACGGATGTCAATTGAGAATGAACCCGACTCGGACTAGATAAGGCCCATGTCTATCGCAGCCAAAGCCAATACCCTCTGGGAATATGCCAATCCGCGCAAGTTTCTTGCCACCAGTGAACGGGTGATGCCGTTCTTCTGGGGCGCGGCTTTGGTTTGCATCGTCATTGGTCTGGTGTGGGGATTTTTCTTCACACCCGATGATTACAAGCAGGGATCGACCGTCAAGATCATTTACCTGCATGTGCCCGCCGCACTGATGGCGATTAACTGCTGGCTTATGATGCTGGCGACCTCTCTGGTTTGGCTGGTTCGCCGTCATCATGTCAGTGCGCTGGCTGCGCGCGCGGCCGCACCTGTGGGCATCGTGATGACATTGATTGCGTTGGCAACCGGGGCGATTTGGGGGCAGCCTATGTGGGGCACCTGGTGGGCCTGGGATCCACGTCTGACCTCATTCCTGATCCTGTTCCTCTTCTATTTGGGCTATGTCGCCTTGTGGGAGGCGATCGAAGACCCTGATACGGCTGCCGATCTGACCTCGATCCTGTGTCTGGTGGGGTCGGTCTTTGCTATCCTCAGCCGTTATGCGGTGAATTTCTGGAATCAGGGGCTGCATCAGGGCGCTTCTGTCCTGCGGGCTGGTGCCGTGACTGGAGCGGATACCGAAGAGAAGGTCAGCAATATCTATTTCTATCCTCTGCTGCTCTGCATTGTCGGGTTCGTGTTGTTGTTCATCGCCTTGGTACTTTACCGCACGGGTACTGAAATTCGCACGCGTCGGACCAAGACTCTGCTGGCGCGGGAAAGGGCAAACGGATGATCCCTGATCTTGGAAAATATGCCGATACGGTGCTCTGGTCCTATGTGGTTTCCATCGGGCTTTTGCTGGCGCTGGTTCTGGTCAGCGTGATGAGGGGCCGCAGGGCGCAGGCTGAGCTGGAAAAAGTTGAACAAAGGATAAAGCGCAATGGCTAAGATCTCGCCCCTGATGATTGCGCCCCCGCTGATCTTTGGCGCCTTTGCGGTCCTTGCCGGTATTGGCATGTTCCGCGATGACCCAAACGCTTTGCCCTCGGCGCGTGAGGGTCAAACCGCGCCGCCGGTTGTGTTGACTGAGTTTGCAGGCAAACCGCAGTTCGACGATGCAACGCTGCGCGACGGAGAGGTCAAGCTGGTGAATTACTGGGCCAGCTGGTGCGCGCCCTGCCGGGTAGAGCACCCGAACCTGCAAGCCCTGTCGGATGAAGGCATCCCTGTCTATGGCATCAACTACAAGGACAAGCTGGAAAATGCCGAGGCTTTCCTGAATGAACTCGGCGATCCCTATTCGGCCATCGGACGGGATGAACAGGGGCGCATGGCGCTGGACTGGGGTGTTTACGGCGTGCCGGAAACCTATGTGGTCGATGGCGACGGAACCATTATCCTGCGTTTTGCCGGGCCGATTACCCAGCGCGTCATCGAAAAAACCATCAGGCCCGCTCTGGAAAAGGCTGCGGCCGATTAACGCTGGTAAGGATTGATGGATAATACCGGACTTCTGAACGATCTTGTCACAATCACCCGCCTTGGTGCTGTTACCGTAGTTCTATGGTTCGGCACCCGCATGTGGGAGGTCTGGCAAAAAACAAAACAACGTCGTGAAGATCGGGATGCTTTGTTGCGGGCGCTTTTCGCCGAGGTGGATTTCAACACAAGCGATCTGACGCGGTTTCTGGAAAACGCGCCGCCTCTGACGCAATTCGAATCCCTGTTTCAAAAGAAGGGGTACATCCCGCATGTCACCGACGCCCGGCATACCGATGTCTATAGATCAGGCATCAAAGATCTGCATTTTCTGGAAGACGGGCTGATCTCGGAATTCGTGAAATTCTATGGCGGTCTTGAAAAGATCCGAACACAGATCGAAGGGCTGCATAACGCAAGTTTTCTTAAGATATCGGTGCCGGGCAAAGTGGGCACGATCCGCGGCCTGTATAATACGAGTGAGGCTTGCGAAATGGCCGGTCACAGCATTCTGACGCAGATGGAACGCAACTATACCGATCTCAAATTAAAAAGGCGCCCTGAACATCTGTCCGGGCACCTGAGCGGTGATGAGAGTGAATTATCAGCCAGATTAACGGCTTTGACGTCAAACCTGGATCGGATCAGGGCCAAAAAGCATGATTCATAGTCTCCTCTGTGTGACCAATATATAGGCGCGTCACGTCTTACTTTCAAGTGAATGATGCGGGTGCGGCCTGCCTGTAAGGGCAACGGTATTCGCTTAAATCGCTCTTGTCATCAGGGTTCTGAAACTAAAAAGGGCGCCCGGTTGGACGCCCCTTTTTATTCGTTGAAAGGTCTTAGTCCGCTTTGGCCAGGTTCCGCAGCACGTAATGCAGCACACCACCGTTTTCGATATATTCGATCTCGGGCGCGGTATCGATGCGGCACTTGAGGGTGATGGTCTTTTCCGAACCGTCACCGAAAGTGATGGTGCAGGGCACCTCTTGCAGCGGCTGGATCGTATCCAGACCGTGGATCGAGACGGTTTCATCACCCTTCAGCCCCAGCGTCTTGCGCGAGTCACCACCGGTGAATTCGAACGGCACAACGCCCATGCCAACCAGGTTCGAGCGGTGGATACGCTCAAAGCTTTCAGCGATGACCGCTTTGACGCCCAGCAGGGCCGTGCCCTTGGCCGCCCAGTCACGTGACGAACCCGCGCCATACTGCTCACCACCGAAAACAACCAGCGGTGTGCCCTGTTCCTGATAGGCCATCGACGCGTCATAGATCGAGGTCTGCTCGCCATCGGGGCCTTTGGTATAGCCGCCTTCAACCGCGTCCAGCATCTCGTTCTTAATGCGGATATTGGCAAAGGTGCCGCGCATCATGACCTCGTGGTTGCCACGGCGCGACCCGTAAGAGTTGAACTCGCGCGGTTGCACCTGACGGTCGGTCAGGTACTTGCCAGCGGGTGTGGTTGTCGCAAAGGAACCAGCGGGTGAGATGTGGTCGGTGGTGACCATATCGCCCAGAATGGCCAGAACCTTGGCGCCTTCGATGTTCGAAATGGTGCCGGGCTCGTGCCCCATGCCCTGGAAGTAGGGCGGGTTCTGGATATAGGTCGAGGTCGGTGGCCAGTCATAGGTTTCGGCATCGGTGGTATCGACCGCTTGCCATTTCTCGTCGCCTTTGAAGACGTCTGCATATTTCGACAGGAACGCCTCACGGGTGACCGTCTGTTCGACCAATTCCGCCACTTCTTGCTGGGTTGGCCAGATGTCTTTCATGAAGACATCATTGCCGTCCTTGTCCTGACCGATCGGTTCTGAGGTCAGGTCGATATCCATCGTACCGGCCAGCGCATAGACCACGACCAGTGGCGGTGAGGCCAGGTAGTTGGCGCGAACATCCGGACTGATACGGCCTTCGAAGTTGCGGTTACCCGACAAGACCGACGTGGCTACCAAATCGCCCTCGGCAATCGCCTCAGAGAGCTCTTTCTGGATTGGACCCGAGTTGCCGATACAGGTGGTGCAGCCGTAGCCGACAAGGTTGAAGCCGATCTTGTCCAGATCTTCCTGCAGGCCAGCGGCCTCAAGATAAGCAGAAACAACCTGCGATCCCGGTGCGAGCGAAGTTTTGACCCAAGGCTGACGGTTCAGACCCAAGGCTGCGGCTTTGCGGGCCACAAGACCAGCGCCGATCATGACATACGGGTTCGAGGTGTTGGTGCAGGAGGTGATCGAGGCGATCACAACCTTGCCCGATTCCAGGGTATAGTCTTCGCCTTTGACGGCGACTTCCTTACCCATGGGTCGCTTGAACGTCTCGGCCATTTCCCTGGTGAACGCCGCCTTGGCACCGGTCAGAGCAACATAATCCTGGGGGCGCTTTGGGCCCGAGATCGCGGGAACGATGGTGCGCATGTCCAGCGACAGGGTGTCGGTGTAGATCGGTGCGTAATCTGCGTCGCGCCAGAAGCCGTTTTCCTTGGCATAGGCTTCGACCAGCGCGATGCGATCTTCGTCACGGCCGGTGTTACGCAGATAGCGCAGCGTTTCACCGTCAATCGGGAAGAAACCACATGTCGCGCCATATTCCGGGGCCATGTTGGCGATGGTTGCCCGGTCGGCCAGCGGCAGACGGTCCAGACCTTCGCCGAAAAATTCGACGAATTTGCCCACAACACCCTTTGCGCGCAGCATTTCGACGACCTTCAGAACCAGATCGGTTCCGGTGGTGCCTTCGACCAGATCACCGGTCAGCTCAAAGCCCACGACTTCGGGGATCAGCATCGAGATCGGCTGACCCAGCATAGCGGCTTCGGCCTCGATCCCGCCGACGCCCCAGCCCAGAACGGCCATGCCGTTGACCATGGTGGTGTGGCTGTCGGTGCCGACCAGCGTGTCGGGATAGGCAACCTCGTTGCCATCCTGATCCGTGTCGGTCCAGACTGTCTGCGCCAGATATTCCAGGTTTACCTGGTGACAGATCCCGGTTCCGGGGGGCACAACGCGGAAGTTGTTGAAGGCACCCTGACCCCATTTCAGGAACTGATACCGCTCCATGTTGCGTTCGTATTCGCGGTCAACATTCATCTGGAACGCGCGCGGGTTGCCGAATTCGTCAATCATGACCGAGTGGTCGATGACCAGATCAACGGGGTTCAACGGGTTGATCTTCTGCGCGTCACCGCCCAGAGCCTTGATACCATCGCGCATGGCGGCCAGATCGACCACCGCCGGAACGCCGGTGAAATCCTGCATCAACACGCGGGCAGGGCGATAGGCGATCTCGCGGGGGTTCTTGCCACCTTTGGCGCCCCATTCGGCAAACGCCTTGATGTCGTCGACCGAGACGGAAAATCCGTCATCTTCGAACCGCAACATGTTTTCCAACACCACCTTCAGGGCGGCGGGCAGTTTCGAGAAATCACCCAGGCCGGCCTCTTGCGCGGCGGGGATCGAGTAATACGAGATGGACTTGCCATTCACGCTCAGGCTGCGGCGTGTCTTGGCGGTATCCTGTCCGACTTTGATGGGCATCTGTGGCCTCCCTCTCAAATGACGTGGAATATGGGATTCGCTGAGGGCTATCTGCATCACCCAAGCGCGCGGTTCAAGGTCCAACAGACCAGGTGCGGCAATTTTTGTATACCATTGCACACATTTTTGCGAAAACTTTGTGTCACCGGTCTCAAGAAACCTTGATTGGTGCTTGATCAGCGTTCCGTCTAAACCAGTAATGCACCCCATGAAACCCGAGAGCAAACATGTTCAAATCTGCAACCGCAACCGCGTTGGCGTCCCTATTCCTGGCTACTTCGGCCATTGCAGAAAGCGGACCCGTAGTGGTGGAGCTGTTCACCTCGCAGGGATGTTCGTCCTGCCCCCCGGCTGACCGGATCATGCACGATCTGGCCAATCGGGATGACGTCATCGGGTTGGCGCTGCATGTGGATTATTGGGACTATATCGGATGGGAGGATGAATATGCCGACCCCACCCATACTGAGCGTCAGCGCAGCTATGCCGGAAATTCCGGGCGTACGGTGATCTATACGCCTCAGATGGTAGTGAATGGTCAGCAGGATATTGTAGGGGCAGATACGGCAAAGCTGGATTACCTGATCGGCGACCATTCCAAGGCCGCTCCGCAGGCGTCGGTTTCGGCCTCGCGTACAGGAGATAACGTAACTGTCGGCGTTTCCTCGATCAGTTTGCCACCGGATCAGGTCTATGACATCCGGGTGGTGCAATACACGCCAATGCGCCATGCTTCGATCCGGCGCGGAGAGTTGGCCGGACAAGAACTGGATTATGCCAATGTGGTCGAGGCCTGGACAGTAGCCGGGCAATGGGACGGGACAGCGCCTAAGACCTATAAGGTATCTTTGACGTCAGGTTTACCGGCCGTTGTGTTGGTGCAAGGGGTTGGCCATGGGCCGATTATTGCGGCAGCACGCGTTCGCTGATCAGGGCATGTCTTTGGCTTGGACGCCTAGCCCGTTCCAGGTTTTCCAGCGACGATGAATCCAGAACCACTGACCCATATGCTGTCGGACAACGGCCTCGAGGTCATCATTGGTGAACTGGGTCATCGTCTTTGGATCCGTATGTGGGACCGGTTCGTGCAGGATGATTTCGAAATCAACCCCATTGGGCTGACGCACCGCATAGCACGGAATCAGGACGGCTTTGTATTTCATTGCCAGTTCAGCATTCAAAACCGACGTCACGGCCGGTTTGCCGAAAAAAGTCAGTTCTTCCCCGCCATGTGCGTGCAGGTCTGACACAATAGCGATGATCCCGCCTTTTTTGAGTGTCCGCACCATTTCGACCATCCCGCGACGGCCTTGTTCGAACATCGGGGCGCCGGTTTTGTAGAACGCATCGACATACATGTCGTTGAAGTAGGGGTTCGCCATTCGACGGTAGAGGCAGCCAATAGGCTGACCGCTGCGTTCTTGAAGGGCGATACGCGCGGCCAGGTAATGGCCGAAATGCGCAGTGATCATCATCACAGGTCGCCCCTCTGCCAAGGCGGAATCAAAGGCAGCAAGGCCCGTACCCGTGACTTTGGCAAAGCGTTGGCGTTCTGTGAAATCCTCGGGCGAGAAGTGCTCCATGATCGCGCGTCCGGCGTTGTCAGGAACGGCCTTGCAGATGCGTTTCACTTCGGATTCAGTCAGGTCCGGGCAGGTGAGTTTCAGATTGCTGCGTACTCTTTTCGAGAACCCGACCAACGGTGCAAGGTTTCTCGCTATGGCGCCCATTGTGGCAATGCGTGTCTCATAGGGCAGCAACCGTAACGCTTTGATAACGCCTTTCAGGAACATGCCGGATACATAGTATTTGCCAAGCTCGGACCTGCTTAGTTCAGACTTTTCAACGGGCATCAGAAGGTCTCGGCGTCTGTTGTGAATTGCCGGGTCAGACATACAAGCCGATCGCGGTAACCACAAGCTTTCTGCTCGGCCAGAAATTTTGGCGCGCTTTCTCTCTTTATTCGTCGCCGTCATCATCCCGGAGCGTGATGGTTCCCTCATCGACAAGTGTCCGGATGGCGCCAATGATCTGGGTCATCGCCTCCTCTGCATCGGGTTGTTTGATTTTTCCGACCTCATCCATTTCTTCGCGCAGGTTTTCGGCCATACGCGACGACATGTTGGACAACAGGTAGTCAACCGATGCCCTGTCTCCTTCCGTTTCTGCACCGGCGAGCGCTGTAACCAGGACGGGTTGTTCCACACCGCGTAGAATGGCCGGTACATCACGGGGCAGAATGCGGGACGGGATATGGGCGAAGGTGAAAATGGATTGGCGAACTATGGTGGCAAAATCGGCGTCCTCTTCTTCTAATGCGCTCAGCAGGCCGTCCCGGGTCGAAGCAGCGGACTGATTCAGTATCGCGCCAACGCGGGCACCCGGTCCGTCGGCAAACGCTGTGGCAGGGCGCTGATCCATCTGAGCCGCCAGCGACCATCCGATCCGCTCGACGGCCTCTGGGCTGACATTTGCTGTTTTCGAAACCGCATAGGTAATACGCCGAGCAACTGGGCCGGGAAGGTGCCCTAGCAGTTGCGCAGCTTTGGCGGTTTCAAGTTTCGATAGCATCACGGCCGCAATCTCAGTGCTTTCGGCCTGCGCCATTTCGGCCAGATCTTCTGTAGGGATCTCTCGCAATCGCTGCCAAGGATCGCCGATCTGGCGTATGCCGGCCACTTTACGCAAACGCGCCGCAGTTGCCGGGGCGATTTTGCCGTTCACCACATCCAAAGCGCCCGCCAGACCATGTGGAAAGGACAGGCCAACACTGTCCAGCGCATCTGCAAATTCACCGGCAACAGCGTCCAAGGTAACCCGGTCGACAAGGCCCATTTTGCCCAGTTGGTGGGTTAGCTTTTCCTGTAAATCGTCGGGGAGCTCTTCCAGCGGAATGTCCGCCCCATCATTCAGCAAGAGACGCACAACCACCGCCGCCTTTTGTCGGCTGCTGAGGCTGCGGGCCACCAAGCGAAGGTCGTCATCGTTTTCTTTGGCCAGCTGGGCAGAAGCCCCCGGGGCCACCTGTACCAATGTGTTTGTGTTCTGCATCTGCCTGCGGTGCCAAAGTTCCTGTTCCACAGGCAGATTACAGAGAGTCGGGTAAAGAAAGGCTGAAGCTTAGTAGTTGTAGGTCAGTCCGGTGCGGACCGCCTCGCGCAGGGAAACCTCTGCCCAGGTTCCTTCGCCGCCACGTGCTTTGATTTCACGCCACTGCGCAATCGCCAGATCAGTTTTGCCCTCGGCGACAAAGCCTTGCGCCATATAGGAACGTGCCAGGATATTGTCGGGATTTGCGTTAATTGCACCTTCATAGAACAGGTTGGCCAGTTCCAGCTTGCCCATCTTCCGATAGGTAAATCCCCAATAGGTCAAGACGCGATCGTCATTCTGGTCCATCACGCGCAGCACGCCTTGGGCGTTTTTGAACTGCCCGTCATAGGCCAGTTCACGCACGGCGTGGTACAGCTGATCCTGAGTGAAATTGGTGTTGCTGGGCTTTACGCATTTGCCCGCGGCCTCATCATAGACCCGTCCGAACAGACATTTCTTGGTGGTGTTTGTTGTTTTTGGCGGCGTCGATCCCCCGCCGCCACCTGCGGCATGAACCATGGGGGCAAATGTAAGGGCCTGAATTGCAATAACCGAAGCTAGGATGAGGCGCATAATTGGTCTCCGTTCGTAGGGCTGCTCAGAATAAGCATAGCGCGTTCTATACAAAAGCTAACAACTGATCGCGCGAATTTATTCACAAGTTAGAAAGCGGGAATGATCCTGCCGTGATCAAGCAAAGAAAAACCCGCACAAAAATTTTGTGCGGGTCAGTATTGCAGAGTCTTTACGAAATTTTATTCGCCAAACACCCGGGCAAAGATCGTATCGACATGTTTGGTGTGATAGCCGAGATCGAATTTCTCTTCGATCTCCTCCTTGCTCAAGGCGGCGGTCACGTCAGTATCCGCCAGAAGTTCTTCTTTGAAGTCTGTGCGGTGTTCCCAGACCTTCAACGCGTTGCGTTGAACCATAGCATAAGCCTCTTCCCGGCTGACCCCTGCCTGCGTCAGCGCCAGCAGAACCCGCTGGCTCATCACTAGACCGGGGAACTTGTTCATGTTCTCCATCATGTTCTCGGGGAAGATCAGCATTTTGTCGATCACGCCCGTCAGTCGAGCCAGAGCAAAATCCAGTGTGATCGTGGCGTCCGGCCCAATCATGCGCTCCACCGAGGAGTGCGAGATGTCACGTTCGTGCCAGAGCGCCACATTCTCCATCGCCGGGATCACCGCCGCGCGCACCATGCGCGCCAGCCCGGTCAGGTTCTCGGTCAGTACAGGGTTCTTCTTGTGCGGCATCGCCGAAGACCCTTTCTGCCCCATCGAGAAGAACTCGGCCCCCTCAAGAACCTCGGTCCGCTGCATGTGACGGATTTCAATGGCAACGTTTTCGATGCTGCTGGCGATCACGCCCAACGTGGCAAAGAACGCGGCATGGCGATCGCGGGGGATGACCTGCGTGCTGATCGGTTCGGGCACCAGTCCCAGCTTGTCGCAGACATGCTCTTCGACCTGAGGGTCGATATTGGCAAAGGTGCCGACCGCGCCGCTGATCGCACCTGTTGCAATCTCGGCCCGTGCGTCGCGCATGCGGGACAGGTTGCGATCCATCTCGGCATAGAAGCGCGCGAATGTCAGGCCCATTGTGGTGGGCTCGGCGTGGATGCCGTGGCTGCGGCCGATGCGGACAGTGTCCTTATGTTCGATCGCGCGGCGTTTCAGAGCGGCCAGCAAACCTTCGAGGTCGGCGATCAGGATGTCGGCAGCGCGGGTCAGCTGAACGTTGAAACAGGTATCCAGCACGTCCGAGCTGGTCATGCCCTGATGCACGAAACGCGCCTCATCGCTGCCGACATGCTCGGCCAAGTGGGTCAGAAAAGCGATGACATCGTGTTTGGTGACAGCCTCAATCTCATCAATGCGGGCCACATCGAATTCCACATTCTTGGCCTTCCACACGGCCTCGGCGTTTTCACGCGGGATCACGCCCAGATCGGCCATGGCGTCACAGGCATGGGCCTCGATCTCGTACCAGATGCGGAACTTCGTCTCAGGCGACCAGATGGCGACCATGTCGGGGCGGGAATAACGTGGAATCATTGGCAGCGGCACCTTTTTATGATTTGGCAGAGGTCGTTGCGGCGCGGTTTAAACCCAGCCGCCCTACGGAACAAGGCGCGAGTGCGGTGATGAGACGGTTTGCCCTGATTTTATCCCTTTGGCCTGGTGTTGCGGCAGCGACAGAGTTCTGGCCGCTGACGGGTGATGAAATTGCCGAAGCCTTGTCGGGCAAAAAACTAACTTATGGCGACGGCATCTGGCAAACATTCGACCAAAGCGGGGTGACCCATTATTTTTCGGGTCGTCCCAGCACCGGAAAGTGGGCCGTGCAGGGCGATCAGTATTGCTCGGTTTGGCCGCCTTCGGATATCTGGGCGTGTTATAATGTTCTGCAAAGCGGTGTCATCATTCGATTTATTGACGGCGCAGGCGAGATCACAGACGGGTATTATCCCGAATGACCTTTCCAAACGAACTGACCGACTTCGAAGGAGGCTGGAGCCTGTCACGCAACATTCGGGATGCGCGGGCCGGGCAGGTGGTTTTGGCCGATGGCTCTGCGCGATTCACCAGGTCCAAAGACGGTCTGATCTATGACGAGACGGTAACTCTGCGCATTCCGGGCCAGCCCGAGATGATGGGAACGCGCCGATACCTGTGGCACGACAAGGGCGAAAGCGTTGCGGTGCATTTTGATGACGGGCGCTATTTTCACACGCTCAGGCTGGGTGTGACGCAGGCTGCGGACCATCATAATTGCTCGCCAGACAGCTATGACGCAGTCTATGATTTCTCAGGCTGGCCCTGCTGGAGGGTCCGTTGGACCGTGTCCGGCCCCCGGAAATCATACGAAATGAATACGGAATACATGCTGCGGTAGCGTAATCATCTTGCAGATGCGGCGCTGACAGGGCATTCCTGTTGCAGAATCTCGATCCGTTTAGGGAGAAACAACATGAATGCGAACGTATTGGCCAATGCATTTGGCCCACGTGAAGGGACGGCGCTGCGCGTCAAACAGGTGGTTTTGGTTGCTTTGGGCATCGTTGCCTTGGCCGTCGCCGCCAAGATCAAAGTGCCGATGTGGCCGGTTCCAATCACCATGGGTACATTTGCGGTTCTGACCATCGGCACCGCCTATGGCGCACGGCTGGGTCTGGTAACCATGATGGGCTATCTGCTGATCGGCGCGCTGGGCTTTGACGTGTTCGCGGGCTCTTCGGCTGAAAAATTCGGCCTTACTTACATGATGGGTGGCACAGGCGGCTACCTAGTCGGATATGTGCTGGCAACCCTGATGCTGGGTACGCTGGCCGCGCGCGGCTGGGACCGTTCGGTCGTGAAAATGGCGCTGGCGCTGGTACTGGCCAACGTTCTGATCTATGTCCCCGGCCTGCTGTGGCTGGGCCAGCTCTATGGCTGGGACCAGCCGATCCTGGCATGGGGCCTGACACCATTCCTGGTGGGTGATGCGATCAAGCTCGCGCTGGCCGCGCTGCTGATCCCCGGCCTGTGGAAGCTGGTGGGCGACGCCCGCACCTAAACCACAGTCAACCTAGTTGACATGAACCGCGCCCGGAGCGATCCCGGCGCGGTTTTTTGTTGCGCCAACAAGAGGCTGGACAAAACCGGTCGACACAGTTCAAGCTGTAGCAATAGAAACAACAGGTTATTCAGATATGCCTAATCTATTGAGGGCTGTAACCCTTTCCTGCGCGGTTGTTTGCGCCGGGGCAGGGAGTGCAAAAGCCGAAACACCGATCACCTATACTGATGAAGGGCGCGCCTTGTTCAGCTTTGCGGTACCAGATTTTTGGTCGGTTCGTACTGGCGGCCCGCGTGAGGTCGATGACACCGAGCTGAACGATCCCCGCGCGGTTGCCCGGGTCATGGGGATCAAACCGGTAACGGATGACAACGTATGGATTGGATTTGTCTCGCCATCTGGTGTGTCATCCATCGACGGTGGCCTGCGATACCTTCAGGATATCGACAAGTTTCTGGTCAAAGATCCGATCGTTTCGGAAACAGTCGCAACCCGGATCGGAGGTCTGCCAGCGCGGGTTATCCGCGGTACCGGCACCCGTGATCGGCGGGGGATAAATTTCACGGCCACAGTGATTGACTTGCCGCGTGATCGCGTGGCTGTAGCAGTGGCCGTATTAAGAGACGGCGCCGACCCTGGCTATGTGGACGACCTGAATGCCGTATTCGCGTCATTCCGGTCGCTTCAGTGAGGAGGTTTGGATGACTCGTAAGCTGATGAAACGGTCGATCGCCACGCTGGTATTCGGTTTGACCAGTATCACCTTGTCTGCCTGCGACGGCGTGACGGTTGGTGTGGGATACGGATATGATCCGTTCTATGACTCGATGCTTTGGAACGACTACTATCACGACGTTGATGTGGACATTGATGTAAATCGTCCACCGCAGGGTAAGCCTCCGGTCAAACCCAAACCTCCGGTCACCAAGCCCCCGGCGCGCCCACGCCCCCCTGTCGCCAAGCCCCCGGCACGTCCACCGGTTGCCCGGCCACCAGTTGCCCGGCCGCCTATTCACCGCCCGTCACCGCGGCGGCGCTGATGCGGATCACGACAGCAATTCCGTCGTGATTTTCGCTGTTCCTTCAAGTGTCCTGTGAACAGGGCACTTGTCGGCGATTTCAAGCAGACGTGCGCGCTGATCCTGATCCAAGGGGCCCTCGAGCCGGATTTTGCGGCGGAACAGATCGACCTTGTTGTCAGTGATCAGACCCGCATCCTGTGCGTGGACCTTGTTATGGCAAACATCGACAGTGATGCCTGTTAGTGGCCAGCCCTTGCGCCGCGCATACATCCGGATTGTCATCGAAGTACAGGCTCCCAGACCCGATGACACAAAGCCATAGGGCGACATACCGCGGTCGGTGCCTCCATATGAGGCCGGTTCGTCCGCAACAGCATGATGCTTGGGGCCGGACTGAATGTCTTGCTGGAATCCGTTGGGATCGGCCTCTGTCACCCGCACTACGCCTTCGGGCGCACCCGGTGGTGGGGCAGGCGGGCGCAGCACCACATAGCGCGTAATCCAAGCCGCTATTACATCTGCAGCATATTCCGCATCCGCCGCGCGCGTAATCAGGTGATCAGCGTCGTCCAGCGTCACGAAGCTTTTGGGATGTTTGGCTGCCAGAAAGATCGCGCTTGCATTGTCGATACTAACCGTTTCGTCGCGTGGCGCATGAAGTATCAGCAGCGCTGCCTTCAAATCCGCAATCGCAGGGGTTAGCGCGGATTGGGCGATATCTTCGACGAACGCTCTGCCAATACGGAACGGGCGACCACCCAAAGTGACCTCGGCCGATCCCTCTTGTTGGATTTCCGACAGTGCGGCGTCGAAATGGTGCGAGACATGCCCTGGATCGGCAGGTGCGCCCAGCGTAACAACGGCCTTAACACTCGAAATACCAGCTCGGGCGCGCAGAACCGCTGCCCCTCCGAGAGAATGCCCGATCAGCAGAGACGGGGACATGTTCCGTCCAGCCAGATACCGTGAGGCGGCGATCAGATCCTCAACATTCGAGGTGAAAGTGGTGTTTGCAAATTCGCCGTCTGAATGACCCAAGCCTGTGAAATCAAACCGCAATACCGCGATACCCATCGCTGCCAGACGGGCTGCGATCCTGCGCGCGGCCGGGATATCTTTTGAACAGGTAAAGCAATGGGCAAACAATGCCGTAGCAAGGACAGGCCCGTCCGGCAGGTCGAGGCGTGCAGCCAGTTGGTGGCCGTCGTGACCGGCAAAGGTGATGCGTTCGGTGGGCATGGCAGTTCCTTACGTCATGAGGTGCCTCAATATTGTGGCCGCCAGCGAGGGGTCTCAACCCCTATGTAAGAAGCGTCACGGGAAGGTGAGACTGGGTCAGGGGCCGGCGGAGTTCTGGTGCGATAGATTGCATCAACTTTTGTGATGCATTGCCAATCAAACATTCACTTTAATAAAGCGAATGCCACCCTCATCTTGAGCCTGTCGAACACAACCAGCCACGGAGGCAACAATGGTACATCTCACTTCTCAGCCACATGGCACAAATCTTCGAGTAGATTTACTGATCGCTATCGCCGTAACTGCGGTCGTCAGTTTTGCCGCGGGTCAGAGCTGGACACAGCCGACATCTTTTGCCAGCGCGGAAATCGAGGACTGGCATGGGAACGTCAAACGGTCAAACTGGCCGAACTGAGGGGTCAGGCCAGCCCCATAAGCTGTGGGTCAAAGGGATAGGTGGACAGGTTTTCATACCCATCCTCAGTGATCAGAACCTGATCTTCGAGTTTGATTGAGAAATCTGCACCTATCTCGCCAACCGCGGCTTCGACGCACAGAACCATGCCCGGTTCCAGTTGGTAATCGTAGGCACCTGCAACGGCCTTGTCCGGATAGGCGACCAGAGGCCACTCGTCACACAGGCCAACGCCGTGCATCAGGCAACCGTATTTCTGATCCTGAAACTTGTCATCCAGCCTGTGACTGTTGGCGGTCAGTTCAGGGATCGTAACACCGGGTCTCAGCATCTTCATATTGGTCATGATATGCTCATGCGCGTGCTGCATGGCATAGACCATATCCGGGCGGGGTTTTTCGTCCCCGATCCACCAGGTGCGCGAGATATCGATGCAGATGCCGTAAGACCCGATCAGATCGGTATCGAAGGCGATGATTTCATTCTTTTGCGTGATCCGGGGACCACATTCCTGAAACCACGGGTTGGTGCGTTGGCCTGAGGCCAGCAGGCGGGTTTCGATCCATTCCCCGCCGCGCCGGATGTTTTCGGCATGCAGAATGGCCCAGATGTCGTCTTCCGAGGTTCTTCCGTCTCCGACATTAGCGCGGGCAAATGCCTCCATCTCGGCCACCGCGGTCTCGCAGGCGTGGTTGGCACATCGCATCGCCAGAATTTCGTCCGGGCCTTTCACGGCGCGGGACTTTTCAGTGACTTCCTCGCCTTCCATGATCTCGAACCCCTGGGCCTCAAGGGCGCGCAAACCGTGCAGCATGATCTTGTCCACAGCCAGCCGCTTGTTACCGCCGCCATGCGCATCAATCAGCGCCCGCACTTCGTTCGAGAGTACATCCGCGGCAACATCGACCTTGTCGCCGCGATCGAAATAGAACAGGTCGGCGCCCGAACGTTGTTCCTTCACTAATGGGTTGAATTTGCTTAGAAAAGGTGAGTTTTTATAATCCCAGATCACCATATACCCGTCGGCACATAACAGCACCGCGCGGAAGGGGTTATGCGTGTTCCAGAGCTGCATGTTGGTGCTGTCTGTGGCGTATCGAATGTTCAGAGGATCAAACATCAACAAGCCACCATAGCCACGATCAACGATGGCCTTGGTCAGACGTTTCCACCTAAACTCACGCATCCTCTCAAGGTTCGGCAAGGACAGCCCGGCGGCTTCCCATTCGGCGAAGGCCAGCTGTGTGGGGCCGATCTCGATCCGGTCCAAATCATTGGGCGTGCCGTCCCCAAGCGCTGTGCCTTTGGTGGGGTCGATCTTGCGGATATCTCTATGGTGACGGTTCATAGTAGCCCTCCCTGCCTGTCTATCGAGCGTGAAGAAGCATTCTTTCAGCGTCTTGATAATTTGCGACCGCCATCCGTCGCTTTTTGACCGACAAGTCGAAGTGCCGATGTTAGGTCGGGTTCATGACGACCATTTTGCAGACCTCTACTCCCTATGATCCTTTGAAACCCCGCCCGCTGCCGGGTATTCAGCCCGCCAGTATGGAAACTTGGTTGCATCAGGACGAAGCGTTCGCGGCCCAGATGGAATATCGGGAAGCGTTGCTGAAAGAGCGTCACGCTGATGTTCTTGCGCTGGCGCTCGAAGCCGAACCAGCCGCACAAGAAGTCTTGGACCTGGTGTTGCAATATGCGTACCCCGGATGCTCAGACCTCGTCACGAGAGCCGATGGGCAGAAGGTCCAGATTGATCGGCAGGCCCCAATGGAAACCCTTTGCAGACTGGTGCAGGAGGATATCTGTATCTTGCAAAAGCAAGGGGACGAACATGTTTTGACTGGCGCGGTTTTGTGTTTTCCAGCCAGTTGGCGACTGTCAGAAAAATTCATGCGTCCCCTGATCGACATCCATGTACCGGTCAACAGCTACGACGAAAGCATCGCGCGCCGTGTCCAGCGGTTGTTTGATGGAATTCAGCCCGATAAGCCGCTCTGGCGGTTTAATGCGCTGTGGTATGAGGATGCCGATCTGCATCAGCCTCGAAGCGCTACAGAACCGCGCGAGGTCAGTTCACCCGGAGCCGCGTGCTATTTGCGCAGCGAGAGGCAAACATTGTTGCGGCTGCCGAAAACGCGGGCTGTGGTTTTTTCGATCCACACCTATGTTCTTGAGGCTGGAAGCCTTCGCCAAAAAGAAAACCCCACCTGACGGCGGGGCTTCTTAGGAGGGTCTTATTGGAATTAGCCTACATGCCTAAAGCAGTTGCCACACCGGCAAAGGCACCGCTGGTGCTGAGCGCTGATATTGCAACCGAATAGGCAAGTACCTGAGTATTCAGGCGGAAATCTTCACCTCGGATCAGGTTGACGGCAGCCATCGAGGCCGCGATCGGGACCGACACGCTGGCCACGGCACCCGTAAGTCCCCAACTGGTAAGTCGCAGGATATCATTGGGTTTCTCGTGGTCGAGGGGGGGAGTGTCGGTCCGATCATCCGGTTTCTGCTCGATCGGTTCTGTCCGAAAAGCAATGCTAAGCAACTGCTCGTCTGACAGCTGGATTGGCCGCGCATGTGAGGTCTGCGTTTTGTTTCTTGGCTCATCCAGATCTTCTGTCTCCGTTAATTCAAGACCTGCAAACGGCCCGGAAACGGATTCGAAAATTTGTTTTCTGTCCCGCTGTTTAACGGGCGCCAGAGTGTCAAAAGCACTCATGAATTGTTCCATGGTCAGGACTGTATTCGGAGACAGCCATTCCACGCGCTGAGTCGCACAGATATCAACCATGCGATACAGGATCACAACAAGCATAAGCTCCGAGATCTCGCTGTCGTCCAGCAAGGCGGATACTGGGGTAATTGTGACCGTCAACCGGTTTTCGGGCAGGGTCACCCGGGGTTTCGAGACGGTTCTCAGACCGGCCGCACGGTCCCGCCGTTCAAACCGGTCTTCTGTTTCAGCCAGTTGGGTATCCAGCGTAAGGCGCACGAGGTACTGACTTGAGACGATGCTCGCCTCGGTCGTGTTCAAGATCGTTTTGCGCTCAATAAGATGGCCGTAATCTTCCAGGGTCGCCGCCACGATGGCACCAAACCGCTCGATCGCGCCATTGGTCTTGCCTGTGAACTGCAGGCCGCCGTGATAGCTGTGCTTCGGAGTCACTGCGCATTCCTTTGTGCATTCCGTCAGATGACTCAAATTATCAACAGATAAGGGAAAGAATTGGGCGGAAATGGAAAAAAATGAGAAATCGGCAAGATTGATTACGCATTGGAAACCTAGGCATTTTAAGGGCTATTTAGCGTCTGTGGCGACAATGTGTCTGAATTGCGGTCGCCCTACATGACAGACCGACACAATCATCCGTCGATTCGAGCAGCCATGATTGCGATGGATTCTTGGTACACCGTCGCGGCATTCCACTGTTGAATGACCGCAAAATTCGGTTGGCCCGGTTGATATCCGCGTCCGGGCTTCCAGCCCTTTTTACGCAGGAAATTAGCGGTCGAGGCCAGCGCATCGGTCATGTTGTAGAAATCGACCTGACCGTCACCGGTGGCATCAACACCGTATTCCAAGGCATTGCCCGGCAGAAACTGTGTATGTCCCAGTTCACCGTGTTTGGCACCAACGGTGTTGGTCGTAATGCTGCCTTGATCGACCAGCTTCAGTGCTCCGATAGCGTGGGGGATGAAGAACTCGGATCGGCGACAATCATAGGCCAAAGTGGTTATTGCTGACACAACCTGACTGTCACCCATGAAATTCCCAAATCCTGTTTCCATTCCGTGGATAGCGATCAGGATGCCTGCTGGTACCCCATACTGACGCTCAAGCGTCGCATAGAACTGAGGGTTCCTTGCTTTGCGCTTGCGGCCTTGTGCAACGATAGTATCCGCGCCGCGTATCTGCATGAATTTGTCCAGCGAGTATTTAAAACTCTTTTGGTTTCTGTCCGCAGCAATGGTTCGGGTGGCATATTGGCTTTGGCTCAGCGCCTGCAATCCCTTCTTTTTTACTCCCGCGCGCTGGGCCTGCTTCGCGAAATCCCGCTTCCAGGTCTCAAATCCATTTCCGGTGTTGCCACAGGGGGCCGCTGCCGCAAAGCCAGGTAGAGAAATTGCCAAAATAAGAGCAAGCCGAAGCATCTTGTAATCCGATCCAATGAAATGACAGGGGCAGCCTAGGCAGGGAAGCCGCACACGAAAAGGGGTTAATAAAGGTCGAGTTCCCCGGTGCCCTTCAGGCTATCAAACCATTCATCCGGCGTTTTGTCGATTTTGGCGTGCTTGACCATCATGGCGTTCATATTGGGAAGCCCTGATGAATCTGGCCAGTTTTCAGGTTGCCACAGATCCGACCGGATGACGCATTTAGGGCAATGTGCAAAAGCGGTCTCGATATGAATCATAAGGGCTAGCTTAGGCGCGCGATTATTCACTGCCATACTGTTCAGCAAGTCCGGGTCAATACATATGCGCGCGGTTCCTCGGATGCGCAAAGTCTCCAACTTGCCAGGCACTAGGAAGATCACACTAACACGCGGGTCCTGTATTATATTGTGAAACGTGTCAGTCCGCTTGTTGCCTGGGCGGTCGGGAATGGCGATCAGAGTGTCTGAGATCACCCGAACAAACCCTTCGGGATCCCCACGAGGAGAGATATCCAGATAACCACCCGGATTGGCCGAAGCGATCAGGCAGAAGGTCGACTTGGCAATAAAGTCGCGGCACATGCCGTCCAGCGCGGCTTGTTCCTTGGCGATGATCTGGGGAAGGGGCGCGCCGGTGATGCGTTCCAGTTCCTCTTTCGAAGTGACGAAATCCGAGAACGGGGCGAATGCGGTTTCGGCTGACATGCGATCTCTCCTAACCGGGGTAATGGCAAGTGTGAAAGATCGGGCCAAACGAAACAAGGGGCGCCCGATGGACGCCCCTTTAGAATTTTCGACGAAAATTCTGGATCAGCAGCTGTAATACATGCCGTACTCAACCGGGTGCGGCGTGTGTTCGTAGGTTTCGACTTCGTCCATCTTCAGCGCGATGTAGCCGTCGATCTGGTCTTTGGTGAACACGTCGCCCTGCAGCAGGAAGTCGTGATCCGATGCCAGAGCTTCCAGAGCCTCACGCAGCGAGCCGCAAACGGTCGGGATGTCGGCCAGTTCTTCGGCAGGCAGATCGTAGAGGTTCTTGTCCATGGCTTCGCCCGGATCGATCTTGTTCTTGATGCCGTCCAGACCGGCCATCAGCAGAGCGGCAAACGCCAGATAGGGGTTCGCTGCCGGATCGGGGAAGCGGGCCTCGACGCGCTTGGCTTTCGGGCTTTCAGTCCACGGAATACGGACACAACCCGAACGGTTACGAGCCGAGTAAGCACGCAGGACGGGGGCTTCAAATCCGGGGATCAGTCGCTTGTAGCTGTTGGTCGCCGGGTTGGTGAAGGCATTCAATGTCTTGGCGTGCTTCAGGATACCACCGATGAAGAACAGTGCCTCGTCCGACAGATCAGCATACTTGTCGCCAGCAAACAGAGGCTTGCCGTCCTTCCAGATCGACATGTTCACATGCATGCCGGTACCGTTGTCGCCTGCGATTGGCTTCGGCATGAAGGTCGCCGATTTGCCGTATGCATGCGCCACGTTGTGGATGATGTATTTGAACTTCTGCAGCTCATCTGCCTGTTTGGTCAGGCTGTCAAAGATCAGGCCAAGCTCGTGCTGGCACGACGCAACCTCGTGGTGATGCTTGTCGACCTTCATGCCCAGACGCTTCATGGTCGACAGCATTTCCGAACGCAGATCCTGGGCTTCGTCGATCGGGTTGACCGGGAAGTAACCGCCCTTAACGCCCGGGCGGTGGCCCATGTTGCCCATCTCGTATTCGGTGTCGGTGTTCCAGGACGCATCAGTTGCATCAACTTCGTAAGATACTTTGTTGATGCTGTTGGAAAAACGAACGTCGTCGAACAGGAAGAACTCGGCTTCAGGACCCATATAGGCCACGTCGCCGATACCGGTTGCTTTCAAGTAGGCTTCGGCTTTCTGGGCGGTGCCGCGCGGGTCACGCTCATAAGCTTCGCCGGTGTCGGGCTCGACAACTGAGCAATGCACGCAGATGGTTTTCTCTGCGTAGAACGGATCGACATAGGCGCTGTTGGTATCGACCATCAGTTTCATGTCCGAGGCTTCGATGGACTTCCAGCCAGCGATGGAAGAGCCATCGAACATGAAGCCTTCTTCAAGGAAGTCTTCATCTACCTGATCGGCTACCAGGGTGACGTGCTGCAGTTTGCCGCGCGGGTCAGTGAAGCGGACGTCGACATATTCGGCGCCTTCGTCCTTGATTAGCTGAAGAACTGCGTCCTTGCTCATTCTCTTGATTCCTCTGAATTGAAGATTTGGTCTTGTTACAGTGCGTCCGAACCGGTTTCGCCGGTACGGATGCGAATTGCTTGTTCGACGGGTGAGACAAAGATCTTGCCGTCGCCGATCTTGTCGGTTTTGGCGGCGGAAACGATGGCTTCGATGGCGGCATCGACCAGATCGTCGTCCAGCACAACCTCGACCTTCACCTTGGGCAGAAAGTCGACCACATATTCCGCGCCGCGGTAAAGTTCAGTGTGACCTTTCTGACGGCCAAACCCCTTGACCTCGATCACGCTGAGGCCCTGGACTCCGACGTCCTGCAGCGCCTCTTTCACTTCGTCCAGTTTGAACGGCTTGATGATCGCTTCGATCTTCTTCATACCGGGCTCCCTTTAACTCTTGTCAGGATGGCACTGACCACGTCTAAGATCGGGCGGCAATGTGAATGAGAAAATGGCGATGCCGGGTTGCATGGAAATTGGGTGGCCGGTGAAATTTTGAACAGTTTGCACAAAAAATAGTCAAAATTGAATCGCACGAGGGTTCAGCATGACAGATTTACTGACTGCAGCACAGATGCGGGCGATCGAACAAGCGGCCATTGAGTCCGGTGAGGTGACCGGTCTTGAGCTGATGGAACGGGCTGGGCAGGGTGTTGTCGAGGCGATTTTCGAGGAGTGGCCAGAGTTGGACAGGCGAGGGGCCAGCCCCTCGCGTTCCCTGACGTATCCGCGGCCAGATGAAGAGGATCCGTTGCGGGCAGTTGTCTTGTGTGGGCCAGGAAACAACGGTGGGGACGGGTTCGTCGTGGCCAGGCTTTTGCGGGAGCAAGGGTGGGAGGTCGCGGTGTTTCTGTATGGCGACCTAGAGAAGCTGCCGCCGGATGCGCGGGTGAATTATGAGCGGTGGCTGGAGCTGGGTGAAGTTTCTAAGCTTACCCTGCCGACACCGACCAAACGTGAAGTTTCCAAGTTGGAGAAACACGCAGCCCGACCGTCAAGTTCGCAAGGCCCTGATTTGATATTGGATGCTTTGTTTGGAACAGGGCTGATACGTCAGATTGGTGGATTGAAACCTGCTCTTTCCAAGCTTCAGATAGGTTCAGAGGCGGATGCCGATCCGTGGTGGCCGCGCGTCGTTTCGGTCGACATTCCGTCTGGTCTTTGCGCTGATAGCGGTAGGATTCTGGGGGACGAAGGTGTAATTGTTGGCGCCCACCTAACAGTGACGTTTCATAGCAAAAAGCGTGGACATCTTCTGGACGTAGGGGCCCAGTTCTGTGGAAAGACCGTCATAGTTGACATTGGGCTGTCTTCACCAAGCGATCTCGGTTCGATCTCGCGCATGTCTTTGGCTGATCTGCATAGCGAGCGACGTTTGGGGAGAGTGCTGTCTCGATTGGTAGATGAAAGTGGATTGCCACAGAGTCTCAGCAAGGCTTCGTTTGAGCACAAATACTCGCACGGCCACGCCTTGATCATGACCGGAGGCCCCGGCAAAACCGGCGCTGCGCGGCTGGCAGCGCGGGGGGCGCTGCGGATTGGGGCGGGGCTGGTGACTCTGGGCGTGCCTCCTGCGGCTCAGATGGAGGTTTCGGTGCAAGTGACGGCGGTCATGTTGCAGCGGGTCGAGAGCGCGGATGGTCTCTCGAAAATCCTAGAGGATGAGCGGCTGAACGCTCTGTGTCTCGGCCCCGGATTGGGGCTGGACCGTGCGCGCGATCTGGTGCCGGTTGCGTTGGCTGCGGAGCGGGCGACGGTTCTGGATGCTGACGCACTGACGGCTTTTGCGGATGATCCTGCAGCCCTGTTCGAGATGCTGCATGAAAACTGTGTTCTCACTCCGCATGGCGGCGAGTTTGCACGGTTGTTCCCGGACATTGCGGAAAAACTGAAAGCGGTTCCCATCAAGGGTCCGGCCTATTCCAAAGTGGACGCCACCCGAGAGGCTGCCGGGCGGGCAGGGTGCGTGGTTTTGTTCAAGGGACCCGATACCGTGATTGCGGATCCGAACGGGCAATGCTCAGTGAATTCGGCCGTTTATGAACGTGCGGCGCCCTGGTTGGCGACAGCCGGGGCCGGGGACGTGTTGGCGGGGTTTATCACCGGGTTGCTGGCGCGGCGGTTCTCGCCTTTGCAGGCCGCGGAAACTGCGGCATGGCTGCATGTGGAATGTGCGCGATCTTTCGGGCCGGGGTTGATCGCCGAAGATTTGCCCGAACAGTTGCCACGGGTTTTGCGGGAAGTGGGTTCTTAATCGCCTCGGCGAAAATCCGCCGCTGCAGTATTCGATGCCCCAAAATGAGCGTATGGTGAAATTCAGGTCAGGCGTCAGTATCGCGGCAAGCGGTCTGGGTGACTTGGATGACATATATTCTATCGTTTTGAAGTAGATCAAATTAACACCCTTCAGCTGCGGTTATATTCGCACAAGATGCGCGAGCTGAATGGGCCCGAGACAGGGGATCATAGAGAAATCGCGCACAAGCGAGCAGTGCCCGTAAATGGATCCATTATGGTGAATGACTATGACCCAGAAAGTATCAATAAGCACGATTGCGACCTGCCTGACCGCTGCATCGGCCATCCCAGCAGCGGCAGAGCTTAGATATAACAATAACAGCGGCGGTTATGTTGAGCTATATGGCCAGTTTAACCCCGTCATTGTCTCGGTTGACGACGGCGATGAAACGGAAACCCGTTTGCTGGACAATGATCTGTCAAACAGCCGGGTCGGGCTGTTCTTGATGCAACCCTATGGCAGCAATGAGTTTACCTTCCGGTTCGAATCCGGTCTGGGCCTGCCCAGCACGGGGAGCGCCAATCAGGATGGGACAAACACCGATGGCTGGAACCGCGAAGATATTCGGCATGTCGATTTTGCGCTGAAGGGGGGCTTTGGTAAGTTCTCTGCCGGGCAGGGCAGCATGGCCTCGGACGGGGCGGCAGAATCCGATCTGTCCTATGTTGGTACCGCGCTCTATTCCTTTACCAACGATGAGAATGGCGCATTTTTCTACCGTGAGGCTGATGGTATGCTCAGCGGCATTACCGTTGGTGACACCTCTGATAACTTCGATGGATCACGGCGCGGGCGCATTCGCTATGACACGCCGGATTTCAATGGGTTTTCAGCAGCCATAGCCTATGGTCAAAACATCCTGTCCAGCAGCGATGACGATGATTACTACGATGTGTCGGTGTCCTATGGAAATACCTTATCCAACGGGGTGGAGATTGCTGCATCCCTCGCCTACGCCGTGCGCGATTACGATAGCAGATCCGGGGAGAGAAAAGACACAATCGGGTCCGCCTCGGTTCTGCTGCCCAGTGGTTTCAGTGTAACCGCAGCTTTGGGTACAAGAGATGACACTTCCAGCGGTGCCAGTGACCCGAATTATTGGTATGCGAAGCTTGCGTATGAAGACGATTGGGTGTCATGGGGTAAGACTGGTATCGGCATCGACTATTTCGACGGATCTGATTTCTCGATCGACGGCTCGAGTACTAAGGCCTGGGGTATCGCTGTGGTACAGCGCATCGACAGTATTAATACCGATGCCTACTTGAAATACCGTAACCATGATTTTGATGACACCACGAGTTTCGATGACAACGAGGCTTGGGTGCTGGGTGCGCGCTGGAAGTTCTGATCCCGCGAACAATTCCTCAAGAACGCTCCGGCCAGGTCCGGGGCGTTTTTTTGGTCAAATCGGCGGCAAAACAAGGCTGATCCGGGCTTTGCCCCTTGCACGCGGGCGGCTGGGCAAATAGAAGGCCTCAAATTTGCCCGGCGCGCCGTTTTGCGCGCCCCGAATCCTATGGGGACTACCATAATGCAGGTTACCGAGACGCTGAACGAAGGTCTGAAACGCGGCTATAACATTGTCGTATCCGCAGCTGAGCTGGACGACAAAGTTAACGAGAAACTGGTCGAAGCACAGCCTGAAGTCGAGATGAAGGGCTTCCGCAAAGGCAAGGTACCGATGGCACTGTTGAAAAAGCAGTTCGGTCAGCGTCTGCTTGGCGAGGCGATGCAAGAAAGCATCGACGGTGCAATGAACCAGCATTTCGAAGACAGCGGTGAGCGTCCGGCACTTCAGCCTCAGGTGAAGATGACCAATGAGGATTGGAAAGAAGGCGACGACGTACATGTCGAGATGTCTTATGAGGCCCTGCCTGCCATCCCTGAGGTCGACCTGAAATCGGTTGAATTGGAAAAGCTGGTTGTCAAAGCCGATGACGCGGCCGTTGAAGAAGCGCTGGGCAACCTGGCCGAAACCGCGCAGGATTTCAAATCCCGCCGCAAAGGCTCGAAAGCCAAGGACGGCGACCAGATTGTGTTCGATTTTGTCGGCAAGGTTGATGGCGAAGAGTTCGAGGGCGGATCCGCTGAAGACTATCCGCTGGTTCTGGGTTCCAATAGCTTCATCCCCGGTTTCGAAGAGCAGCTGGTTGGCGTAAAGGCCGAGGAAGAAAAAGACGTAAACGTCACCTTCCCCGAAGAGTACGGTGCCGAGCATCTGGCCGGCAAAGACGCTGTGTTTACCTGCACCGTCAAGGATGTGAAAGAACCCGTCGCCGCCGAGATCAACGATGAGCTGGCCACCAAATTTGGTGCAGAAGACTTGGAAGCGCTGAAAGGCCAGATTTCAGAACGTCTGGAAGCGGAATATAGCGGTGCTTCGCGGGCGGTGATGAAGCGTGCTCTGCTGGACGCATTGGACGTGAAGGTTTCGTTTGATCTGCCACCGTCGCTGGTAGATGCCGAGGCCAAGCAGATCGCACACCAGCTGTGGCACGAAGAAAACCCGGAAGTGGAAGGCCACGACCACGAAGAGATCGAACCGACTGACGAGCACAACAAGCTGGCCGAACGCCGCGTGCGTCTTGGCCTGTTGCTGGCCGAGCTGGGCCAGAAGGCCGAAGTTGAAGTCACCGATGCCGAGATGACCCAAGCGATCATGAACCAGGCGCGCCAATACCCTGGTCAGGAACGCCAGTTCTTTGAGTTCGTGCAGCAGAACGCTCAGATGCAGCAGCAACTGCGCGCGCCGATCTTCGAAGACAAAGTCATCGACTATATCGTCGAGCTGGCCCAGGTTGCGGATAAAGAAGTCAGCAAAGACGACCTGCAGAAAGCCGTAGAGGCATTGGAAGAGGAGTAATCCTCTTCTGCCCATAGAATTCTTATGGGCACAAAAAACGGAGCCGTCTGAAAAAGACGGCTCCGTGTGGGTGGCTTTATGCTATGAGGTGAGGGGGTCAGGCCTCATGAGCAAAAGCACGGGGGGTCCTTAGCAGAGCAGTTTTCTGCTCTGGGGTGAACCGATCCGAAACTGCTTCGATCAGGTTCAATACAGCTTCGGCTTCGGCTTTTGTGGTTGCCGAATTCATCTGTTCGACAAAGTATTTTTCCATCTGGCTTAGTGGCTGGTGGTCGTAATTCGCCACACCTGTATCTGCCGGTGTTTTGTTTCTGGCATACAGATCTATTGCCTGCTCGTCCGTCAGGAATACATCGTGAGCGATGTTCGCATATTCCCGAATTCCGGAAATTCTCTCATCTGAGCAGTCCATCAAAGCGGCCATGGCTACGACTTTACCCATGGGCTTAGCACTGCCGAGGTAGTCATAAGGCGCGTTACCGGACCTTTGCAGAACGCGGTTCATAACTGGATCAATCACCGCGATCGAGTCAAGAACGCCAGCCGCTTTGGCATATTCGAAAGAGCCAATCATAACTTCGCTGGTCACATAGGATACAGAATTTTCACCGCGCCCTCGGCCCAGTTTTTTAGTATCGACACAGAACCGGGTGGCTTCCCAGACTTGCGCGCTCCGAATTGGAGGTTCTCCATCCAGGATCGAATGGAAAACATCGGACAGCATATGCGGTCCTTTGGTTTGCAGTAGTCTCATGCACCCGACAACGTCCCCCTCGTCGTCGATGCTGACTACATGTGCTGGATGCAGATCATCGAAGTGGTCGCGCTCGCGCCCATCCTCAATATTGACCTCCCAACCAAGGCGATCGCCGAAAACACGAGCGCGCAGTTTGAACATGTCATCCAAGACATCTTTGAACTTATGTTGATTAATACCATCAATAACGATGATCATTTCCATCCCCCTACAGTCTGGTTACCGTAGGGATTAGGTTAACCAAGAAATAAGCGCAGACTATTAGGGATTTCCCGTAGAAGTGCTTTTTTTTGATTAACCAGGGGCAATTAGACCCAGGCCGATCGCACGACCAATAGCCTGTGAGGTGGTCAGTGCGCCCAACTTTTCACGCCCGGACCGCATATGAACTTCGACGGTACGGTGTGAAATAGACAAAATATCACCGATATCTTGTTGCGACTTTCCGTCAGCTACCCATTGGAGGATTTCCTGTTCGCGTGTGGACAGCGTGGGCAGGTAAAGAGCTTTGGCCAGCAAGCCGGATTGCATAACAGTATCGTGGGCTTGAACGGCAGCAAGTTGCAGATCACCCATGACATGTTTCTTTAGCTTATCCCATTCGGAATCCGAACAGTCCCGGGTAACGTTTAACAGTCCGCATTCACCATAAGGTCCACGAACAGGAACTGTTAACCCTCTGGAACTAATGCCAAAATCATGGGCGTCACGGAACACCGCGTTGAACTTCTCGTCCTGATCAAAGCGTCCCCAATCAACGGGTGCAATGCTTAGGACAGATTGATAAAGCGTCGGATCGAAGTGATGAAAGCCCTGGCTGCCATAGTGGATTTTCCACTCATCAGGATAGTTTGCATAGCCCTGCACATCACCTTTCACAGGGTTAAAGGTGGCATAAGACGCATAGTCGAAGCCAAGCTCTTCGCAGACGGCGTTTATAACGTCAGCGGCCGACTTCTCTGTGTGGTCGACCGCGGCCAAATCTATAAGTTTCACCTGTCCAACCCTTGTGGCGGCATATCTCTCCCCCAAGACATGCCAGACTTGTCCTTAGGGGTATACGTTGCGTCAACCACAGGGCATTGTGCAAGCAAATTGTTCGCCTTGTGTAGTCATATTGCGATGTAATGGCAACAGAATGGTCCGAAACAGCATGTCTCAGATGATTCGTTTCGGGGTAAATCCGGTTATTCCGGACGTAGCCCTGTTTCGACCAGCATCCCACGTGCCTTGGCTTCGGGATAGAACCCTTTTGCGTAAAGGAATATGGCGCGTTGCTGGTCGCCGTCGGACAATAGCCAAGCGCCCCGCAGATATTTCCCGGCAAATTCGAGATTTGTGTCTGCATCCAAAAGGCCTTTGGCGTTTCCAGTATATCCCATTGAACGAGCTGTGGCCGGCAGGATTTGCAGCAAGCCATAATAGGGCCGATTCACAGCCCAAGGTCGGTGGGTGCTTTCGCGAATTGCTAGCTTGTGCACCAGTTCGCGCGGCACTTCGTAGTGGTCGGCCCATTTGTTTATGGAGGCCCGCAGTTCCGGTGTTTCGTTGGGATAGAGCGGAGGATCAAACGTGTTCTGGGTTGGGGTATCGGGCCCTCCGCACGCCGCAAAGGGTGCAATTATCAATAATGCCAATACACTGCGGCGCAGAAGAAATGTCATTGATCGTCTCCGAATAGTTATTATGCGATGATAGGAAACCTATTGATGACCGCAAGCAAAGGCCGGGGCCCAAGCTGGATTTCGCCGGGCGGAGGCATAAAAAAGGCCGCACAGATCGTGCGGCCTTTCTTGTTCAATTCGAAACCCGAGGATCAGGCTTTAGCTTCGTCTTCTTCGGCCGAAGCATCCTGAGCAACCAGATCGTCGTCGTCGGAAGCGGCGGACCCGATATCGTCGAACAGCTCGGCGATTTCGAATTCTGCGGCGGCTTCTTCTTCGGCGGCCAGTTCCTGAATCGATTTGCCAGATGCCTGTAGTTCGGCTTCTTCTTGCGAACGAGCAACGTTCATTTCGATTTTCACTTCAACCTCGGGGTGCAGTTTAACTGCGACTGTGTGCAGACCCAGATCCTTGATCGGTGCGATCAAGGCAATCTGCTTCTTGTCGACAGTGAAACCTGCTTCGGTAGCGGCGTCTGCGGCGTCACGCGGGGTGACCGATCCGTACAGTGCGCCGGCATCCGAGGCCGAGCGAATCACGATGAATTGCTGTCCGTCCAGCTTTTCAGCCAGCGCTTCAGATTCTTTCTTGGATTCCAGGTTGCGGGCTTCAAGCTGCGCTTTCTGGGCTTCGAACGACGCGATGTTGGCGTCCGATGCGCTCAGCGCTTTGCCCTGAGGCAACAGGAAGTTGCGGGCATAACCGGACTTGACGTCAACGACGTCGCCCATCTGACCCAGTTTCGCAACGCGTTCCAGCAGGATAACTTGCATGTCAGTATCTCCTTACTTAACGGCGTAGGGCAGCAGGGCGAGGAAGCGGGCGCGCTTGATAGCACGGGCCAGTTCACGCTGCTTTTTCGCCGAAACGGCGGTGATGCGCGAAGGTACAATCTTGCCACGCTCAGAGATGTAACGCTGCAGCAGACGAGTGTCTTTATAGTCGATCTTCGGCGCGTTCTCACCCGAGAACGGGCAGACCTTGCGGCGGCGGAAAAATGGTTTTGCGGCCATGGTTTAGTGTCCTTTCTTCAGGCGTTAATCAACGGCGCTCGCGGCGGCCTTCGCGCTCGTCGCGCTTCTGCATCTGGACCGAAGGGCCCTCGTTGTGCTCGTCTACCTTGATGGTCAGAACGCGCATAACGTCGTCATGCAGGCGCATCAGGCGTTCCATTTCCTGAACGGCGCCAGCGGGAGCGTCGGTCTTGAGGAAGGAATAGTGACCCTTGCGGTTCTTGTTGATCTTGTAGGCCATCGTCTTGACGCCCCAGTACTCGCTGTCGATGACGTTGCCGCCATTGTCAGCCAGAACGGTGCCGAAATGTTCGACGAGGCTTTCTGCCTGCGCGTTGGACAAATCCTGACGCGCGATCATTACATGCTCATATAGTGGCATGTGCACTCCTGTTTCTATCAAGGCGCATTTCATAGGCGGGGCCGTTTCGTCCTTCGCGACCCTGCCACGAGAGGCTGCGCGATTCATATCGTTTGCGAAGGATGGCCCGATATACACGTTTGTACGCTGGGGGCAAGGCCTGCCACAGATGCCTTTGTGAAGTCGCGCTATTTCCTCTGCGCTGCCCAATTCCTGACGCTTTTCGGCTCAAAGTTGTTTTGTATACCGGAAATTAACCGGACTGACAAAAGTTGGAACGGCAACCTGAGAAACAGGGTACTGAAAATGACCGCGATTAACACAAATACCTTCGAGAAATCCGCCACAGGCGTAAGTTTTGAAAAGTCAGTGCCGGTGCTCATTAGCTTTGCACCAAATTGGAAAGCTCGGATGGTTCTGGCCCGTGTGGCTGGTGCGCTACTGATAGTTTCTGCCTTTTCCATGTGGTTGATGCCCAGCACGGCAATGGCCGCTGAAGTCTGGCCGATCAAATTGGCGGCTTCTCTGATGTTCCTTCTGGTAGGTGTCAGCCTTCTGACGATCGAAGTTCTGGACGCGCGTCCTGATGCGTATTTTGACCCGATCCGCCGCGAGGTCCGGGTATTGCAAAAAAATGAAAATGGCCGCCCGCAGACAGTTTTGCGCCGGAGCTATGACAGCCTGGGTGGTGCCCGTTTCATTGAAGACCAGATCGAGTTGTTCGATGTGGACGGCAGCCTGTTGATGAAATTGCCGCTTGAATCGGCGGATGTCAGCCGAGCGCTTAAAGGTCAACTTAGCGGAAGTGTAACAATTTTCGCCTGAG
The DNA here is from genome assembly GCF_059610845.1 of Ruegeria sp. CDSC021. NCBI lineage: Bacteria > Pseudomonadati > Pseudomonadota > Alphaproteobacteria > Rhodobacterales > Roseobacteraceae > Ruegeria > Ruegeria sp. CDSC021. The sequence continues at coordinate 200,225 of NZ_JBXWOK010000001.1, forward strand.
TTTTATTCTGTTCAATTAAGAACAGATATTGTGAAATAATATTACTTGTGTGCTGCCCTAGGGCAGCACATTTTCGTTGTCGAGCAACCCAAGAGGTTTGCATCTACAAAATTGCGGAGATTATCATGAAATCCACCCTTCTTGCAGCAGCGCTCGCGGTTTCGGCCACAACGGCATTTGCCGGCGCCGAAAAATACGTTCTGGACTCAAGCCACAGCCAAGTTCTTTTCAGCTATAACCACCTTGGCTTCTCGACCACCCATGGCATGTTCTCGGGGTTTGAAGGCGAGATCATGTTCGATCAGGAAAACCCGGCTGCATCCAGTGTTACAGTTTCCATGCCAGTGGTTGAGATGATTACCGGTTGGAAGCCACGTGAAGACCACTTTATGTCCGAAGATTTCTTTGGTGTGACCGAAGGAGAAATGGTGACCTTTACTTCTACTGGTATCGAAGTCACGGGCGAAAACACTGCCAACATCACTGGCGATCTGACTATGAACGGCGTGACCAAATCGGTTGTTCTGGATGCCAAGCTGAACCAAGTGGGTGAACATCCTATGGCAGGAAAGCCCTGGGCCGGTTTCGACGCCACCGCCACCTTGGTGCGTAGTGAGTTCGACCTTGGTCAGTTCGCGCCATTCGTAAGTGACGAAGTCGAACTTCAGATTTCAGTCGAAGCCCAGAAGGCCGACTAATACCATTGCAACGAGTTGAAACGAGGCCGCCGGAGTAACCCTTCGGCGGCCCATTTTCTTAGTTGCCACGTTTTGCTGTAAGATCAACTGATACTGTAACAGCAAAACCCAGCGAATCCTCGGTCGACTGCGAAGTGCCGATGTCGAAATCCAGCCGGTTCAGATCAAGCTGTCCTGATATAGCTGCGCTGTCATCCTGAAGGTCGAGAGTAAATGGCAACACTACGTCCACACTCTTGTCGCGAATGGTCAACGCGCCGCGCGCTTCGTACCCGTCCTCAGTTTTGAAGAGATCAGCTTTGAATTGAGCGGTTGGAAATTGCGCACTGTCGAAGAAATCAGCACCCATTGCCTGATCTGTGACTGTCCCGAGCTTGAGCGACGTTATCGCGATTGTGACATCTGCTGATCCGGCTAAGCCCGGCGTGGGCGGATCTTCGAAAGCGATTGCAGCGGTCCAATCGGAAAAGCTGCCGGTTACCGGGCTGCCCAGCTGGGTGATGGTAATGCTTAGATTGCCTTCCTGGACGTTCCAGTCGGACTGTACCTGGGTCAGTTCTGCGACCTCTGTGCTAGCTGTAGATTGGTGGTCAAACGCGCCGATTGACCATCCTCCGACCAGAACGGCACCCCAAATGGCCAAAGAGGCCAAAGCGGGCGTCATTGAATGGCTTTGCTTTGGCGGTTCCGGTGCATCCGAGGCGCCCGGCATCATTCGGCGCAGCGTGCTGTCTTTATCGATAATGTGGTGTTTTAGCGCCCCGGCGACGTGCAGCGCGACTGACCCGGCCAGTGTCCAGACGAACAGCCAATGTAGGCTTCCGGTCAGCTCTGCCAGATACTCGGATTTTGGTACAAGGGGTAGGCCCTGTCCGAAGGGCCACAAAATCGGAGCGAAACCTTCGGCGGCAGCGTGATGAGTCCACCCAGTCAATGGGGCCAGAACCAAAGATGCGTAAAGCAGCCAATGCACGGTTTCAGCTGCAAAGGCCTCGGGCTTGTTCTCTGCGTTCAATAGGCCGGGTTTGGTCTGCGTTATCGCCCACAAGATACGCGCGAGCGCGACGAAGAAAACAGTGACCCCGACGGTTTTATGGAGAGAAAAAAGGCTGGCGGCGCGTGCAATGTCATCTTCGGTTGTGGCTATTGCAGGATCGTAAATCGCATGGGCCAATCCGTTGGCGACCCACCCCAGAGGGAATGCGGTGAAGATAAGTAACGCGGTCAGCCAGTGAAAAGTCTTGGTTACGCTTCCATAGCTTGAGAAGGTGTTTGACGAAGGCATCTGAGGCTCCGGAAGGTGGATCGTATGCAACAACCTACCGCTACAAGCCTAGGACACAATAGCAAGGGATGCACAGAGCCGGTGCCAAAGTGCAGAGATCAGGCAAAGCTTGTGCCGCGCGGTCTGTCGGTTTACACCCCGCGGCAACCTAACGTCATCCAAGAGGTTGCAATGACACGCGCATTTGTTTTCCCGGGGCAAGGTGCCCAGACTATCGGTATGGGTAAGGCTCTGGCCGAGGCCTATCCGGCTGCACAGGCTGTATTCGACGAGGTGGACGAGGCGCTCGGGGAAAAGCTGAGCGATCTGATCTGGGAAGGTGATATTGCGGACCTGACCCTAACCCAGAACGCGCAGCCAGCGCTAATGGCGACCTCGATGGCTGCGATGCGAGCCCTGGAGGCCAATGGGATTTCGATTGCAGATGCTGGTTTTGTCGCTGGGCATTCGCTGGGGGAATACTCCGCGCTCGCTGCGGCAGGGGCATTGTCGGTCGCTGATACGGCGCGCCTTTTGCGCACCCGCGGGCAAGCGATGCAGAGTGCGGTTCCCGTTGGAGAGGGCGCAATGGCCGCTATTCTTGGATTGGATCTTGATGCTGTGCGCGCTGTTGCAGACCAAGCTGCCCAGGGTCAAGTTTGTCAGGCTGCCAATGACAATGATCCCACACAAGTCGTGGTATCAGGCGCAAAGGCTGCTGTGGAACGCGCCGCCGAAATCGCCAAAGAAAAAGGCGCCAAGCGCGCGGTCATGTTGCCCGTCAGCGCACCTTTCCACTGTGCATTGATGCAACCTGCAGCTGATGTCATGGCCGAAGCCCTGGCAAATGTCGAAATCAAAGCTCCTGCCGTGCCATTGGTTGCCAATGTGCGGGCCGAGGCTGTCACAGATCCCGATCTGATCCGTGGGTTGCTGATCGAGCAGGTCACAGGTTCGGTTCGCTGGCGCGAAAGCGTACTGTACATGGTTGCGCAAGGCGTGAGTGAAACTTGGGAAATCGGGGCGGGCAAAGCTCTGTCCGGTATGATTCGCAAAATTGACCGTGCGATCGTTGGTAAAGCTGTCGGTACGCCTGATGACGTGCAGAATGTGACTCAGGCCGAATCGTAAGACACCGAGCATCAAGAGGAAGACCGAATGTTTGATTTGACAGGTAAGAATGCACTGATCACCGGTGCATCGGGCGGGATCGGTGGCGAAATTGCGCGAAGTTTGCATGCGGCCGGTGCAACTGTGGCTTTGTCTGGAACGCGAGTTGAGCCGCTACAGGCTCTGGCCGACGAATTGGGTGAACGCGCCCATGTTCTGCCCTGCAACCTGAGTGATGCCGAGGCGGTGACAGCCCTTCCGAAGCAGGCTGCTGAGGCAATGGGATCGGTTGATATCCTGGTGAATAATGCCGGGATCACGCGAGACAATCTGTTCATGCGCATGTCCGATGAGGAGTGGCAGAGCGTGATCGACGTCAACCTGACATCTACTGCCCGGCTGTGCAAAGGCGTTTTGAGGGGCATGATGAAAGCGCGCTGGGGCCGGATCATTAATATCTCATCGGTGGTGGGTGCGACAGGGAACCCGGGACAGGCCAACTATGCTGCATCCAAAGCAGGCATGGTGGGCATGACCAAATCGTTGGCCTATGAGGTTGCCAGCCGTGGAATCACCGCCAATGCGGTGGCACCCGGTTTCATTACGACTGCAATGACCGACAAACTGACCGAGGATCAGAAATCTGGGATTTTGACGCAGGTTCCTGCCGGTCGTATGGGTGACCCCTCGGAAATTGCTGCGGCTGTGCTGTATCTTGCAAGTGCCGAAGCCGGATATGTTACCGGAACCACCTTGCATGTGAACGGCGGTATGGCCATGTTGTGAGCGCGGATCGAGGTGGGCGCGAAAGCGTTTGCCTCGGGCGTTGTCTGTGTTATAGGCGGCGCACATATGCAGGGGCTGGCCGGATGGTCAACCTTCTACTTACCCGGTAATCGGGGACCTAAACCGCCCAGAACGGGCACATCAAGGCCAGCCTGAGCGGGCAAGGGCAGAACCGGGCACTATGCCCTGAAATGAAATGAGGAATAGACATGAGCGACGTCGCAGATCGCGTTAAAAAGATCGTTGTTGAGCACTTGGGTGTTGAAGAAGATAAAGTGACCGAAAACGCGTCCTTCATCGACGATCTGGGTGCAGACAGCCTGGACACTGTTGAACTGGTTATGGCCTTCGAAGAAGAGTTCGGCATCGAGATTCCTGATGACGCAGCCGAAACCATCCAAACTTTTGGCGACGCCGTCAAATTCATCTCTGAAGCGTCTTAAGACCTTCTTTATCCGCTAAAACGGCGCTTCCGGGCAACGGAGGCGCCGTTTTTTTTGCCCAGCCGGAATTCGCGCTTGCCAGATAGCTATTGACCCGCAACCATTTACGCGAGGCAGGAAATTCTGAGCGGGCAGGGCATGCTACGATCCACCCCGATGATAAATACGGCACGTCTGATGCTTTGCGCTATGCGTCCCGACGACTTTAGTCGTTACGCTGAGATTTGGCGGAACCCTTGTGTTGTGCGCCATCTTGGCCGGGAACCGCTATCGCGGGGCGAAGCGTGGGAATCCTTTCTGAGGAATGCCGGCCACTGGCAGATGGCCGGTTTTGGCCAATGGGCCGTCTTTCGACAGTCGAATCGTCAGATGATAGGTCAAGCTGGCTTTTTCTATCGTAACCGAGGGTTAGGCGACGACTTCGACAGCTTTCCCGAGGCCGGATGGCTATTGGCACCAGAAGCCCAGGGGCAGGGATTTGGTCTTGAAGCGGCTCAGGCCGCACATGACTGGTTTGACAGAATAATGCCTGGACCACTGGTTTCCCTGATTGATGCTGAAAACCACGCGTCGCAGAATCTGGCGGCAAAGCTTGGTTATGAGCTCATGGCCGAGCGCGACTATATGGGAAGTCAGGTGAACCTGCTGAAAAGAAACGGGCCGCCCAAACTGGCTTAACCTTTCTCTTTGATCGTGCCGCAAATTGCCTTTGGTTTGCCGAAACTGGAAATTCTCGCCGATAGGGTTGAGGGTATGGTATCCTTTATTGACGTTGCGATTGAGCGGAGGAGCAAGCTCATGAGGATTTACCCTACGATGGAACTGCAGAACGGCCGCTGTGTCACACTGGACAAGGGTCGTCTGGATGAGGCCATGATTTGGCACGTGAATCCCGCAGAAACGGCACGCAGTTGGGCCGATGCTGGAGCCGAGTGGATGCACTTGACCGATTTTGACGCGATTGAAGGGCGCGATACCAATTCGGAGTTGGTTGAAGAGATCATCCGTTCTGCCGAAATCCCTGTGCAGTTGGCAGGTGGTATGAGATCGCGCGAGCAAGTCGAGCATTGGATCGACAAGGGCGCAGGCCGGATTGTTATCGGCACTATGGCTGCGTGGGATCCAAATCTGGTGAAAGAACTGGCCAAACTCTACCCGGACCAAATCGTTCTGGCCGTGGACGTATGGCAAGGCTCGGTGATGACCGACGGTTGGCGTAGTCAAAGTGCGTTTACACCAGAGGCCTTTATCGAAGCGTTTTCAGAAACGCCGTTTGCGGCAATTCTGGTCACTGATATCGATAGCGACATGGAAGACGTTGAGGCACAGCTGGGCCTGATCTCGGGGCTGGCAGAGACATCTCGCACACCGATCATCGCAAGCGGTGTGGTCCGCACGACAGATGATATCTCGCGGTTGGCTTATATCCCGAATATTTCGGGCGCCTTGGTTGGCCGCGCGCTGTTCAGAAAGACGCTCGAGCTTTCAGATGCGCTGAATGTTGCCAGCACAGCGCACGAACCGGTTGCGGCGTTTCAGTAAGATTTCTTCCAAAACAACAGGTTCCGCCCTTTCATGTCCAGTGAAAGGGCGGGCTTTCATCTGGCCAGGAGCCGCATTGCAAGAGTGTATACTGTAGATGTTCCGCTCAATCTGCTTGTATGATGATTGCGCCTTGCTCTTGCCCCCGCACCCCGGCCCGGGGTATGAGCGTTTCTCAAACAGGAAGCAGGCAAGAGGCATTTTATGCGCAGAGTCGTTGTAACCGGTCTTGGGTTGGTCACTCCATTGGCCAGCGGGGTCGAGGAAACATGGTCGCGGTTGCTGGATGGGGAATCCGGTGCAGGCCCGATCACGCAATTTGATGCTGAGGCAAGTGGGGTCACCACAACGTATGCCTGCGAAGTTCCGCGAGGCGACGGCACCGACGGGACATTCAATCCTGACGACTGGATGCCGCCGAAAGAGCAGCGCAAGATCGAAGACTTCATTCTGTACTCGATTGCAGCTGCTGAAATGGCCTGCAAGGATTCCGACTGGCTGCCCGAGGATGAAGAGGCGCGTTTGCGCACTGGTGTTCTTATCGGTTCAGGTATCGGTGGGCTGGGCTCCATTGCAGCAACGGCTAACCTGATCCGTGACAAGGGCCCTCGACGGGTGTCGCCTTTCTTTATTCCAGGCGCGCTGATTAACCTGGCCTCGGGTCAGGTGTCGATCCGCCATGGATTCAAAGGCCCGAACCATTCGGTTGTGACTGCATGTTCGACCGGTGCTCACGCTATTGGTGACGCAAGCCGCATTATCCGTGCCGGTGACGCTGACGTAATGGTTGCCGGTGGTGGCGAAGGGTGCATTTGCGAAATCGGTATCGCTGGATTCAACGCTTGCAAGGCGCTGTCGACCAAATACGCGGATAACCCCAAAGCAGCCAGCCGCCCCTATGACGTCGACCGAGACGGTTTTGTCATGGGTGAAGGTTCGGGCATCGTTGTTCTGGAAGAGTACGAACACGCAAAAGCGCGTGGCGCGAAAATCTATGCCGAAGTTCTGGGCTATGGCATGTCCGGTGATGCCTATCATATCACCGCACCCAGTGAGGACGGCGATGGCGCAGAGCGTTCTATGAACGCAGCGCTACGCAGCGCGGGGCTGGAGCCGAAGGACCTAGACTATATTAACGCGCATGGCACATCGACCATGGCCGATACCATTGAATTGGGTGCGGTCGAGCGTCTCCTGGGCGAGCATTCGGCGAATGTAACCATGAGTTCGACCAAATCGGCCACGGGCCATCTGTTGGGCGCTGCAGGCGCGATCGAAGCCATTTTCTCGATCCTCGCAATCCGCGATCAGGTTGCGCCACCGACGATCAATTTGGACAACCCAGCGGTCGAGACACCGATTGATCTGGCTCCGAATGCCAAGCGTGAGCGCAAGATTGATGTGGCGTTGTCAAACTCGTTTGGATTTGGCGGCACCAATGCAAGTGTGATCTTCGGAAAGGTCAGCTAAATGTGGCGCGCGATGGCCTCCAACATGCTGACCATCCTGGTGGTCGGCCTGTTTCTTGCCGGTGGACTGATTTTATGGGGGCAGGCGCGATACAAGAATGCGGGCCCTCTGGAAACTGCGATGTGTTTGCAGGTCGAACGTGGCTCGAACATGACGCAGGTCAGCCGACAGCTGGAGGATCAGGGCGCGATCAGCAGCGCTACGATATTCCGTATGGCGGCGGATTATACCGACAAGGCACCTCAGCTGAAGGCAGGCAGCTTTCTGGTCCGCGAGGGTGCTTCGATGGAGCAGATCATTGATGAGATTACGCGGAGCGGGGCCAGTACCTGCGGATCCGAGATTGAGTACCGGATCGGTGTAACCCGCATACAAACCCGTGTACGCGAATTGAACCCCGCAACATTGGACTTCGATGAAATCGCATCGTTCGATGTAGCGGAAGAAGAAATACCCGCGGCTTATACCCAAAAGCGCGAAGACTCAGACACACGGTACCGGGTCTCGATTGCTGAAGGTGTTACATCCTGGCAAGTGGTCGAGGGTCTTAAGCAGATCGACGCGTTGACGGGGGAAATCCCTGAAATACCGGCCGAAGGGGCGCTGGCACCGGACAGCTATGACATTGTGCGAGGTGCCGATCGGGCGGCAATCCTGCAGTCGATGCAGGATAAGCAGCAACTGCGCATTAACGCCGCCTGGGAAGGGCGGCAGGATGATTTGCCAATCAATACCCCCGAAGAGATGCTGATTTTGGCGTCAATCATCGAAAAGGAAACTGGTGTTCCGCATGAGCGTGGACAGGTCGCTAGCGTATTTGTAAACCGGCTTGAGCGAGGCATGAAGCTGCAGACGGACCCGACTGTAATCTATGGTGTCACCAAGGGGCAGGGCACGTTGGGCCGAGGCCTGCGCCGCAGCGAACTGCGCCGTGCAACGCCTTGGAACACTTATGTGATTGATGGGCTCCCGCCAACACCTATCGCAAATCCTGGTCTTGCAAGTCTTGAAGCCGCAGTTTCGCCCGAAGCGACTGATTTTGTTTTCTTTGTTGCAGATGGCACCGGCGGACATGCTTTTGCCGAGACACTGGATGAGCATAATCGAAACGTCGCCAAATGGCGTGAGATTGAGGCCGAGCGCCAAAGCACCGGAAATTAAAAAAGGCGCCGCTAATAGCGGCGCCTTTTAGATTTAGGCGGCGGAGGATCGACGCGGTCGCCGACGTTTTGGGCCTCCGGGATTGCCCGACTTGTTAGCTGCTTGCGGTTTTGGACCACGGCGACGGAACCCTCCGCCTTTCCGCGATTTTGCGGGTTCGGCGAACTCGGGCATTGTGCCGCTGGCGACCGGAACCTCAATTTTCATCAGTTTCTGAATCTGCTTCAGTTGATCCAGTTCATCCGGTGCACAGAAAGCGATCGCCTCGCCTTCGCGACCGGCACGGGCGGTTCGGCCAATGCGGTGGACGTAGTTATCCGGCACTTCGGGTAGGTCGTAGTTGATGACATAGGCAACGCCCGGGATGTCGATGCCGCGAGCGGCCACGTCTGTTGCCACCAAGACATTTATTTCGCCTGCGCGGAAAGCTTTGATCGCCCGGTCACGCTGTCCCTGACTTTTGTTGCCATGGATCGAGGCGGCGTTGAAGCCGTCGGCCACGAGACCCTTCATCAGCTTCTCGGCGCCATGTTTTGTACGCGAAAACACCAGCGTCAGAGCTTCTTTGTCCGCAGATAAAATCTCCCGCAGTTTGCTCGGTTTTTCCGCGCGGCTCAGGAAATGAACCGATTGGGTGATCTTGTCGGCGGCTTTACCCGGAGGGGACACTTGAATGCGTTGCGGGTTTGTCAGGTAGGCCTGGCTGAGTTCTTCCATCTGCTTGGGCATAGTGGCAGAGAACAGCATCGTTTGGCGGGGCGTGCCCAACTGCGGTGCAATCCGGCGCAGAGCATGAATAAAGCCCATGTCCAGCATCTGATCGGCTTCGTCTAGTACCAGATGACGTACCGAGCCGAGGTCGACTGCTCTGCGTTCCATCAGGTCGATCAAACGACCAGGGGTGGCAACCAGAATGTCTGTGCCGCGTGCCAGAAACGAAATCTGCCTACTGATGGACTGACCGCCAACAACTGTCGCCACACGCAGCTTCGTATTCGTGGTCAAATTGCGCAGGCTATCTGCGATTTGGTTGACCAGTTCACGGGTCGGGGCAAGGATCAGAGCCTTGGCGGTTTTCGGCGCAGGCTTGCCGGTCTGAGCCAGCAGATGGTCGATCAGAGGTAGGCCAAAAGCCAGCGTCTTACCGGTGCCGGTCTGGGCAAGGCCCAGAATATCGTGCCCCTGCAATGCCATGGGGATTGCCTGGTTCTGAATCGGAGTGGGTTGTGAAAAATTGGCGCGTTTCAATGCGTCATTCAGGGCCGGGGCAAGACCCAGCATATCAAAGTCGAACAAATATCATTCCTTTTTTGCCCCTGGCGACTGGATCACCACGGGCGACATAAATCAGCAGCGCAATATGCGATGCCAACAGGGTTACGCTAAGACTCTGGATGCACAGGCGTTTCCTGCGGCATCCGGCCGTCGCATTCAGAACCCTGCGTGAAGGGGAACTATGGGGTGAATCGAGCGCTGTGGAGCAGGTCGGACCTGCCAATGCTCACGCGTCAGCGCTTTGTTAAGGCGCTCATGCAGGTTGCGGGGCGGAATGTCAAGCTGTGCGTTATAGATCACATCCGGCGAAAAGGATCGTTGTGGGCTGTCTGCAACCTTTAAGCAGTGAGATTGACCGCTTGGTTGATCGCAAAACCTGTTCTTACAGCTCGATATGTAGGGAAGGGCATCCGCGCGGCAGTTTCAATGTCCCGTCGGATCCAGTCGAGCGCCTCTAGCTGTTGAAGGGACGACGATAGCGCCCGATCCGTGATCGATACCAAATCCGATTTGATGGCGGAAAAGCGGTGCGGAGTGCCGGTGAGTGCCAGGATCGGGACGGTCCAGGATTTACGGACGAGCTTGAACTTGGTGTCATCCGGAACGGCGTTTACGATTGCGCTGGCCATACTGGCGGCTTCGATCCCCGGCAGGGTTAATCGGAATTCAGGGCGCAATGGGTGCCCGTGGCCCGGATTCCTTTCGATCAGGTCAAGGCGTATGAGATGGTCCAGACTTGCCGCGAAGGCAGTTCTTCCTGCGCTGGTGGCAGCAAGCAGAGCGGCCTGCCTGCCAGGAGTGCCGGAATGCATGAGTGCCAGAATATTCAGCGACCAAGCTCGGGAGGTCAGCTTGACAAGCAAATTAATGTCCATAAAGTATAGTTAATATAATTTAGCTCAAAAGGAAAGATTGATGCCCCTTGTTTCTTTGAAAAACACGATCACCCTTGCGATTTCGGTTCGGGACCGCCATGCAAGCGCCGAATGGTTCAGCGACAAATTGGGGTTTGAACTTTCCCATCACATAGACGAGGCGGGTTGGAGTGAGATGCGCACCAATGTGGATGGCGTCACATTGGGTTTAGGAGAGCAGGCCGAGCCCTCACCGGGAAATTGTGTTCCAGTGTTTGAGGTCGCCGATATCTCCACCGCGCGCAGTGCGTTAGAGGATGCAGGGGTGGCATTCGACGGTGCGACGGAAACGATCGAAGGAATGGTCAGCACGGCCACGTTTTATGATCCGGATATGAATGCGCTGATGCTGGCACAGGATTTGACTGGCAGCAGCTAAAGACGCGCGCGGGGAAGAAATTGTTAACCTGCACCGAACGTTCCCTGTTGCGTGGGTGTTGCGCAATTCATTGACTTTTCGAACTTAATTTGGTACGAACTGTGTCATGCTAGAAGAAGTGAGCAACGGCCTCGGGGTAACATCCGGCGGCCGTTTTTCGTTTCTCTCGTGCGGAGAAAACTCACGCATGAGGTCAATACGCAAACATGACATTGATTACCCCGGAAGAGCGGATTTCCCAAACGGCTGACTTGTTGCAGTCACTTGAGACATCCATTCGCGGTCTGCGCAAAGCAGCGGAAGAACTGCGCAGGCAGATCAGTGCCGGGGAGGATGCAGATATTGCTGGTGCAGGTAAGCAACTGGGACAGCTTGAGGGGCTGATCCGAAGTTGCCAAAAAGTGGAGACAAGCTTTGTCGAACAACATCACAGACAAGCCGGAGTTGCTCAAGGGGGCTATGCGCTCGACCTTGATCGGGCACGATCTGAGATCGGGTGCAGGCTGGCTCGCCTCCGCGCCTGTTGCGGTGCAGGACAGATTTCTGAGTGAGATCGGGGAGGGGGGGCTGTGCGCCCTCCCTTTCCTGTTTGAGTTCTGGGCGCTGCCGCATCAATTGCCGCCAGAAGGTGACTGGCGGTCCTGGGTGATCATGGGCGGGCGCGGAGCCGGTAAGACCCGGGCCGGGGCTGAATGGGTGCGGTCTATGGTCGAGGGGTCTTTGCCGTTGGACACGGGTAAGGCGCGCCGGGTGGCTCTGCTTGGCGAGACGTTTGATCAGGTGCGCGACGTGATGATCTTTGGCGATAGTGGGATATTGCAATGCTCACCACCGGATCGTCGACCTATTTGGAAGGCGTCAGAGCGAAAACTAGTCTGGCCAAATGGGGCCGAGGCGCAGGCGTTCTCGGCCCATGATCCTGAGGGGTTGCGCGGGCCACAATTCGATGCGGCCTGGGTTGACGAGCTGGCCAAGTGGAAAAAGGCTGGGGAGACATGGGATATGCTGCAGTTTGCTTTGCGGTTGGGGGATCAGCCCCGGGTCTGTGTGACAACTACGCCGCGCAATGTGAAGGTTTTGAAGGACTTGCTGGCGTCTCCGTCCACGGTGCAGACCCATGCGCCGACCGAGGCGAACCGGGCCAATCTGGCGGAGTCGTTTTTGGACGAAGTGCGCGCGCGGTATACGGGGACGCGGCTGGGGCGGCAGGAGTTGGACGGGGTGTTGCTGTCGGATGCGGAAGGCGCGCTGTGGACCGGTTCGATGCTGGAGGCGGCGCGATGCGCACAGGTTCCTGCGTTGGATCGCATCGTCGTGGCGCTGGACCCGGCGGTGACGTCCGGTTCTGGCGCGGATGCCTGCGGGATCGTGGTTGTTGGCGCGCAGGTGCAGGGGCCGCCCGAGGAGTGGCGCGCTTACGTGCTGGCCGACCGCACAGTGCAAGGCGCGGGTCCGGCTGGCTGGGCGCAGGCGGCGATTGACGCGATGGATGAGTTCGGGGCCGAGCGGCTGGTGGCCGAGGTCAATCAGGGCGGGCAACTAGTCGAGGAGGTGGTGCGGCAGGTGGACCCTCTGGTCCCTTATCGCGCGGTGCGGGCGTCTCGCGGCAAGGTCGCGCGGGCCGAACCTGTAGCGGCTTTGTACGAACAGGGGCGGGTGGCGCATATGGCGGGGCTGGACGCGTTGGAGGAGCAGATGTTCCAGATGACCGCGCGCGGGTTCGAAGGGCAGGGCTCGCCCGACCGGGTCGACGCTCTGGTCTGGGCGTTACATGAGTTGGTTGTGGGGCGTGCGGGGGCGTATCGGCGGCCTAGGGTGCGGAGTTTGTGAGGATAAAAACAGGCGGAGAGTGGCGGTTGAAGAACTGATCGCGGTCCGAAGTGACGTGGCCAGCGATTTATGCTAGGAATACACCCTTTGCGACCACGGGGTCGGGGAGGGATTTCGTAGTGTCTACAAGTGACAAAAACTTCACCGGCTCAATTCCAGACATTTATGATGAATTTCTGGTTCCATTGATTTTCGAATCTTATGCCGCAGACTTGGCAAAGAGAGTCGCTGATACCAAACCCAAAGCTGTTTTGGAGACCGCCGCAGGTAGCGGAGTAGTAACACGTGCGTTGGCCCCGCTGCTGAGCGACGAAATTCGTTATGTGGTTACTGATTTAAATCAACCGATGTTGGACAGAGCGTCAACGCAGCAACCGAAAGCCAATCGAATAGAATGGAAGCAGGCGGATGCGTTGGCGTTGCCCTTTGAGGCAAATACATTTGACGTTGTCTGTTGCCAGTTTGGGGTGATGTTTTTTCCAGACAAAGTAGCTGGTTACAAAGAAGCCCTTCGTGTTTTGAAGGATGGCGGGTGTTTTATCTTCAATGTTTGGGACAGTATCGAAGAGAATGAGTTTGCGCATAGCGTGACGAAGACGGCATCTCGGTTTTTCCCGGAAGATCCCCCAGTGTTTTTAGCAAGAACGCCCCATGGGCACGGCAATATTGATTCAATTGTCGATGATCTTAAGGAAGCTGGTTTTACGGATATCGAAACACTGACCATTTCCGAGCAAAGCCGAGCGAGCAATCCGCAAGCTCCGGCAGTGGCTTACTGCCAGGGGACACCGCTTAGAAATGAGTTGGAAGAACGTGCTGCGGGCTCATTGACTGAAATTACAGACGCCGCCGCCGCCGACATCGAAAAGCTGTTTGGTAAAGGGCCGGTGTCCGGCAAAATTCAGGGGCATGTTTTTCTTGCGAGACCGTAAACGCCAAATTGATTTTTCTACCCACTCTATTCGCTTCTGCGTTGTGAATTAGTAAGAATTCCAACCCGTTGCCCTACCCCCGTACGTTCTATTCCCGAGGCATAAACTTCTCTGCGTCATAACTCCTTTCAACAAGCCGGGCAGAGCGGCGGCAGAAAGGAGCACAGATGGTATTCGATTTCTTGCGTCGTGGATCGGCTGAGGCAGCACCTGAAGCGAAGGCGAGCGCGGCTGGGCCTGTGGTGGCGTGGCAGACGGGTGGACGCGTGGCGTGGAGCCCTCGGGATGCGGTGACGCTGACGCGGACGGGGTTTTCGGGGAACCCGGTGGGGTTTCGCTCGGTCAAGCTGATTGCCGAGGCGGCGGCGGCTTTGCCTCTGGTGCTGCAGGATCAGGCGCAGCGGTTCGATGTGCATCCGATCCTGTCGCTGATGCGCCGTCCGAATGCGGCACAGGGGCGGGCGGAGTTGATGGAGGCCCTGTTCGGGCAGTTGCTGCTGTCGGGGAATGCTTATGTTGAGGCTGTGCAGGCTGATGAGGGCCTGCCGGTTGAGCTGCATGTGTTGCGATCCGACCGAATGAGCGTGGTGCCGGGGGCGGATGGGTGGCCCAAGGCGTATGATTACGCGGTGGGCGGTAAAAAGCACCGGTTTGCGGCGGAGAACATCTGTCATATCAAATCGTTTCACCCGCAGGATGACCATTACGGGTTCTCGCCGATGCAGGCGGCGGCGATGGCGATTGATGTGCATAACAGCGCGTCTAGGTGGTCGAAATCGCTGCTGGACAATGCGGCGCGGCCTTCGGGGGCGCTGGTGTGGAAGGGCGGTGATGGCCATGGGGTGATGGCCGAGGATCAATTCCGGCGCCTTTCGGACGAGATTGAGCAGAACTATCGCGGGGCGCGCAATGCGGGTCGCCCGATGGTTCTGGAGGGGGGCTTGGATTGGAAGCCGATGGGTTTCTCGCCCTCGGACATGGAGTTTCAAAAGACTAAAGAAGCCGCCGCCCGCGAGATCGCGCTGGCCTTTGGGGTCCCGCCGATGCTGCTGGGGATACAAGGCGACGCGACCTATTCGAACTATCAGGAGGCCAACCGGGCGTTCTATCGCCTGACAGTGCTGCCTCTGGTGACGCGGGTGGCGGCGGCGGTGTCGGAGTGGCTGGCGGGTTTTTCCGGTGAGGAATTGGTGCTGAAGCCCGATCTGGATCAGGTGCCTGCGCTGTCGGCGGAACGGGACGCGCAATGGGCGCGGGTCAATGGGGCCGAATTCCTGAGCGATGCCGAAAAGCGCGCCTTGCTGGGGCTGCCGGAGCGTGCGGATGGCTGAAGGATATCCGCCATTCGATTGCGCGCCAGGCTTGCGGCTGGCCGCGCATGAGCGGGTGGCCGAGATCCAGCATGAACATCTGTGCAGGCGGCTGGATCAGATCGAAGAGATGATGGAGCGGCTGGAGAGGCGGTTGTGGCTGACGGTGTATGGCGTGGCAGCGGTGATCCTGGCGCAGGCGTTTCAGTCATTCCTTTCAGTAACACCATGAATTCAGCAGGTTACATGGAGAAGAATATGGATTTGGAGCATAAGTTCGCACGGTTCGGAGAGGGCCTTTCGGTGACCGAGGACGCGGTGATCGAAGGTTATGCCAGCCTGTTTGGACAGGTGGATCAGGGCAGTGACGTGGTGCAGAAAGGTGCGTATCGCGGTTCCCTTGAGGGGCTGGCTACAGCGGGCCAAAGGGTCAAGATGCTGTGGCAGCACGATCCGGCGCAACCCATCGGGGTTTGGGACGAGGTGCGCGAGGACGACCGGGGCCTGTGGGTCAAGGGCCGTCTGCTGAAAAGCACGCAAAAGGGCCGCGAGGCGGCCGAGTTGATCCGGGCGGGCGCAATGGATGGCCTGTCGATTGGCTATCGTACCAAGCGCGCCGTGAAGAATGACAAGGGCCAGCGGGTCCTGACCGAACTGGAGCTGTGGGAGGTGTCGCTGGTGACGTTCCCGATGCTGCCCAGTGCGCGGGTGGCGGCAAAGGGGGTGGACCCCGAGGCCGAGAACACCTGGCGCAGTATTGCCGAGGTGTTTGATCACGCCCGGCAGGAGCTGGCGCGAACCTAGCGCGCCGAAACCTCACCCCCAAAAAGGAAGTGCTGATGAGCAAGACCGAAACCCCGGCCTTGACCGGAGAGGGTGTGCCCCTGGTTCAGGAGGTGAAGCAGGCGATGACTGGCTTCGTGAACGAATTCAAGGGCCTCAAGGCTGAAGTTAAGACAAAATTGCAACAGACAGAAGAGCGACTGACCATGCTGGATCGTAAATCAACCATCGCGGCACGCCCGCATCTTGCGGCCTCAATCGAGGACGGCGCACCGCATCAGAAGGCCTTTGATGCCTATGTGCGTTCGGGTGAGGATGACGGCCTGCGTGGTCTTGAGATGGAGGTGAAATCCCTCTCGAGCGCTGTGAACAGTGACGGTGGGTACCTGATTGACCCGCAAACCGCCGAGATCATCAAATCGGTGCTGAAATCTACGGCCTCTATCCGCTCGATTGCTTCGATCGTAAATGTCGAGGCGAACTCGTTCGATGTTTTGATCGACCACACGGATGTCGGTGCGGGCTGGGCAGATGAAAATGCTGCGGCGAGCGAAACCAGCACCCCGTCGATTGACCGAATCTCGATCCCGCTGCACGAGCTGAGCGCACTGCCCAAAGCCTCGCAGCGACTGCTGGATGACAGCGCGTTCGATGTCGAGGGTTGGCTGGCCGGCCGTATCGCGGACAAGTTTGCACGCGCCGAGGCCTCGGCCTTTATCAACGGCGACGGTGCGGACAAACCCAAGGGTATTCTGAACCACGCCAAGGTCGACAACGATGTTTGGGATTGGGGTAACATTGGTTATGTCCCCACCGGCATCGATGGCGGTGTCGAGGCGGATGCCATTGTGGACGTGGTTTATGCGCTGGGTGCGCAGTACCGGGTCAACGGAACCTTCGTGATGAACTCGAAAACTGCTGGTCTGATCCGCAAGCTGAAAGACAGCGATGGCCGCTTCTTGTGGTCGGACGGTCTGGCGGCGGGTGAGCCGGCACGTCTGATGGGCTATCCGGTGCTGATCGCCGAAGATATGCCGGATGCGGGAACCGACAGTTTCTCGATTGCCTTCGGTGACTTCCAGGCGGGCTATACCATCGCCGAGCGCCCGGACCTGCGCGTATTGCGCGATCCCTTCAGCGCCAAACCGCATGTTCTGTTCTATGCGACCAAGCGCGTCGGCGGTGATGTCAGCGACTTTGCTGCGATCAAACTCGTGAAATTCGGCACCGCCTAAAGCGGGCTGAAACCCGGGGGGCCTTCGCCTCTCGGGGCGGCGGGCGCGGGTCGGGGTGAGACCCCTGCGTTGTCTAGCTGCTCCCCTCCGTCCGAGCAACGTGGGGCGGCGCGTGCCCGTCAATTCCTGAAGTTACGGCCCCGGAGGGGTCCGAGATTGCGGAGTGAATGGATGATGTTGATCGAAGAAACCGCCATCGCGGATGCGGCGCTGCCGGTGGATCAGTTCAAGGCGCATTTGAGGCTGGGAACAGGCTTTACTGGTGCCAGCGTGCAGGATGAAGTGCTCAAGGGCTTCTTAAGGGCGGCGATTGCTGCGATTGAGGCGCGTACCGGGAAGGTACTTATCACGCGTGAGTTTTCCTGGAGCCTTAACAGTTGGCGTGACCCTGCGGGCGAAGTGCTGCCTGTGGCGCCGGTCTCGACCATCAATACGGTCAGTTTGACGGATGCAGCGGGTACTGAAACCGCCGTTTCGTCTGACAGATACAGATTGGATCGCGATAGCCAGCGCCCGCGGATACGCCCTGCCGGGGCTGTCTTGCCCGCTATTTCGACCGGCGGATCCGTGAAGATCGCGTTTATCGCCGGTATTGCCGGGGAATGGTCAAACTTGCCGGCAGATCTTGGGCAGGCGGTTCTGTTGTTGGCCGCGCATTACTATGAATACCGGGATGAGACCACGTTGGGTGCCGGCTGTATGCCCTTTGGCGTGACCAGCCTGATCCAACGCTATCGTGTGGTTCGTTTTGGTGCAGGGGTGGCCCAATGAAGGCGCCCCGGCTGAATAGAAAACTGTTGCTTGAATCCTCTGTGCGCACCGCTGATGGCGCCGGTGGGTATCTGGAAACATGGGTCGCCTTGGGCTCGGTTTGGGCCGAAGTCACTGCGCGCAGCGGGTCAGAGAGAAATGTTGCAGGGTTGCCGGTTTCGCGTGTCGGCTACCGGATTGTGGTTCGTGGCACGCCAGAAGGATCGAGCATGCGCCCCTCGCCGGATCAGCGGTTTGCGGAAGGCACACGCCGTTTCGTTATCCGCGCCGTCGCCGAGCGAGACCCGCGCGGCCAGTACCTGATCTGCTTTGCGGATGAGGAGGTGGCGGTATGAGCTATGGCGTTTCAGCCGCGTTGCAGGCGGCAATCTACCAGAAATTGTCGGAAGACACACAGATCAGCACTCTTTCAGGTGGAGCGATCTATGACGCCGTTCCAGCGGGTTCAGTGCCGCAAACCTATGTGACGCTGGGCCCGGAAGAGGTGCGCGATGCCTCGGACCGATCGGGGGCCGGTGCCGTCCATCGTTTCACGGTGTCTGTCGTGTCCGAAGCTGCCGGGTTCGGTGCAGCAAAAACGCTGGCGGGGGCGGTTTGTGACGCCTTGGACAGTGCGGGGCTGACCCTGGATCGAGGCCGATTGGTCGGGCTGTGGTTCGAACGTGCCTCGGCCCGTCGGACCGGAACGGGCGGCGCGATCCGCCAGATCGACCTGAGATTCCGCGCCCGCGTGGAAGACGATTAAGTAATCAACGGAGAGAGCAAATGGCTGCCCAGAACGGAAAAGACCTGTTGGTCAAAGTGGATATGAACGGCTCAGGCCTGTTCGAGACCATTGCGGGGCTGCGTGCCACGCGGGTCAGTTTCAACGCGGAAAGTGTCGATGTGACCAGCCTGGAAAGCCAGGGTGGCTGGCGCGAGCTTTTGTCTGGCGCGGGGGTCAAGTCGGCCTCGATTTCGGGCTCGGGCGTATTCAAGGACGCAGGAACGGATGAGCGCGCGCGACAGCTGTTCTTTGACGGTGAGACACCGGGTTTCCAGATCATCATCCCGAATTTCGGGATTGTTGAGGGTGCGTTCCAGGTGACCGGCATCGAATATGCGGGCTCTCACAATGGCGAAGCGACCTATGAAATGAGCATGGCAAGCGCCGGTGCTCTGACCTTTACGGCGCTGTAACGATGGCCAATCCGTGGACGGGAGAGGTGGCACTGACCATCGATGGAGAGCAACGGGTTCTGAAGCTGACGTTGGGCGCTTTGGCGGAACTGGAACGGGAGTTGGGCACAGGGACACTGGTTGAACTGGTGCAACGGTTCGAAGGCGGCGCCTATTCCAGCGGTGATGTTCTGGCGCTTATCGTCGCCGGGCTGCGGGGGGGCGGGGCCAATGTCACCCGCGCCGATCTGCTGAGTGCCGAGATTGAGGGCGGGCCAATGCACGGCGCACGTGCAGCGGCCGAGCTGTTGGCAAGGGCCTTCATGGTGCAGGGGCAGGCATGAGCGGGTTCGACTGGCCCGCATTGATGCGGGCCGGATACCTCAGCCTACGCCTGACACCGGATCAATTCTGGAGCCTTACCCCGGCCGAGTTGCGGCTGATGCTGGGGCAGGGCGCGGGCATGCCTTCGATGAACAGAATGGGTCTGGATGCGTTGCTGGCGGCCTATCCGGACAAGACAATAGGAGAGCGTGATGACGGATCGTGACGGGTTGGACGACCTGCAGGAGCGAGGCGAGGCGCTTGGCGACTCGTTGGGTGATGCGGCGTCGATGGCCGCGGCATTTGATGGGCAGATGAAGCGCATCAAAGCAGCCTTTGAGGAAACGGGCAAGGATGTTGCAACGCTGGAGCGTGGCATGTCCGGCGGCCTGCGGCGGGCGTTCGATGGCGTCGTGATGGACGGAATGAACCTTTCCGATGCGCTGGACGTTTTGAAGAACTCGATGATCCGCACCGCTTATTCTGCCGCGATCAAACCGGTCACGGATCATTTCGGCGGCCTTCTAGCCAATGGGATCGGAGGTTTTGTGAAGGGCATTCTTCCTTTTGCTGACGGCGGCAGTTTCAGTCAGGGACGGGTGATGCCCTTTGCCAACGGCGGAGTGATCAGCGGTCCAACCACGTTTCCAATGCGTGGCGGCACCGGGCTGATGGGCGAGGCTGGCCCCGAGGCCATCATGCCGCTGGCCCGCGGTACCGATGGGAAGTTGGGCGTGCGCATGTCTGGCGGAGGCTCTGCGGTGAACGTGGTGATGAACATCACGACCCCGGACGTGCAGGGTTTCCGTCGAAGCCAAAGCCAGATCGCGGCCCAGATGAGCCGCGCGCTGGGCCGTGGCAATCGCAATAGGTAGATCAAGGAGCAGACCATGAATTTCCACGAGGTGAGATTTCCGGCCAGCCTGAGTTTTGGTTCGGTCGGTGGGCCCGAGAGGCGCACGGATATTGTGACGCTGGCGAATGGGTTCGAAGAGCGCAATACCCCCTGGGCGCATTCGCGGCGTCGCTATGATGCCGGTCTGGGTATGCGATCCTTGGATGACATCGAAACGTTGGTCTCGTTCTTCGAGGCGAGGCAGGGGCAGATGTTTGGATTTCGCTGGAAAGACTGGTCCGATTTCAAATCCGGTGCGGCTACGGGCGAAGTTGCCCAAGGCGACCAGATCATTGCGGAAGGTGATGGCGTAGCGACAGAATTCCAGCTGGTAAAGACCTATTCCTCGGGTGGATTCAGTTATGTAAGGCCGGTCGTCAAACCCGTATTGGGAACCGTCCGCGTAGGCGTCGAGCAGGATGAGATGCGTGAAGGTGTCGACTTCGAGGTGGATCTGAACTCGGGGTTGGTCACGTTCTATTCGCCTCCGCCTGAACGGGTTGATATCACCGCCGGCTTTGAATTCGATGTGCCAGTGAGGTTTGACACCGACAAGATCCAAACAAGTGTCGCGAGTTTTCAGGCAGGGGACGTTCCGAACGTGCCAGTGGTCGAGGTGCGTGTCTGATGGCTGGTGACAAACAGGCCCTGCAGGCCCATCTGCAGAGCGGCCTGACAACGACCTGTCGGTGTTGGGCGATTACGCGCACAGACGGTGTTCAGCTTGGCTTTACCGACCATGACCTGAAGCTGAGCTTTGAAGGCCTGGACTTCAATGCAAGTTCGGGTCTGACGGCGGCCGCGATCGAGCAGGCAACGGGGCTGTCCATTGATAACTCGGAAGCAATGGGTGCGTTATCGGATGTCGCAGTAACCGAAGAGGATATCGAATCCGGTCGCTTCGACGGGGCCGAGGTGCGGGCATGGCTTGTGAACTGGGCCGATCCATCGCAGCGAATGTTGCAGTTCCGCGGATCAATTGGTGAATTGCGACGGGCAGGTGGGGCTTTTCATGCCGAACTGCGGGGCCTGACAGATAAGTTGAACCGACCTTTGGGCCGGATTTACCAAAAGCCCTGCACAGCCGTGCTGGGCGACAAGGCGTGCGGGTTCAACACCGATGCCCCGGGATATTCTGACGAAGCCGAAATCGTCGGTTTGACGGGGGGCAGTATTTTGCAGCTGCGAGGGGCGGAAACTCACCTTGAGGCATGGTTTGAACGTGGACGGCTTGATGTGGTGACAGGCCGTGCGGCTGGGCTGTGGCGGGCGGTCAAGAAGGACCAAAAGACTGACGATGGCCGTTCGATCATACTGTGGTCCGCAATCAGCGGAGGATTGGCCGAAGGCGACAGGGTGAGGCTGACCGCAGGTTGCGACAAGCGCATGACGACCTGCCGCTTGAAGTTCAATAATATCACGAATTTTCAGGGCTTTCCTGACCTGCCTTCCGAAGATTGGGTGATGGCGGTTCCCAAGAAAAACGGGGCAAACAGGGGGGGCAGCAGACGATGATCCCGACAAAGCAAAGCATTGTTGATGAGGCCAGAAGCTGGCTGGGCACCCCCTATGTCCATCAGGCGTCGGTCAAAGGCGTCGGTACGGACTGTCTGGGCCTGCTACGTGGCGTATGGCGCTCGGTGCTTGGGCACGAACCCGAGGCCGCCCCGATCTATAGCATGGACTGGTCTGAGCCGCAGGGCGAAGAGCGTATGTGGGCCGCAGCACGCCGCCATCTTATCGAGAAAGATCCGGCGCGGTTTTCGGTCGGGGACGTGTTGCTGTTTCGTATGCGCGAAAGTGGCGTTGCCAAGCATTTGGGGATTGTCAGCACCTGTGGCGGCATCCCTCGTTTCATTCACGCGTATTCTGGACATGGCGTCGTTGAAAGCGCCCTGAGCGACCCGTGGCGACGGCGGGTTGTTTCTTGTTTTGAGTTCCCCAAGGAGGATATCTAGATGGCGACGATATTACTGTCTGCGGCGGGTGCCGCAGTTGGCGGAGCCATTGGTGGCACGGTTGCAGGGCTGTCTACGGCAGTTATCGGCCGTGCCATTGGTGCCACTCTTGGGCGTGTCATCGACCAGCGTTTGATGAGCCAGTCGGTCATGGGCAGCGGCAGCGAAGTTGTAGAAACGGGCCGATTGGACCGTTTTCGCCTTACTCAGACGGGCGAGGGCGCCGCTGTCGCCAACATCTTTGGTCGGATGCGTGTCGGGGGGCAGGTTATCTGGGCTTCGGATTTTCTGGAAACCCGCAGCACCAGCTCTACCACGCAATCGGTTGGGGGTGGCAAGGGATCCCCCAAGCAGCCCGAGGTTACGACGACCACCAACAGCTATAGCTATTCAGTTTCGCTGGCGGTTGCGTTGGGGGCGGGACAGATCTCTGATGTGCCGCGTGTTTGGGCGGATGGCGAAGAGATTGAGCGCAGCAGTTTGAATATGCGCGTCTATCCTGGCACCGACGATCAGCTGCCCGATCCGTTGATCGAAGCAATCGAAGGTACTGGAATTGTCCCGGCCTATCGTGGCACCGCCTATATTGTGATCGAAGATTTGAATCTGGGCGCTTTTGGAAACCGCGTCCCGCAGTTCTCGTTCGAGGTCGTACGGCAAGAGCAGCCTGGTTTGCCTGATACCGAAAATTCCCTGTCACGTATTGTACGAGGCGTGGCGCTAATGCCTGGGACCGGTGAATATGCACTGGCGTCCCAGCAGGTGAATTACACAAAAGGCCGCGGCCGCAGTTGGGCGGCCAATGTGAATTCAACCTCTGGTTTGCCTGATCTCGTGACGTCCACACAAGCCTTGAAAAGTGAACTTCCGGGCTGTGAAGCCGCCTCTTTGGTTGTGTCCTGGTTCGGAAGTGATCTGCGATGCGGTCAATGCAAGATACAACCAAAGGTTCTGCAAAATGGTATCGAAGGCAAAAATATGCCCTGGGGTGTCGCGGGGCTGACAAGGGCAACCGCCCAGATCGTTCGTCAGGAAAATAACGAGCCCGTCTATGGCGCGACACCAGCGGACGCGTCGGTCATTCAAGCGATCCAACACCTTAAGCAAGAGGGGAAGCGGATCATGTTCTACCCGTTTATCCTGATGGATCAGATCGGTGGAAACGGATTGCCCGACCCGTGGTCAGATGCCAGCGATCAGCCGCACCTTCCCTGGCGCGGTCGCATCACCCTGAGCGTTGCGCCTGGGCGGGACGGGTCTCCGGACCAGATGGCAGAGGCCGATGTTCAGGTGTCCGATTTCTTTGGTCAGGCGCGAGCGGATGATTTTGTTATCGGAAACGGCACGGTTTCCTACTCTGGCCCGCAGGAATGGGGGTTGTGCCGATTTATTCTTCACTACGCTGCCTTGTGTAAGGCGGCAGGTGGGGTGGACTCCTTCTGTATCAGTTCGGAAATGCGCGGTCTTACCCAGATTCGTGGCCTATACGGATTTCCGGCCGTTGAGCAGCTGCGCGTTTTGGCAGGGCAAGTGCGTAGTATTCTGGGGCCAGACACAAAGATCGGTTATGCGGCGGACTGGAGCGAGTATTTCGGCTACCAGCCAAATGATGGCAGTGGGGATCGCTACTTCCACCTCGATCCGCTTTGGGCGGATGACAACATAGATTTCGTCGGTATCGACAACTACATGCCTCTGTCCGACTGGCGGGACGGTGAAGATCACGTGGATGCGGATGCCGGCGCAAAATCCATCTACGATCTTTCCTATCTGCGTGGGAACATCGAAGGTGGCGAAGGCTATGACTGGTATTATGCCTCGCCCGAAGAAGAGGCGGCACAAATCCGTACGCCGATCGGAGATGGTTCACATAACGAGCCGTGGATCTGGCGTTATAAGGACGTTCGCAACTGGTGGTCACAACCGCATCACGAGCGAATCAATGGTGTGCGTAGCGATAACCCGACTCTTTGGTTGCCAGAGTCCAAGCCCATCTGGTTCACTGAGCTCGGTTGTGCGGCAGTAGACAAAGGCACCAACCAGCCCAACAAGTTTCTAGACCCTAAATCTTCAGAATCCGGGTTGCCGAAATATTCAAACGGGCTTCGGGACGACTTTCTGCAGACGCAATACCTCAGGGCGGTTCTTGGCTATTGGTCGGACGCAGATATCAATCCAGTTTCATCCAGCTATGGCGGCCCGATGGTGGACGTGTCCAATGCCTATGTCTGGGCGTGGGATGCGCGGCCCTATCCGACCTTTCCAAACCTGCGCAGCCAGTGGAGCGATGGGGCCAACTATGCCCGCGGCCATTGGCTTAATGGGCGTTCCGGCTCACGAACGCTGGCCTCTGTTGTGACCGAGCTTTGCCATGCTGCTGGTGTTACCGAGATTGATGTCTCGGGCCTTTACGGTTCCGTTCAGGGCTATGCGGTTGAACAGGTTTCGGATGCCCGTTCGGCATTGCAACCGCTCATGCTGCGGTATGGTTTCGATGCGCTTGAACGCGAAGGAAAACTGATCTTTCAGATGCGGGATGGCGCACGTGCCCTGACCCTGAATGAAGAGCAGTTGGCCATCACTTCGGACATTGACGGACACGTGGAATATCGCCGCGAGGCTGAGGCGGAAATGTCTGGCCGTGTCAGGCTGCGCTTTGTTCAGTCTGATGCTGACCATGAAATAGCCTCGGAAGAGGCTGTGTTGCCTGATGATGAAACCCATTCGGTATCGGTAAATGAGATGCCGTTGTCCATGACGCGGGCCGAGGGGCGTCAAACGGTGGAACGCTGGCTGAGTGAGGCGCGTGTCTCGCGTGAAACGGCTAGGTTTGCATTACCGCCTTCGCTTTTGAATGTCGGGGCAGGGGATGTTGTGCGGCTGGTCAGTGGTGGGCAGGACGCGCGCTATCGCATTGACAGGCTTGAACAGGTCGAAATGCAACTGGCCGAGGCTGTCAGGATCGAGCCCGGCGTTTACACACCGCCAGATGCCCCCGCTGATGAAGTTACGACGAAGCCATTTGTCGCTCCGGTGCCGGTGCTGCCGGTATTCTTGGACCTGCCTCTGATCACCGGTTCCGAAGTGCCGCATGCGCCATATCTTGCGGTTGCAGCAGACCCCTGGCCAGGAAGCGTTGCGGTGTACGCCGCATCAAGCGATGAGGATTACGCGTTGCAACAGGTGATAACAGGGCAGGCCATAATAGGCTTCACCGAAAGCCCGATGCGAAGGGCCAGTGCCGGACTTTGGGACGAGGGCGATGCCTTACGTGTCAATCTTGTAGATGGCGTCCTGGAGTCCCGTCCACGGTCTGCCTTGTTAAGCGGGGCAAATCTTGCGGCGATTGGCGACGGAACGCCGGACAACTGGGAGGTGTTCCAATTCGCGGATGCGGCTTTGCAATCGACAGGTGCCTACTCCGTGTCCGGGCGGTTGCGCGGTCAGCTGGGGACAGATGCGATTATGCCCGATCTCTGGCCCGAAGGATCAATGTTCGTGTTGTTGGACGAACGTGTCTTCCAGACAGGGTTGTTGCGGTCGGAACGTGGCCTGACCAAACATTATCGCATTGGCCCTGCAACCAGAGGGTATGAAGATCCCTCTTACGAGCATCTGGTCGAGGCCTTTGAAGGCAATGGTTTGCGGCCCTATGCCCCCTCTCATCTTCGCGTGCAGCAATCCAGCTCGAGGGACGTGTTCTCATGGGTGCGGCGGACACGTCTGGATGGCGATGACTGGTCCGGGCTGGATGTGCCGTTGAATGAAGAAACCGAAGCCTACCTTGTTCAGGTTCGGCAGAATGGTAGCCTGATCCGCGAAGAGGTCGTTGCCCAGCCGGATTGGCACTATACGTCATCCATGAAGGCCACGGATACTGTTACAGGGTCTTATGAGGTGTCGGTTTCGCAGATATCTGCGGCTTACGGACCCGGATTGCCTGTCAGGCTGCAGGTCGGATAGGCGCGGTGCGGCCCGTATTGCACGGAGATGTCAGCGCGGCGGCGCGTGTTTTGTTGAACGCGCCGCCCGATCAGCGTGACCGTTTATGCCGACGTATGATTGCCGAAGCTGAAACGGCTGATGGCCATGTAAGTAAAACAGGGCGGCTACACCCGTTGTTCGGCAACGGTTCGTTAATGGCTGCGGCGCGAAACCGGCACCTTGCCGCCGAACCCTCATTCGATGATCTGCAGTATTGCCGGTGTTTTGAGACGGTGCTGCGTCATTTGATCCGGTTCCGCATTAACCAGAAGCACAGCTGACACATCTGGTTGCGGCGAGGTCCAATTCAAGTCGGCCATTTGGAATCGGCTCGCCGCAATCTTCGCAGAATCCGTATTCTTGACTTTCAATCCGCTTCAGCGCGGCCAAAAGGCGTCGGTATTCCAGGTCCCGATTGACTTGGTGCGCCTTGGCCATGGCCTGGTTCTGTAGCGCATCCATCCGGCTCAGACGACCGATAGATTGTTGATCCAGTTCAACAACAGATTGCGCATCTTTCCCGGCCTGCGACTGGCGCTCCAATTCGTCCATCCTGGCACGGATTTTCTCGTTGATTTGCTTCAGGTCAGCCTCATTCATTTTCGTTGCTTTGCCGATCACGGGTTTGCGTTTGGCGTTTTAGCCACTAAATGGCATTCTAGGCGCAGCAAAGGATCAAAAGCCATGTTGGAAAAGCGCAGTCATGTCACACCTGTAGATCCCGTTTGGGATCGCATCACGACCGAGGCTCAGGCCGCGGTCGAGAATGAACCACTGATGGGTGGATTGGTGCACGCCTGTATTCTGCATCATCGCAGCCTGACCAGAGCATTGTCCTATCGCGTTTCCGCTAAACTATGCTCGAACGAAATGTCGATGATGGTTCTGCGCGAGATCGTGGACGAAGCTTATGCTGACGATCCCCATTTGATTGAGGCCGCCCGCGCAGACCTGATGGCGGTCTACGAGAGGGACCCGGCCTGCCACCGTCTTCTGCAACCGATTCTGTATTTCAAGGGTTATCAAGCGATGCAGGCCTACCGCGTCGCCCATTGGCTATGGCTCAAGGGGCGATATGATCTGGCCTATTTCTTCCAGATGCGGTCCTCCGAAATCTTCGGCATCGACATTCACCCGGCTGCCAAAATCGGTAAGGGGATCATGATCGACCATGCTCATTCCATCGTGATCGGTGAAACGGCCATCGTTGGCGACAATGTTTCGATGTTGCATTCGGTCACGCTGGGCGGGACCGGAAAAGAAGAGGAGCAACGTCACCCCAAGATTGGTGATGGCGTTTTGATCGGCGCCGGCGCCAAAGTCTTGGGCAATATCAAAGTGGGCCATTGTAGCCGGATTGCCGCCGGTTCGGTGGTGCTGCAAGAGGTGCCACCATGCAAAACTGTTGCCGGTATTCCGGCCAAGATCGTCGGTGAAGCAGGATGTGACCAGCCCTCGATCTCGATGGATCATATGCTGGGCAAAGATCACTAGATCTGAAGGTTCTTAAAGAAAAAGGCCGCCCAGTAGAGGCGGCCTTTTTTTAGCCAGATATCAGGCTAGCATGACCATCGGGTTTTCCAGATTGTCGACGATCGCCTGCAGCAGCTGCGCACCGAGGGCACCGTCAATGACCCGGTGATCGACCGACATCGTAACCGACATGACTGTTGCAACCGTCAGTTCGCCATCGTCACCAACAACTGGTTTCTTTGCGCCAGTGCCGACGGCCAGAATGCCCGCATGCGGTGGGTTCACGATAGCGTCGAAATTGTCGATGCCGAACATGCCTAGGTTCGAGACCGCAAATGTACCGCCCTGATACTCATGCGGGGCCAGCTTGCGTTCGCGGGCACGGGCAGCCAGGTCCTTCATCTCGGTTGAAAGCGCTGACAGCGACTTGGTGTCGGCGTCTTGCAGGACCGGCGTGAACAGGCCACCTTCGATCGCGACGGCAACGGCCACGTCCGAGGGTTTCAGCTGCAGAACCCGATCTCCCGCCCAGACGGCGTTGCATTCGGGTACCTGTTGCAGCGCATTGGCCAGGGCCTTGATGATGAAGTCATTGACGCTGAGTTTGACGCCACGGGCCTCAAGTTGCTTATTCAACTGACCGCGGAATTTCAGCAGTGCGTCCAGCTTGATATCCCGGCGTAGATAGAAATGCGGGATGGTTTGTTTGGCCTCGGTCAAGCGCGCGGCGATGGTTTTGCGCATCCCGTCCAGCTTGACCTCTTCGTAATCGCGGGATTCGTACATCCGCATAACCATATCCGTCGAGGGGCCGGTTGGCGTAGCTGAGGCTGCGGGTGCTGCTGCGGCCTGTACCGGGGCAGCCGCCACAGCAGGGGCTGCGGTTGCGCTTTCGACATCCGCCTTGACGATACGCCCATGTGGGCCGGATCCTCTGATTTGTGCTAGGTCGAGACCTTTTTGCGCAGCGATGCGACGAGCCAGGGGCGAGGCGAAGATACGACCGCCATCTGCCTTGACCGGCGCTGCCGGGGCGGGGACGGGCGCTTCGGACGCCGCTGGAGCGGAGGCCTCGTTGCCCGTGGCGGCTGGCGCCGCCGCCGGAGCCGCTGCAGGCGTTGCACTGATATCATCAGCGCTTTCGCCTTCTTCCAGCAAAACCGCGATGGCGGTGTTGACCTTGACCCCTTCGGTTCCTTCAGGGATCAGGATTTTGCCGATTGTGCCTTCGTCAACGGCCTCGAACTCCATCGTGGCCTTGTCGGTTTCGATTTCGGCGAGCAGATCTCCGGAGGAGACTGTGTCGCCCTCTTTGACCAGCCATTTGGCAAGCGTGCCTTCCTCCATGGTCGGCGACAGGGCGGGCATCAGAATTTCGGTGGGCATCTGTCTGTTGCTCCCTTACCGGTAGGTCACTTGTTTGACGGCTGCGATCACCTCGTCGGTGGTCACCAGCGCCAGTTTTTCGAGGTTCGCTGCGTAGGGCATCGGAACATCCTTGCCGGTGCAGTTGATGACAGGCGCGTCGAGGTAATCAAACGCTTCCTGCATCACCACCGATGAAATGTAGCTGCCGACCGAGCCTTGCGGCCAGCCTTCTTCGACGGTCACAAGACGGTTGGTTTTCATCACCGAATTGATGATTGCGCCTGTGTCCATCGGGCGGATGGTGCGCAGGTCGATCACTTCGGCACTGATACCGTCCTCGGCCAGCTTGTCTGCAGCTTCCAGTGCGAACTGCATGCCAATGCCAAAGCTGACGATGGTCACGTCTGTGCCCTCGCGCCAGATGCGGGCCTTGCCCAACGGAATGCTCAGGTCATCCACCTGCGGTACTTCGAATGAGCGGCCATAGAGGATTTCGTTTTCCAGGAAGATCACCGGGTTCGGGTCACGGATCGCGGATTTCAGCAAGCCTTTGGCGTCGGCCGCTGAATAGGGCATGACGACCTTGAGGCCGGGGATCTGCATATACCAGGCTGCATAGTCCTGGCTGTGCTGCGCGGCCACGCGGGCGGCGGCACCGTTCGGACCCCGGAACACGATGGGACAGCCCATCTGACCGCCGGACATATAGAGCGTCTTCGCGGCCGAGTTGATGATCTGGTCAATCGCCTGCATGGCGAAGTTGAAAGTCATGAACTCGACAATCGGTTTCAACCCGCCAAAGGCCGAACCAACTGCGATCCCGGCAAAACCATGTTCGGTGATCGGAGTGTCGATTACGCGCTTGGCGCCAAACTCATCCAGCAAACCTTGCGAGATTTTATAAGCGCCCTGATACTCCGCGACTTCTTCACCCATGAGGTAGACGTCACCGTCATTGCGCATTTCTTCGGCCATGGCGTCGCGCAGGGCTTCACGCACGGTTTCGGACTTCATCTCGGCATCAGCTGGCCAATCTGGGGACAGATCTACCTTAGGTGCGGCTGGGGCAGAGACAGGAGTAGGGGCCTCAACCGCAGCAGGGGCGGCTTCGGTCGTCGCTGCGGCTGCGGGTGCAGCCGCGGGCAGGGCGGAGGCGTCTTCGCCTTCTTCGACGAGGATGGCGATAGGGGTATTTACTTTGACCCCTTCGGTGCCTTCAGCGATCAGGATCTTGCCCATGATCCCTTCATCAACGGCTTCAAACTCCATCGTGGCCTTATCTGTTTCGATTTCGGCCATGATATCGCCGCTTGATACGGTGTCGCCTTCCTTGACCAGCCATTTGGCCAGGGTGCCCTCTTCCATCGTGGGGGAAAGGGCGGGCATGAGAATTTCGGTTGCCATGTCTTAA
Organism: Ruegeria sp. CDSC021; assembly: GCF_059610845.1. Taxonomy (NCBI): domain Bacteria; kingdom Pseudomonadati; phylum Pseudomonadota; class Alphaproteobacteria; order Rhodobacterales; family Roseobacteraceae; genus Ruegeria; species Ruegeria sp. CDSC021. Next base: position 230,699 of record NZ_JBXWOK010000001.1, read on the forward strand.
TCGTCCTCTCAGGCGTAGATATCTGTCCAAAGCTCGTCCAGCGACGGCTCGGGGCTTTCTTTCGAGAATTCAGCGGCTTGATTGACGATCTCCTTGATCTCTTTGTCGATCGCCTTCAGGTCATCCTCGGTCGCGTGTTTGCCGGAAAGCAGCAGCTCGCGGACATGTTCGATCGGGTCGCTTTGTTCGCGCACCTTCTGAACCTCTTCGCGGGTGCGGTACTTGGCCGGGTCGGACATCGAGTGTCCGCGATAGCGATAGGTTTTGATTTCCAGAATGTACGGACCTTTGCCCGCGCGGCAATGGGCAACAGCCTTTTCGCTGGCCTCTTTGACCGCTAGCACATCCATGCCGTTGACGATCTCGCCAGGGATGCCGAACGCCTCGCCCCGGTGGTAGATATCCTTGGTCGAAGTCGACCGCGCCTGGGATGTCCCCATCGCGTATTGGTTATTCTCGATCACGAAGATCACCGGCAGTTCCCAGATGGCGGCCATGTTGAAAGTCTCATAGACCTGACCCTGGTTGGCGGCACCGTCCCCGAAATAGGTGAAGGTGACGCGGCCGTTTTCCTGATACTTGTCGGCAAAGGCCAGACCGGCACCCAGAGGAACCTGCGCCCCGACGATGCCGTGACCGCCATAGAAATGCTTCTCTTTCGAGAACATATGCATCGAACCGCCTTTGCCCTTGGACAATCCGCCCTCGCGCCCGGTCAGTTCTGCCATTACGCCGCCCGGATCCATGCCGCAGGCCAGCATATGCCCATGATCGCGATAAGAGGTGATCCGCTTGTCACCTTCTTCGGCGGCTGCTTCCAGTCCCACAACAACTGCCTCTTGACCGATATACAGGTGGCAGAAACCACCGATCAGACCCATGCCGTATAGCTGGCCAGCCTTTTCTTCGAATCGGCGGATCAGCAACATTTCACGGTAATAGGTCTTGAGTTCTTCCGCAGAAACGTTTGGTTTCTTTGTGGTTTTTCGCGCAGCCATTGTGGCGATCTCCCCCTCTCGGCAAGATAGTTTAGCGTTAAACTATCTAATAGAACATTTGAGGCTTTCTGGCGAGTGGAAATATTGCGCTGTGGTTTGACACGCGGAAAACCGTTCAGGTAGGGACGTATGCGTTACCACAGCAAGGATTTCCGACGAAGAATTTTGGTCCCGCTCAGCGGATGACAATCTCATCCGAGCGGATCATACCAAGGATCGAGCGCGCCTGCTGATCCAGTAAATCGAGGTCAAGATAGGTGTCTGAAAGCCTGCGGGTCAGATTTTCCATTTCGGCGATTTCGGTGCTCAACGCTGCAAGGTCGCGCGACAGAGCATCCCGTTCCGCTGCAATCTCGACCCGTCGAAACAGGCCATAGTCTCCCTGGACGGCAGCAAAGGTGAAATACACACCCAGCATGAAAGCCACCGAGAAAAAAGCAACTGAGCCCAAACCGGGCCGATGGGAACGGGACACTCTGTTTACCGCCGTATGAAGTCTGCCTCAATGTCGTGCCATTATGCTTGGCATCTGACTGCACTATGTCACAGGTGATTCGGCTTGTGAATCCCCCGATTCGCAAAATTACCCGTGCAGCTGAATTTATTGTTCCAGCGCGGCGACGCCGGGCAGGGTTTTTCCTTCCATCCATTCCAGGAATGCGCCGCCTGCTGTCGAGATATAGGTGAAATCCCGCGCCGCGCCGGACGCGTTCAGGGCGGCTACGGTATCACCACCGCCCGCGACCGAGACCAACTGGCCCGAACGGCTGAGCGCGGCAGCCTTCAGTGCGGCCGCATTCGTTGCGGCATCGAAGGGTTCCAGTTCAAAGGCGCCCAAAGGGCCGTTCCAGATCAGGGTTCGGCTTTGGCTGATGATTTCAGTGATAGCGGCGACACTCTTGGGGCCTGCATCCAGGATCATGCCGTCTTCGGGGCATTGGTCTGCGGGCAAAACTTGATGCGGCGCATTGGCCTGGAAGGCTTTTGCGACAACCACGTCACACGGCAAAACGATCTGGCATCCAGAGTTTTCCGCCTTGGCAAGAATCTCTGCGGCAGTGTCTTTCATCGCGGTTTCGGCCAGCGATTTGCCGACACTGATACCTTGTGCCACCAGAAAGGTGTTGGCCATGCCACCGCCGATGATCAGGTGATCCACCTTGTCGATCAGGTTGCCCAGCAGCTCTAGCTTGGTTGACACTTTTGCCCCACCGACCACCGCTGTCACCGGACGCTCGGGCGCGCCAAGGGCGCTTTCAAGTGCCTGCAGCTCGGCCTGCATCAGCCGACCAGCGCAGGCAGGCAGCAGGCGAGCGATAGCTTCGGTTGAGCTGTGGGCGCGGTGCGCAGCGGAAAAGGCGTCGTTGCAATAGACCTCGCCCAGTTTGGCCATGCCAGCAGCCAGATCAGGATCATTCTTGGTTTCAGCAGCATGAAAACGGGTGTTTTCCAACAGCAATACTTGCCCGGCTTGCAGAGTGTCTGCGACAAGCTCGGCCTCGGTGCCGACGCAATCGGCTGCGAACAGAACCTGCGCACCAAAGGCGCTTTCCAATGTGGGGATAAGTTGTTTCAGCGACAGGCTTTCGCGCCGCTCTCCGCCCGGGCGTCCGAAATGGGCCAAAAGGATAGGCTTGCCACCTGCAGCGAGAATATCGCGTACTGTGGGTACGATGCGCTGAATCCGGGTAGCGTCGGTCACGACCCCATCCACCACGGGCACATTGATATCCACGCGCACCAGCACGCGCTTACCGTTCAGGTCCATATCGTCCAGTGTTTTCCAGCCCATCGCGCGATCCTCGTGTTTGGCAACCGATCTAGGCGGTTCTTTTCCTGCATTTTGCCCTCAGGTCAATGCGTCACTTGGCTTTCGCGTGCGTGGCGCATAGGTATTTGCGCAAGATAAACGACAGGAGGGCCACATGGCCGAGATCAAGGATCCCGAAAACACAATCATCATCGAGCTGAAGGGCGGCAATGTCGTCATCGAGCTGCTGCCAGATGTGGCCCCGCAGCATAGCGCTCGGATGAAGGAACTGGCGCGCAGCGGTGAATATGACAACGTGGCATTTCACCGTGTGATCGACGGTTTCATGGCGCAAACCGGTGACGTGCAGCACGGCGATATGGAAGACGGATTCAACCTGCGCAGTGCAGGCACAGGCGGGTCATCGCTGCCGAATGTTCCGGCAGAGTTTTCGAAACTGCCGCATGATCGCGGCACGTTAGGCGCGGCTCGGTCGCAGAATCCGGACTCGGCCAATTCGCAGTTTTTCATCAACTTTAGCGACAACCATTTCCTGAACGGCCAATACACGGTCTATGGCCGTGTTATCGACGGGATGGAGCATGTGGACGCCATCGTTCGGGGCGAGCCGCCCGCAAGCCCGGATCGTATGATCAGCGTCAAGGTGGCTGCCGATGTATAAGCTGGCCGCCGCATTTGTCCTGCTGGCCGGTCCTGCACTGGCCACGGGCCTTGAGATCGAGATTGAGGGCGAGGGGGCCAATGGCACCGTAACCGTTGATCTGTTTGACGATATTGCCCCCAAGCATGTTGAACAAATTAGCGCCCTTGCCGCTGCTGGTCAGTATGATGGCGTGGTGTTTCACCGCGTGATCGACGGCTTCATGGCTCAGACCGGTGACGTTGAACACGGTCGGGTGGGTGGCGATATGCGTCGTGCCGGTACTGGTGGTTCGGATCGGCCGGATCTGCCAGCTGAGTTCTCGGACTATAACTTTGATCGTGGTGTTATTGGCATGGCGCGGGCGCAGGATCCCGACAGTGCCAACTCGCAATTCTTCATAATGTTTGAACCTGGGCCGTTCCTGAACGGTCAATATACGGTTGTCGGTCAGGTTACTGACGGTATGGACGTTGTTGATGCGATCAAGCGAGGCGAAGGCCCGAACGGAGCCGTAATCGGCCAGCCGGATGCGATGAAAAAGGTCACCGTGACCGAATAGATAAAAGGACCCCGGTGCCTGGTCAGGTGCCGGGGTCTTTTTGTAAGCGTGCGCTTGGGTCAGTCGTCAGACATGGCCTTCCAGATCAGCGCACCAATCGCGCCACCAATCAGCGGGGCAACCCAGAACAACCATAGCTGAGCCAGCGCCGGCCCATCGGCAAACAGGGCAACACCGGTTGACCGTGCCGGGTTGACAGATGTGTTGGTCACCGGGATCGAGATCAGGTGGATCAGCGTCAGCGCCAGACCGATGGCAATCGGCGCGAACCCTGCCGGAGCACCGCTTGAGGTCGCGCCCAGAATGATCAGGATGAAAAATGCCGTCAGCACGATCTCGATCACCAAGGCGGACATCATCGAATAGCCCATGGGTGAAGCCTCGCCATAGCCATTGGACGCAAAGCCTCCGACCCCGGCGAAATCTGGTGCGCCGCTGACGATCAGATACAGAACAGCCGCTGCTGCAATGGCTCCGATGACCTGAGCAATCCAATAGGGCAGCAGATCCTTAGCCGGGAACCGTCCGCCGATCATTAAACCCAGACTGACTGCCGGATTGAAATGCCCGCCTGAAATGTGGCCAACGGCAAATGCCATAGTCAGCACTGTTAGGCCAAAGGCGAAAGATACGCCCAACCAGCCGATACCGACATCCGCGACGCCAGCCGCTAAAACAGCGCTGCCGCAACCGCCAAGCACCAACCAGAATGTACCGAAAAATTCAGCCATGAGTTTTGTTGACATGAAAAGTCCTCCGAAAACCAACGGGCTGTAGTGTAATCCAAAACACAGAAATATCGAAGCTACTCATCACACATAGAAATTCGGCGGAGAATGAAGGGGTATTTGAGCGCGCTTGCCACGTCAAAAGTGGGCAGATAGACCTATGGGTGTGGCATGGAAATATGGGTTCAGCCTACGATGACGTCAAAGACGAATAAGCCGGTTAAGGCCAAGTTATTGCCGGATGATCCGTTCTTCCCGCTCATTCAGGATGCTTATCGCGTTTTTAAACGTCCAAAGCCAAGCAATATCGAGGTCTGCGAAGGGTGCTGCATGGAACCGGATATCGAGGCTGATTTCTTTCACCCGCCCATTCAGGAACTGCCGTTGCACTATCTTCAGGACTGGTATTTTGCAGCGAGTGATCCGGGAGGGATTGCCAAGAATACCTGGGCCTATCTTTTGCCGCGTGTGCTAGAGGTCTTGGCCTGTGGCGAAGAGGTAAGCTCTGTCGGGATCGAAGTCAGCCTGAGCCGGTATCCGACGGGACAGGCCCGGAACTGGTCGTCGGAGGAGTGGCGTGTCCTGGACGATTTCCAGAAACGTTTTCTTCTGAAGGCGATCGAAGGGGGCTCAGAAGAATGTCTGGACGATACGCTTTGCATGTTTCGCCTCGGGGGTTGGCCAATGGATGGCCTTTTGGCGCAAGTAGCCGCAGTTAAAACGGCGACTTTGGCAGAACGGTTCTGGCAGGACTGGTGTTACGGGTATGCACCCTCGGTTTGGATCACGGCCTTCTGGGAAAGCCCGGACGGCACGGCTGCATTTGATTTTTACACGTCTGAAGTCATGTATCGAAGAATGCAGCAGCTTGCCTTTGATGATGGCACGCCACCAGAATTGTCCGAAAAGGCGCTGATGGTCGCAGAAGTGATCGAGGCCAATGCGACCTGGAACCAACCTGATCAGTGAAAGCCTTTCGGTCAGAATTGCAAAAGAAAACGCCGCAGGCTGTCCCGCGGCGTTGGTTCCTGTCAGTCTGTCAGGATTACTGTTTGACGTCAGCAGCCGGGTTAGCGCCCGGTTTTCCGCTGCGGCCAGGGTTCAGAGGATCGTCCTGACGCTGAACGGAGCCTTCGAAATGCGCGCCGCTTTCGATGGCGATTGTCTTGTGAATGATGTCGCCTTCGACCCGTGCGGTCGAGGTCAGGCGCACTTTCAGGCCACGCACGCGGCCAACGATACGGCCGTTGATGACAACGTCATCTGCAGTGACTTCGCCCTTGATGGTCGCCGTTTCACCGATGGTCAGCAGATGCGCACGAATGTCACCTTCCACCGTACCTTCGACCTGAATGTCACCCGAGGTTTTCAGGTTTCCGGTGATGTGCAGATCCGAAGACAGGACCGATGCGGGTGGCTTGGGTTTGGGCGCGGTGCTGGCCTTGGTTTCCGTCGGTGCAGGGGTTGCCGGAGTGGCCGGAGCGGCAGGCTTGGCGGCCTCTGGGGCATTGGTTCCGGGCTCGTTGATTTTGCTCTTAGAAAACATTTCTTGCAGCCTTGATGTAAGTCATTGGGTTAACTGGTTTTCCGTTTACGCGGACCTCATAGTGCAGGTGCGTTCCGGTCGACCGTCCGGTGTTACCCATATCAGCAATATGATCCCCGCGCGAGACCCTTTGGCCAACCTTAACCCGTAACTTGGTGTTATGAGCGTAAAGTGTCTCAATTCCGAAGGCGTGCCGGATTTTGACCAGACGCCCGAAACCCGATTGCCAGCCCGCATGGGTGACTACGCCGTCGGCGGTCGCAAAGATATCAGTTCCAAGTGCACCGGCGAAATCGGAACCGTTATGCATGCGGCGACCGCCCGTTTTTGGGTCACGGCGCGTGCCGAAGCCACTGGTAAAGCGGACAGCCGCTTTCACCGGGCTGGCAAACGGGGCCTTTTCTGCTGCGATACGATAGAGGTTCAGCTGGTCCATCTGTTGCAACAGAGTGTTCGCGCGGATCTCGTCGGGGGTCAGGTCCTCACCGCGCGTGCTGAAGGAAATTGGGGTGAGGGGGCCACCCATGCCGCTATAGCCACGCCGTACTTCTTCAATGATACGGTCAGTTGGCATACCTGCCTGTCGGAACATCTTGTCGAGCGGTTCAACCGAGATGATCATTGCTTCTTCTAGCTGACGGAAAATCTCGTCGCTGCGTTCCTGCATCAGCCGGATCTCAAGCTCGAGATCGTCCCGCTGATCCAGTGCGTTCCGGGCGTCGGCTGCGATCTGATCACGCTCCTGCGCGGTGCGGGTCAGAGCAACGGTCATAAATTCCATCTGTTCGGGGCTGGCAGTGTTTGCCAACGTGAGCCCATCATCGGAATCTGATTGTTGCAGCGCCGCAAGCTCCTGACGGGCAGATTCCCGTTGTTTCATGGTGGTGCGCAGGGTGGACTGGATTACCTCGATCCCCGTTTCCAACTCACGGCGGCTGTTTTCGGACGCCAGCAGCTCGGATTGCATCGCAGAGATCTGTTCAAGCGCGGCGTTGAACCGGTCCTGAGCCATCAGAGCCTCATGAGCGCGCACGTCACGCTCTGCTGACAGAATATTCAGCCGCTCCTGATATGTCGCCTGATCGCGCTTGGCCTGTTCTCGGAAGTTGCCTGATCCGATGCTGTCCATCAACAGGATTGCCGTAGTGACCGCAGTCCAGCCAACAAACAGGGCAACACCAGCAACTGCAAAGATCTGTGTCTCTGAGCTGAGCCGGATGAACCGTGTGTCATTGTCAGATTTCAGAAAGACCCGGCGTTCCGGGAAGTGCTGCTCAAGCAGCGAATGTAGTTTGATTGCCAGACGTGCTCGCACGCGCCTTACCTCTCGATCCCCAAATTCGGGATCGGTTGTGAGTGGTCTCCGTCCCTTGGGGCAACTGAATAGAGGGGACGTCCGATTTGGGCAAGTTTGTTAACTAGTTCACACAACAAACAGGGTTAATCCCGCCAATTCTCGGCGAGAAATTGCCGATTACATCAACTGGAGGATGATTCAAAGACCGCTATGACCGTGCATGCCGACCTAGCGGGCAGAGCCGGGCGGCGGCAGGCCTTCGGTCAGCGGCCAATAGAAATCCGGCGGTAACCCGGCTTCGGCCCGCTTTTCTTCGTTGAAGGGCGGTTTAAGAACGCCATGAAAATAGCGCCGGACCAGATCGTGAAAGATACCCTTTGGGTCAGCGTTCTCGCGTCCGCAAAGGAAATGGAACCACTTGGACCCGTAAGCAACATGCCCGACTTCTTCGGCGTAGATCACCTCGAGCGCGGCAATGGCCTGTTCAGCCTTGGCCTTGCGGAAGATGTCAATCATGCCGGGGGTCACATCCAGACCCCGCGCCTCAAGCACCATCGGCACTACGGCCAAACGGCCCATCAAATCTTCTGCTGTATCTTCGGCAGCGCGCCACATACCCGCATGGGCGGGCAGGGCGCCGTAATGACTGCCCATCTGTTCCAGGCAATCACAGACCATTTCGAAGTGGCGCGATTCCTCTTCGGCGCATTTGACCCAGTCGTCGTAGAAACCGATAGGCATAGGGACATGGCCAAATCGGGCGATTAAATCCCAATGCAGATCAACCGCGTTCAGTTCGATATGGGCGACCGCGTGTAGCAGGGCGATGCGCCCAGCCTCGGAGCCGGGGCGGCGCCTTGGGACATCCCGGGGGGACAGCAAATCTGGTTTGTCCGGTCGGGCGGGATTCAACGGCGGTGTTGCGGTGCCCACTTCAATCGCAGGAGCGTCCCCTGATCGCGCCGCAAACCAAGCTGCGGCATGGCGCTTGGACAGGGCGGTCTTTTCGCGCCCGTCTGCTGTGGTCAGAACTTCGGTCGCCATTTGGGTCAGTGTTTTCGACACCGGGATATCTCCGCTTTCAAGATTTGTTCGGGTAATAATCCGGATGACGACCGCGGTGAAGAGGGTTACAGCGCGCGCACGGCTTCCAGTACCTCTTCCACATGGCCGGGCACTTTGACCTTTCGCCAGATGCGAGCGATCTTACCGTCGGCGTCAATCAGAAAGGTTGAACGCTCGATCCCCATCGACTTGCGCCCGTACATGTTCTTCTCGACCCACACACCGTAATCCTCGCAAACGGTCGAGCCTTCGTCGGACAAAAGTGGCGTCGTAAGACCGTGTTTGGCGACGAATTTGTCATGCTTAGCCACCGTGTCGCGCGAGATGCCGAAAACCAGGGCGCCGGCATCAGCAAAGGCTTGAAGTTGTTCCGAGAAACCGATGGATTCCTTGGTGCAGCCCGGCGTATCATCACGGGGATAGAAAAACAAAACGACGGCGCTGCCTTGCAGGTCTGACAGCGTAACCTCACCACCGCCGTCGCGGGGCAAAGTGAAACCGGGGGCGATGTCTGTAACGTCGGGCATTGGAAACTCCGCTAAAGGTTTTTAAGTGCTGCCTGACATCATGGTGCGGTGCAAGCAGGTAATAGGGCGTGGGTCGGAATTTGGCGCGGCAAGAAGATACACAAGAAGGCCCGGACGGGAAACCCCGCCGCCGTCGGTCACGCCGCCGCATCGCTGCGTGGGGGATCGTCGGAACCTTCCTGTTGCTTTGCCTGCTGGCCTTTGGCGGCTGGTTCTTTCTGATTGGCAAACAACTGCACGCGCCCGACTGGATGCGGGCGCAGGCCGAAAAACGGCTGGATGAAAGCCTTGGAGGGATCAAGATCCGCTTTGGCGACGCCAGCTTTATCGTCAACGAAAACTGGCTGCCACGTTTGCGGCTGACGGATGTGACGATCAGCGACGCGGCGGGACAACAGATCGCGCAAGTGGCGGATATGCGCACACGGTTGTCGATGCGGTGGCTGCTACGGGGGAAAATCCGGCCGCGCACGATTACCCTGCGCGATGCCCAAATCGCATTGACCCGCGGATTGGACGGGGCGCTTTCGTTGACAGTCGGTTCTGGCAGTGCACCGGTTCAGCGGGCGCGGACATTGATCGAGTTGATCGAGGAATCTGACGATGTCTTTTTGTCACCGCTGCTGTCGGGGCTGAGGTCGGTCGAGCTTGAGTCGTTGACGCTGGACTATCAGGATTTGCGCCTGTCGCGCGCCTGGGTTTTCGACGGCGGACATATTTCGATCATCCGTACCGGTGACGAAATGCGCATGTCCACCGGGTTCTCTGTTCTGACAGGGCGCGATTATGCCAGTTCGATTGAGGTAAATTATACCAGCGTACTTGGAACGCCCCAGGCAAGCTTTGGCTTTGCGATAACCGACCTGCCTGCCGAGGATATTGCAAGTCAAAGCCTAGCCTTGTCATGGTTGCAGGTCCTTGACGCTCCGATCTCGGGCGCGGTGCGCGGCAGTGTTGATGGCAACGCGGCGCTGGGGCCGTTATTTGCGACCCTGAACCTTGCGGCAGGCGCGGTGCAAGCCAACCAAGAGACAAAACCGATTCCGTTTGAATCCGCCAGGGCTTATTTCAGCTATGACCCAAGTCGGCAGGAGCTGGATTTCGACGAGGTTTCTGTAGTCTCCGCCTGGGGGGCCGTTCAGGCCGAGGGAAGGGCCTTTTTGAGAGGTATCGAGAATGGACTGCTGGAAAGCCTGACCTCTCAACTCCGTCTCAGCAGCATCGACATCAACCCGGCTGGTCTGTTTCCGGAACCCCTCAAGTTGGCGCGTGCCGACCTTGATCTGAAGATGAAGCTGGCCCCGTTCGAGTTGCGCCTCGGACAGATGACGGTTGAAGACGAAAACCTAACGCTGCGTGCTAGGGGTAATCTGAATGGTGAAGCCGAAGGTTGGTCGGGGTACCTCGAGGCCCATCTGGACGAGTTGGAGTCAGGCCAGTTGCTGAGATACTGGCCCCAATTACTTGCCGAAAAGCCGCGTAAATGGGTGTCCGACAATTTATATGAAGGCCGGCTCTCGGATGTCGATTTTGCATTGCGGTTGAAGCCGGACACCAAGCCGGACATTTACTTGGACTTCGGGTTCGACGACGCCAAAGTCCGCTTTGCCAAAACTTTACCGCCGGTCCAGGACGCTCAGGGGCAGGCCAGCCTGATCAACCAACGGTTTACGGTGACAGCCGAGAAAGCGGTTGTCATTGCCGATCAGGGCGGCCCGATAGACGGGTCAGGAACATCCTTCATAATTCCAGATACGTCGATCAAAAAGCTTTCGCCGGCGATTGTGCGCGTCAAGGCCAAGGGCTCGGCAACGGCCGCCTTGTCTTTGATGGATCGTCCCCCTTTGCAGCTGATGACAAAGGCAAATTTGCCCGTGGATGTGGCCTCTGGCGATGTGGAACTGTCAGGCACCTTATCTCTGCCGATGAAGAAGGGGCTGAAGTTCGATGAAACCCAGTTTCACTTTACTGGTAAGATTGGTGATGTGCACAGTGATCGCTTGGTCAAAGGTTTTGTCGTCAGCGCGCCTCAGTTGACTATTTCAGGTGATCAATCCGCTGTCGAAGTCGGCGGCGACGGATATTTAGGCGACGTGCCCCTGCAGGCAACCTGGCGCCAGCCTATTGGGGGTCGAGAACCGAAACCCAGTGAACTGAAAGGGCAGATCGAGATTTCGCCCCGGTTGGTGACCGAGCTGCGTGCCGGGTTACCAAAGGGTATGCTGACTGGAAAAGGCGTTGCCGAAATAACCTTGGGCATCGGTGCTGGCCGCCCCCCGAAACTGACGGCGACATCGGATCTGGAAGGCGTAGTGCTGTCTATCCCCGAGCTCGGGTGGCGCAAAGGCGCTGGTACCAAGGGGTCGATCGATGTCGAGGCAACGCTGGGCGATCAGATGCGCGTGGATACACTTCGGCTGGATGCGGCGGGGTTGAGAAGCCTGGCCTCCATTAATTTCAAAAATGGTGCTTTCGATCGTGTAGAGTTCAGCTCATTCGAACTGGGGAACTGGCTTGCGGTTCCGGCGGAGCTGATTTCACGGGGGTCAGCCTTGCCCGACATCAGGGTTTTAGGGGGCGTGATGAATCTGGGGGGCGCGACCTTTGGATCCTCCGAAGGTGGTGGCGGTGGTTCCGGGCAGGGGCCCGAGCTGGATGTAGTGTTGGATCGCCTCCAGATTACAGAGACGATCGCCCTGACCGGGTTCAAGGGAAAATTTGCGACAACTGGCGGTGTCAGCGGCGCGTTCACGGCGAATGTAAACGGCGGTGCTGCTGTGCGCGGGCAGGTGACCCCGCGCGGAGGGCGCAGTGCAGTCAATCTAATCTCTGGTGATGCAGGCGACGTTCTGAGATCGGCCAAAATGATAACCCAGGCGCGCGGTGGCAAACTGGACCTGCAACTGGAACCGGTCGGCGGGGCCGGGAACTTCGATGTCATCATGAAGATCGTGAACACCCGAATTCATGACGCCCCGGCCATGGCTGCCTTGCTGAACGCAATCAGCCTTGTTGGGCTTGTGGATGAAATGGCTGGGCAAGGCATCTTTTTCTCGAGCATCGAAAGCCGAATGCGGATTACTCCGACCGAAATCAAGGTTCTCAGCGGCAGCGCCGTCGGTCCTTCGATGGGATTGTCCTTCGACGGGACAATCGACACGGTTAGCGAAATGCTGAACTTGCGTGGCGCGATTTCCCCAATCTATCTGGTGAATGCGATTGGAAGTGTCTTCACCAAAAAAGGTGAAGGTGTGATCGCGTTCAATTATACTCTGACCGGCCCTTTGAAATCACCCTCTGTCTCGGTCAACCCTCTGTCAGGGCTTGCGCCATTGTTCTTGCGCAACCTTCTAAGGGAGCCCGCGCCGAAGGTTCAGGATGGGCCAAATGCACAGAAAGCCAAGCCGGATGAGCCCAAGCGCACCTTTGGATCGCCGCCAAAAGACAACTGAACAGGGATATAGCCGAATCTGATACGACCCTGTAAGGCGCGCCCATGAAACTCAGCGATTTCGATTTCCACCTGCCCGAGAATTTGATTGCCACCCGGCCTGCCAACCCGCGGTCCTCGGCGCGTTTGCTTGTGGCCGAGGGCGATGCAATCTCGGATGCGCACGTCTTTGACCTGCCAGACTGGCTGCGACCCGGTGATCGGCTGGTGTTGAATGATACGCGGGTCATCCCGGCACGCCTCACCGGGCGGCGTCATCGCGACAGTGCGCAAGGGCCGGTGTCTGCGTCGATCGAAGCGACGTTGCTTGATCCGCAGGCAGACGGCACCTGGGCCGCGTTGATCAAACCGCTCAAGAAGGTCAAGACAGGTGAGGTTATCCGGTTTTCGGATCAACTGAGCGCTGAGTTGGATAGGGTGGCGGACGGGCAGGCCTTTCTGCGGTTTAACCTTACGGGGCAGGATTTCGATGCTGCGCTGGAACAGGCCGGCGCGATGCCGCTGCCGCCTTATATTGCCGCCAAGCGTCCTGCCGATGCGCAGGACAAGACGGATTACCAGACGATCTGGGCGCGCAACTCCGGGGCCGTGGCCGCGCCCACCGCGTCGCTGCATTTTGACGAAGCGCTGATGCAGGCGCTTACCGCGCGCGGCGTTTCTGTTTCCTACGTTACGCTTCATGTCGGTGCCGGAACGTTTCTGCCAGTCAAGGTCGAGGATGTGACGACCCATAAGATGCATGCAGAATGGGGCAGGGTCAGTGCGGAAGCCGTCAGTGAAATTCGTGAAACCAAAGCCATAGGTGGCCGTGTCATTCCGGTGGGCACAACCGCGCTGCGATTGATCGAAAGCGCCGCCCGCAGTGGGCAGATCGTACCCTGGGAGGGCGATACCGACATCTTCATCTATCCGGGCTTTCAGTTTTACGTCACGGATGCGCTGATCACCAATTTCCATCTGCCGAAATCCACGCTGCTGATGTTGGTTTCAGCTTTGATGGGGCAGGATCGGATGCAAGAGGTTTATGAGCACGCGATTGCGCAGAACTATCGGTTCTTTTCATATGGGGATGGGTCGCTTTTGATCCCTTGAGCGGCGTGTTGTCGGGATCGTTGCGTTTCGATGTCGTAGACAAGCTGGTTCAAAGCCGTTTTTGATATAAAAACGAATCTCTAGTTCAGGTTAGCAATCTCGGAGGCCTCTATGCTTCAGGTCATTACCAGCGCGTGGTCACTTCTTCTTGGCATGGGCCTGCTTATGATTGGCAATGGCCTACAGGGCACAATCCTGGGCGTCCGAGGCGAGATCGAAGGGTTTTCGACCCTTCAGATGTCTGTTGTGATGTCAGCTTATTTCGTAGGTTTCCTCGGAGGTTCTCGCCTTGCACCGGAGATGATCCGGCGGGTGGGGCATGTGCGGGTCTTTGCTGCGCTCGCTTCATTTATTTCGGCCGTGATGATCATGTATCCGATGTTGACCGAGCCAGTCGCGTGGGCTTTGGGGCGTGTCGTGATCGGGTTTTGTTTCTCGGGCGTGTATGTCACCGCCGAAAGCTGGCTGAACAACGCGGCCAATAACGAGAACCGGGGCCAGGCGCTTTCGCTTTATATGATCGTACAGATGACTGGGATCATCACCGCTCAGGGGCTTATGCTGGTTGGCGATCCTGCTGGTTACGAAACCTTTGTGATCGCATCCATTCTGGTTTCGGTTTCCTTTGCTCCGATTCTGCTGTCGATTTCACCGACACCGGCATTTGACACGACCAAGCCCATGACATTGCGTGATCTGATGGGGAAATCACCACTGGGCTGCGTCGGCATGTTCCTGCTGGGCGGAGTGTTCTCGGCCCAGTTTGGTATGGCGGCGGTCTATGGCGCGCGCGCTGGGCTGACACTGGTTGAGATTTCGACCTTCGTGGCCGCCTTCTATATCGGAGCAATTCTGCTGCAATATCCGCTGGGTTGGTTCTCGGACCGGATGGATCGCCGGTTCCTGATCATGCTGGCGGGTATCATTGGTGCTTGCGGGGCGGCCACTGCGATGATGTTCGGGTCGACTTCATTTCCGTTCCTTCTGGCCTCGGCCTTTGTGATTGGCGGCATGTCTAACCCGCTGTATTCGCTGCTGATTGCGCATACGAATGACTTTCTGGAGCATGAGGATATGGCCGCGGCCTCTGGCGGACTGGTCTTCATCAATGGAATGGGCGCCATTGCCGGCCCGCTGATTACCGGGTGGTTGATGGGCGATGACGTGTTCGGACCGTCGGGCTTTTTCCTGATCATCTTTGCACTGCTTGCAGCCACTGCGGTCTATGCGATGTATCGCATGACACAACGTGCGGCGATTCCTGTGGACGAGACGGGCACGATGTCTCCGCTTTACCCAACGGCCTCGCCGGTGGCGTTCGAATTGGCGCAAGAGGTGGCTATCGAAGCCGCCGAAGCCGATCAGGAAACGCAAGATGTAGCCTAGGACACGAAATTATGTCGCAAGTGTTGCAATTTTTTACTGTCACAAATCTGTAAATCAGCCTTAAATGACGTTACGTCCCTGGGGAGGGCAAAACGACGGAGCAAGGCAATGGTAGGGCCTGAAGAAGTATTGAGTTTTTGGCTGGATCAAGTGGGTCCAGATGGTTGGTATATTGAGGATGAAGCGCTAGACGCAGAGATCCGCGAAAAATTTCTGTCTACATGGGAAATTGCCAATGAGGGAAAGTTCTCTCTCTGGCTGACATACCCCAGCGGGGCACTGGCCTATATCATTCTGATGGACCAGTTTCCTAGAAATATGTTCCGCGGCAGCGGCAAGGCGTTCGCCACTGACAGGGCAGCCTTGTCTGCAGCGAAATGCGCCATCGACAAGGGTTGGGATATGAAGATTGACGAGCCCGCGCGGCAGTTCTTTTATCTTCCACTGATGCACTCAGAAAATCTGTGTGACCAAGAGCGTTGTGTACGCCTGATGTGCCAGAATATCGACGGAGCCAAGTCAACCAACCTGCTGCATGCAAGGGCGCATAGGGAGGTGATCCGAAAGTTCGGCCGTTTCCCCTATCGTAACGAAGCATTGTCGCGCCCCATGACCGAACATGAGGCCGCCTATGTAAACATGGGCGGGTACGGGTCCACCGTCCGAGAGCTTCAGGCCGCAGGTTAGCCTTCGACCGAACATCCTTTGATTGTGATAATACGGTCGGCCACAGTGTCGGCCGTTTTTTCTATTGCGGTGCTGATAAAGGCGTCAGGCGTTTCGGCAACCGCAACGATACGAGACTGCGCCACCTGTAGCGTATCTTCGATTTGGCTCAGGCGGTCGAGCGTTTGCGAGACCCGTTGGGCGGTGGCGGTGTCGGCAAGCCCGCCATTGACTTGTATAGTTGCGAGTTCAGTGCGAAGTGCTGCCAATTCACTGCGCACGCCTTGAACCTCTTCGCGCAAAGGGGCGACGATCTGAACCTTCTGTGAAAAATCAGACATCAGGGACTGCGCTGTTGTGGTCAGCTTCCAGCCCAAAAACAAACACAAGGCCACCAGGATAAGCGTGGCGTTGATTAGGGCGAGGACCAGATCTTTCAGCGTTTTAGCCATGTTATGCCTTTCGCGTAAATGGATTTAGAATGGAGCAACTGGGATACTTAGCTATCTTCTAGCGTTTTGAACGGGTGCGGTATAGGCTCGAACCTCTGCAATCCGTATGGGTTTACCCTGCGTAGCTTTTGTCGCGGGGACTAAGTGTTGAAGGGTGGCTGATATTAGTTTAATGGTAAACTAATTTGGAAATGACCTGCTCCGAGAGGGAAACATGGCAGCACAATCTTTTGATCTGATCGTAATCGGCGCTGGTCCTGGCGGGTATGTCGCAGCCATTCGCGCAGCACAGCTTGGTTTGAAAACCGCCGTGGTCGAGCGCGAACATCTCGGGGGGATATGTCTTAACTGGGGTTGCATCCCAACAAAGGCGCTGCTGCGGTCTTCAGAAGTGTTTCACCTGATGGAGCGCGCAAAGGATTTTGGGCTGAAGGCCGAGAAGATCGGATATGATCTGGATGCTGTGGTCAAGCGATCGCGCGGTGTCGCCGGGCAACTTTCGGGCGGTATCGGTCACCTGCTGAAAAAGAACAAAGTGACGGTTGTCATGGGCGAGGCGACGATCCCGGCCAAGGGCAAGGTCTCCGTCAAGACCGACAAGGGCAGCGAAGAGTTGACAGCCAAGAACATCGTTCTGGCAACCGGCGCGCGCGCCCGCGAGCTTCCCGGGCTGGAAGCGGATGGTGATCTGGTTTGGACTTACAAACACGCCCTGCAGCCGCCGCGGATGCCAAAGAAATTGCTGGTCATCGGGTCGGGTGCAATCGGGATCGAGTTCGCTAGCTTCTACAATACCCTCGGTGCAGATACGACGGTGGTTGAAGTCATGGACCGGGTTCTGCCCGTCGAGGATGCCGAGATCAGTGCCTTCGCCAAGAAAGCCTTTATCAAACAGGGCATGAAGATCATGGAAAAGGCGATGGTCAAGCAATTGGACCGCGCTAAGGGTAAAGTCACCGCGCATATCGAGGTGAAGGGAAAAGTCGAAAAGCACGACTTTGACACCGTGATTTCTGCGGTGGGCATCGTAGGCAATATCGAAAATCTGGGTCTTGAGGCGCTGGGTGTCAAAATCGACCGGACCCATGTTGTGACTGACGAATTCTGTCGCACGGGCGTTGAGGGTCTATACGCCATCGGTGACATCGCCGGAGCGCCATGGCTGGCGCATAAAGCAAGCCATGAGGGTGTCATGGTGGCCGATCTGATCGCCGGGAAACATGCCCATCCGGTCAAGCCCGAAAGCATCGCGGGCTGCACCTATTGCCATCCGCAGGTTGCGTCGGTCGGCTATTCCGAGGCAAAGGCGAAAGAGCTTGGCTATGACATCAAGGTCGGCCGTTTTCCCTTCATCGGCAACGGCAAGGCAATCGCGCTTGGAGAGCCCGAAGGGCTGGTCAAAACAGTCTTCGACGCCAAAACCGGAGAGCTGTTGGGCGCCCACATGATTGGCGCGGAAGTCACTGAGTTAATTCAGGGGTATGTGGTCGGGCGCCAGCTTGAAACCACCGAAGAGGACCTGATGAACACAGTGTTCCCGCATCCGACTTTGTCCGAGATGATGCATGAAAGCGTTTTGGACGCTTACGGGCGCGTGATCCATATGTAACTCAGGGCAGGGGGTACCTCTGCCGATCTGCGGCACATTACCAAAAGTATCTTTGGCCAGATGAAGCAGCGAGCCAAGCTTCATCTGGCCTTTTGATTCCCGGATTTGCTTATCGGGTCAGCGCGTCGAGAATGCGTGCCCAGGACCGGATGCCCTTGTGAAAGCTTTTGACGTCATATTTCTCATTCGGTGAGTGAATGGCGTCGTCATCATTGGCAAAGCCCACCAGCATGGAATCCATGCCCAGCTCCGTGTTGAAATAGCCGACCACAGGGATCGATCCGCCCATTCCGGTAAAGACAGCCTCGCGCCCCCATTCATCGGACAATGCGCCTCGGGCGGCTTCGAATTCGGGGCGGTTGATATTCATGACGGATGCGGGCGAGCCTTCAAGATCGTTGTCCCACTGTACTTTCGCGTCGGGTGACAGGCGGTCTTCTACATGCTTGCGAATCTGGTCGCGCAAGGCGTCAGGGTTCATGTCACCCACCAGACGGCAGGTGATCTTGCAATGCGCCTGTGAGGGAATGACCGTCTTCGAACCGGCGCCGTTATAACCGCCCCAAAGCCCGTTTACCTCAAGCGTCGGGCGCGCCCATTGTTGCTGCAATGTCGAATATCCTTTTT
Source organism: Ruegeria sp. CDSC021 (assembly GCF_059610845.1). Lineage (NCBI taxonomy): Bacteria > Pseudomonadati > Pseudomonadota > Alphaproteobacteria > Rhodobacterales > Roseobacteraceae > Ruegeria > Ruegeria sp. CDSC021. The sequence goes on from NZ_JBXWOK010000001.1 coordinate 249,116, forward strand.
CGCCATGTGGCTGAGAATACCCCACCGAGTTCAGATAATCCGCCTCATCGAACCCGCAGTTTTCCCATTGGCGCAACTGTTCGGCCGGGACCTCATGAACCCCGTCATAAAAGCCGTCGACAGCGACGCGACCGGTTTCGTCGTCATAGAACGAGGCGACAATCTTGGAGAGCTCTCGCAGCGGGTTTAGCCCCGGTCCGCCGTAATGGCCCGAGTGCAGGTCGATCCGCGGACCGATGATGGTGAATTCGTCCTTGAGCATCCCGCGCAGCTGAGACGCGATTGATGGCACCCCACGCGAGACCATCGAAGTGTCGCATACCAATGCCAGATCCGCTTTCAACTCGGCCACGTTTTCACGCAGGAACGGGACCAGCGACGGCGAACCGGATTCTTCTTCGCCTTCGAAGAAGAAGGTGATGCGGCAGGGCAGGGTGCCATGGACTGCCTTCCATGCGCGGCACGCTTCGACGAAGGTCATCAACTGTCCCTTATCGTCCGAAGAGCCCCGACCCCGGATAACTGGCCCATTTTCGGTTTCTTCAATGGCCGGATCGAACGGATCCCGGTTCCACTGGTTCAGCGGGTCAACGGGTTGCACGTCATAATGGCCATAGAACAGAACATGGGGCGCGCTGTTGTCCTCACCTATATGCCCGACCACCATGGGATGTCCGGTGGTTTCACGTTTTTCAGCCTGAATTCCTATGTTTTTCAGGTCAGATACCAGCCAGTCAGCTGCCTGGTTGACCTGTTGGTCAAAGGCCGGATCGGTGGAAATTGACGGAATGCGGAGCAGTTCCATCAGGCGGTCGATTGAGGTTGGCAAATCGGCGTCGATGCGGTTCAGAACAGCGTCCAGCGACATAAGAGGGCTCCTGCTTGATTTGGATTTTCCGGAACCCTATCAGCGCCACTTTTGCCGTCTAGCCCGCAAGGACAGGAATCTGGTATAATATCGGAAACCCGGATGAGATAATGTGCTGTGCCTGCGTCGTTTCCTCGCGTCCAAGGGGCGTAACTTTACTTGTCGGTCAGGGTCAGAGCGGATATTTGATGCAAATCAAATAAGCTTTCACTGTGCTTGCGGTATCAAGCAGGCAGTGGGAAATGCTCTGGTGCAGATTCGTATCCTGCGCAGAAGAAGACGTTCGGTCGCCGTAATATCGGTCGGGCAACTAAGGAGAAACCGGTGGATTATACTGCTCAGCTCGATTCAGCGATCGCAAGGCTGCATGACGAAGGACGGTACCGGACCTTCATTGATATCGAACGTCGCAATGGTCATTTCCCGCATGCGGTGCGCACGCGCCTCGATGGATCGCAGCAAGATATCACTGTCTGGTGCGGCAACGACTATCTTGGCATGGGGCAACACCCTGTGGTGCTGGAGGCGATGCACGAGGCCGTGGATGCCGCAGGCGCCGGATCAGGTGGAACCCGCAACATTTCGGGCACCACGGTTTACCACAAACGGCTTGAGGCCGAGCTGGCCGATCTGCACGGCAAAGAAGCTGCGTTGCTGTTCACCAGCGCCTATATCGCAAATGACGCGACACTCAGCACTTTGCCGAAACTGTTTCCTGGTCTGATCATTTATTCTGACGCATTGAACCATGCTTCGATGATCGAAGGGGTGCGCCGCAACGGCGGGTCCAAGCGCATCTTCCGCCACAATGACGTCGCCCATCTGCGCGAACTGCTTGAAGCGGATGATCCCGCAACGCCCAAACTGATCGCTTTTGAGTCGGTGTATTCGATGGACGGCGATTTTGGCCCGATTGAAGAGATATGTGATCTGGCCGATGAATTTGGTGCGCTGACCTATATTGATGAGGTCCACGCCGTTGGCATGTACGGACCGCGCGGCGGTGGCGTGACCGAGCGTGATCGTCTTGCCCATCGGATCGACATCATCAACGGCACATTGGCCAAAGCCTATGGCGTCATGGGGGGCTATATCGCGGCCAGCACTAAAATGTGTGACGCTGTGCGGTCTTATGCTCCGGGCTTCATCTTTACGACGTCCCTGCCACCTGCCGTTGCTGCGGGTGCCGCAGCTTCGGTTGCCTACCTCAAAACTGCGTCCGAATTGCGAGAGCAGCATCAGACGCAAGCAAAGATCCTCAAGCTTCGGCTCAAGGGGATGGGCCTGCCACTGATTGATCACGGCAGCCACATTGTGCCCGTGATTGTCGGCAACCCCGTGCACACGAAGAAACTCAGCGATATGCTGCTGGATGACTATGGAATCTACGTTCAGCCCATCAATTTCCCCACTGTTCCGCGTGGAACAGAACGCCTGCGTTTCACACCGTCCCCGGTTCATGGACCTGGCGAAATGAACCGTTTGATCCAGGCGATGGACGAACTTTGGTCACATTGTGCGCTAAATCGCGCCGAACTTGCCGGTTAACCTAACGCTAAAGTGTGCAATTCGTATGCCGCGTGCTAAAATTACGCTAACAAAACTACGGCGCGAATCATTCTTTTAATGATTCGACCACGGCGTGAAACACGCACAGGCAGAATGGGGCAGCAGGGATGATTGGGCGCAGATCACAGCGCGGATCCGAAGGCGACACTGACGTCAGGCCCAAGGGCTTTGACGACTATGAGGTGCGGCTGGGCGACATGATGCGTGGTGAACGCGCAACAATGGGCAAATCCCTACTGGATGTGCAGCGCGAACTGCGGATCAAAGCCAACTACATTGCAGCCATAGAAGATGCCGACCCGGACGCCTTCGATACGCCCGGATTTATCGCTGGGTATGTGCGCTCTTATGCCCGCTATCTGGGGATGAACCCCGACGAAACTTTCTTTGCGTTTTGTAAGGAAAGCGGGTTTGAGGTCGCACATGGCATGTCGGCCGAGGCGTCGGTGGTTCGAAAGACCTCGGGCAGCTTGCCGGCTCGCGGTCCGATGGGCCGCGATCCGTTTATCTCGCCAAACACTCCCTATATTCCCGGACGGGAATCGTTGGTCAGCCAGATCGAGCCGCGTGCTATCGGGTCGTCTCTGGTTCTGTTGGCTGTGATCGGCGGTATTGGGTATGGCGGATGGTCCGTCCTGAACCGGATTCAGCAAGTGCAGGTAAGCCCGGTTGAACAGGCTCCGGTTGTCTTGTCTGATTTGGACCCGCTTGAGGCGGCGCGTGGCACCACCGAAGATCAAGTCGCGCTGATCGACACCCCCTCGGCTGAGGCTCTGGATAGGCTGTATCGCCCACAGGCCCTGGATTTGCCGGTGCTCGTTGCCCGTGATGCACCGATTTCAACACTGGACCCGCGTACCGTTGGCACCTTCCAGCCGCCTGAGCCGCCCAAGGTTGAGGTTGCTGAAGTCCATACGGTTCTTCGCCCGGCATTGCCGCAGGTGGTTGAACAGATTGATACGACCCTGAAAATCGTCGCCGTTGATCCGGCGTGGATGCGGGTCACCGCTGCGGATGGAAGTATCATCTTCGAGGGTACGCTTGGAACCGTCGAACAGGGCAGTACATTCGAGGTACCGCTGACAGAAGAACCGCCTAACCTACGTGCAGGTGCCGCTGGATCTGTCTATTTCTCGATGAATGGTGACCATTTCGGCCCGGTCGGAGCACCAGGAACTGTCGCCAAAGGTGTCGTTCTGTCCAAGGATGCGGTTTCCGAACGCTATACGGTAGCTGATCTTGAAGCCGAGCAAAACGTCGCCCTCAAGCAATTGGTTGCGGAACTTCAGGCGCAAAGCTCTGCCGCACCGACAGAATGATCTGGCCATTGCAGTGGCCAGTTAGGCTGACTATTTAAAGACCAACTCAGACAGTCTTGGACCCGTCCACATGTCCCTTAATCACGTGCGCCCATGGCGCAATATCTACCGCCGCAAATCTCGTCAGATCATGGTTGGAAACGTCCCCGTCGGAGGTGACGCTCCGATTGCGGTGCAGACGATGACCAACACGCTGACGACGGATGTTGCGGCGACTGTGGCTCAGGTGCAGGCTGCCGCAGAGGCGGGTGCGGATATCGTGCGCGTTTCGGTCCCGGATGAGGCCTCGTCCAAGGCGCTGAAAGAGATCGTGCGCGAAAGTCCGGTACCTATCGTGGCGGATATCCACTTTCACTATCGCCGTGGGATCGAGGCCGCCGAGGCAGGCGCAGCATGCTTGCGGATCAACCCTGGCAACATTGGCAATGAAAGTCGGGTGAAAGAGGTCATTCAGGCTGCGCGTGACCATAATTGCTCGATCCGGATCGGGGTGAATGCGGGAAGCTTGGAAAAGCATCTGCTCGAGAAATACGGCGAGCCTTGCCCCGAAGCGATGGTTGAAAGCGGGCTAGAGCATATCCGTATTCTTCAGGACAACGATTTCCACGAATTCAAGATCAGCGTGAAAGCCAGCGATGTCTTCCTGTCGGCAGCTGCCTATCAGGGCATCGCCGAGGCCACGGACGCCCCCATCCATCTGGGTATTACCGAGGCCGGAGGACTGGTTTCGGGCACCATTAAATCGGCGATTGGTCTGGGCAATCTGCTGTGGATGGGCATTGGCGACACGATCCGCGTCAGCCTGTCCGCGGATCCTGTCGAAGAGGTCAAGGTAGGGTTCGAGATCCTGAAATCTCTGGGCCTGCGCCATCGCGGGGTTAATATCATCTCATGCCCCTCTTGTGCGCGGCAGGGGTTCGATGTGATCAAAACGGTCGAGGCGTTGGAACAGCGTCTTGAACATATCAAAACACCAATGAGCCTTTCGATCATCGGCTGTGTCGTGAACGGCCCGGGCGAAGCGCTGATGACCGATGTCGGCTTTACCGGCGGCGGTGCCGGATCGGGTATGGTGTATCTGGCGGGCAAGGCCAGCCACAAGATGTCCAACGATCAGATGGTCGACCACATTGTTGAAGAGGTCGAGAAGAAGGCCGCTGAATTGGACGCTGCGCAGGAAGCCGCTGAGTAATTTTCCAGCTTGATTGGCCGTTGAATGACCAGTTCGGCAGGCATGCAGGGTCAATTCATAGGGCCTGCATGTTATTGGCCGCGTGTATCTGGTGGACCCCAATCCCAGACACCTCATTGAAAACGCGACGCTGTTGGTCCACATTATTGTGAGGAATGAGATTTTCATTCCCGCTTAGATTTGTTGTTTTTGTTTCATGGGTTTCTTAGTCGTATGCCAGTAAGCGATCGTTTGAAGATTAGATTGTCTCCTGCCTCTTCGGCCCTCGGTCTTTGCGGTCCGGACTCTAACAGGGGGCTTATGCAATGCGCCGTAACTTGAAAGCCTTCGGCCTGGGTGCAGTGATCGCCGGGTGTTCGGGTTTCATGGTGGCAGATAGCGTAGTGGCCGATCAGCCCGCATTTCCCGGTGCGGTGGGATATGGGCAGAACGCTACGGGTTGGCGTGGCGGCGAAGTGTTTCATATCACAACCCTGGACGATACCGGCCCGGGCAGCCTGCGTGAGTGCGTCGAAAATGACGGCTCCGGACGGGTTTGCGTTTTCGATATTTCAGGGACGATCACTGTAGACACCCAGATGAAAGTGGCTTCGAACACCTATATCTCCGGACAGACCGCGCCGGGACAGGGGGTGCAGATCAAACTTGGCAAGGTTCTGGATTCACCCCTGATGATTTTTGAGGCGCAGGACGTTTTGCTGCGGAACCTCAAATTTCGGCCTGGACCCAGTTACAAGCCCTCGTCGAACGTGGACGGGCTTTCCATAGAGAGCAGTTCGAATATCTACGTTGACCGTGTCTCGATCCAATTTGCCACGGATGAGAATCTGGGCGTTGGAACGGAAAACCTGCCAAGCGAAGATATCACGATAGCCCGCAGCATCTCAGCCCTGGCTCTGGATAAGTCCACCCATACAAAGGGAAAGCATTCAAAAGGTGCTCTGCTGTGTTCCGATGATGGAACGGCAAGGCAATGTGGGCGGGTCACCCTGTATCAAAACCTGTTTGCCCATAACCGCGACAGAAATCCAGACATCCAGTCGTCACCATCTGGGCAAGTCGACATTATTAACAACGTGTTCTACGACGCGACCTCGCAATTCGGTGAGTTCTGGAACCATTACGGCGACACATGGATCGCCTATGTGGGAAACGTCGTCCTGCCGGGCCCCAGTACACGGAACAGGCCGCCCCCCGCCGCATTCGAGGTGTTCCCTTATGGCGCAGACAAAGGGTTCAGCATCTCGGTTTTCGAACAAGATAACCTGCATCTGGACAGCCGTATTGAGCTGCTATGCGACAGATCAGTGAAGGGCAAGATTGCGGATGATGCGGCGGTCGAATTCCTTGTGGCTGAACCTCACCAGCCGCTGTCGGTTGAACCTGCCGAGGTGAGCACGACATACGAAACCGTTCTTGGAACCGTGGGGGCCCGGCACGGGGATGACCAAGCTTTGGACAGTCTGGATGCGATGGTGATCGAAAACGTCCGCGGCTGTGATGGACATCGGATAAACGATCCGGGCGAGGTGGGCGGTTGGCCGGATTTGCCCATTGTTCACGCGGCAGTTGATACTGACCGGGACGGAATGTCTGATACTTGGGAAACAGGGCGGACTGGCCTGGACCCGAATGATCCCTCAGATGTCTGGGCGGACCGGGACGGCGATGGCTGGTCTAATCTAGAGGAATATCTAAGCCACCTTGCTGGCGACCCGATGCCCTGACGGAATGGCCGGCTCCTGTTGCGGAACCGGCCTGCCAAATCAGCCTTGCTCGGCGCGAACGGCATTCGCAATTTGCTGCATCTGATCTGCTTTCAGGTACCCGCGCAGCATTTCGGTGCCCAGCACAAACGAAGGCGTGCCCGAAATCTGCATCCGCTGCGCCAATTCACGGGTCTTTTGGATTTCCTCGGTGACCTGTTCGCTGTCCATTGCCGCCAGAATCGCGTCACTGTCTAAACCCAGCCCGTCCGAGATACGGCGCAAAGTAACCGGCGACGGTTCCCCGGTGAATTCGAGCAGGGCATCGTGAACCTGTTTATAGGCATCGTCCCCGGCAACATGTTTGGCGGCAACGGCAAAGCGGGATGAGATCATCGACGCGTCTCCGAGGATCGGAAACTCTTTGATCACAAGCCGAATATTGCCATCCTCGGCCAGCAGGCTGGCCACTTCGGGAACCGCACGGCGGCAATATCCGCAGCGATAGTCCATGAATTCGACCAGAGTAATATCTCCGTCCGGATTGCCGCCCACCCAGCTGTACCCGTCGTTGAAAAGCTCATCAGCATTGCTGGCGACAAGCTCTTTATCCGCCTGCGCTTCTTCCACGGCGTTGCGTTGTTCCAGAATGTTGATCGCTTCGATGATGACTTCGGGGTTTTCTAGGAGGTATTCGCGTACCTGCTCTCCGAATTGTTGTTTTTCGGCGTCGGTCAGCTGGCTCAGGTCCAGGGCCTGCGCCGATCCTGCGATCAGGGAAAGCCCCAGAAGGGCTGGTGCAGCGTGTCTGAGGATCATTTCCGTTTCCTTTTCGAATTACTCTTGTTTGCTTGTTCAAACGCAATCAACACATCTTGGGCCCGTTGCCAACCCGGTGATCCGACCGGCAACTGCGCAACCGCGCGTTTCGCGTGAATACCGGCGTCATCCAAACGGCCCTGCAGGGCATATCTTTCGGCTGTAACCGCCGATGCCATGCCAGTATTGCCTGTTTTGGCATAAGCTGCACCCAGGTCTTGCATCAATCTTGCGTTACGAAAATCTCTGGCCCGTGCTTTTTCAAGAATGGCCAAGGCTTCCAATGTCTTACCTTGAACCAACAGGGACCGCCCGAATCCGGCTAGGATAAGTGGGTTATTCGGCGCCAATTCAACGGCTTTGCCATATGCTGCTACCGCATCAGCCACTTGACGGTTTTCAAGCATGATCTGGCCTTTGAGGTCATAGTAATAGGGGTCATTGGGCCGGATTGCCAAAGCACCATCAATCGCAGCGCGCGCTTTGGTCAGATCACGGTTTTGATGGTGGGCTGCTGCCTCGCGCATCAGTCGTATGTCCTGGGCGGTTTCTTCTTTGGCGCGCCGCATCGTCCATGTGGGCGAGCGGATGAAGGCCGAAAGCTTACCTTTCGCCCTTGCGAACCAGTAATCGGCATTCTGGCTGGGTTTGGCTTTATCGCCGAACTCTTCCAGAAACGCCTCGGCGGCGCGCAGCCTCTCGCGGCTGGTGGGGTGTGATCGCATGTATGGGTCCTGGTTGACCGTGTTTAACAGCTCTTGCCCCGCGAATTTACGGTGCAGAGACACCATGCCACTGGGCGAGATGCCGGCCCAACGTAAATAGCTTGCTGCGCTGCGATCCGCCGAGGACTCTTCAGCGCGGGTGTGGCCAAGAAAGCTGCGCAGGGCTGCCGAATTAGTACCGGCTGCAATTCCGAATGCGGCCTCGCCGCCGCCAGCAGCTGCAGCAATCAGTGCCAAAGCCGTCCCAAGCCCGGCTTTTTGCCGTGCTGCATTCAGGTTTTCGTAACGGCGCGATAAGTGCCCGTTGGCGATATGGGCCGCCTCATGTGCGATAACCGCTTGCAACATCTCGGGGCTTTCAACTGAAAGAATTAGCCCATAGTTCAGATAGATCGCATTGTAATCCAGAACGAAGGCATTGAACGTGCTGTCATTGACCACCAGTATCTGGACCCGGTTGGTATTCAGACCGGCGGCGCGCAGAACGGGAAAGGCCAACTCTCGCAGACCGTGTTCAATATCTGGATCACGGATCAGGCTTTGGGCCTGAACAGCGCCTACGAGCCAAGTCACTGCAAACAGCAACAGGGCTGGGATTGACGCCAGCCTGGATACGCGTTCAAAAGCCATGATTGCAACATGGGAGATGGCCATGCGAAACTCAACCCGGTCCGGGGTCGATCCGTTCATCGTGATGGACGTGATGGAGGCTGCCCGCAAAGCCGAAGAAGCTGGCCGCCACATCATCCACATGGAGGTCGGCCAGCCTGGAACCGGCGCACCCAAAGGGGCGACCGAGGCATTGGCTAAGGCAATGGAGCAAGGCCCGCTGGGATATACCGTTGCATTGGGTCTGCCAGCACTGCGCCGCCGGATCGCGCAGATGTATGGCGAGTGGTATAATGTCGATCTCAATCCCGAACGGGTGGTGGTAACCCCCGGTTCGTCAGGCGGATTTCTGCTGGCGTTCACCGCGCTGTTCGACAGCGGGGATCGCGTGGGTATTGGGGCCCCCGGCTATCCGTCATATCGGCAGATATTGCGGGCCCTGGGGCTGGTCGCGGTTGATCTGCCCACCGCTCCGGAACACCGCCTGCAGCCGGTGCCAGCCGATTTCGCAGGGCTAAATTTGCAGGGACTGATGGTGGCCTCGCCCGCCAACCCGACAGGCACCATGCTGGATCGCTCCGCAATGGGGACGCTGATCGAGGCCGCTCAGGGGCAGGGTGCGTCTTTCATCAGTGATGAGATTTACCACGGTCTGGAATACGAAGCCAAAGCCGTCACCGCGCTGGAGCTGACAGATGAGTGCTATGTGATCAACTCATTCTCCAAGTATTTCTCTATGACAGGTTGGCGCGTTGGCTGGATGGTTGTGCCTGAGGATCATGTGCGCGTCGTTGAGCGGATTGCGCAGAACATGTTTATCTGCGCGCCTCACGCCAGCCAGGTGGCAGCGCTGGCGGCGATGGATTGTGATGAGGAATTGCAGGCCAATCTTAATGTCTATCGGCGGAACCGGGCGCTGATGCTGGACGGTCTGCCCAAAGCCGGTTTCACCAATATCGCGCCACCTGATGGGGCATTCTATGTCTACGCCGATGTGTCTGACCTGACCGACGACAGCCGTGCCTTTGCGGCTGAGATTTTGGATAAGGTCGGCGTGGCGGTCACTCCGGGGCTGGATTTCGATCCTCAGCGCGGGCACGGCACCATCCGTTTTTCCTATGCACGTTCGACTGGGGATATCGAAGAGGGGCTGCGGCGGCTTCAGCGTTTCATGGCTGATCGGGGCTTGATTTCTGCCCAAGCCTAAAGCGTTCACATCCAAGTGCGGGTCGGGTAGGCTGCGCTTCAATCGATCTCGGGAAAACTTGAGGCCATGAGCAGAATTATCTACGCCATCGCGCTGATCTGGGCGCTAGGCAGTACCGCCGTTGCGCAGGATTTCAGCGCACTCGCCCGTGTTTTGCCAGACCAAAGTTCGATTGTTGATGACGGGCGGTCCGGTGTAAGCATCCAGCTTGGGCTTAGCCAGGGGGTGCCTTATCGCGTTTTTACCCTGCGCGACCCGTATCGGATGATCCTGGATTTCCAGGAGGTAGACTGGACCGGTCTTGATCGTGACCGCTTTCTACAGACTGGTCGTATCAGTGGTGTGCAGTTCGGCTCTTACGTACCGGGCTGGTCCCGCATGGTGCTAGAGTTGGGCGCGCCTCTGATGGTCGAGACGGCGGATATGCGAGTGGACTCTGCGACTGGGGCCGCGCATTTGACGCTTGGGCTGCAAGGGACAGATTTCGACAGTTTCGCAGCCAGCGCTGGCACGCCCCGGCAAACCGGCTGGGATTTGCCGGAACCGGCGGTAACATCTGTCACGCCTAGGGGGCAGGGCAACGGAACTTTGCGTGTCATGTTGGATCCCGGGCATGGAGGAATTGATCCCGGCGCCGAAGTTGACGGTGATGATGAGAAAACGCTGATGCTGACCTTTGCCCGAGAGCTGCGCGAGATGCTATTGCGCACGGGCGGATACGAGGTTGAGATGACGCGGACCGATGATCAGTTCGTTTCTCTTGAACGTCGTATTGCATTGGCACACCGTGCAGGTGCAGATGTGTTCATCTCTATACATGCCGACATTCTGACAGAAGGGCGGGCTCATGGCGCGGCCGTTTATACGCTGTCTCAAGATGCCTCGGATGTAGCAAGCCACAAACTGGCCGAGCGGCACGACCGCAGTGATTTGATTTCGGGCGTCGATCTGAGCGGTGCGGATGATCAGGTTGCAGATGTTCTGCTGGACCTTGCGCGTCAGGAAACCAGGCCGCGTACGGATGCGTTGGCACAAATGCTGGCGAATGGAATGACGCAACAGGGCGGTCCGATGAACAACAAGCCAATTCGCACCGCCTCATTTTCGGTTCTGAAGGCAGCGGATATTCCTTCCGTTCTGATTGAGCTTGGCTTCCTTTCCAGCCCTAGAGATTTGAAAAATATACGAAATCAGGAGTGGCGCATGGGAATGGCGCGCGGTATTCGGGATGGGCTAGAGAAATGGCGCCAGGACGATATGGTAAAACGATCCCTGATTGGACAGTGACCCCGTGGCGCAAACCGGCTATTATTGGCCATGGTGTTTTGACCCTGCACAGGTGCGACACTATATAGGCGGCACCGCGAGCAAAAGGCAGTAACGTGATCCGTTTCATTCTTTCGATTTTCGGGGCGATATTCAGCCTCGTGACCTTGGGTATTTTTATGGCTGCGCTGGTTATCGGCGCGGTGTTCTGGATGTATGGGCGCGACCTGCCCAGTCACGAATCCCTGGCGCAGTACAAACCGCCCACGATCAGCCGGATTTATTCTGGCGAGGGTCAGCTGATCGACGAATTTGCGCAGGAACGCCGTCTGTTCACCCCGTCAGAAGAAATCCCCGAACTGGTTAAGCAGGCCTTTATTTCGGCCGAAGACAAGAATTTCTATAACCACAAGGGCTATGATCCGCGCGGGATTATTGCCGCTGGTGTCGAGGCAGTGAAATCCAAGGGCGAGAATGTACGGGGTGCATCGACGATCACACAGCAGGTAATGAAGAACTTCCTGTTGTCGGGGGACCGTCGGGCCGAGCGCAAGATCAAAGAGATCATCCTGGCCACACGGCTTGAGAACACGCTGGATAAGGAACAGATCCTAGAACTCTACATGAACGAGATTTTTCTGGGCCAGAACTCGTATGGTGTAACCGCAGCAGCGCAAACCTATTTCAACAAGACCCTTCAGGAATTGGCTCCGCATGAGGCCGCCACTTTGGCGGCTATGCCCAAGGCGCCGTCGGATTATCACCCGGTTCGGCAGAAAGAACGCCTTGTGAACCGGCGCAATTACGTGCTGCGCGAGATGAACCAAAACGGTTATATCGACACGGCGACCTATGAGGCCGAGGTCGAGATGCCTTTGCGGTCTGTTCAGAATGGTGATTTCGAAAGTTTCCGCACCGCCTTGCCGCCGCGGGATTACTTCACCGACGAAATCCGCCGCCAGCTGAGCGAAGATTTCGGCGAGGGCGAGTTCTTCACAGGTGGTTTTACTGTCCGCGCCTCTGTGGATGAGGAAATGCAAGTCAAAGCCGCGCACGCCCTGCGCGAGGCGCTGCAGAAATACGACCGATCTCGTGGAAAATGGCACGGGACTGACGAAGTGATCGCCGAAGAAATTCTGGCGGATGAGGTGCAGTGGCGTGAGGCCTTGGCGATTTTGGAAATCCCCCGTGATGTGGTTCTGCCAACGCAGTGGTATCCCGCAGTAGTACTGGATGTCGGTGAGCAGGCCCTGACCGTCGGCATTGAAAATGGTCCGGCTGACGGCATCGTCCCGCGCTCGGACATCAAGTGGATGCAGGGCAGCTTCTTCGACAACTTCAAACGCGGTGACGTCATTCTGGTAATGGCCGGGGAAGAAGGCCTATGGTCGGCCCGTCAGGTCCCCGAGGTTCAGGGCGGCTTTGTTGCGATGGATGTGAACTCGGGCCGGGTTTTGGCGATGCAGGGCGGATTCTCGTATCAGGATTCTGTGTTCAACCGTGCCACGCAGGCGCAGCGTCAACCCGGGTCAAGCTTTAAGCCTTTCGTCTATGCCGCTGCGTTGGACAGCGGGTATAGCCCTGCGACCATTGTGGTCGACGCTCCGATCGAAGTGAACACACCGCAGGGCCTGTGGCGACCCAAGAATTCGACCAACAAATTCTACGGGCCGACGCCACTGCGTACCGGGATTGAACAGTCGCGGAACCTGATGACCATCCGTCTGGCGCAAGAAGTCACGATGCCCGTGGTTGCCGGATACGCGGAACGCTTTGGCGTTTATGACCGGATGGGTGCTTTCTTGGCCAACTCGCTGGGGTCCGAAGAGACGACGCTGTACAAGATGGTTGCGGCCTATGCGATGTTCGCAAATGGCGGCGAGCGGGTTGAACCCACTCTGGTAGACCGTATTCAGGATCGGTTCGGCAAGACAATCTATCGCCACGATGACCGCCAGTGCCTGGATTGTAATTCGGCCTGGCTGGAACCTGATGAATCCCCCACGATCGAGACCAACCGCAGTCAGGTCATGGATGCGATCACCGCTTATCAGCTGACGTCGATGATGAAAGGTGTCGTGGATCGTGGGACGGCATCCCGTGTTGTCAATCTGCCGGTGCCGACCGCAGGTAAGACCGGGACAACCAATGAATCCAAAGACGCCTGGTTCATCGGCTTTACTTCGAACATCGTTGCTGGCTGCTATATCGGCTACGACCGTCCGCGCCCGATGGGCCGGGGCGCTTATGGTGGCACTTTGTGCGGTCCCGTGTTCCAAAGCTTCATGGAGACAGCTGTCGAGAAATACGGCGGAGGTCCGTTCGAGGTGCCACCGGGTGGTCACTTTATCAAAATCGACCGGTTCAGCGGTGCGCGCTTGCCCTCTGATGCGTCCGGAGACTTTGTCGTGGCCGAGTATTTCCGCGATGGCGCCGACGGCTTTATCGACCGCATCTATGACGGTGGTTTTGCGATGGGTTCCGACCTGCCGCTGTTTGAAGAGGTCAACAGCTCGGGTCGTCAGGTGACCACGTCGACCGGCGACACCATCACCGTTGGCCCAAATGCCAGCCAGGGCGATTTGCAGGGCGGCGGGCTTTATTGATCCGCCGCGCGCAACAATAGGTTCAAGAGCGTTGCCTCAGGCGCTGCTGAAACTATCCCATGGCCGCGCCACATGATGGATAGCGCACATTTTGCAGCGGCCCATTGGGCAAGACGTTTCCGCGACACACCTAACGCTCCGGAGTAAAGCTGGAGGCAGCGTTCGATCTGGTCGCGGCTGCGAACCAGATCGGGCATGCCTTTGGGGTGCCGCAATGCGTTTGCAAGTTCAAAAGCAGGATCGCCCAGATACCCCTTTGCATCAATTACCCGTGCCCCTGAAGGCGTTTGAATTACGTTATCGGTGTGAAGGTCACCATGCAGCGGCACCACCTGCGGTTGGCTCGTCAGAAGGTTTGATGCCAGTTCCGTTGCGCGGATCACATCTCGTTGTAGCGCATCAGGGCAATCGCGGGCAAACGTGCAGTCAAACAGTGGATTGAATACCTCGTGCAATGGTCGCAGCTCGTCGAACGCATCCGTGGGCTTTTGGTGAAGGCGGTGGGCCATATCCGAGAAAACCTGCAGCGCGCTTTCGGCGTTTCCGTCACGCGCGATGTCACCCAGTGTCGGACCCTCCAACCACTCCATCAATACGGCTTTGCCCGCTTCGGCATAAATGGCAACCGCGCCACGATCCCGCCAGAGCGACAAAAGCCTGGTCGAAGCAGCTTCGTTCCCGCGATCTGCGCGGTGGTATAGCTTTAGCGCAGCCGGCCCATAGTCCCGCGCGTGAACTTTCCAGACTAACGCATGCTGGGCTTCGGCGATCAGTGTGGCACGGCATAATCCCCAGCAATCCATGATATCACCCGGAACAATATGCATTCAGGTCTCCGCTGTCTTGTGGTGGCCCCACGCTCTTGCTATCACGCAGGCCTGATTGAGCAAGTTGGGACGTAACCATGCGCGCCGAAACCCAGAATACCGTGGCGGAAATTGAAAAGTCGCTAGAGCTGCTGGCGCAGCGCATGGACTATGAAACCGCACCCCATCGCCTTGAGGAATTCAATGCCCGGGTTGAGGATCCAAACCTGTGGGACAACCCCGAGAATGCGCAAAAACTGATGCGCGAGCGGCAGATGCTGGTCGATGCTATTGAAATCTATGAATCCATCAAAACCGACCTCAGCGACAATATGGAATTGATCGAACTGGGTGAGATGGAAGAGGACGAAGAAGTCGTCACCGACGCCGAAGAGGCAATCAGTAAGCTGAAGGCCAAGGCCGCCAAGAAAGAGCTTGAGGCGCTGCTGGACGGAGAGGCCGACGGCAACGACACTTTCCTTGAGATAAATTCGGGCGCAGGCGGCACCGAAAGCTGCGACTGGGCTTCGATGCTGGCGCGGATGTATGTCCGCTGGGCCGAGAAAAAGGGCTATACGGTCGAGTTGCAATCCGAGACCTCGGGCGAAGAGGCGGGTATTAAATCCGCGGCGTACAAAATTTCTGGCCGCAACGCCTATGGCTGGCTGAAATCGGAAAGCGGCGTGCATCGGCTGGTGCGAATTTCACCTTATGACTCGGCGGCCAAACGGCATACCTCGTTCAGTTCGGTCTGGGTTTACCCGGTGGTGGACGACAATATCGAGATCGAGGTCAACCCGTCCGAGATTCGCATCGACACCTACCGGTCCTCGGGGGCAGGAGGCCAGCACGTGAACACCACGGACTCGGCCGTGCGGATCACGCATATCCCGACCGGGATCGTTGTTACATCATCCGTGAAATCCCAGCACCAGAACCGTGATATTGCGATGAAAGCACTGAAATCCCGCCTGTACCAGCAAGAGCTGGACCGCCGCAATGCTGACATCAATGCAGCCCACGAGGCAAAGGGCGATGCGGGCTGGGGCAACCAGATCCGGTCGTATGTTCTGCAGCCCTACCAGATGGTGAAGGACCTGAGGACTAACCATGAAACCTCGGATACCAAGGGGGTTTTGGATGGGGATCTTGACGGGTTCATGGCCGCCACACTGGCCTTGAACGTGGCTGGCAAAAGCCGGTCCGAAGCGCAGGGCGAAGGCTGATAGCAGCGCGTTCGATGCCCATGATGAAGCTGATCAAAGGACATTGGCAACTGATCGCGCTTGTCGCTTTGGTTTTTGTGTTCTGGTCTACGCCGATTGTGGTGCCTCTGAAGATACTCATCGTTTTCCTGCACGAGCTGTCGCACGCGATAACCGTCGTCCTAACCGGTGGTTCGGTCGAGAGCTTCTCGATCTCACCGCAGCAGGGTGGTCTTGTCACAGCGCGTGGTGGGCAAAGATTCTTCAGCCTGTCCGCCGGTTATCTCGGGTCGCTGGCGCTAGGGATGGGGTTGTTGCTGATAGCATTGCGCACGCATTGGGACCGGGCGGTGCTGGGTGGATTTGGCGGCGTGATGCTGTTGGTAACAGCGCTTTATGTTCGCGATCCCTTTGCCATGGCGTTTTGTGCAGGTGTTGGGGCGGTAATGATCGGCATGGCGTTCTATCTAAGTCGGCCGATCTGTGATCTGGCTTTACGCGTGATCGGGCTGACCAGCGTGATCTATGTGCCTTATGATATCTTTGATGACACGATCCGGCGCTCGGGTGTCCGCTCGGATGCCTACATGCTGGCCCAAGAATTCGGCGGCACGACCATGATGTGGGGCGGGATCTGGCTTGTGTTAAGCGTCCTTTCCATCCTTTTGTGCGTAAAACACTTTCTTGGGCACGACAGCAATTTGCATTTTGAGTCTCGATCCAAGTGACTTCGGGTGGTCTTTGCTAAAAAAGATGCATTCAAACTGAGGGTTTAAATGAGGATACGCTCCGGCTAGGCTGACCAAAAAGGTGGAGCCCAGGGATGGATCTAGGCCAAATAACAGCTGCGGAATTGTTGAGTGCATTGTCCTCTGGGCGTTTATCGGCGGCTGAGCTGATGCAACTGACGCTAGAGCGGATCGCCGCAGTGAACGAGCGCCTGAATGCAATCGTGGCAATGCGTGATCCTGATGATTTGATGGCCGAGGCCCGTGCTGTTGATGCCGGACCAAACCGTGGTCCGCTGCATGGTCTGCCGATTGCCGTCAAAGACTTGGTGAATGTTGCGGGCGTCGTTTCGTCCCAAGGATCACCAATCCTGAATGGGTTCATTCCGGAAACAGACGATCTGTTAGCCCAGCGGATGAAAGAGGCCGGGGCAATCCTGATCGGTAAAACCAATACCCCGGAATTCGGGTTGGGCTCACATACGTTCAACCCTGTATATGGCGTCACATGCAACCCATATGACCCCGAGCGTACCTGCGGCGGTTCATCCGGTGGGGCAGCAGTTGCGCTGGCGTCTGGCATGGTGGCGCTGGCCGATGGGTCTGACATGATGGGCAGCCTGCGCAACCCTGCGGCATGGAACAACGTCTATGGCTTCAGGCCCAGTTGGGGGCGGGTGCCAAACGAACCCGACGGTGACGGGTACTTGCACCAGCTTTCTACATTGGGCCCGATGGCGCGGAGCCCCGAAGATATTGGTCTATTGCTTGATGTGATCAGCGGCACTCATCCGTCTCAACCTTTGGGTCATCCGGGGGAAACCGTGTCTCCGGTCCAACCCGCAGATCTGACCGGAATGCGTATCGGGTGGTTGGATGACTGGGGCGGAGCCTTTCCATTCGAACCTGGTATCCGCGAGATTTGCCGTGACGCGCTCGAGGTGTTCACTCAACTCGGGGCCAAGGTCGAACCCCTCACACCGCCCTTTGACGCAGACCAGATGTGGAATAGCTGGATTACATTGCGTTCGTGGAGCGTGGCCGCCGGTCTTGCGTCTCTGACAGAACACCGCGCGTCACTGAAGGATACTGCGCAATGGGAACTGGACCGTGGTCTGGCGCTGACAGCGATGCAGGTCCATCGTGCCAGTGTTGTGCGAACCGAGTGGTTCCGACGTGCGACCGAAGTTTTCCAGGACTATGATGCGCTTATCCTGCCGTCGGCCCAGGTCTGGCCCTTCGACTTGCAGCTTGCATTTCCCACCGAAATCAACGGCACCCGGATGGATACCTATCACCGTTGGATGCAGGTCGTGGTGCCGGTCAGCCTGATCGGACTGCCTTGCCTCTCGGTTCCTGTTGGATTTGGAGCCGAAGGCTTGCCGATGGGAATGCAGATCTTTGGTCCGCGCGGAGCGGATTCTCGCATTTTGTCCATCGGATCTGCATATCATTCTGCCACCAGTTGGCCGCAAAAACGACCCGCCTGAAAATCGACCGGATACGAAGGATAAAAGCCATGGACAAACAGTTTGGTGTTCCGAACATGGGGCGGGTAGATGTCGAAATGCTGCACGAGGCCCTAAGGCGAGGCTGGAGCGATTTTCGCCGCGCTCCGCTCTTTGGGCTGCTCTTTTCCGGGTTCTATGTTTTGATGGGTTGGCTGATGGTTTGGGTCACTCTCACGACCGGAACGACCTATTGGCTGATTTTGGCCGCAATCGGTTTCCCGATGCTGGGCCCCTTTGCCATGGTGGGGCTGTATGAGGTATCGCGGCGCATTCAAGAGGGTGAAGGTTTGGATTCTCGGGCCATATTTGGCGTAATCCTGGGTCAAAGCCGCCGTCAGTTACCTTCGATCTGCGCCATCATCGTTGTGATGTTTCTGTTCTGGTTCTTTCTTGGCCACATGATCTTTGCCCTTTTTATGGGGCTATCGACCATGACCAATGTGTCTTCGTCCCTTGAGGTGTTCCTTACATCAAACGGGTTGACGATGTTGGCGGTTGGAACAGCTGTTGGCGCGATTTTTGTGACCATCCTCTACATGATCACGGTGCTTTCAATTCCGATGCTTTTGGACCGAGAGCTGGATTTTGTGACCGCAATGATTGCCAGCTATAGCTATGTGGCCGCAAACCTCAGATTGATGCTGGGGTGGGGCGCGCTGATTGCGGTTCTGACGTTTGCCGCAATGATTCCCTGGTTTTTCGGCTTGTTGATCGTACTGCCGCTATTGGGGCACGCCAGTTGGCACCTATACTGGCTGATCTCTCAGGGCGGGGAAATCGCGGGTTAACACGCCAGGTTCGTTGTCAAGCGCGGGCCATGACTTCTGGTCGGCGTGCAATGCGCGCGGCGGCCAGGACTGTCGAGGTGTCGTCCCCTAAATGTCTGAGCAATATCCGCCGTGTCGTCGTTGCGGTAGCTGTAGTTTTTGACAGGCAAATTGCGACACCGCGCCAACAGTTTGTTTGATTTTCAATTCCACGTGTCACCAGATAGATCCTACTTTTCTGAGACGCACGACAGGACATGAGCATATAAATCTGCCGCCCGGCACAGGCCACGATACCCTGTACTTCGCGCTCTGCGACTGATGCTCCGGGTGTCTCGGAAATTGGTTCAAACCCTCTAACCAAAGTACATTGCGGTAACCTTCTGGCGTGAAAAAGCCTGTGTCTCAGGGGTTTTGTGCCATCAAGTTCTGTCTCGGTCGCATAATAGAACCCGCCGGGAAACAGAATTTCAGTCAGGGTGGCAGGGGTGGACCCCAGAAAATCGGTCAGGGCGACCGCAGCCGGGTGCTTGGACGGTTGGTCAATCTGATCCAAGGGATGGAGCAAAATCCGAGCATCAACATCAAAAAAGCGGCATATTCGGTCAAGGACATCGGGTCGGGGAAAGCTTTCGCCGCCAAGATAGCGATTGAACTGAGTTCGGTTCACTCCAAGCTGGCGGCACAGCTCGGAAACTGAATTATATTGTCCAGCAAGAGTTCTCAGATTGGCGCCGAACATCCTGCGTAGGTCGTCGGGGCTGCGGCTGTCGTTCGTCATTTTCGTCCCGGTACTTGTGTGTATTCCGAATAACCGCGACACAACTGGCCAACAAACCAGGCGCTGTCTGAAATCGTACAGATGACCCAGCGGACGCATCCCAACGCCGCGCTACCCTTGAAGGCTAACGCGATGATGCACAGACGCAATAGGTTAATTCTGATTTAGCTTAAACTTTTTGGGCAAATGTGACGTTGATGTTCACGTTTGGCGTATTGTGATCTTGCAAATTGGGTATTGCCGATACCCCGCCGCCAACTGGATGCGCCGGCGGGGCAGTTTTGGTCAATCGCCGCGCAACAGGGCTGCAACGCCGGTTCGGGCGATTTCGATCAGACCCAGCGGGCGCATCAGATCGGCAAAGGCGTCGATCTTGTCAGGTGCGCCGGTGATCTCAAAAATGAACGAATTCAACGTGCTGTCCACGACATTGGCGCGAAAAATATCGGCCAGACGTAGCGCCTCGACCCGCTTGTCGCCGTCGCCGACCACCTTGATGATGGCCAATTCCCGCTCGACCGACGCGCCTTCGACCGTCAGGTCATGCACGTCGCGTACCGATACGATCCGGCCCAGCTGCGCCTTGATCTGTTCGATCACCTGCGGTGTGCCGGTGGTGACGATGGTGATGCGACTGAGGTGGCCGGTATGGTCAACCTCGGCCACGGTCAGGCTTTCGATGTTATAACCACGGCCCGAGAACAGGCCGATGACGCGGGCTAGAACCCCCGGTTCATTCTCGACCAGAACTGCAATGGTATGGCGTTCCTGCACGTCGGAAAACGTGGGTCGTAGGTTATAGGCCGAATGGCGGGTGGAGCCTTTTTTGATATGTAGGGCAGACATGCTGAGCTAGTCCTCTTCGTAGCGAAGGTTCGATACACCTTCGGCATTCTCCAGAATTTTCCAAATTGCGCCACGCAATGCATCCACCTTGGGGGCTGCGTGGTATTTCTTGAACATCTTTCTCACATGCTCAGTCTTTGGTGAGAACTGAACCAGATGGCCATCACCATAGTTTGAGCAGCCGAAAACCAGGGCAAACGGCTCGTCGTGATCAATTTCGTGATACCATCCCCAGTCCTCGGCACAGGCGAAGGAAACCTCAAACCCGGATGCGGCAAGCTCTTCACTCAGAAAGATGCTGAGTTCCTTGCCAAACACATCCGGATTGATGAAATCATCAGATTCTTCGTTCAACTCGTCCGGGGTAGGCTGGAAGCGCGTTGCGTCAAAACTGATCATCTGCGCTGTCATACCAGAACCGAACCTTTGCTATCGATCACGCCCTGCGTCTCGGCCTCGCCCAGCAGCATCTCGTTATGGGCCTTGCCCGACGGGATCATGGGGAAGCAGTTCTCGTGCTTTTCGACCAGACAGTCGAAGATCACGGGGCCGTCATAGTTGATCATCTCCATGATCGCATCGTCCAGATCGGCGGGGTCAGAACACAAGATACCCTTGGCGCCAAACGCCTCGGCGAGCTTGACGAAATCAGGCAGCGCTTCGGACCAGGAATGCGAATACCGTTCGCCATGCAGCAGTTCCTGCCACTGGCGCACCATGCCCAAGCGTTCGTTGTTCAGGATGAACTGTTTTACCGGCAGGCGATACTGCGTAGCAGTGCCCATTTCCTGCATGTTCATCAGCCACGAGGCCTCACCAGCCACGTTGATCACCAGCGCGTCGGGATGTGCCATCTGAACACCGATCGAGGCCGGGAATCCGTAACCCATCGTGCCCAGACCACCTGAGGTCATCCAGCGGTTGGGATCTTCGAAGCCAAGGTATTGAGCGGCCCACATCTGGTGTTGGCCAACCTCGGTCGTGATGTAACGGTCATGTTTTTTGGTCAGTTCTTCAAGGCGTTGCAGCGCGTATTGCGGTTTGATGGTCTTTTCGCTGTTGGTATAGGCAAGGCAGTTCACCTTGCGCCATTCGCCGATCTGTTCCTGCCATTTCGCAATAGCTGCGGTGTTGGTCTTGCGACCGCGCGATTTCCAGACCTTGAGGATGTCCTCAAGCACGTGGGCCACATCGCCAACAATCGGGATATCAACGCGGATCACCTTGTTGATCGAAGACGGGTCGATGTCGATATGCGCTTTTTTGGAATCGGGCGAGAACGCGTCGATCCGTCCAGTGATGCGGTCATCAAAACGAGCGCCGATATTGATCATCAGATCGCAATCATGCATCGCCAGATTGGCCTCATACAACCCGTGCATGCCCAGCATACCAAGCCAGTTTTTGCCCGACGCCGGATAGGCGCCCAGACCCATCAGGGTCGAAGTGATCGGGAAATCTGTTGCGTCTACCAGTTCCCGCAGCAACTGGCTGGCTGCCGGGCCCGAATTGATGACGCCGCCGCCGGTGTAAAAGACGGGTTTCTTGGCGATCTCAATCGCAGCAACCAACTCGGTGATCTCTTCCAGATCGCCCTTCACTATCGGTTGGTAGTGCGAGGTCGAGGGCTTTGGGGCGCTATAGTCACCGGTTGCGAACTGAACGTCTTTGGGGATATCGACCAGAACCGGACCAGGGCGGCCCGAGGTGGCGACATGGAACGCCTCGTGCAGGGTATCGGACAGCGAATTCGTGTCCTTTACCAGCCAGTTATGTTTGGTGCAGGGGCGGGTGATGCCAATAGTATCAGCCTCCTGAAAGGCGTCCGAGCCGATCATGAAGGTTGGAACCTGTCCGGTCAGAACAACAATCGGGATCGAGTCCAGAAGCGCATCTGTCAGCCCGGTCACCGCATTGGTAGCGCCGGGGCCCGAGGTCACAAGTGCAACGCCGGGCTTGCCGGTCGAGCGGGCATAGCCTTCGGCGGCGTGAACCGCACCCTGTTCGTGACGCACCAGAATGTGGCGAATGTCGTTTTGCAGAAAGATCTCATCATAGATCGGTAGCACGGCGCCACCGGGGTATCCGAATACCGTGTCCACGCCCTGATCCTTGAGGGCCTGAACTACCATCTTTGCGCCGGTCATCTCACGTGTCATCTGCTTTGCTCCGTTCGCGACATGTGTCTTGCGTTTCGCATAAAAAAAGCCCCCGAGATTTTCGGAGGCGCATGGGTTCGATTATGGTTTACCGTTACCGGCCCATGCGCGTGGTTCCTACGATTACGACTAGCGTTCTCATCGCCAGAGGCTCCTTTTTGCGTGGGTTGGACATTATGGGCGGTGGAAAGGGGCGTCAACAGGCAATTGCACCAATTTTCTAACTTCTGGGTGGTATTTTGCGACATTTTATTGCGCATTTTGACGCATGTTCGGAACTTTCGGGATTTTCGGCCCTTTGCAATGCTTGGCGAGTGGCACGGAAGTGTCGAAATGCGTCATGCCGATGTCCGAAACGGGCATGATCGTGATTTTAGGCTGAGTCACGCTGGACTTAATTGCAGTGGCGAGGGAGGCCGAACATGTTGCAGGATCTGGTTGATCTCGGGCGATACCCGATAGACCGCCCCGGTTCATGGGCATATGAGCAGCTGATAGGTGATCTGAGGCGCGAGCTGGATCGGGACGGCTGTGCTGTTCTTCCAGGTTTCGTACACGAGGATGGCGTGGCGCGTTTGCTGAAAGAAGCCGATAAGACTGCCGTTGGTGCACATAGGTCATTTAGCCGAACGAATCCGTATTTCACCAAAGACGACCCGGCATTGGCGCCAAGCCATCCGGTGCGTCGATTTTATGATCGGTCGAATGCCTTTGTGCCAGCGGACAGTTTTTCCAAATCCGGACCGCTGCGACGTATTTATGAGTTCGCTGGTTTTTTACCTTTCATTCGAACGGCATTGAACGAGTCCGAAGACCGGTTCTTTCGCTACGATGATCCTTTGGCTGATGTCATCATCAACGTGGTCGAAGAAGGGCAGGGGTTTCCCTGGCATTTTGACACCAACAACTACACCGTGACGCTGGCCATTCAGAATGGAGAATTCGGTGGTGAATTCGAATATGCCCCCAACCTGCGAAGCGCCGAGGATGAGAATTTCGCGGCTGTTTCTGCGGTTCTGGGCGGTGATCGGACACGGGTGCACCAGTTGGTGTTGAACCCAGGGGATCTGCAGATTTTCAAAGGGCGCTATTCCTTGCACCGGGTCGCTCCCGTGAAAGGAGAGCGCAGACGATATGTCGGGATCTTTTCTTTTGTCGAAACCGAAGGCATGTGCGGTGGGGTGGAACGGACCCGTCAGTTATATGGGCGTGTTCTTCAGCATCACCATGACAAGGAAGGAGTCCGGCGCGACGCCCTTCTGGATTGACGGTAACTAAGAGTGCTCTCGCCCGTTGCCCGCCTGCCTGCGGCGGCTAGGCCGAGCAGCGCGTGCCGCGCTACGGGATCAGAACCCTGGGCTGGTGCCCTGTAGAACGCCGTGCTCCAGCGCATAGCGGGTCAGGCCGGCAGTTGAGGATATGCCCAATTTTCGTTTGATGTTCTTGCGATGGGTTTCGACCGTTCGCACTGAGATATCAAGTGTTTGGGCGACTTCCTTGTTCGATTTCCCTTGTGCCAGCTCCAGCAAGATCGTCTGCTCGCGCCCGGTCAAAGCCTCGCGCGTTGTGTCGCCTTTGGGTTTGAGGGAACCGCTTGCGCCCGTGCACAAATATTGTTCCCCCCGCATGACGGCGTCGATGGCCTTTTTGATTTCATCCGTTGGGACGTCCTTGAGCACGTACCCTTTTGCACCATGGCTGAGAGCAGTCGAAATATATTCGGGGCTGTCATGCATGGACAGGATCAGAATGCAGGTGTCCGGTATGCGTTCAAGGATGATCTCGGTTGCGCTCAGACCGCTTAGCCCGGGCATGTTCAGGTCCATCAGGATGACGTCAGGCTTCAGATCGGCAACCTGATCAACCGCTTTCTTTCCGCTGCTGAGTGTCCCGACCACGGTAATGTCATCATAGCTTTCGAGGATCGACTGGATCCCCTCGGCCACCATTGGATGATCGTCGACAATCAGGACCCGGATCGTCTGGTCGCTCATGTACCGGCCTTTCGGTTCGGAGTTGCGTCTTCCTGTGGCGGCAACAGGTGGCTGAGTGGCAGGCTGACCTCGATCACTGTGCCGCTGCGGTGGCCGCGTGATGACAGAATACGCAGCGATCCGTCAAGTTGCTCGATCCGTTCCTGCATATTGCGCAACCCAATCCCGGTACTGCCCCGACCCGGAGAGTTGCGCAAACCGCGGCCATTGTCGGTTATTCGCATGGTTGCGCCTTTCTTGTGCCCGCGCAGATCGATGGTGACATGGGTGGCACCGGAATGGCGTTCGATATTGGTCAGGGCCTCTTGGGCAATGCGATAGAGGGCGATCTTGCTATCCTGATCCAGCCGGTTGCGGAAAACAACGGTCGAGAAATCGGTCTCGATCCCGGTTCTCTCGCGGAAATCATCTGTCAGAGCCTCAAGCGCGGGGCCGAGGCCCAAATCGTCCAGCACGCCGGGGCGCAAGTCGCGACTGATGCGGCGGACCTCGCTGATGGCGGTTCCCAGATGCTCGATCCCCTTGTCCAGTGGATCATGCGCGCCCACATCATCGCCGCGCGACAGGCGACGGCGGGCGTTGTCCAACGCAAAGCGCACGCCCACAAGGATCTGACTGATCCCGTCATGAAGCTCGCGTGCCACACGGCCGCGCTCTTCCTCTTGCGCGTCGAATACCCGCTGGGTCAGCTGTTTAAGTTTGGCATCGGCCAGACGTCTTTCGCGGATGTTGAGCAACATGCCTGAGGCAAAGACAATCAGAACAGCGGCCAGAACAATGGCACCGATATACATGAAGGTACGCTGCACGCGCGCTTCAACCTCGGCCCGTGCGCTGGCAACTGCAGCAACGATGTCATCGATGAATACCCCGGTGCCCACGACCCAGCGCCAATCCTGAAGGCCGACGACATAGGCGATCATCTGCGCCTCTTCCCCGGTCGAGGGCTTTTGCCACATAAAGCTGTGCCAACCCGCACCCTGCCTGGCGAGGCGGATGAACTCATTCACCACCGGTGTGCCGTCGCTGTCGGTCAGACCCTCCCAATTTCGGTTGATGAACTCAGTCTGACGGGGGCTGACCAGATTGGTGCCGTCATAGTCATAGACGAAAAAGAACCCGTCCTGCCCATAGATCATGGCCGACAGGATTTGCGCGACCTGAGTTTTGGCGGCGGTGTCATCCGGAGCCGCGCGCCCGTAGATATAGGCAAACCCATTGCGCGCCTGAGTCACATAGTTGCGCAGCTCTTCCTTCTTGGCCTGAATCAAAGAGCGTTCCAGTGCTTCAATTTCGCGCTCGGCAGTGGCGCGCGCCTCATAGGCAACCATCACCGCAATCGCGGCCACCGCCACGACCAGCGGGATCGCCGCCACCAGCGACAGCTTTTGAGCATAGGTCAACGAGACCAGTTGTCGAAGTCTTTGCATGGACGAATCGATACGCAAGCCACAGCAAAATTGCAAAAAGATTGGGCGTCTGGCGGGAAAACGGCACCAAAAATCCCTGTTTTGCTATGATTGGGCCGTTATTGCCTGTGCAATTCGCGCAGAAAGCCGCGTTTCTACGCAGTAGTAGGTATTCCCTTTCACTTCCTTGTGACTAGTCTTGCCGCTGTTGAATACGACAGGCCCGGACAATCCGGGTCATGATTATGAAGGGGAGGATCACTCATATGGACCGTCGTTCATTTCTGAAAACATCCGCACTGGGCGGCTCGGCTGCTGCAGCGACCACGCTGGCGGCACCGGCCTATGCACAGGGCAAGCGCACGCTGACCATGGTCACATCCTGGGGCCGTGGCCTTGCAGGTGTGTTCGACAGCGCGCAGCGTTGCGCCGACAGCATCACCACCATGTCGGACGGCAACCTGAACGTTGAGATCAAAGCAGCCGGTGAGCTGGTTGGCGCGTTCGAAGTGTTTGACGCGGTATCATCCGGTCAGGCCGACATGTACCACGCGGCAGACTACTATTTTGTGGGTCAGCATCCGGGCTATGCATTCTTTACCGCTGTTCCGTTTGGTATGACCGCCCAGGAACTGGTGAACTGGTACTACCATGCCGGTGGTATGGAACTGCATGACGAGCTGGGCGAAATCTTTGGCCTTAAATCCTTCCTGGCTGGTAACACCGGTGCGCAGGCGGGTGGCTGGTACTCGAAAGAGATCAACAGCCCCGAAGATTTCAACGGCCTGAAGTTCCGCATGCCGGGGCTGGGCGGTAAAGCTCTGGGTAAACTGGGCGCATCCGTGCAGAACATTCCGGGCTCCGAAGTGTATCAGGCGCTGTCATCCGGCGCGATCGACGGAACCGAGTGGATCGGTCCGTGGGCTGACGAAAAAGCCGGTTTCCAGGAAATCACCAAGACATACTACACCGCGGGCTTCCATGAGCCGGGTGCGGGTCTTTCGCTGGCAACCAACCGCGAGGTCTATGACAGCCTGTCTGCCTCGCAGCAGAAGATCATCGAGATCGCCGCAGGTGAATGCCATCAGTGGAACCTAGCGCAATTCCTGGCCAACAACGGCGCGGCGCTGCAGCGTCTGCAGGCTGGTGGCGTCAAGGTCATGGAGTTCCCGGACAGCGTTTGGGACGCGTTTGGTGCCGCAAGCCAGGAAGTCCTGGACGAGAACATGGGCGACGAGCTGTTCAAGCGCATCCACGACAGCGCGATGGAATCCATGGCCGCGTCTTCGGCCTGGAACAATCTGTCGTCGGGTGTCTACACCTCGCAGCGCGACCGCGTTCGCGGCTAAGTCACTTCGATCTTTGAAATCGGTTCCCCCGCATGTCGGGGGAGCCTTTCCCGTTGCGCATCTGACGGTCGGACAAACTGTAACTCTCAGATGTGCAACTGACGCGACCTGGGGACAACATGCAGGACGAAAACGGTATCTCGTTCTTCGGCGCCCTGTGGAATGGACTGATATGGTTCATTCAGAGCATTGCCGAAGCCTTCATTAATTTCGGATACGCCATCACGCATCCGCAACTCTGGCTGGACTGGTCGGACAAAGAAGCAGTCATGCGCTTTGTCTATTACGGCGGGTCGGTCGAGTTCTTCTTTGTGGTTTTCACGCTGTTTCTGGTGTTGACGGCCATTGGTCTGTACTACCGCAACTTCATGTGGGCGATGGTGCGCGGGCTTGAAGGCTTTGCCAACACGACGGGGCGTTTCTTCGCCTGGGCAGGCCTTTTGATGGTGGTTCAGCAGATCATCATCGTGTTCATGCAGCGGGTCTTTACCCGCCCGGATATGTCCTTTGGGCTGGGTATCCCGTTTCAGATGGATATCAGCTGGTTCGCGGAAGAGCTGAAACTGTATAACGCCATGGTCGTGTGCCTGTGCTGCACCTACACCTTTGTACAGGGCGGCCATGTCCGCGTTGACCTGATCTATGCGGGCATCAGCCACCGCGCCAAACGTGTGGTCGACATGTGTGGTGCCATACTGTTCATGATGCCGATGGCGGTGCTGACCTGGATGTATGGCTGGTACTTCATGTGGCGGCATCTGATCGTGCCGAAGCCCTCGGCCAGTGATACTTTGGACCGGCTGGTGGCCAAGTCCCGCGCGCTGCGCTGGAACGTGGAAACCATCGGGTTCAGCCCCAACGGATTCAACGGCTATTTCCTGTTCAAGATCCTACTAATCGCCTTCGCAGCGATGGTGTTCCTGCACGCGATTGCATTCCTGTACCGCTCGTATCTGGAATATGTGGAAGGCCCGGAAAGTGTTGGAAAATACCTCGA
The DNA here is from genome assembly GCF_059610845.1 of Ruegeria sp. CDSC021. Classification (NCBI taxonomy): domain Bacteria; kingdom Pseudomonadati; phylum Pseudomonadota; class Alphaproteobacteria; order Rhodobacterales; family Roseobacteraceae; genus Ruegeria; species Ruegeria sp. CDSC021. Next base: position 277,554 of record NZ_JBXWOK010000001.1, read on the forward strand.
CAAGGACAGCCTTGGCGAGGGTGAAGAAGCCTACGAAGGCGCGCATTAGGGACGGAGAACCAGACAATGCTATTCGGACTTGATGGCGTCGAGATAGGCCTCATTATCGTATTTTTCTGCCTCTTCGGAGGTATTCTATCCGGTTTTCCGGTGGCCTTCGCCATCGGCGGGGCAGGAGTGATCTCATTCGGCATCATCGCCGCATTGGACAGCGCAGGTTTGCTGATTCACCAGGCGATCGACACCGGCTCTGCGGCGTATCGGGATCTGGTCAGCACCGGGGTTAAACCCGATACCATATCAGTGTTCCGCTTCCCGGACTTACCAAGGATTGCCGAGCCTGTTTTTGTCTCGGGCTGGGAAACCGCGCTGGACCGCAACGTGTCGTTCATCGTGAACCGCATGAACGAGCGGGTTCTGGCCGGTCAGTCCATTGAAACCCTTCTGGCGGTTTTGATGTTCGTGCTGATGGGCATCACGCTTGAACGGTCGAAGATCGCCAATGATCTGCTGACCACAATGGCGCGCGTCTTTGGACCGTTGCCGGGTGGTCTGGCCGTTTCGATTGTGGTCGTGGGGGCGTTTCTTGCGGCCTCAACCGGGATCGTGGGCGCGACTGTGGTGACCATGGGCTTGCTGGCGCTGCCAACCATGCTGCGCAACAACTATTCGCCTGAATTGGCGACGGGTGTCATTGCGGCTTCAGGTACGCTGGGGCAGATCATCCCGCCCTCGATCGTGATTGTTCTGCTGGGAACGCTGGCCGGTGACTTGTATTCGACGGCTCAAGAGACCCGCGCGGTTGACGCAGGATGCACGGACGCACTGACCTATCTGGGTGAGCCTGCGGTTGTCTCGGTCGGTACTTTGTTCCAGGCCGCCTTGCTGCCAGGGATCATGTTGGCGCTGCTATATGCGCTTTATGCCTTTGGCTATGCGCTGCTCAACCCGCATAAGGCGCCTGCGGTGCCCATGACCGGCGGCAGCGGAGAGCCCATTACCCGTTCAGAAGGTTTCACCTGGTTGCTGGGTGCGCCTGTCGCGCTGATCGTGGGTACAGTTCTGCTGGGCAATCTGGGGGTTATCGGCAGCCAGAACGTCTCGGTCTCGGCTTTCTCTGATATCGGGCAGGGCGCATCGCTGCGGACCAACGTTTCCGAAACCTGCAAAGCCTCGATGATTGAGCTGCATGGTCAATCCGCCTGGGATCAGGCCGTGGCCGAGCAAACGGCCATTGATGACGCAGGTGGTGCCGCAGAATCGACCCGTCTGACCGAGGAAGAACTGGCCACCGCGCAGCAAGAGAAGATTGCCAACGCCGCTCCGATTGGAACGGGTGTTGCGGTGATGGTTCTGTTGCTGGGTCTGACCATTGTGCTGGGTCGGGGCATTGCGCCGTCACGGTCGCCACAGCCGCTGATCCTTGGGTCCATTGGTCTGATCCTGATGTTGCTTGTCGATATTCTGTTCGTGTCGCCAACAACGTCGTCAGGGTTGACCTTTGTGATGCTGGCGTTGCCCTTTGCCTTGGCCATCTATGGCTGCAAAGAGGCTGCGGCGCGCTGTGCCACCAATGATCTGATCCGGGTGGTCTTTCCACCGCTGGTTCTGATCATCGCAGTGCTGGGGTCGATCCTGGGCGGGGTGACCAACCCGACCCCGGCGGCGGCACTGGGCGCGGGTGGCGCGATCATGCTGGCGGCCTATCGTAAGCTGCAAGACCAGGAGCGGTCCGGCAAGGTCATCATTTGGGCCACCTTCGCCGTGGTCATTGCCCTGTTGATGGGGGTCAATTTTGATCTGCGCATCAATCAGAGCAGCGCCTCGGCCGAAACCTGGATTGCCTTCATCATAGCCTATGCGGCCTATCTGTATGCCCTGTTTGGTTTGCTGTTCGGCTGTTGGGTTCTGTATTCCAGCGGCGTACTGACCCCGGTGGTGCGGGAAACCGCCAAGGTGACCTCAATGGTGTTCACCATTTTGATCGGGTCACAGCTGTTGAATCTGGTGGTGATCTCGTTCGGCGGTGAGCACTATATCCAGCAGTTCCTCAAGAGCTTTGACAATGAATTCACAGTCTTCCTGATCGTGATGCTGGTGCTGTTCTTCCTTGGGTTCGTACTGGATTTCCTAGAAATCATCTACATCGTGATCCCGATTGTAGGCCCGGTAATCTATGGCGGGTCTTTTGATCCGAAATGGGTGACGATCATGGTGGCGGTGAACCTGCAGACCTCGTTCCTGACGCCACCTTTTGGATTTGCGCTGTTCTATCTGCGCGGGGTCGCGCCGAAAGAAGTGACCACCGGCCACATCTATCGTGGGATTGTACCGTTTGTGCTGATCCAGGTGGTCGGTATCGGAATCCTTTGGTTCTTCCCTGCGATTGTGACCATCGTGCCGGATCTGATCCCGAATTGATCAAAGATCAGGTGTTCAAATGAAAAGGGGGGCCAGCTGGCCCCCTTTGCTTTGTTTGTAGGTAGAAGGGGCCAGCCCCTTCTTGGCCTGCGGTCAATTCAACCCCGAGGTATTTTTGGCCAGATGAAGATGCGGATCAGGTGAATTGGATCAGATCCCATCTGTTTCCGAACGGGTCCTGCCAGACTGCTACGGTTCCATATGGTTCATGGCGCGGGGCTTCTTCGAAATGGACGCCTTTGGCCAGCATGTCCTTATAGTCGCGGTCGAAATTGTCTGTTTCCAGAAAGAAGCCGACCCGACCACCTGTCTGGTTGCCGATTGCGGTTCTCTGATCTGCATCGATGGCCCTGGCGAGTAGAAGTGAGCCCCCGGTGGATCCGGGTGGGCTTACGCGGACCCATCTTTTTCCAGCGCCCAAGTCGATGTCCTGCGTCAGGGAAAAGCTGAGTGTATGCGTGAAAAAGGCGATGGCATCATCGTAATCCGGCACGACAAGCGTAACGGCGTGGAGGCTTTGTTGCATCAGGTTTCAGCCTTTGGTCGGGTGACGATCAGGCAGTTGGATGCTGGCAACCTGTTCGGCGATGGGGGCTGTGGACAGCGGGTGGTGGCCGTCATGTGCAATGTCATAGGGATCCTTGACCCGTTTCCATTCGCCCTGACTGTAAACTTCCAGCCCTGCAAAGCGGGATTTGTATCCCATTTTCGGGCTGCCAGGCACCCAGTAGCCAAGATAAATATAGGGCAGACCCGCCTCGCGTGCGATGTCGATGTGATCCAAAATCATGTACGTGCCCAGTGAATTCTGAGGCTGTTCCGGGCTATAGAATGAATAGACCATGCTCAGCCCGTCATCCAAGACATCGGTCAAACTGACAGCGATCAGATTGCCGGATTCCGGGTCTGAATATTCGACCACTCGGCTGCGTATGGGGGTCTCTTCGATCATGGCTGCAAATTCGAAGACGTCCATATCCGCCATGCCGCCATCCGCATGTCGGGTGTCAAGATAGGTGCGGAACAGGTCATACTGTTCGTCGGTAGCCCATGGGGAATTCGCCCGGCGTCGCAGATATGAGTTCCGCCTGACCGCGCGTTTCTGGCTTTTGCTGGGTTGAAAGGCCGAAACGTCAATCCGCGCGGACAAACACGCGGCGCAATCGGTGCAGGAAGGGCGGTATAGGACGTTCTGAGACCGTCGAAACCCTTGCTGGGAAAGGGAGTCATTCAGTTGATTTGCGCCTTCGCCCTGCAGCGCTGTGAACAGCTTACGCTCCATCTTGCCCTCAAGATAAGGGCAAGGCTGAGGGGCCGTAACGTAGAATTGCGGCGCGATTGGCAGCGTGTGTCGCATGAATGTCCTATGGTTCCTGAAACGGGATGATAACAACCGTTCCCGGAGCCGCCAAGTGATTCACGCGACAGTCTTTTAAGCGCGACGGTTAATCATAACAGTTCCGAGAAGGGTGTCAGTCAGGCCCTGGCCGCGCGCGCCGGTCAGCATCATGATGACTGAAATGATTTGCAGCACCGGAAATGCCATGCTGACAAAATAACCGGCTGTGTGTGCGACCGCTTTACCTGTGTCCATTCGTTCACCAAAAGCGTCGCGCAGTTCGACCCCCATGAAACGCATACCCAGAGTGGCCGAGCCGTTGGCGATTGTGACGACGCGATAGACAAAACTGACCACCGCATAAATCAGGGCGAGTATCAGTACGCCTAGCCCGAGGGTCAGGACGATGGCGACGGTACAAAGCAGCGAAATAAAGGCGATATCGAACAGCCAGGCCAGGAACCGTTTGGTCGTGACGGACTGGTAAAACTCGGGCTGTCGGTTCGGGTCTGGCAAGGAGTGCATACGGGTCATTCCGGTAGATGTTTCAAATACCCTGTCCCGATTGTCGGAACAGGGCAAGGTCGATCAGGCGTTATCGCCGGTTTCATCGCTTTCGCGGTTCTCGCGGACGCGTTCATCCATGAACTGGTCGAATTCGGCCTTGTCTTTCGCTTCGCGCAGGCGATGCAGGAACGCTTCGAATTCCTGTTGCTCACGCTCCAGCCGAGCCAGAGTGTCGGACTTGTAGGCGTCGAATGCGCTGTTGCCCGAGGGTTTCATTGCGCTCATGTGGCTGTGCCAGGATTTGCGACGGCTGCAGGATTTGTTGAACATACGTTTGCTCCAGATCATGTAGGCCAGAAGGGCCAGGCCGACGGGCCAGAAAAAGATAAAGCCAAGGACCATGGCTGCGATCCAGGCCCCTTTGCCTTTATCGTCAAGCCAGGCTTCTGCGCGGCTGAGCCATCCCGGGTTTTCAGGGACGGCGTGTTCGGTCAATGCGGTCATTGGTGCTCTCCGGGTTAGATGTAAATTGCTTTCACATTGAATAGATGGGGGCACCAAACCCAGTTACAAGAGGTCAATGTGAAAATGATTTACATTTCTGAATTTCGGATGGTTGACCTGACATCTGAACAAGCGCAATTTCAGTCTAACGCACCACGGTTTCTTTCAAACATTGGCTGGGTTGTCTGCTGCAGCGCTGTTTTGAGTTAAGCGCCAAATTGTTGCAATGTCGGGTCAGATATTTGGCCACAGAAATACTGAAACCACGTCATCGGAGATGAAATGACAGGACTTCTTGCCGTCAACCGTGTACCGCGCGCCTTTGATCCTTCACTTGGTTCCGAAGCGCGCGATGCAGTGGGTGGCATTACACCTGAGCAGGGGGAACTGATCGCAGGGGCTGCGGGCTCCAGCCCCTATCTCAAAGGCCTGATTGATCTGGAAGCTGACTGGCTACCGCAAGCTTTGGCGCAACCGGACGCGATGCTTGCATCCATTATGGAAACCGCAAGGGCCTTGCCTGCGGATCAACTCAGGCCGGGGCTGAGGCAGGCCAAGAGGCGTTTAGCGCTGTTGACCGCCCTAGCGGATCTGGCAGGGGCCTGGCCGTTGGAAAAAGTTACAGGGGCACTAACCGATTTCGGGGCCATGGTAGCGGATGTTGCCGCCAAGGCCGAGATTGCAACCTTGATCCGGCGAGGTAAATTGCCGGGGATGACCGAAGATGATATCGCCTCTGCCGCGGGAATGATCATATTGGCCATGGGCAAGATGGGTGCGCATGAGTTGAACTACAGCTCTGATATCGACCTGATCGTTTTGTTTGACGAAACGCGCTATGATCCGGACGATTTCTATGATGCGCGGCAAGGGATGGTCCGGGCGACACGGAATTTCTGCGCCACACTCAGTGACAAGACAGCGGATGGATATGTATTTCGCACGGATCTAAGGCTGCGGCCTGACCCTGCGGTGACGCCAGTTTGTCTGGCTGCGGAAGCTGCCGAACGGTACTATGAAAGTCTGGGCCGCACTTGGGAGCGCGCCGCATATATCAAAGCGCGTCCCTGCGCTGGCGATATCGCTGCGGGGCAGCGTTTCCTGGATACGCTCCGCCCCTTCATCTGGCGAAGGCATCTGGACTTCGCGGCTATTCAGGATGCCCATGACATGCGCTTGCGTATCCGCGAAAACAAAGGGACAGGCGGTGCGCTGACCATTCCGGGTCATGATATGAAACTAGGGCAAGGCGGGATACGCGAGATTGAATTCTTCACTCAGACCCGACAGTTGATTGCCGGAGGTCGCGATACGGACCTGCGCGTGCGTGGCACTGTACCGGGTTTGGCGGCTTTGGCCGGCAAAGGGTGGGTGCCCGAGGACGTGGCTGAAAAGCTTACCGATCACTACCGCGCGCATCGCGAAGTCGAACACCGCATTCAGATGATCCATGATGCGCAGACCCATAAGATTCCGCAATCCTCGGACGGGATTGAGCGGATTGCATGCCTGATGGGGATTGATAGCGCCGATCTGACTGCGGATCTGAAACGGCGACTGACCGAGGTTCATGAGTTGACCGAAGGTTTTTTCGCCCCCGGCCCGACAGCCCGTGCACCTTTGCCAGAAGTTGAATTTGACGAAAGCATATTGGCGCGCTGGACGACCTACCCATCACTGCGTTCTCAGCGCGGGGCGCGGATTTTCGAACGGCTGAAACCAGAGCTGCTGACGCGTCTTGCCAAAACCGCCCAACCGGATGAGGCGCTGCTGGCACTGGACGGCTTCCTTCGCGGGTTGCCTGCGGGCGTGCAGCTGTTTTCTCTGTTCGAGGCCAACCCGCAGCTTATCGACCTGCTTGTCGATATAGTAGGCACGTCGCATGCATTGGCCGCGCATTTGTCGCACAACGCCTCGGTCTTTGATGCGGTGATTGGCGGCAGCTTCTTTGACGACTGGCCGGGCCGGACGGTGCTGCAGGGCGAATTGGAGCGAGAACTCTCGCAGGAGCAGGACTACGAAAGCCAGCTTGATCTGGCGCGGCGCTGGTGCAAGGAATGGCATTTCCGGATCGGCGTTCACCATCTGCGCGGGTTGATCGACGGCGTGCAGGCCGGGCAGCAATATGCCGAACTTGCAAGCGCGGTGATCGCTGCGATCCTGCCATGTGTTGTGGACCAGTTCACCAGCAAACACGGGCCCGCACCTGGTCGCGGTGCCGCTGTGTTGGGCATGGGATCCCTGGGGGCAGGGCGGATCAACTCGCAATCTGACCTTGATATGATCGTGATCTACGACCCGCTGGATCAGGACATGTCCGAGGGCCCACGGCCTCTTGCCACGCGGACCTACTATGCCCGGTTCACGCAGGCACTGATCACGGCGCTGTCGGCTCCAATGTCGCAGGGGCGACTTTATGAGGTCGACATGCGGCTGCGCCCCTCGGGCAATCAGGGGCCGGTGGCGACCAGTTGGGCCAGCTTCACGAACTATCAGCAGAATGAGGCATGGGTGTGGGAACACCTAGCCCTGACGCGCGCAAATCCCGTCGCCGGTGAGCCCTCTCTGGCCGACGATATCGAGGGCTTTCGAACAGAGCTTGTTTCGCGCTCCCGCGATCAGGCGCAGGTTTTGCGCGAAGTTGCCGAAATGCGCGCGCGTCTGGCAGCCGCGAAAACCCCCGCCGGTATTTGGGATGCCAAGAATGGGGCCGGACGCATGATGGACATAGAGCTGATGGCCGAAACAGGCGCTTTACTGTCCGGTGTTGCAAAGCGCGATGTACATGCCGGGTTGGACGGTGCAGTCGCAGCCGCGCTTTTGGATGTCGCTCAGGCGCAAACGTTGAAGGATTGCTACGATCTATGCTGGTCTGTGCAATGCGCAGCTCGACTGTTGTCAGGTAAGGTTATCGAGGCCGATAAAATCGGAGAGGGCGGTTCCGCCTTCCTGTGTCGGGCCACCGGGTATGAGCAGGTAGAACAGTTGCAGGCCGCGTTGCAGGAAAGCTACGATATCGCCGCCGAAATTATCGGCCGCGTGATTCAGGAGGATAAAGATGCCGCGCAATGACGATCCGAACGATCACAAAGGCCTGATCCGCGAGGCCTATCGCATCGATGGCATCACATTGCCCGAATGTCGCAGTATCTTTCTGGACTGGGCGTTGAGCCTTCCGGAGGGGCGTGATCAGAGGCAAGCCCTGTCTGACCTGCACGCCATCTATGCCAAAGATGAGGCCGATCACCCAATGACACAGGTGCTGACCGAAGGGTTGCAATCAGCTCAGGCGCCGAAACGGCGCGGTGGTTGGCGGTCTCGCAACCGCTAGGGCTTTCCCCTCGGCGTGTTCGCGACTATGAGGTCGCCATGACCCAAACTGCAGACCGTCCCCGTATCCGCCTGAAACCCAAAGCCAATGCGCGCGGCCTGCGCCATGGCTTCCCGTGGGTCTATGCCAATGACATTGTCACCGACCGTCGCACGCGCAAAATCCCTGCTGGCGCGCTGGCCGTGCTCGAGGATGAAAATCGCGCGCCGATCGCGCTGGTGGCGGTCAATCCTGAATCGAAAATCATGTGCCGTGTGCTGGACCGCGATCCTGACGCCGAGCTGACGGCTGATTGGTTCGAAACCCGTCTGCGCCACGCGCTTGATATGCGCGAACGCCTGTTTGACGCGCCCTTTTACCGCCTGATCCATGCCGAGGCGGATGGCTTTCCGGGTGTCATCATCGACCGGTTCGGTGAGGCCTGTGTGATCCAGCCCAACGCTGCCTGGGCCGAGGCGCATCTGGATATGTTGACCGATGCACTGACCGCCGTGACCGGCGTGACGACCGTGCTAAAAAACACCTCGGGCCGGACACGCGGTCTGGAAGGGTTGGATGATGTCAACCTGACCTTGCGCGGCACTGTCCCGGATGCGCCTTTGCCCGTATTGATGAACGGCGCAACCTATATGGCGGATTTGGCGGGCGGTCAGAAAACCGGCCTGTTCTATGACCAACGCCCCAATCACGCCTTTGCTGCGCAGCTGGTTCAACCCAAGGCACAGGTACTGGATGTCTTCAGCCATGTCGGAGGGTTCGGGTTGGCGATGCTGGCGGGTGGCGCCGGACAGGCGCTGTCGGTCGATGGGTCGGCCGCGGCATTGGAGTTGGCCGCAAAAGGGGCCGAGGCTTCTGGCTTTGCCGATCAATTCGACACGCGCCAAGGCGATGCCTTTGATGTGTTGGCTCAGTTGAACGACGAAGGCGCTAAATTTGACGTCGTTATCTGTGATCCTCCCGCCTTTGCACCATCAAGGCAGGCGCTGGATGCAGGGCTGCGGGCCTATGAACGCATTGCGCGATTGGCCGCCACACTGGTCAAGCCGGGCGGATATCTGGGCTTATGCTCTTGCTCGCACGCTGCTGATCTGGGCCGCTTCCGCGACGCCTCATCCCGTGGTATCGGGCGCGCCGGGCGCTCAGCCCAACTGATCCATACGGGCTTTGCCGGGCCCGATCACCCGCAACTGCCGCAGCTGGCTGAAAGCGGTTACCTCAAGGCCGTGTTCTACCGGTTATGAAGGCTGTACTCGATACCTGCGTCATCTATCCAACGGTGATGCGTGAGATGCTGTTGGGCACCGCCCGACTAGGTCATTTCACCCCTATATGGTCGGCGCGCATCCTCGAGGAATGGGCCCGCGCCGCGCGCAAACTGGGTCCCGAGGGTGAGGCGCAGGCCCGTGCCGAGATTGCCCTGACGCAGGTCAAATGGCCCAAGGCAGAACGCCCAGCCAATGCTGGCCTGCAGGCTCGGCTCTGGCTGCCGGACGCAGCAGATATCCACGTTTTGGCCACTGCAGTAGCCGCGTCAGCGGATACCATCGTCACGGTCAACGCCAAGGATTTCCCCAGAAATATTCTTGCAGAAGAAGGGCTTGAGCGGCGTGACCCTGACAGTCTGCTGTATGGTTTCTGGTATAACGACCCGCAAGGGCTGGACCAGCTTGCACAGCAGGTACTGGCCGAAGCAAACCGCCTGTCAGGCGATACATGGACTTTGCGTGGATTGATGAAAAAAGCCCGCCTGCCGCGTCTGGGCAAAGCGCTCGCCAGCTAAGTGGGATCCCTGCTTCATCTGACTAAAATTACCTCGGAGAGCGCGAGAGGCTGGCCTCTCGTCGCCGAGCCTCAGCCACGCGCCCAACGCTGCTCAAGCACTTCCAGCGCCGCAATCCGCTCATCCGTTTTGGGATGGCTCATCAACCAGGCGGGTACAACGCCCGCGCGTTGCTGCGTCAAATCCTCAAGCTTGTGAAACAGAGACTTTTGCGGGCCGATGCCGATTCCGGCTTTGGTTAGCAGGGCGGCGGCATATTCATCTGCTTCATATTCATCCCCACGTGACAGGCGCGACGCCAAAAGCGCAGTCAGCGCATTTGCAATCATCGCACCGATGAATGGGATGAACCGGCTCAGAAGCAGCATCAAGGCTGTCCGCAACGCATTCTGTCCAGAAAAATCAATCATCCGCCGACGTGCATGACCCAAGGCCACATGCCCCAGTTCATGTGCGATGACGCTCGCCATCTCTTCGGCGGAAACCTCGCCATTGAGGAACTTGCGATAAAACCCGCGTGTGATGAATATTCGTCCATCCGGCGCCGCAAGCCCGTTCACCGGGTCGATTTCATATATATAGACCGGAACCCTCTCGATCCCCAGCGCCGCCGCCAGCCGGTCAGTCATACGCTTGAGGGCGGGATCGGCCAGTTCGGTCGATTTCAGGTCAAGCTCGCGATGGGTGCGCCAGACCGAGATCCGGTACATCACCACGGCATACAGAACCGCCAGAAGAATCGGAGTAATTCGGAGCATGGTTCTGATATGGGGATAAGCAGACACAAGGGCAAGGCATCAGCGTTTCCGTGGGCCTGAAAGGTCTCCTAGCTGCCATGACGCAGTGGAAACTGGGTTCATTAGGATTCTAACTGTTGAAAAACGCCGCCTGCCGCCTTATCCGCACGGGAACTCGTCGGAGAACACACAATGTCCAACAATGACCACGAAGCCCGTCACCTGGAAACGCTTGACCGCGACCTTAGACGCTTTTCTCGGCTAGAAGTGGCAACCTCCCAGGTGGGTCGCCCATTTGTCGGGTCTGGCATCGCGCTTTCTTTTATCGTTGTCGCAGGTCTTGTGGCAGCCTTCCTGTTCGGACAAGGCAACAACACGCTGATCGTAGTACTTGCGGCAATGTTTGGGGCATATATGGCGCTGAATATCGGGGCCAATGATGTTGCCAACAATATGGGACCGGCGGTCGGGGCCAATGCGCTGACCATGGGGGGCGCCATCGCGATTGCTGCCATATTCGAAAGTGCAGGCGCGCTGATCGCTGGAGGTGACGTTGTTTCCACGATCGCGAAGGGCATTATCGCTCCTGAAAGCATGGGAACGCAGACTGTATTCATCTGGGCGATGATGGCGGCTTTGTTGTCTTCGGCGCTTTGGGTCAACCTGGCGACCTGGGTCGGAGCGCCCGTGTCCACGACCCACTCGGTTGTCGGAGGCGTCATGGGGGCGGGGATCGCCGCAGCCGGTTTTGGCGCAGTAAGCTGGGGGACGATGAGCAAGATCGCGGCCAGCTGGGTTATCTCGCCGATGCTTGGCGGTCTGGTGGCGGCTGGTTTTCTTTGGTTCATTAAGGCCAGGATCATCTATCAGGACGACAAGATCGCGGCGGCCCGGAAATGGGTTCCGATGCTGGTTGGTATCATGGCGGGGGCGTTTGCAAGCTACCTGGCGCTGAAGGGTATCAAGAAGATCGTCAAGATCGACCTGAGCACTGCTCTGCTGATCGGGGCAGTCTGCGGGGCGTTGGTCTGGGCCGTGATGATTCCGGTTATTCGGCGTCAATCCGAAGGGCTGGAGAACCGCAACAAGTCCCTCAAAATATTGTTTGGCATTCCGCTGATCGTGTCCGCTGCACTTCTCAGCTTTGCACATGGGGCCAATGATGTGGCCAATGCCGTTGGGCCTTTGGCGGCCATCGTGCAAGCCTCTGCCTCGGGTGATTTCACCCAGGCGATCAGTATTCCCTATTGGGTCATGATCATCGGCGCCTTTGGCATTTCGTTTGGCCTGTTCTTGTTTGGGCCAAAACTGATCCGAATGGTTGGCAGCCAAATAACCAAACTTAACCCGATGCGTGCCTATTGCGTTGCGCTGTCCGCAGCCATCACCGTTATCGTGGCCAGTTGGCTGGGTCTTCCCGTAAGCTCGACCCATATTGCAGTGGGTGCCGTCTTTGGTGTCGGCTTCTTCCGGGAATGGGATGCTGAAAGACGGCTGCGTAAAGCCCGCATTACAGTGCCTGAGCGGACGGTTCTGGCACCGGAAGAACGCCGCCGGCGCAAGCTGGTGCGCCGCTCGCACTTTATGACGATCATAGCAGCCTGGATTATTACCGTGCCCGCGGCGGCTGTGTTGTCGGGTGTTCTGTTTCTGGGCATTCAGGCCATCGCCGGGTAATACCGGCCTCGGCAGAACCTGATCCGCGGGCTGGCGTTATCGCGTCAGCTCGCGCATTCCTTTTTCCAGCCCGGCCAGAGTCATCGGCACCATCCGATCCTGAAAAATCTCGCGGATCATTCCGATTGAGTGGGTATATTCCCAATACTTCTCAGGCACTGGGTTGATCCACAGGTTCGATGCCCATTGGTCGCGCGCCCGCTGCAGCCAGATCTGGCCAGCCTCCTGGTTCCAATGTTCATTGGCACCGCCGGGATAGGCGACCTCGTAAGGGCTCATCGAGGCGTCGCCGACGAAGATGCATTTGTAATCGGGACCATAGGTGCGCAGCACCTCATGGGTCGGCGTCTGCTGGTCCCAGCGGCGGATGTTGTCACGCCAGACACCTTCGTACAGGCAGTTGTGGAAGTAGTAATATTCCAGATGCTTGAATTCGGTTCTTGCGGCCGAGAACAGCTCTTCCACCACTTTGATATGTGGGTCCATTGAGCCTCCGACGTCCAGAAACAACAGAACCTTGACGGCATTGTGCCGTTCGGGCCGGGTTTTGACGTCTAGATATCCATGCTCGGCTGTGGCGCGGATGGTGCCGTCCAGATCAAGCTCTTCTGCAGCACCCTCGCGGGCCCAGCGGCGCAGGCGTTTCAGCGCGACCTTGATGTTGCGCGTGCCCAGTTCGACCGTGTCGTCCAGGTTCTTGAATTCGCGCTTGTCCCAAACCTTGACCGCGCGCTGATGACGGCTTTCCTCCTGGCCGATCCGCACACCTTCCGGATTGTACCCGTAGGCTCCGAAGGGCGACGTTCCTGCCGTACCGATCCACTTGTTGCCACCTTGATGGCGGCCTTGCTGATCCTTGAGCCGCTCTTTCAGCGTCTCCATCAGCTTGTCGAACCCGCCAAGGGCCTCGATCTCGGCTTTTTCCTCTTCGCTGAGGTGCTTCTCCGCCATCTTCGCCAGCCAATCGGCAGGGATGTCGACGGCTTCGAGGACCTGTTCGAACCCGATCTGTTCCAGCCCTTCAAAGCTGGCGGCAAAAGCGCGGTCGAACTTGTCGATATTGCGTTCGTCCTTCACCATCGACACGCGGGCGAGGTAATAGAACGCCTCGACATCATAGGTTGCCAGCCCCTTTTTCATACCCTCCAGAAAGGTCAGATATTCCCGCAGGGATACGGGGATACCGGCTTTGCGAAGGTTTTCGAAAAAGGGAACAAACATGGGCTACACCACAAAGCGAACCAGAACCAAGGACAGGATTAGCCCGACCAGCGCAAAGGCGATTCCATATCCGGCTGCATATTGCGCGATATCGGCGCCGCTGCCGTTGCGTTTGCGCGCGGTCAACGCCCCAAGGAGCGCACCCAGCACCGCCAGTCCCAGAACCACTATCATGCGTTAATCGCCCCCGTTAATTGACTGGTCCTTCTGCGACGTCCTGCATAAGCGACCGGGCCACTACATCCGAGCCAAAGCCGTATCGTGCCCATCTCAGACTGTCCAGTCTGACGGAACGTGCCTCTGCGGAACGGCCGACTTCATTCAGGACCTCGGCTTTCAGCAACAATAACGTTGCAAGCTGCGAGGCGTTCTCAGCCCGTGTCATCACGTTAATAGCGTCGTCGATTTTGGGCAGGAACTCTGGCCCATTGCCTTGCGAAAGCGCAAAGGCGCCCAGTTGGGTCGTGATGTAGGATCGATGCAATTCCGTGCCCGGTGTAGCGCGCAGAAACTGCAGGGCAATATCATATTGGCGCAACGCTTCATGCGGATCATCGAACTGTTCCATGCGGCCCATCAGGTAATGAGGGTAAGCGCGCCGGTGATCGGTCCAACCTTGTTCCTTGCCAATTCGGGCTGCCTTGCGGGCCTGCCTCATGCGCGATTGCTGGCTGCGACTGGATTGCAAGGATTTCTGAATTGCTGAAATCCAGGCTCGTGGAGTTTCCGACATGGGCTGTACCGGCACCGCATCACCGCGCGGATTCAGACGCGAGAGAATTTCGGGTATGGCCGTTTCGACCTGTTCACGTGTCATACCGCTGTGCAGTTGGGATGAATATGCGGCCTTCAGGATCAACATGTCGAACCCGGTCAGGACCGTGTGGATATTGTCATCGTTGAATACCGAGTCCGGAAGGCGATACAGGTCATTCAGCGGGCCAAGCGCCTGTGCAATCTCTTCGTGCAGGCAGTCACGTTTTTCCTGCGGACTTGCATCTGCGGGAATGAAGATGCCCAGTCGCTCACGGCTGCTCAGTTTGGTCCAGCTGCTTTTCTGTTTGAACCGATCCCGGCGGTACTCCTCAAGGCTTGAGGCATTGGGTACCACGAAACATGCAGCCTGAGGCAGGATGTCCTGAATCTCTTTTTGACTGACCGCCGCGATCGTGATGTTGGCCTGACCGTCCCTGATCTGTTTGATGTCTATCCCGGCCTCGGTGCGCAGACGGGTCAGCAGGCGGCCCAGATCCTTTTGAAGCGAGGCCGTCGCAGCCCCTGTCAACCGCACCGTGATCGGGGTTTCGAACCGGGTAAAAACAGGCAGTTCCGTACCCCCTTCCAGTGCGAAATGCAGAGAGATGAAATCCGCTGCAATGTTTTCATTCGACCGCGCCGGAGGCGAGGGGTATGCACGCGTAAAGGACTTGGCGGGGGGCAGGGGTGGTTCGACGTCCACAATCTCGGGTGGGCTTTCGGCAGGCTCAATCGTGGCACATGCAGTCAGGACAAAGCTGATCAAGATTGCGACCCATCGCGTCATGGGCGCTGATACTTGATGAAAGGTGTCTGTTTGCCGATCCTGTCATAGAGCTTTCGCGCGGTATGGTTGAAATCCTGCGTCAGCCAATAGACAGACGGTGCACCTTGCCGGTCCGCTTCGTCGTAAACGGCCTGAATCAAAGCGCGACCGACCCCCATGCCGCGCGCCTCGGGCCGGGCGAATAGGTCCTGCAAGTAGCACACGCTTTCTTCCTTCCAGGCATGGCGGTGGAACAGAAAGTGGGTCAAACCCACAAGCCCCCCGTCGGCCTGCGCGACGAAACAAGAAAAATCGTTCGGATCATCCCCCAGCAGTCGCGAGAATGTGCTGTCATAGACGGAATCCGGAACCGTCGTTTCATAAAACGCCAGATAGTCCCGCCACATATCCGCCCAGTCCTCGCGATCAGTCGGATGCAAGGCTCGAATTGTTACTGTTTCTGGCATTGCTGAGTCCCGTTGGGTCTGATGGTAAATTGCCCGGACAAGCCGGGCAACCCGAGACCAATGCTTGCATCCGAGACTTGCTAAGGCAAGCGGCGATCACCGAGGGTTTACCGGCTCAGCGTTTGTTGCGGGCCATGAATGCCAGGCGTTCGAACAGGTGCACGTCCTGTTCATTCTTAAGCAGCGCACCGTGCAGTTTGGGCAGGGCATTGGCGCCATCGCGCTTGAGATCTTCGGCGGTCAGGTCCTCGGCCAGCAGCAGCTTGAGCCAGTCCAGCACCTCTGAGGTTGATGGCTTTTTCTTCAGGCCCTGAGTTTCGCGAATCTCATAGAACTGGGTCAGAGCCGTTGTCAAAAGCGCGTCTTTGATGCCGGGATGATGGACCTCGACGATGCGGCGCATCGTAGCCTCATCAGGGAACCGGATATAGTGAAAGAAACACCGGCGCAGGAAGGCGTCGGGCAGTTCCTTTTCATTGTTCGATGTGATGATGACGATCGGACGGTTCTTGGCGCGGATCGTTTCGCTGGTCTCGTAGACGTGGAACTCCATCTTATCGAGCTCTTGCAGCAAATCGTTCGGAAACTCGATATCGGCCTTGTCGATCTCGTCGATCAACAACACGACCTTTTCATCGGTTTCAAAGGCCTGCCACAATTTACCCTTGCGGATATAGTTCGACACGTCGTGCACGCGCTCTTCACCCAACTGGCTGTCGCGCAGACGACTGACGGCATCGTATTCATACAGTCCCTGCTGCGCGCGGGTGGTGGATTTCACGTTCCACTCGATCATCCGCAGCCCCAACGCTCCGGCCACCTGCTTGGCCAACTCGGTCTTGCCAGTTCCCGGCTCACCTTTGACCAGCAAGGGACGTTCCAGCGTCACGGCGGCATTTACCGCAATGGTCAGATCGTCTGTGGCGACGTATTCGGCTGTTCCTTGGAAACGTGCGGTCATTGGCCCCTCATCAAGTGTCGCGCGAAATGCGCCCTTGGGGTTACCGCGCAGCAGAAATTTTGACAAGCCAGGTCGCTGCGTCGCATGAAGGGAAATTGCCAAGTAACTACAATGCTTTTGGTTGATTCGTGCGCTAACCTCCGGTGCCGTCTTTTTGGCGTTGCCTTGAAATGGTCAGTTAATTTTCACAGAAAAACAAGGTTTTGTTGTTTGATTGGACGTATTTAGATCACGCGTAATGGCGCGGCGCCGGGGCGACGTTTGCATAGTGACAATTACTGCGCTGTCAGATAAACGCTCCGCAGAAGGGGATTGCCGCATGTCAGGTAATGAGAGAGTGACCGGCGTTGCAGGCCACACCGAGGGAGCAAAAATGAAGCAGGAAGTTTTTCTGCCTGAAGATTACCGTCCAGCTGAAGACGAACCATTTATGAATGACAGGCAGCTAGAGTATTTTCGTCGCAAGCTGCTGGATTGGAAAAACGAACTAATGGCTGGCAGCCGCGATACGATCGAAGGGCTGCAGGACAACACCCGTAACATTCCGGATGTCGCTGACCGCGCAAGCGAAGAAACCGATCGCGCGCTGGAACTGCGCACCCGCGATCGTCAGCGCAAACTGGTGGCCAAGATCGACTCGGCCCTGCGCCGGATTGATGAAGGCGAGTACGGCTATTGCGAGATGACCGGTGATCCGATTTCGCTGAAACGTTTGGATGCGCGCCCGATCGCGACCTTGACGCTTGAGGCACAGGAACGGCATGAGCGTCGCGAAAAGGTCCACCGCGACGATTGATCGCTGGGAAAATCTGATAACATAGACGCCGGGGCCTTTTGCTCCGGCGTTTTTGCGTTAAGCCGGTGACATGAACATCAGCGGATCGAAATTCGGCATAGTCGGAGGTGGCATTGGCGGCCTCGCGGCTGCTTTGACCTTGCGACAGCGCGGCGCCGTGGTGACCGTGTTTGAGCAGGCACCAGAATTGACCGAGGTTGGCGCGGGCCTTCAGATCAGCGCCAACGGGATGGCTGTGCTGCGTGCGCTGAAGGTTGTTGCGGACACGCCCGAGGCTGGGCTTTTGTCCCATGGAACGGTCCTTCGTGATTACCGGGCAGGGCGGCTGGTCTGCAAAATCGTGCCACCCTCTGCCGGGCCTACCTATTATTACCATCGCGCTGACCTGCTTGATCTTCTCTACAAAGCGACGGTTCAAAAAGGGGTAGAGTTTCACCTTGGTGCGCGTGTGGAACGGGTGCGAAAGCACCCGTCCGAGGCCGAAATCATCCTCGATACGGGGGCGAGATTTCGGGTTGATTGTGCAGTCGCGGCGGACGGCGGCCAAAGTGCAATTCGTGCTGACCTGACTGGCAGGGAAACACCGAAATTCACACATCAGGTTGCCTGGCGCGCGACGATTCCATGGGACCGGCGCAACAAGAACCCTTGCGCGGTGCTAACCATGGGGCCGGGACGGCATGTAGTGACGTATCCTTTGCGCGATCAGACCCTGATGAACATCGTGGCAATCGAAGAGAGGTCTGACTGGCAGGAAGAAGGCTGGCGTCTGCGCGGTGATCCAGAAGAGCTGAAGGCGCGATTTGCAGGTTTTGGCGGCTTGGTCAAAGAGATTTTGCAAGAGGTTCAGGACCCGAATATCTGGGCATTGTTCCTGCGCCCTGTTGCTGAATGCTGGCAGAATGGGCGTGTGGCGCTTTTGGGCGACGCAGCTCATCCAACGCTGCCTTTCATGGCCCAAGGTGCTTGCCTTGCACTAGAAGATGCCTGGACTCTGGGGCGGTCTTTCGAAGAACAATCCGGCGTTTCGCAAGCACTGGCCGCCTATGAAGCGACCCGTCGCCAGCGGGCAACTCGGGTGGTCGCTGCCGCTGGAGCCAACGCGCGCAACTTCCATCTACGTGGCCCTATGCGTGTCGGGGCGCAACTGGCGTTGATGGCAGTTGGATCGCGGTTGGGCCGAAAATATGATTGGATCTATGGGTTCGATGCCACGGCTTAGCCGATTACAGATCTAGATCTATCCAAACCGGAACATGATCTGAAGGTTTTTCGTGCCCCCGAATTTCGGAATCGATTTTGCAATCGCGCAAAAGGTCAGCGGCCTGAGGGGTCAGAAGGAAATGATCAATACGAATCCCGTCATTTCGGTTCCACGCACCCGCTTGATAATCCCAGAATGAATAATGTTCCGGACCTTGCGTGCCAGCGCGAAAGGCCTCGGTGAAGCCGAGATTCAGAATTTTCCGAAATGCGGCCCGGCTTTCAGGGCGAAACAATGCATCCTCGCGCCAGGCATCGGGACGCGCTGCGTCTTCGGCCTGGGGAATGATGTTGTAATCACCTGCCATCAGAGCGGGTTCTTCACTGTTCATCAGGTCGCGGGCCCGATGATAGAGTCGCTCCATCCAGGCAAGTTTGTAGTCGTATTTTGGCCCCGGGGTGGGGTTGCCGTTTGGCAGATAGAGCCCGCAGATACGCAGTGCCTGTTTGCCGACGACCGTGGCCTCGATCCAGCGGGCCTGTTCATCCTCATCATCACCGGGCAAACCCCGCGAGACGTCCTCGAGCGGTAGCTTCGACAGAATGGCAACGCCGTTAAAGCTTTTCTGCCCGTGCGTTTCTACGTTGTACCCGCGCGCCTCAAAGATCTCTCTGGGGAAGTTATCGTCGACTGACTTGATCTCTTGCAGCAGCACAACATCGGGCTGGGCATCATCCAGCCAACGCGGCAATGCTTCGGCCCGCGCCTTGATGCCGTTGATGTTGAATGTGGCGATTTTCATGCGCGGCCCTCCGACAGTCCTTGGCAACCTATCGCCCAGAACGGGCCCAACGGCAAGGCGGAGAACAGGTTTGCGAGGCGCTGCCTCGCGCTCCGAGGTATTTTTGGCCAGATGAAGAAACGGACCGTTAACCAGAATCTCCGAAAACCAGCTGGCGGTACAGGCGGAGGCGCCGATGACCGCGCCAGGTGAAGCTCTCCGGTCTAGAAATCGGAGAGCGGATCCCTGCTTCATCTGGCTAGAAATACCTTGGGGGTGTGGGGGTGAAACCCCCACGGGTGATCACATTGAAAACGAAGTGCCGCAGCCGCAGGAGGAGGTGGCGTTTGGGTTTTCGATCACAAAGCGTGCGCCGATCAGTTCTTGTGTGAAATCAATCACCGCATTTTCAAGAAACGGCAGTGAGATTGCGTCGACAATGACCTTCTGCCCCTTACCCTCAAGAACCAAATCGTCGTCTTTGGGTTTGTCCAATGCAATTTCGTACTGAAAGCCCGAACACCCGCCGCCTTCGACAGCGACACGCAGGGCTTGACCCTGATCGGCTGCGCCGATCTCGGCAAGGCGGTCAAAGGCGCGTTCTGTAACTGTCGGGGGCAGATTCATGCCAAACTCCAAAGGTTTATTTCTTAACCACTCTACCATATAGAAAGCCCAAGGACAGGCGACAAGGACAGACCGTTGGACAGAGCATGTTTTGCCTCGAATCCCGACCGCGCAAGAGGGCGGTTGGTGCCAGAGGAAGAAAGCAGTTTCCGGTCATGCTTTCAGCGCGACCGGGACCGGATCATTCATGCCAGCGCCTTTCGGCGGCTCAAGCACAAGACCCAAGTTTTTGTTGAGCACGAAGGGGATAGTTATCGAACGCGGTTGACCCATTCCATCGAGGTCGCGCAGGTGGCGCGGACGATTGCCGGGGCTTTGGGTTTGAATCCAGAACTGACCGAAGCGGTGGCTCTGGCCCATGATCTTGGCCACACGCCGTTCGGACATACTGGCGAGGATGCCTTGCATGAGATCATGCAGCCGTATGGCGGGTTCGATCATAACGCGCAGGCCATTCGGATCGTCACCCGGCTCGAGCGTCATTATGCCGAGTTCGATGGGTGCAACCTTACGTGGGAAACCCTGGAAGGCATTGCAAAACATAACGGACCGGTGGAAGGGGAACTGCCCTGGGCGCTGGCGGAGTGCAATGCGGCGTTTAATCTTGAACTGCACACGCACGCAAGCGCAGAGGCGCAGGTGGCGGCCTTGTCTGACGACATCGCCTATAACAATCATGACCTGTTGGACGGGCTGAGGGCGGAGTTGTTCAGCGACGAGGACATTCAGCGACTGCCGATCGTGGGCGACTGTTATTCGGAGGTGGATCGCAAGTACCCGGGCCTCGACCCCTATCGCCGTCGGCATGAGGCGTTGCGGCGGGTGTTTGGGGTTATGGTGTCGGACGTGATCGACACGTCTCGGGCTCTGATCGCAGGGTCCGGTGCCCAGAGCGTCGAAGAGATCCGGCATCTTGGCTATCCGGTCATTCAGTTCTCAACAGGCCTTTGGGCGCAACTGAAGGAAATTCGCGCTTTCCTGTTTTCGCGGATGTACAGGGCGCCGTCGGTGATGACGGTGCGCGCCGAGGTCAGCAAAGTGGTCGAGGATTTGTTTCCAATCTACCTTGGCGATCCGAAGCAAATGCCCGCGCGCTGGCACGCGGACATTGAAGAGGCTGAGGATGAGACTGCCTTAGCCCGGATCGTATCGGACTATATTGCCGGGATGACCGACAGGTTTGCGCTACAGGATCATGCCAGACTGACTGGCCACCCGATACCGGCGGATCACTCGACCCCGATATAGGCCAAAGCCCAGACTTGTTGGCCCGTCTGATCCTGCGCCGCCTCAGCGTCGTCGGTGGGTGGGAAGACGATCATCGTTGGGCCATACCCTCCGATCCCCATGGGGGCGCCGTCGGCGTGGGTGGCGAGGATAGGCTGATAGGTCGAGATACTATGCCAGGGAATTTCGGCTTGATACCCGTCCATTGCCATCGGTTTGGCCGTCTTACCTTCGGCACCGGCTATGACCATCACATCCGACAAAAGCGGGCCGCTAAAGGTGATGTCGCGCTGGTTGTCCTCGGTGCCGTAGGGAATTGTGATCTCGACCTGATCCAAACTATCCAGCAATGTCGCGTCAAAGCCAGCTGCCCCGTCATGGGTGACCTCCAGATATCCCAGCAAGCCGCCGTCCTCTGCACCGCGTGCGGGCAGGTTGGTTTTCTCAACCGAGCCGCCGAGCGTTATCAGCACATGGCCTTGCGGGGCGGGCATTTCTGCAAAAGCGGGCAGGGCGGTCGACAAGAGCAGGCACAGGGGCAGGGCAAGGCGCATAGGAATCTCCGTTTAGATAGATATGACCGACCTTAGCGGCGGCGGCTCTTATTCCAAGCGCATTCTGGCGCCGTCCATTGACCTTGCTGCACCGCGTGGTAAACCGCCGGGCAAGCAAAAGGACATTCGAAATGAACCTGTTTTCCGAGATCCGCAGCCTCGTGCTGGACGCGCTGGCACAGATGCAGTCCGAAGGCGCGCTGCCCGAAGGGCTGAGCTTTGACAACGTGGCCGTTGAACCGCCGCGCGATGCGGCGCATGGCGACATGGCGACGAATGCGGCTATGGTGCTGGCAAAGCCCACCAAGATGAAACCGCGCGACATTGCCGATGCGCTGGCCGGAAAGCTGGCCGAGGATAACCGGATCACCAGTGCCGAGGTTGCCGGGCCGGGGTTCTTGAACCTGCGGTTGGCGCCATCGGTCTGGCAGAGTGTACTGGCTGCGGTGCTGCAACAGGGCACGGACTATGGCCGCTCGACCATGGGGCATGGGCAGAAGGTCAACGTGGAATACGTCTCGGCCAACCCGACCGGCCCCTTGCATGTGGGTCATACGCGGGGCGCGGTGTTCGGAGATGCGCTGGCAAGCCTGTTGGCCTATTCCGGCCATAACGTGACCCGTGAATACTACATCAATGATGGCGGCGCGCAGGTGGATGTTCTGGCACGCTCGGCTTACGAACGGTATCGCGAGGCAAACGGGCTGAGCCCCGAGATTGCCGAAGGCCTGTATCCTGGCGACTATCTGATCCCGATTGGTGAGGCGCTGAAAGAGAAATACGGTGACAGCCTGATCGACAAACCGGAAAGCGACTGGCTGGAAGAACTGCGCGAGTTTTCGACAGACGCGATGATGGACCTGATCCGCGCCGACCTGAAGGCGCTGGGCGTTGAGATGGATGTGTTCTTCTCGGAAAAGTCGCTCTATGGCACGGGTCGGATTGAAGCTGCGTTGCAATCCCTGACCGACAAGGGCCTGATCTATGAGGGCGTGCTGGAGCCGCCCAAGGGCAAAAAGCCCGAAGATTGGGAACCACGTGAGCAGACCCTGTTCAAATCGACCGAGCATGGCGACGACGTGGATCGCCCGGTCAAGAAATCGGACGGGAGCTGGACCTATTTTGCCCCGGATATCGCCTATCACTATGACAAAGTGACCCGTGGGTTTGACGCGTTGATCGATGTGTTCGGCGCTGACCACGGTGGCTATGTCAAACGGATGAAGGCCGCAGTATCGGCTCTGTCCGATGGCAAGGTACCGCTGGATATCAAGCTAACCCAGTTGGTGAAACTGTGGAAGAACGGCGAGCCGTTCAAGATGTCCAAGCGGGCAGGGAACTTCGTCACATTGCGTGATGTGGTCGATCAGGTTGGCCCGGATGTGACCCGCTTCGTGATGCTGACCCGCAAGAATGACGCTGCCCTGGATTTTGACTTTGACAAGGTGTTGGAACAAAGCCGCGAGAACCCCGTTTTCTACGTCCAATATGCCCATGCCCGCGTGATGAGTGTTCTGCGCCGTGCAGCTGAGGCCGGGATCGACGCGCAGGACCCAACGCTGAAAAGCGCCGATCTAGGCAAGATCGACCATGCCTCTGAGCTGACTGTTGCCAAGAAGCTGGCCGAATGGCCGCGTCTGGTTGAGATCGCCGCGCGCACCAATGAGCCGCACCGGGTTGCCTTCTATCTGTATGAACTTGCAGGGGATTTCCACGCGCTTTGGAACAAGGGCAACGATGAGACCCAGCTGCGGTTTATTCAGGATGGCGATGTTGCCACAAGCCAGTCAAAAATCGCACTGGCCCGGTCCGTTTCTGTTGTGATTTCAGCAGGCTTGGGTATTCTTGGCGTTACCCCGGCGCAGGAGATGCGGTGAACAACACCGTCCGAACCGCCGGTACGAGGTAGGCAAGAAATGACCCGCGCGCCTTATTTTCGGCGCTAAACGGGCGGTGAGGCGGACATGGCAAGTTACGATTACCCGGGGCAAATGCGCCCCGAGCAGATGCATTATACGAATCAAGCTCATCCTCAGGATGGGTATGACCTCCCTAATGACTTGCACGGATATGACGAAACGCCCCATCCCGCGGGTTTGGGTCGTATTGTTAGTGCTCTAGGTGCCGTTGCATCATTGGCGCTGGTCGCTGGCATCGGTGTTTGGGGTTACAATTTGGTAATGCGCGATGTGAGTGGCGTGCCGGTTGTTCGGGCCTTAGATGGACCAATGCGTATTCAGCCGGATAGCCCGGGTGGCACCCCTGCGGATCATCAGGGTTTGGCCGTGAACACGGTTGCGGCAGTGGGCACAGCAGCGCCGCCTGCTGATCGGCTGATCCTTGCACCGCGCCCGGTTTCCCTGACAGATGAAGATACTCCGGTGGCACCGTTGCAACCGACACCTGCCGTACATGTGGTCCAGGAAAACGTCTCTGACCGGACGGCCACACAGATGCGCCAGGGCGCGGTTGATGCACTGGTTGCTGAACTGGCGGGAGAGGCGGAAAATTCCGATCAGGTTGGCGAGCAAAGTTTTCAGTTGGCCTCTTTGACCATCCCCGAGGAAGAGCCTGCTATTGATCCGGCTGATCTGGCTGCATCGCAACCGGACCCAGAACTGGCGGCTTTGCCTGGTGTGCGCCGGTCGCTGCGCCCGGTCCTGCGCCCCGCTGGCGGTGTGCGCAGCGCAATTACGTCAAACAGCACTACCGAAGACGCGATCAACGCGGCGGTCAAAGCTGCGGTCGGCTTGGATGTAGATCCTGAAACTCTGACCAAGGGCACCCGTATGGCCCAGCTTGGCGCCTATGAAAATTCGGACGTCGCGCGCTCGGAATGGGATCGCATGAATGGACGATTCGGGGATTATATGGATGGAAAACAGCGTGTTATACAGAAAACCTCAAGCGGTGGGCGGACTTTCTATCGTCTTCGGGTTCTGGGGTTTGACGATCTGAGCGACTCGCGCCAATTCTGTGCCGCTTTGCAGGCCGAAGGCGCTGATTGCATTCCGGTTGCCGCGCGGTGAATTTCGGCGCAGTCATTACCGACGCTGAAGGTCTGCGCCTGACGCCTGATGAGAAAAAACTGTTCCGAGAGATGAACCCATTCGGGTTCATTCTGTTTGCCCGTAATATCGAGTCTGCGGATCAGGTGCGCGCCCTATGCGACGATTTCCGCGAGGCTGTGGGGCGAAACTGCCCGATCACTGTTGATCAAGAGGGTGGACGCGTGCAACGACTGCGCACACCGCTGGCACGGGAATGGATGCCGCCGCTGGATCACGTGGCCCAGAGCGGAGAGCAGGCCGAACGTGCCATGTATCTGCGCTATCGTCTGATTGCGAATGAACTGTTCGAGCTTGGGATCGACAGCAACTGCGCCCCCATGGTGGATCTGGCCCGGAACGAGACGCATCCGTTCCTTAGAAACCGCTGCTATGGGTCTGATCCCAAAATGGTTTCCCGGATCGGTCGTGCGGTTGCCGAGGGGCATTTGGATGGCGGTGTATTGCCGGTGCTCAAACACATGCCGGGTCATGGTTTGTCCACGCTGGACAGCCATCATGACCTTCCCCATGTCGATCTGACGCAAGAGGACCTGACCGAGGCCGATTTCGGCCCGTTTCGGGATTTGAACGATCTGCCGATGGGGATGACGGCGCATCTGGTCTATGACCGGATTGACCCTCAACCTGCTACGATTTCTCGGACCATGATCAGCCTGATCCGCAAAACGATCGGGTTTGGCGGGCTGATCATGACGGATGATATCTCGATGAAGGCCCTCAGCGGAAATCCAGAAGAGATTGCCAATCAGGCGCTAGCTGCAGGGTGCGATGTGGTTTTGTACTGCAACGGCTCTTTTGATGCCCGTGCTAGGGTGCTGAGCACCGCCGAAAAGATGTCCGAACAGGCACAGAAACGCGCTGAACGGGCGTTGGCGATGCGCAAAGCCCCGCAGGAACTTGACATCCAAGCCGCCGAAGCCGAACTTTCTCGCCTAATGGGCGGGCAGGTGTATGTCGGATAATCTTTTTAGCGAAGACCCCGTCTCGGTCGCGGATCGCCTTGCGGCAGAGGCATTGATCGTAGACGTCGACGGGTTTGAAGGTCCGCTCGATGTGCTGCTGATGCTGTCCCGCACGCAAAAGGTTGATCTGCGCAAAATATCGGTTCTGGCGCTGGCGCAGCAATACTTGTCCTTTGTTGAAAAGGCACGGGCGCTGCGGATCGAACTGGCCGCCGACTATCTGGTGATGGCGGCATGGCTGGCCTTTCTGAAATCGCGCTTGCTGCTGCCTCCGGATCCGAATGACGAAGGCCCCTCGGGCGAAGAACTGGCTGCGCATCTGGCATTTCAGCTCGAGCGGCTTCAGGCCATGCGCGATGCTGCCGCCCGATTGATGGGGCGCGATCAGCTGGGGCGTGATTTCTTCAAACGCGGGCAGGGCGAGGATGTCACGCGCATCCGCACCGTGACCTATTCCGCCACTCTGCTGGACCTGATGCAGGGCTATGCCCGCATTCGCACCCGTGATGAATTCCGCCCCTTTGTCATGGACCGTGACGCCGTATTCACGATGGAACAGGCGCTGGAACGTATGCGCCCGCTGATCGGCTTTGCCGGGGCCTGGACGGATATGGAGACCTATCTGCCCGAGGGCTGGGATGCCGACCCGGTGCGCAGGCGGTCCGCGACGGCGGCTACTTTTGCGGCCTCACTTGAGTTGGTGAAAGAAGGACATATGGAAATTCAGCAGAGCGAAACTTTTGCTCCGATACAACTACGCAAGAGGACCCAATCCCGTGACTGACGCGCCTCAGGAAGAAGGTACCGGCACCCTGTTCGAAGCTCCGCCTATGGCCGAACAGGAACGCATGGTTGAGGCCGTGTTATTCGCCAGTGCCGAGCCGGTGACGATTGCCGATCTTGAAGTGCGGATGCCCCATGGCAGCGACGCGTCACAGGCGGTGGAAATGCTTAAGAAACGCTATGAAGGGCGTGGTGTTCGTGTGGTTCAGGTTGGTGAATCCTGGGCCATTCGCACTGCCCCAGACTTGGGTTTTCTGATGCAAAAAGAAACGGTTGAAACCCGCAAACTCAGCCGGGCCGCGATCGAAACGCTGGCGATCGTGGCATATCACCAACCCTGTACACGTGCCGAGATCGAAGAAATTCGCGGCGTATCGGTCTCGCGCGGGACCATCGACCAACTTTTGGAGATGGAGTGGATCAGACTGGGTCGTCGTCGCATGACGCCGGGCCGTCCGGTGACTTTCGTGGTGACTCCGCAGTTTCTGGATCACTTTGGGCTGGAGAACGCCAGGGATTTGCCGGGGTTGAAAGAATTGCGCGCTGCCGGTTTGCTGGAGAACAGACCGCCTCCGGGAACGATCCCACTGGGAGAGGGGCAGGAAGACGAAGATCAAACCGAACTGTTCGAGGAAGAGTGATCACGCGGCCCTTTTGTTGCCGCACAAATCGACTATTTAGAAGCCTGGAAATCGGAGTTGAGCAATGAATGCCAATCGTATCATTGACATGATTGTGCGACAGGTCATGCGGCGGCTTGTCACCAAAGGGGTGGACAAGGGGTTCGACATGGCCAGCCGCGTGGGCCAGAAGTCGGGGCAAGAGCAGCCGCCGCACGAGAGCTCAGGTGCCTCTGATCAGCTGCAGGCGGACGGAAACCGCCAGCGTCAAAACATGCGTCAAGCCCAGCGAGTGGCCAATCAGATGCGCCGGTTTATCCGGTTCTGATCAGGTTACCGCTTTGAAGTGCTTGGACAGTTTCAATCCTTGTCCCTGATAGTTCGAGGCGATGCCTGCACCATAAAGCTGCGTGGGCATTTCTGACATCCGCTCGTACACCAGCCGCCCGACGACTTGGCCGTGCTCCAACACAAATGGGGCCTCGTGACAGCGGACTTCCAACACTCCGCGTGATCCTTCGCCACCTGCGGCGGCATGGCCAAAACCGGGATCGAAGAAACCGGCATAATGCACCCGGAATTCCCCGACCATCGCCAGATAAGGGGCCATTTCAGCCGCATACATCGGCGGGATATGCACCGCCTCGCGGCTGACCAGAATGTAAAACGCACCGGGGTCGAGGATGATGCGCCCATCGGTGGTACGCACCTCTTCCCAATATTCCTGCGGGTCGTATTCGCCGATCCGGTCCAGATCAATGACACCGGTATGAGGTTTGGCGCGGTAGCCCACCAAATCGGTGTCGGGCAGCCGCAGGTCCACCGAGAACCCGAGCCCGTCCTGAATGACCGCGGGGCCATCGACCAGCGGGGATTCGGCGTGCAGGGCGCTTAGATCGGTATCGCTCAGCACGGCCTGTCCCTGCCGGAACCTGATTTGGTTCAGCCGCATTCCCGGACGCACCAGAACCGAGAATGAGCGGGGGCAGATCTCGGCATACAAGGGGCCGGTATAGCCTGCAGGCACCCGGTCAAACTCGGTCCCGCCATCGGTGATCGTGCGCGTCAGAAGGTCCAGCCGCCCGGTCGAGCTTTTTGCATTGGCGGCCGCGCTCAGCCCCTGGGGCAGGGCCAGCGATTCCATCAACGGCACTAGATAGACACAGCCCTTTTCCAGCACAGCACCTTCAGAGATATCGATGCGGTGCATCTCAAATTCCGACAAACGTTCGGCTACGGTGCGACCTTCGCCTGCCAGAAACGAGGCACGTACCCGGTAAGCAACTGTACCTAAACGCAAATCAAGGCTGGCGGGTTGAATCTGGGCGGGGATGACCTCTGGGCTTGCGGTAATCTCACCGCGCGCGATCATCGCCTCTATCTGCTGGTTCGGGCATACGCCGGTCATTCCGATCCCCCCTGATGCCAGAGCGGGATCTGGCCTGTGTGCCATAAACGTCGGTGTGATTTGGTCGGGCTAGCAGGACTCGAACCTGCGACCTTCCGTCCCCCAGACGGACGCGCTACCAGGCTGCGCCATAGCCCGACGTTGAGGTGTTCATAAAGACTTTCCCGGCGGGGGCAAGAGGAAATCATCGCCTTTTTTCTTATCCCGCCGATCGGTTTTCTATTCGGTTCAACACGCTGCGCAGCTCTTGCGCGATGGGCGCTATCTGGCTGAGCAACTGGTCATCGAATGCGTCTCGGGTCCAGGCCAGTGTCGCGATTCCGCCCAACAATGGCGAGGCGTCGGGATAAGACGGCTGGGTTTGCGTCTGAGGTTCCGCATTTGGCGAATTGGGAGCAGGTTGCAGTTCGGGTTTTTGAGCGTCGCCAAGATCCAGATGTATCTGCTCTTGCGGAGGGGCTGGCTTGGCCGTGAATGGCACAACGACATTTGCATCGGGTGCGGGTTCAAGATTCGCCATTTCATCCAGGCCCTGGGACACTGAAGAAACATGCGCCACGCCCTGTTCACGCAAGATGCGCTGTACGCCTTTGATGGTGATCCCATCCTCATGCAAAAGCTTCTTGATGCCGCCCAGCAGGCGCATGTCGTTGGGGCGATAATATCTGCGCCCGCCGGCCCGTTTTACCGGTTTCACCTGATTGAAGCGGCTTTCCCAGAATCGCAGAACATGCGGCTGCACACCCAACCAGTCCGCAACTTCACTGATGGTGCGAAAGGCGTCTGGGGACTTGCTCATATTCGTGCCGTCCTGATCTTATTTGCGGTTCCCTGCGGCGACGCGATCTTTCATCAGATGCGACGGGCGGAAGGTGAGAACACGGCGAGGCTGAATTGGAACCTCTTCGCCTGTCTTGGGATTGCGGCCGATACGAGCTGTCTTGTCCCGAACACTGAACGTTCCAAAAGACGAGATCTTCACCTGTTCACCGCGCACCAATGCGTCGGACATATGGTTCAGAACGCTCTCGACCAGTTGCGCGCTTTCATTGCGTGAAAGGCCAACTTCACGAAATACGGCCTCGCTCAGATCCATTCGGGTCAGTGTTTTGTCGCTCATGCCAATTCCCCTGTTGCTATCAGAGCATAGGGTCAGGGCAAATTCGCTGTCAATATCAATGAATTGCGGGCGAGTGTGTAAGCTGAATTGCGCTTGTTACCACCGCAAGAGGACAGAGCCCCAGGCCAATCCACCTCCGATTGCCTCTGTGACCAGCAGATCACCCTGTTTGAACTGCCCACGCTGTTTAGCAACAGACATTGCCAGGGGAATCGAAGCGGCCGAGGTATTTCCGTGGTCCTGCAGGGTAACGACAACGTGTTCCATAGGAACGCCCAATTTCTTGGCTGTGCCCTGGATGATTCTAATGTTTGCCTGATGCGGTACGATCCAATCCACATCTTTATGACTTAGCCCAGCCTTCTCTAGGCAGGTTTCTGCGGTAGAGGTCAGTCGTTCAACTGCCTGCCGAAACAGCTGGTTTCCTTTCATCCGCAGATAGCCTGTGGACTGGGTCGAGACGCCTCCATCCACATAGAGCAGGTCCTTATAGCGCCCGTCCGAATTCAGGTCGGTTGCCAGAATGCCCCGATCGTCCGAGGTTCCTGCGCCCTCATACTGTTCAAGGATTATTGCCCCGGCGCCGTCGCCGAAAAGCACGCAGGTCGACCGGTCGGTCCAGTCCATGATACGAGAGAACGTCTCGGCGCCGATGACCAGCACGCGTTTGGCCTGGCCTGACACGATCAGCGCATTGGCATTGGTCATGGCATAGACAAATCCGGCGCAAACCGCCTGTACGTCAAAGGCGAAGCCTTTGGTCATGCCAAGCTGCGATTGAACCATTGTTGCGGCAGAGGGAAACGTCAGGTCAGCGGTCGATGTTGCAAGAATAATCGCATCAATATCATCTGCCTCCAGACCCGCATCGGCCAGTGCGGCACTGGCAGCCTTTGTAGCCATAATCGAAGTGGTTTCGTCTTCCGCTGCAAAATGCCGGCGTTCGATTCCGGAACGAGTCCGTATCCACTCATCAGACGTATCGAGCGTTTCTTCGAACTCGGAATTCGGGACGATGCGCTCTGGCAAATAGTGCCCGACACCAACTATAATTGAACGGCCTGCCATGCTGGGGTACTGCCTTTTTTGTTATTCACCGGCCTTCGACGGCGTGTCTGCGGCATCTTGTGCAAGCTCGGCTGTCGATGCAACCCGTGCTGCCAATTTTTCGGCGAAGCCGGACTCGGCCAGGGTAAAGGCCAGCTTTACAGCGGCTGACACGCCGGTCGAGTCTGCACCACCATGTGATTTGACGACGGTTCCGTTCAGGCCAAGGAAAACCCCACCATTCACGCGCCGAGGATCAATTCGTTTCTTCAAACGCTGCAAAGACGTGATTGCAAGGATCGAGGCTAGTCGTGAGAGCGGAGAATATTTGAACGCCTCGCGCAGAAGATCTCCGATCAGGCTGGCTGTGCCTTCTCCGGTCTTGATGGCGACGTTGCCTGTAAACCCGTCTGTTATAATGACATCGGCTTTGTCTCCCGGGATGTCGCTGCCTTCGACAAAACCCACAAAGTCAAAGCTGGCCTGATCCGCAAAATCCGAGATCATGCCATGCGCTTCTTTTAGCTCGGCGCGCCCTTTATGTTCCTCGGTGCCCACATTCAAAAGGCCGATCCGGGGACGTTCCAACGCCATGCCGTTTCGGGCATAAGAGGCACCCATCAAAGCATATTGCAGCAGGTCCTTGGCGTCCGCGCGCACATCGGCGCCCACGTCCAGCATTACATTGAAACCCTGCGGATTGCGCGAGGGCCACAAAATAGCGATTGCCGGGCGGTTTACCCCCGGCAGCTTACGTAGACGCATCATCGACAGGGCCATCAATGCGCCGGTATTGCCACAGGAGACCGCGCCATGGGCTTCACCCTGACGTACCGACTCCAGTGTGGACCACATCGAAGTTTGCTTACCGTGCCGGACGACCTGGCTGGGCTTGTCCTCCATCGTGACCACATCGGGACAATCACGAAAAACGACGCGCCCGTTCAGGACACGCCGTTTTGCGACAAGTTTGCGCAACATGGCCTCAGGCCCGTGCAAGATGAACGCGATATCGGGGTTCTTATCCGCCGATTTGGCGATCCCCGCCACAACAGCAGCGGGCCCCGAATCTCCGCCCATTGCGTCAACCGAGATGGTAATCCGTCCGGCGTGCGTGGGCTGTTCTGTCATGCTTGGCCTGCGCTTTTAGGGCTTAGGCCGCGTCTTCGTCCAGGTCGATTTCGTCGGCCTGAGCGACGACTTCGCGGTCATCATAGTGGCCGCAGGACGCGCAGACGTGGTGCGGGCGCTTCAGCTCACCACAGTTGGCGCATTCGTTCGGGTTTGCAGCAACCAGAGCGTCGTGCGCGCGGCGGTTGTTGCGACGCGACTTGGAAACTTTGTTCTGTTGGACAGCCATGGTCTCAACCTTTGTCTACTAAGGGCCGGCAGATTCGCTGCGGGCCAGGTTTCATTCTTCGTTTTTCTCGTGGTTTGACGCGCGTTTAGGGGACGGGCCCCGCGATGTCCAACCCAAATTCCGATGAGCGCGCGAAAATACTGCGATTCTCAGCATGTTCAAGCGATTTTTCTGAGCGCCTGCTATGACAGGATTTCAGGCCCGTGTCACTCGTCTTTTTTCAGTGCATCGCGCAGCCCGGCCAAGCCCGCAAAGGGTTTGACATCTTCATCCGTTATTGCCTGTTTGCCGGGTTCGGTAAAGCCCGCCTGTTCCAATTCGGCACCTTCTTTCCGGGGATACTGGGGCAGGGCAAGTGCCAGCGCTTCGGACATGACCTCGGTCAGAACGATTTCGGTCCCTAGCGGCTCAGATTCGTCACCTTCCGGGATTTCGAACTCTTCCTCGTCAGGGTTTGTCCAATCTGACAGAAACATCCGGGTCACCGGAATGTCGATCCGCGTGGTAACCGGTGTCAGCGTCACGACACAGGGTTGAATCACGGTTGCCCCCAGTTTTCCTGAAAGCGCCCAATCACGCTTTCCATGCGCACGCACCTCGCCGACAAAACTCAGCTTACGTAGCCCAAGCAGGCTCAACTCGTTCTTTAAGACATCCAACTCCTGTGCGTCAGGGCGAATTTCAAAGGGCGTCGGTGCGTTCTGAGGCAGGTCG
Source organism: Ruegeria sp. CDSC021 (assembly GCF_059610845.1). Taxonomy (NCBI): domain Bacteria; kingdom Pseudomonadati; phylum Pseudomonadota; class Alphaproteobacteria; order Rhodobacterales; family Roseobacteraceae; genus Ruegeria; species Ruegeria sp. CDSC021. The sequence goes on from NZ_JBXWOK010000001.1 coordinate 310,295, forward strand.
GCGACCCTTAAAGATGTCTGGTTGCTCATACGTGGCCCTTTCGTGTGTTGAACCGGGGTGGCGGTTTGATGTAATCGGATAGGGGCCGCACGGTCCCAAGGCAAGAGGGTGTGAATGTTGAAAGTTATGAGCAGGTTGAAACCAGCGTCCAGAACGCTCGTATTTGCGGCCTGTCTGACCGCTGCTGGTGCGTGTGCTCCGGTCTTCAAGAAACACGGATATGTCCCCACAGCCGAGGACCTGGCCGAAATTCAGGTGGGTGTAGATACACGTGAAAGCGTACTCGAATCCGTTGGCGCGCCCAGTACTTCAGGCGTCGTTCGCGATTCCGGCTTTTATTATGTGACATCACGCGTTCGTCATTATGGTCCGAAACGACCGAAAATCGTCTCGCGCGAGCTTGTGGCGATCAGCTTCGATGACCGAGGTGTCGTGCGCAATATTGAACGCTTTGGCCTTGAGGATGGAAACGTTGTGACGCTGGATCGTCGTATTACCGAATCCTCAGTTCAGAACCGTGGGTTCTTGCGGCAGCTGCTTGGCAATATCGGCAACTTCAACCCGGCAAACATTCCTGGCGCGACCAACTAATTCATAGTCACGTCTTGTCAACTTCACAGGGCGGTCACAAATCCTGTGTTATTGACCCTGCAAGACGAAACAGGTCAGCAACCCAGGAGGATGCGACCATGGCACTATTGCTCGGCAAGGGCCGGTACCGTGCGCGTCAGGCGCAAACACCGCAGGATGTTGCGGCGGCACAGTGTCTTCGAACACTGGCTTTCGGGACTGATCAGGTGGATCAGGATGAGTTCGACAGCCGTTGTACGCATATTCTGGTCGAGGATATGCGTGCCAACGGTAAACTCGTGTGCTGCTTTCGCTTGTTGATGATGGAGCGCGGGGCCGAGATTGGCCAAAGCTATTCCGCCCAGTTCTATGACCTCTCGGCACTTGAAGGGTTTAAGGGGCGTATGGTCGAGATGGGGCGCTTTTGCGTGCATCCTGGTCAAAACGACCCAGACATTCTGCGTGTTGCCTGGGGGGCGATGACTGCATTTGTCGATCAGAATAATGTTGAGATGCTGTTTGGCTGCTCATCGTTTGCGGGTACAGAAACGGCGGAATATCTTGATGCTTTTGCGATGTTGAAACATCGCCATTTGGCCCCGAAACGCTGGTTGCCACGGGTCAAGGCCCCAGATGTTTTCCAGTTCGCCGCGAGATTGCGTCGGCGCCCGGATGCCAAAAAAGCCATGATGCGCATGCCCCCTTTGCTGCGTACTTACCTGATGATGGGCGGCTGGGTCAGTGACCACGCAGTCGTTGACCGTCACATGAACACTTTGCATGTCTTTACCGGCCTCGAAATCTGCGCGATTCCGCCCGCACGTAAACGTTTGCTGCGGGCCGTTGCCGGGTAATCGCCGTTGACGGCTCGACGCTGCGGGGGTAGCTGGCGGGCATGGCAAGAATTCCTTTATTGCAGATGTCCGGCATTTCCCTGACTTTCGGGGGCGATCCGGTTTTTTCAGACCTTGATCTGGTGGTTCAACCAGGCGACTGCGTCGCTCTGGTTGGGCGGAACGGATCCGGCAAGTCAACCTTGATGAAGGTGATGGCCGGTTTGGTAGAACCGGACAAGGGCGAGATTGTAATTCCCCCGGGTAAGTCAGTCGGTTACATGGAGCAAGACCCCGGAATGGAAGGGTTTGCTACGCTCGGCGACTATGCCTCCAGCGGGTTAGAGCCGGGTGAGCTTTACAAAGTCGAACGCGCAGGCGAAGGGCTGAAATTCGACCCGGCGCGCGCTGTTGAGACGGCCTCGGGCGGTGAACGCCGCCGTGCCGCGCTGGCCAAGCTGATGGCCGAAGCCCCGGATTTGATGCTGCTGGACGAGCCGACCAACCATCTTGATATCGAAGCCATCGCCTGGCTCGAGCGTGAGCTGGGATCGACACGGACGGCCTATGTGCTGATCTCACACGACCGTGCCTTTCTGCGCGCCTTGACCCGCGCGACGCTGTGGATCGATCGTGGGGCGGTCCGACGGCAGGAGCAGGGGTTTACGGCATTCGAGGCTTGGCGCGACAAGATCTGGGAGGAAGAGGACCAGCAACGTCATAAGCTGAACCGTCTGATCAAGTCCGAGGCGCGATGGGCCGTCGAGGGCATCAGCGCCCGTCGCAAGCGCAACCAGGGTCGGGTCCGCGCCTTGCAGGACCTTCGATCTGAAAAAGCCGCACAGATAAAACGTCAGGGTTCGGCCGCGATGACCCTTGAGGCTGGACCAAAATCAGGGCGAAAAGTGTTTGAAGCCAAAGGCCTATCCAAGTCTTTTGGTGATCATCAGATCGTGCGCAACTTTGACCTGTTGGTACAGCGGGGCGACCGCGTGGCCTTTGTTGGCCCAAACGGCGTCGGCAAGACAACATTGCTGAAAATGCTGTTGGGACAAGAGAACCCGGATGAGGGTTCGGTCACGCTGGGCAACAATCTTGAGATTGCAGTATTCGACCAGGCCCGCGCGCAGCTCGACCCCGAAATGAGCCTTTGGGACAGCCTGACTGGCGACCCCGAGATGCGTGTTTCCGGCAAGGCTGATCAGGTGATGGTGGGTGGCCAACCCAAGCATGTGGTCGGCTACCTCAAGGAGTTTCTGTTTGACGAGGGGCAGGCCAGAGCAGCCGTTAAGTCACTGTCAGGTGGGGAAAAAGCCCGTTTGCTGCTGGCAAAGCTGATGGCCAAACAGTCGAACCTGCTGGTATTGGACGAACCGACCAACGATCTGGATGTGGAAACACTGGATCTGTTGCAGGAACTTCTGGACGATTATGACGGTACCGTTTTGCTGGTCAGCCACGACCGCGATTTCTTGGACCGTGTGGCCGCAACGACCATCGCGATGGAGGGTAACGGCCGTGCAACCGTCTATGCCGGGGGGTGGTCGGACTATCTCGCTCAGCGCGGCGAGGTGTCTGATAAGAAAGAAGTAAAAACAAAAGCTTCCAAGTCAAAGGTAAAGCAGGAGGCGCAGCCGAAACTGGGGCTATCATTTTCAGAGAAACACCGTCTTGAGAAATTGCCTGCCGAGATTGAGCGGCTTGAGGCGGAAATCGGAAAGCTTGAAGAGCTGATGTCCGATCCTGAGCTTTTCAGCCGTGAACCTGTTAAATTTCAGAAAGCGACCGAGGCTTTGGTCGAGCGGCAGGAAAAGCTGGCCGCAGCCGAGGAAGAGTGGCTGATCCTCGAGGAAAAGGCCGAGGGCGCCTAGATCAGCTTTCGCGCTGTGGCCGGCTATCCGACCACAGTTCATTTGAGTGAGCCGTTTTCATCGGTAGGTGATCAGCCACGCTCAGCGCATTCGCAGCGCGCCGTCGATACGGATGACCTCGCCGTTCAGATAACCCATTTCGACGATGAACCCGGCCAGTCGCCCGTATTCGCGGGGGTCGCCAAGGCGCACAGGGTTGGCAACGTCAGAGGCCAGTTGTTGCTGCACCTCTTCGGGCAGACCGGCTAGCATCGGAGTCATAAAGATTCCGGGTGCGATGGTCATCACGCGGATTCCGGACGAGGCCAGATCCCGTGCCATGGGCAGGGTCATACCTACCACACCACCTTTCGAAGCCGCATAGGCAGCCTGACCCTTTTGCCCATCAAAGGCCGCGATTGAGGCTGTATTGATGATGACACCGCGCGCGCCATCCGGTTCTGGGTCGTTCTTTGCCATTTCCGCGGCTGCAAGGCGTGAAACGTTGAATGTACCCACAAGGTTGATGTCGATCGTGCGCTGAAATGCATCAAGCGGGTGCGGGCCATCCCTACCTACGGTTTTCATGCCAACCGCGATCCCGGCGCAATTCACTGCCGCGTTGATCGCTCCCATCTTCTCACGGGCATGGGCGATGGCTGCGGCCACGGATGTTTCATCGGTCACATCCGTCTGGGCGAAATGCCCGCCAATTTCTGTTGCGATCTGGTGACCCCGCTCGGCATCGCGATCCAGAATGGTTACCTGTGCATTGTTTTCTGCAAAAAAGCGGGCCGTTGCCTCACCCAGCCCCGAGGCGCCTCCGGTGACAATGGCTGCGGTGGTCGACAGGTGCATCTGGATTTCCTTTCAAAAGATATGAACATACGTTCATTTAATATCAGCCAAGGGACAGTGTCCATAGGGGGGCGTCGGGCAGGCGACCCTTCCTCAAGGCTTTCTCAGGTCAGCTTCAGGCGTTCTTAATGTTGGAATCTCAAATCGACACTGAACGCAATCGAGCGTCTGGGTGGCGCATTTGAGGAGGACAAACTATGCGAATTGGGACCAAATCAGGGCTTTCCGCTTTGGTAGCCGCTCCGTTTCTGGGGATTATGGCGGCTGGAAGTGCGACCGCTGCACCAGAGGTCTGCAACTGGAAAACGGCGCGGGATGCTGCAAACAGCGGCGATTATGCGACCATGTGTGAGTGCACGCAGGTAACCCCCAGCTTTCTGGAGCGCTTGCAGAAACGTGCGGATTTCGAAACCACATTGCAAAACACATCCGCGCAATGCCCGGGGTTGGCTGCCTTGTTGACCGACTTTCCGACAGCATCGATCGTAAGCGCGGCAAATGCGGGTGAAGACCGCAGCTCGGACCCAAGTTCACCGCTCACGCCGGTTGGCGGCGGTGGAACCGGGTCCGGAGGGTCAGGCGGTAACGGTCCCGGCAACGGCGGCGGAGATGATCCGGGTGGCGACAACCCTGGCGATGATCCCGGCAACGGTGGCGGGGATGATCCCGGTGACGACAACCCAGGTGATGATCCCGGCAATGGTGGTGGCGATGGCCCCGGCAAACCTGGAAATGGCAATGGCCCCGGCAAAGGGGGCAATGGTCCGGGTAAAGGCGGTAACGGCCCCGGAAATGGCAATGGAAACGCTGGGAACCCCGGCAATGGCGGGGGCAATAATGGCGGCTCTGGCCCCGGCACCGGAAACGGTGGAGGTAACAACGGCCACGGCGGAGGCCACGGCAATGGCGGCGGCGGCCATGGAAACGGCGGAGGCAAAGGGGGCAAGCGATAAGCCTGCAAGTGACGGATTTGCTCATGCAAAACAGAAACGGCCACCCAATTAGGTGGCCGTTTTTCTTTCAGAGGTCTTAGTTAACCCAACTGAACCAGCGCGTGCCGTTTCTTGCCGGCGCTTAGTTTGATGGGCGAGGACAAGGCGCCTGCGTCGATCATCAATCCCGCGTCTGTTAAAGAAGCGTCGTCCAGTTTGGCGCCGTTTTCTGCAATCAGGCGCTTGGCCTCTTTGCCAGATTTCGCCAGGCCAGACTGTACGATCAGTTGCACGATGGATATCGGCAAGTCTGCTTCGCCGACCGTTAGGGTCGGCAGATCGTTCCCGACGCCACCTTTTTCGAACACTTCGCGAGCGGTGGCCTCGGCGTTTGCCGCAGCCTCGGCCCCGTGCAGCAAGGAGGTGACCTCGTTTGCCAGGCGGATCTTGGCCTCGTTGATCTCGGACCCCTGCAATGCGCCAAGGCGGTCACACTCATCCACAGGCAGTTCGGTGTACAGCTTAAGGAACCGCCCAACATCCGCGTCGGTGGTGTTGCGCCAAAACTGCCAGAACTCATAGGGTGAGCGCATCTCGGCATTCAGCCAGACCGCACCGTCTTGCGATTTGCCCATCTTCTTGCCATCGCTGGTGGTCAGCAGGGGTGAGGTCAGGCCATAAATCTCGTTATCCAACACGCGACGGGTCAGGTCGATACCGTTGACGATATTGCCCCACTGATCGCTACCGCCAAGCTGTAGGACACAGCCATAGCGACGGTTCAGTTCAAGGAAGTCATAGGCCTGCAGGATCATGTAATTGAATTCGAGGAAGGACAGCGATTGCTCGCGGTCCAGCCGGGATTTCACCGATTCAAAGGCCAACATCCGGTTGACCGAGAAATGCCGGCCGATGTCGCGCAGGAAGTCGAGGTAATTTAGGTCGTCCAGCCACTCTTCGTTGTTCAGCATCAGTGCTGCGTTTTCTGCGTCGCTATCATAGTCGATATAGGCGGCAAACACCTTTCTGATGCCTGCGATATTGGCGTTGATCTGGTCCGGGCCCAGCAGGGGGCGCTCATCTGACCGGAAGGACGGATCGCCCACCTTCGTGGTGCCGCCGCCCATCAGGGTGATCGGCTTATGACCTGTTTTCTGGAACCAGCGAAGCATCATGATCTGGATCAGGCTGCCCACATGTAGGGACTTTGCCGTTGCATCAAACCCGATATACGCCGACTGACACCCGCTGATCAGCGCCTCGTCAAGGCCCTGATAATCGGTGCAGTCAGCCAGAAAGCCGCGCTCGATCATCGTGGCGATGAAATCCGATTTGGGGTGGTAGGTCATATCGTGCCCTTTGGGTTAATGTTGCGGGGCAGTGTATAGGCGGTGGGGCTGACAAGGAAAAGGCACCTTGTCCAAGAAAAACACGCGGCTTATGTGATCTGGCTTGCCTTGGGTTTGCGTTAACGTGCAGGTTGTGGACAACGCGACGACAGAACGGGCGCGAACAGGCGAAAGAGGGCTGGCGTGGGTCGGGCAATTAGCAAATCAGGCGTATTGACTGCATTGGGTGCAATGTCGGGGACCTCGCTGGATGGCGTGGACGCGGCGGTGATCAAAACGGACGGTTACAGAATTCTTGGCTTTGGGCCCACCGGATACCGCGCCTATTCAGATGCGGAGCGGAAAACGCTTCGTGCTGCATTGGGACAGTGGCATGGCCCCGAGGTGGATGACGCGGCGGAATTGGTTACGCTTGCCCATGCCGAAATACTGGCGGACTTCGACAAGATTGATCTGATCGGGCTTCATGGTCAGACCCTAGCGCATGAACCAAGCGGGCGCGGCACGTTGCAGGTGGGTGACGGCGATGGCCTGACGCAGGCCTTGGGTGTCCCCGTCGTCTGGGATTTCCGCAGCGATGATGTGGCGATGGGGGGCGAGGGCGCTCCGCTTGCGCCCTTTTTCCACTTTGCCTGTGCCAAGTGGATTGAGGCCAACCAACCGCTTTGTTTTCTGAACCTGGGTGGGGTCGGGAACCTGACCTATGTAGATCCCAGGTTTGATGGCCCTGAAATACCAGGTGCGCTCTTGGCTTTTGACACCGGTCCGGCCAACGCACCGGTTGATGATCTGATGCAGGAACGTCTGGGTCTGCCCATGGATCGCGACGGCGCGGTTGCGCGCGGCGGTAGGGTCGAGGCCGGAGCACTTGAACTGTTTCTGGCAGAGCCTTTCTTTAACAGGATGCCGCCGAAATCGCTGGACCGGAACGACTTTGCCGAGATGATCCGCCTGGTTCAGGAATTATCAGATGCTGATGCAGTTGCCACGCTTACCGGCATGTGCGCCGCCGGAGTTGCGCAAGGGATCGAGCATTGCCCGGAACCGCCGTCGCGTGTGTTGGTGACAGGAGGGGGACGGCATAACCCGGTCCTGATGGAGATGCTGCGCGTTTCGCTGGATTGTCCGGTGGAGCCGGTCGAAGCGGTTGGTCTGGATGGGGATATGCTGGAAGCACAGGCCTTTGCCTATCTTGCTGTCCGTGTCGCGCGCGGGCTGCCGACCTCTTGCCCCGGCACCACAGGGGTTAAGGCACTGGTCGGGGGCGGGATGGTCAGCGTTCCATCGAGCGAACGTAGTCTGACGTAAATTCTGAATACCCCTCAGAGGTCGATTTCAAATGTGCTTTGGTCCAGTCATGCAGCGTTGGCAGCTGGTGAAACGGCACGTTTGGAAAGGCGTGGTGTTCGGCGTGATAGGGCATGTTCCAGGCCAGAAATCGGACCAATCGGTTGGTGAACGTAGTGCGCGAGTTTTCAAGCATATTCGCCACCGGCGGGCAGAGGCCGTGTTCCGCAAGCAGGTACAGCCGAAGAACGGGCTGTGCCACCAAGACCGGCAACAGCCATAAGCTGACCATCAAAGGTGACACCAGCAGGCTTGCCCCTGCAAGCGCGTAAATGGCCAGCAGGACACGGGCCTCAATCCGCATGGCCTTATGTTGGCGATGCGGCAAATAGGGCGCCTCGATCCGGCCCATTGCGTTACTGATCAGAACGCTCATCATCCCAGACCAATAAGGCCAACCACTCAGATAGATCAGCAGGCTGGGCCAGCTGTCGGGCCGCGGTTTGCCCCCCAGTTCGGGGTCTTTGTCCGGGTGGTTGGTCCATTTGTGATGCGCGAGGTGAAAGTATCGAAACCAGGTAAAGGGCAGGGCGATCGGGAGTGAGACCAGATGCCCGACCGCATCATTCATCCAGCCAGTCCGAAACGGCGTTTTATGGGTGCATTCATGGCTGAGGGTGAACAGAAACACCAGCAGCACGCCTTGCGGCAGGATCAGCAGCGGCCAGAGCGGGATTTGCAGTGCTATGCCTGTACTCGTTGAGCTCAGCACCAATAGATACAGCACCAAGTGCCTCAGACCCGCCGCGTCAGACCGCATCTGCAGCCGGTCTTTGGCCTCGGCCGGGAGTGATGCGATGAGGGCGCGGTGATCCATCGGTCAGCCTCGGGGGATGTCGAACCCTGGAGCGGCGAGCTCGAACCCGTCAAACTCAAACCCCGGGGACACGGTGCAAGAGACCAGCGTGTAGGCCCCCGTGCTGCGCGCGGCCTGCCAGTGATCCTTGGGCACGATCAGTTGTGGTGCGCCTTGCGACAGGTCCGGGGTCAGCATGTGGTCGGTCGCCGGGCCAGTTTCGGTTGCGCTGAGCGACAGCACCAAGGGTGCCCCCGCGTGATACAGCCAGATCTCGGTCGCATCGACGCGGTGCCAATGGCTGGCCTCGCCTTGGGCCAGCAGAAAATAGATACAGGTCCCGGTGGCGCGGCCGTGGTTATCAGCGCGCCAGGTTTCACGGAACCAGCCGCCTTCGGGGTGGCGTTGCAGATTCAGATGTTGAATGATCTCTTGTGCGGTCATGGGGCCTCGGTCGTTTCAGGGCGATTATGCACGGGATTGGACGATCCGCTATGGTATTCGTCCCGATCAGGAATATGTTTGGAACATGACTCTGATGATCCCCTTCGACAACAGTTACGCCCGTTTGCCAAACAGCTTTTATGCGCGGCAAGCGCCGGTGCCGGTTCGTGCGCCTCGCTTGATTGCTTTCAACTCCGATCTTGCGCAGATTCTGAGAATCACGCCCGGCGAGGTGCATGAAATGGCCGAGGCCTTTTCCGGCAACGCCCTGCCAGAGGGGGCAGAACCGATTGCACAGCTCTATTCAGGGCATCAGTTCGGAAATTATAACCCCCAGCTTGGGGACGGGCGCGCGGTTTTGCTGGGCGAGACAGTTGGGACGGATGGCGTTCGACGGGATATCCAGTTGAAGGGATCAGGCCCGACGCCGTTTTCCCGACAGGGTGACGGACGTGCATGGCTGGGTCCGGTGCTGCGCGAGTATGTGGTGTCCGAGGCGATGCACGCACTGGGCATCCCGACCACAAGGGCGCTGGCCGCCGTTGAGACTGGCGAGGCCATTTTTCGAGAAGGTCCAATGCCTGGTGCGATCCTGACCCGTGTCGCACAAAGCCACCTGCGCGTAGGTAGCTTTCAGATCTTCGCCGCGCGTGGACAGTTGGACAGTCTGCGTCGACTGACAGATTATGCCATCCAGCGACATTACCCGCAGGCCGACGGCCCGATGGGTCTTTTGCGCGCTGTTGTCGACGCACAATCGCAGTTGATTGCCGCATGGATGAGTGTGGGATTCATCCATGGGGTGATGAATACTGACAACTGCTCGATCTCAGGCGAAACCATTGATTACGGCCCTTGCGCCTTCATGGATAACTATCATCCCAATACCGTCTACAGCTCGATCGACCGCATGGGTCGCTATGCCTATTCCAACCAGCCCGAAATCGCCGTTTGGAATGCAGCGCAGCTGGCGACCGCGCTGATCCAGCAGTTCGAGGATAAAGAGGCCGCCGTTGCTGAGGCTACCGAGATCGTCCATGCGATGCCCGACCTGATACAGCAGCAATGGCTTACAAAGTTCCGGGCCAAGATCGGTCTTGTGACGCAGGAAGACGGCGATCTTGAGATGATCTCGGACTTGCTGAATTGCATGGCGCAGAACCAGGCGGATTTCACCAATACCTTCCGGGCGCTGGGCGGCGATCAGGCGCGGGATCAATTCGCCGATCCGCAGGCCTTTGATCAATGGGCAGACGGTTGGCGGTCGCGGCTGTCTCGTGAAAAAAACCCTGCTGAGGTGATTAACAAGGCCAGTCCGGCCTTTATCCCGCGCAACCACCGGGTCGAACAGATGATCCAGGCGGCGGTGCAGGGGGAATTTGACCCATTCCACCGGCTCAACAATGTGCTGTCCCGGCCCTATGAGGATCAACCCGGCGCTTTGGATCTGACACGGCCACCGGTACAGGATGAGGTTGTTCAGGCGACCTTCTGCGGTACATGAGTTCCTCACACCTGTTTTCGCAGTCAGCTACGTCGGTGTTTCGCCATGCGCTTGCTTTGGTGAAGCCGGCTTGCAATCAACGATGAGCAGCGCAATCCTGCGATCTCAAACGGACTTTCAGGAACCCATGTCTCAGACCGCAATCCTGCGCATCGCCAGCTATAATATTCAGAAATGTGTCGGACTGGATCTACGTCGACAGCCCCAGAGGATTCTTCAGGTCATCGAAAGCCTGCAGGCCGATATTGTCGTCTTGCAAGAGGCCGACAAACGATTGCCTCCGCGCCCTGCGGCCCTGCCGCATTTCATGCTTGACGAAGCGGGATGGCAGATCGTCGATTTGGGTGGGGCTGGCAGCTTGGGGTGGCATGGGAATGCAGTGATCTGGCGGGGTGATGCGATCCGTGTCCGGCAGACCGGGCATCACGAATTACCGGGGCTGGAACCGCGTGGGGCTGTCAGGGTCGAGTTTGACACACCAATCGGTCCGCTTCGGGTGATGGGCATGCATCTGGGGCTCTTGCCCGCCTCACGCCGTCAGCAAATCACCCACCTCAGACGGTGCGATGCGAATCTTGAGGATTTGCCAACTGTCTGGGCGGGGGATTTCAATGAATGGTCCCGACAGCCGGTTCTGGATCACCTGGCCCCGGATATGCACTTTCTTCCACCATTCCCCAGCTTTCCAGCGGCACAGCCGCTGGGCGCGCTGGATCGGATCGCGCTCGGCGCGGGGCTTGAGGCTGTTTTGCATGGCGTGCATTCGGTGCGACCCGCGCATATCGCCTCGGATCATTTGCCAATCTGGGCCGATCTACGCCTTGTAGCTTAGCCGGTAAATCCCCTGTAGCGCCGATCACGCATACGGTTTAATACAGAGAACCGAATATATGCCGAGGGTTCCTATGTCCGACACGATCATCGCCCGTTGCGAAGCCAAAGGCCTGCGTATGACAGGACAGCGCCGCACGATTGCACAGGTGCTGCAACAAAGCGATGATCATCCCGATGTCGAAGAGCTCTATTCGCGCGCCTCGCAGGTTGATTCTGGTATTTCCATCGCCACCGTCTATCGGACCGTCAAACTGTTCGAAGAGGCCGGGATTCTGGAACGTCTGGAGTTCGGCGACGGGCGCGCCCGGTACGAGGATGCCGAACGGGATCACCATGATCACCTGATCGACATGCAGTCGGGCGAGGTCATCGAATTTGTCGACCCCGAGATCGAAGCGCTGCAGGAAAAGATCGCCGCCAAGCTGGGCTATAAGCTGAAAGGCCACCGGCTAGAGCTGTACGGCGTGCCGCTGGATCACGACTGACCCATCACAAAAAACGAACGGCCAGCGCACGGGATTTCATATTTCCCAGGCGGATAAAGCTTGCCTGACAGCCCGGCTTCGGTTTTTGGTTGGATAGGGTCGGTTGAATGTGCCGCACTACTCTACGGACAAAACTATGAACAACGTGAACGGCATTTTGCTGGTCGTCGGCGCAATGGCGGCTTTTGCTCTTGAGGATATGTTCATCAAGCACCTGTCGGTCACCGTGCCGACGGGGCAGATCATGGTCATTCTGGGCCTTGCCTGTGGTTTGGTTTTCGCAGCGATGGCCCTGTTCACCCGCAAACACATCTTTGATGCCGCCGCGTGGCAGAGCTTGCCCCTGATCCGCGCGCTCTGCGAAGGGCTGGGGGCCGTGGCGTTTGTGACCGCGCTGTCTCTGGTCGATTTGTCGACGGTTGCGGCGGTGTTTCAGGCCATGCCCTTGGTCGTGACCATGGGGGCCGCGCTGTTTCTAGGTGAGCAGGTTGGCTGGCGACGGTGGAGCGCCATCGGCGTCGGCTTCATCGGTGTCCTTATGATCATCCGTCCCGGGCTGGACGGGTTCCAGCCGGAAACCCTGTTCGTGGTGGCCAGCGTTGTGGCCATTGCCGCCCGCGATCTGATCACACGCAGACTGGACGCACGCGTGGCCTCAGCCGTGGTGGCGATGCAGGCTTACGGAGCGGTGACGCTTGCTGGTCTGGTGCTGATCTCAATGGCTGGCCAGCCGGTCGTTGCCATGAGCCAGTCGGAATTCGGGCCGTTCCTTGGCGCGATTGGGTTTGGAGTGCTAGGGTATTACGGTATCGTAAGCGCGATGCGGATTGGCGATGCCTCGGCCCTGACCCCGTTCCGTTACACTCGACTGGTGTTCTCCATTGCAGCCGGAATGCTGATGTTCGGCGAGCGCCCGGATATGATGACGGTTGCCGGTGCCTCGCTGATCCTGGGGTCGGGGCTTTATACCTTCCTGCGCGAACGGCGCTTGGCGCGGTCACTGGCTGTCGCGGCCTGACGGATCGTCGCAGGTTTGCGCAAACACGCCCTCAGACCTGTGTTAGCGATAACATGAGTGGTTTACTTTTTGCCCTGTACTGATATGAGGCTGGCAACTGATTGCAGCCACAGGGACGGGCCTCATGAGCACCATCATCGACATCCATGCACGCGAAATTCTGGACAGCCGGGGCAACCCGACCGTCGAAGTGGACGTGATCCTGGAAGACGGCACCATGGGCCGTGCCGCCGTCCCGTCGGGTGCCTCGACCGGCGCCTATGAGGCGGTCGAAAAGCGTGATGGTGATAAATCGCGCTATATGGGCAAGGGCGTGCTCGAAGCGGTTGCCGCCGTAAATGGTGAGATCGCCGAAGAACTGGTTGGGTTCGACGCGACCGAGCAGGTGGCGATCGACCAGACTATGATCGAACTGGACGGCACCGAGAACAAAGGCCGTCTGGGCGCAAACGCTATTCTGGGCGTTTCGCTGGCAACGGCCAAGGCGGCAGCGGATTTCACCACACAGCCGCTGTTTCGCTATGTCGGCGGCACCTCGGCCCGTATCCTGCCCGTGCCGATGATGAATATCATCAACGGTGGCGAACATGCCGACAACCCGATCGACATTCAGGAATTTATGATCATGCCGACCTCGGCCGCGAATATCCGCGACGCGGTGCGCATGGGGTCCGAGGTGTTCCATACTCTGAAGAAAGAGCTGTCGTCGGCAGGTCTTGCCACAGGTGTCGGCGACGAGGGCGGCTTTGCCCCCAACATCGCCAGCACGCGCGAGGCACTGGATTTCATTCTGAAATCCATCGAAAAGGCGGGCTACAAGCCGGGTGAGGAAATCCATCTGGCTTTGGACTGCGCCGCGACCGAGTATTACAAAGACGGCAAATACGTCCTGTCCGGTGAGGGCAAGAGCCTGACCTCGGAAGAAAATGCCGACTATCTGGCCGCTCTGGTCAACGACTATCCGATCATCTCAATCGAAGACGGTATGTCTGAGGATGACTGGGACGGCTGGAAGGCCCTGACCGACGCCATCGGCGACAAGGTGCAACTGGTGGGCGACGATCTGTTCGTCACCAACCCCACGCGACTGGCGGAAGGGATTGAACGCGGTTGTGCCAACTCGATGCTGGTCAAGGTGAACCAGATCGGAACGCTGACCGAGACGCTGCGCGCCGTCGATATGGCCCATCGCGCACGCTATACCAATGTGATGTCGCACCGCTCGGGCGAGACCGAAGATGCCACGATTGCCGATCTGGCAGTGGCCACGAATTGCGGTCAGATCAAAACCGGATCACTGGCGCGGTCAGATCGGTTAGCCAAGTATAATCAACTGATCCGTATCGAAGAATCTCTGGGTGAGATTGCCGAATACGCAGGGGCCTCAATCCTCAAGCGCTGAAACCTGTAAGCCTGAATCTTGATTGCCTGGCCTGTGGAAATGGGCCGGGCTTTTTTGTGTTGGATTGTAGGTTTGGCCCATGTCTAAATCTCAAACCGGCACTTTAGCATGATTGGGTCAGAAGAAACTTGGGAGGTTATGAATAGTATTATCTATATATATTAATGGCTTATATAGGGCTCCTGCGCTGGCGGCCCTTATGTGTGAACTTTTTCCTTTTTGTTCTGTAGTGCGCATTCGTATCATATTGAAATAACAGATAAGGGGAACACTATGAATGGTTCGAAACTTCTTCTGGTAGCGTCTGCACTCAGCACTGTATTTCTGGTTGCTTGCTCAGAGCCTGGAACATATCCGATCACCGGTACGGCAGTGTCCCCTGACGATCCAGTGGCAAACCTTGAAGCTCCGGTTTACATCCGTCGCGGTGAGGCCCGGTAGGGTCTGTCAATCTTTCGCGGGTGGCCTTGTTGTTCAGCCACACAGAAATGGATCAAAGGGTTTTGCTCATCAGCATATAGCGGTCACGAGGCTTGAAACCTGTGCGTAGATACAGTTTCTGTGCCGTCTCGTTCGTACGATCGACTTCAAGATGCAAGGCTGTGAGCCCCGCGCTCGCCAACGCCTTGGGCAAATCCAGCAAGACTTCAGACGCAATTCCGCGCCCTCGCACGGCAGGACGAATATAGATCTCATCCACGAATCCATCCATGCCGCCGAATTCAACCGACCACCCAAAGGTCAGGATGACATAGCCCAAGGGTGCGCGACCGGGGCCAATCAGGTAGATGCACCCAAAAGGTATTCCCTCGAGAAGAGGGGCAAGCGCATTGCGCGTCTGATCGGCATCCTGGGTAATGCCTTCTTCGGCGTGAAAGGCGGCGACCAGACCAACCAGACGTTCCAGATCCTCGGGGCGAGCAAGGCGAAGTGCGGCGCTCATAGTCGGGCCAGCCGATCCGTGAGCAGATCAAAAAACCCGCCAGCGTCAATTTCTCCGATGAACAGGGCGTTGGGTTTTCTGTCGGTAACACCCCACCAATCGGCAACTGTCATGCCCAGGGTCAGCTTTGATTGGGTCTCGACCTCGACATTCACCAGCCGCCCGGTAAACAGTTCGGGCTTGATTAGATAGGCAGTCACGCAAGGGTCGTGTAGCGGAGCACCTTCCGAGCCGTATTTGTTTTTGTCGAACCTTTCAAAGAAATCGGTCATCTCGGCCACCGCGACACCGGCCTTGTTTCCAATTCTACGGAAGGCATCGTTGCGCGTCTTGGTCACCAGAGCTTTATGCGTGACATCAAGCGACATCACCACAACGGGACGTCCAGATTTGAACACAATATCAGCGGCTTCTGGATCGACGTAAATGTTAAATTCGGCGGTTGGGGTGATGTTTCCAACTTCGAAATATGCCCCTCCCATCAAAACGATCTCTTGAACCCGATCCACGATGTCAGGCGCTTTGCGGAACGCTGTGGCGATGTTGGTCAATGGCCCAAGGGGGCAGAGCGTAACGGAGCCTGGTTCATGCGCGCGCAACGTGTCGATGATGAAATCGACGGCATGTCCTTCGGACAGCGGCATCTGCGGATCCGGCAGAACCGGCCCATCCAAGCCAGTTTTGCCATGCACATGCTCCGCAGTGATCAGGGGGCGCTCTAACGGGCGGTCGCATCCGGCATAGACGGGGGTCTGGGTATGGCCAGCCAGTTCGCAGACAATACGCGCGTTTTTGGCTGTCAGCTCTAAGGGTACGTTGCCAGCGACTGCGGTAATGCCCAAAACCTCAATTTCGTCGGGGCTGGCAAGCGCCAGCAGAATGGCGACGGCATCGTCCTGTCCCGGATCGGTGTCTATAATGATTTTGCGAGCGGGCATGATCGTCTCCGGAGGTCGTGAAGGTGGGACACTCGCAAGTGTCCGAGAGCTTGTCTAGCGGTTTTACGTTCCGGCCTCGGCCTTTGCCGGCGGGAGTTTGCCATTGGCCCGATGTTCCTCGATCTTCACCTCGTCCCAAAGCGCGTCCATCTCTTCCAGCGTGCTTTCCGTTGGGGTTTTCCCCCGTGCAGCCAGGCGCGACTCGACCTGTTCGAACCGGCGGGTGAACTTGGCGTTGGTCCGACGCAGGGCGGTCTCGGGCTCGACCCCAAGATGGCGGCCCAGATTGACCATAACGAATAGCAGATCGCCGAACTCATCCTCTAACGCATCCGCATCCATGCGGTCGCGTGCCTCTTCGAGCTCGGCAGCCTCTTCGGTAATCTTGGCCAGCACATGGCTGGCATCGGGCCAGTCGAATCCAACACGGGCGGCACGTTTCTGCAATTTGAGAGCACGCAGCAGGGCGGGTAGGTTGGCGGCGACACCGTCCAACGCGCCTTGTTGTTCTTTACCAGCACGTTCGGCTGCTTTGATGGCTTCCCAGTCCAGTGTTTGCTGCTCTGCCGATTTGTCGCGGGATTCGTCGCCAAAGACATGCGGGTGCCGGGCGACCATCTTGTCCGACATGGTGCGCACCACGTCCTGAAAGGTGAAATGCCCGGCTTCTTCGGCCATTTGTGCATGAAAGACAGACTGGAACAGCAGATCCCCAAGTTCGCCCTTCAGCTCATCATAAGCCTCACGTTCGATGGCATCAGCGACCTCATAAGCCTCTTCGATCGTATAAGGAGCGACCGTGCCGAAATCCTGCTCAATATCCCATGGGCAGCCAGTTTGAGGGTCGCGCAGTCGGCGCATGATCTCTAACAAGCGTTCGATGCCAGCATCGCTGTCAAGGATCAGAGGATTTTCGGCCATTGCGAACCCTTTCGTTCCGGTGTCAGATGCATCCATTCCGCAGTCACGATCAGGAGTCCACCCCAGATGCCCGTCGTCAACAGAATTGCCGATTTCTCTGCCGATATGGCCGCATGGCGCCAGCATCTGCATACGATCCCCGAGCTTGCATTCGAATGCCACGAAACCGCGGCCTTTGTCGCTGATCGACTCCGTGAGTTCGATGTGGATGAGGTGCACCAAGGGATCGCCACTACTGGGATCGTTGCGATCATCAATGGCCAGGGTGAGGGGCCGACGATAGGTCTGCGCGCTGATATGGACGCTTTGCCTATCCCCGAGGAAACAGGGGTCGCGTACCAATCAACCAAGCCCGGAAACATGCATGCCTGCGGTCATGACGGGCACACCACGATGTTGTTGGGCGCGGCGCGCTATTTGGCGGAAACCCGAAATTTCCGTGGACGCGTGGCGCTGATCTTTCAACCGGCCGAAGAAGAGGGTGGTGGCGCGGGCGTCATGGTCGAAGAGGGGATCATGGACCGGTTCGACATTTCCCAAATCTATGCATTGCACAATGCGCCTGGAATTCCCGAAGGATCCTTTCAGACAACCCCCGGGCCGATCATGGCTGCTGTTGATACGTTCGAAGTTCACATTCAGGGCCTTGGTGGCCATGGTGCCATGCCGCATGAAACCCGGGATCCGGTGATGGCGGCCTGCGGTATCGCCCAGGCGATTCAGACCATCGTCAGTCGTAACAACTATGCTTTGGACAGTCTGGTGATCTCGGTCACGCAAATCCATACCGGCACCGTGAACAACGTGATCCCCGATACCGCCTTTATCAACGGCACTGTGCGCACTTTTGATCCGACTGTGCAGAAAATGGTGATGGAGCGGATGGAACAGATCGTACAAGGACAAGCCCAATCCTATGGTGTCGAAGCGCGGCTGGACTATGAGGTCAACTATCCTGCAACAATCAATGACGCCGACAAGACTGGTTTTGCCGCAGAAATCGCGCGTGATGTTGCCGGTGCAGATCGCGTGATGACCAATGTCGACGCGATGATGGGGGCCGAGGATTTTTCATACATGCTGCAGTCGCGCCCCGGCGCTTACCTGTTTCTGGGGCAAGGCGAGGGGGCCGGATTGCATCATCCGAAATACAACTTCAACGACGACATCGCGCCGGTTGGGGCGTCTTTCTTTGCGCGGATCGTCGAAAAGGCCCAGCCTTTGGGCTGACAGGAGAAAGACATGGCACTGGAAGATTCAAAGAATTTCGTCGATGAGGCGTTTACCAATCCTGAACTGAAAGGCGTCTCGTACGAGAATACTTTCGGGGGGGCGATGTCATTTTTGCGCCGCTTGTATACCAAGGATCTGACCGGGATCGATATCGCCGTAACCGGCGTGCCATTTGATCAGGCGGTGACGAACCGCCCCGGTACGCGTCTTGGGCCACGCGCCATCCGCGAGGCCAGCACGTTGCAATCCCCGGATGAGCCTTATGGCTGGCCGTTTGATGCGCTAAGCGAATTGGCAATCGTGGATTATGGGGACATGGCTTATGACTACGCCAATATACCTGCCTTTCCGGACACATTGACGGACCACATTCGCACAATTCTCAACGCTGACGTGGCCTCGGTGACGCTTGGTGGGGACCACTATATCAGCTTTCCGATCCTGAAGGCCTATGCCGAGAAATACGGGCCAATGTCCTTGCTGCAATTTGATGCGCATACGGATACATGGGCTGACGACGACATGTCCCGCGTGGATCATGGGACCATGTTCTACAAGGCGGTCAAATCAGGGATAGTGGACCCTAAGCGTTCCGTTCAGGTGGGTATTCGTACGACGAACGAAGATACTTTGGGGGTCAACATCATTGACGCTCGGGAGGTGTACGAGTCCGGTCCCGCCGCCGTGGCGCAAAAGATCAAAGGCATTCTTGGTGACAACCCGGTTTACCTGAGCTTCGATATCGACGGTCTGGACCCGGCCTTTGCGCCTGGCACGGGAACGCCGGTCTGGGGTGGACTGAGTTCGATTCAGGCCCAGATCATCCTGCGCGACATTGCTGGGATTAACATCAAAGGCGGGGACGTGGTCGAGGTTTCGCCGCCCTATGACACCTCAGGTGCGACAGCGATTGCAGGCGCACATGTGGCGACGCAAATCATTTGCCTGCTGGGATGGAACAAGCTGAAGCCTTAACCTTTGGTTAGCCATCTTTCCGGTATCAGGTTAGCAGCAGGGCAGGACGGAAGACATAACGGCATGACACTATTCAACCAACCAATCAGCGGTAACGATCTGGCGCGTTTTTCCGGCCCAAACACGTTTATGCGCCTGCCGCAGGCGGATACGTTGGCCGGAGTGGATGTGGCCGTAATAGGCATACCGATGGACATTGGCACCTCTTGGCGTTCGGGGACACGGTTCGGACCGAAACAGATCCGCAGCGAAAGTGCGATGCTGCGGCCTTACAATATGGCCACCTTTGCGGCCCCCTTCGACAGCCTGCAAATCGCCGACATCGGCGATCTGGCGATCAACACCTTTTCGCTGTCCGACAGCCTAAGGATCATCAAGGAAAGCTATGACGCGATTCTGGCGCAGGGTGTGGCACCTGTGGCGATGGGGGGCGATCACTCGATCACCTTGCCGATCCTGCGGGCCATAGCCGCGAAACACGGGCCTGTGGCGCTGGTGCATGTGGATGCTCATGCGGATGTGAATGATGAGATGTTTGGGGAAAAAGAAACCCACGGCACCGTTTTCCGGCGCGCCTATGAAGAAGGGCTGATCGTGCCGGACAAAACCTTTCAGATCGGCATCCGAGGCTCTGGCTATGCGGCATCGGACTTTACCGAGGCCAAAGGGTGGGGCTTTCGCCAATACCCCGCATGGGAGCTTTGGCAGCAGAACCTGACGGTCATGGGCGCGCAGATACGCAATGAGATCGGGGATCATCCGGTCTATATCACCTATGACATCGACAGTCTGGACCCGTCCTTCGCCCCCGGAACCGGCACGCCCGAGATCGCCGGGTTAACCACACCGCAAGCGTTGCAACTGATCCATGCCCTGGGCGGGGCCAATGTGGTTGGGTGTGATCTGGTCGAGGTTTCTCCGCCGTATGATCCCTCTGGCAATACGGCGCTGACCGCTGCCAATCTGCTGTTTGAACTGCTGTGCATATTGCCAGGCGTGACGTCACGGTAGGGATCACGGCAGTCTCTTGTTTGCTATGCGGAACTGCATATGGTCCCGCAATCTAACAGAGTGGAAAAGATGAAAATGACGCTGTGGCTGATTGCGGGTCTGATTGTCCTTGTGGGGGCGTATATACGGTTTGCGCCGTCTGATCCCGCCATCTGGCACAATGCCCCTGTCGGCGACGCGAAAAGGGACCTCCGTGGTGGCGTCGTGCGAGTACTTGAAACGGGGCCGGACGGGTTGGCGCAGTTGAACGAAATCGCTGCGTCCGCTCCGCGTACAAAGGTTCTGGCCGGGTCAGTTGATGAAGGGATGGTCACCTATATCACCCGTACAAAAGTGATAGGTTTTCCAGATTACACAACCGCCCAGCAGAACGGCGATACACTGCGCATCTATGGCAGGTTGCGCTTTGGACGCTCAGATTTTGGGGTAAACCGAAACCGTGTTGATGGCTGGCTCGCGCGGATGCAGCCCTGAGGACAGGCATCCTTCCTGTACCTCGCGCCACATCGGAACGTTCAGTGACATCTGACATTGTGCAGTGAAAATGCGACCGTCGACCTGCAGGCAGATCATCTCGCCCAATTCAACGCGTGACCCGGATTTGTCAGTGCAATAGCAGTCCTGTACCTTGCCGCCGGGACCGACGACATCGGCCATCACGGGCGTCGCAAAAAGCGATAGAACCAGAACCAACCGTCTCATGCGGGGCAGCTTAGCATACGGACAGCCCTTGACCATAGCCCCGGATTAAGAGACACCGCCCGGATGATCCCCGAAGAACGCCTTGAACAGATAACTCAGCGATTCCAATACCTCGAAGCAGCCATGGCAGATGGTGCTTTGGGCGGCGATATTGCTGTGCTGGCCAAGGAATATTCGGACCTCAAGCCCGTGGTCGATCAGATCATGGCATGGCGCCAGCTGGTCACTGACCTTGCCGAGGCCGAGGCGATGCTGGCCGATCCCGATATGAGGGAGCTGGCCGAGGAGGAAATCCCCGACCTGCAGGCCCAAATTCCCGGTGCCGAACACGCCCTGCAACTGGCCTTGTTGCCTAGGGATGCAGCCGATGCGCGCCCGGCCATGCTGGAAATCCGTCCTGGAACCGGCGGTGATGAGGCCGCGCTTTTTGCGGGCGACCTGCTGCGCATGTATCAGCGGTATTCCGAAGCGCGCGGTTGGAAATTCGAGATTATCGAGGAGCAGGCGTCGGATCTAGGCGGCATCAAAGAGGTGGTTGCCCATATCAAAGGCGACAACGTCTTTGCCCGTTTGAAATACGAATCTGGCGTTCACCGGGTGCAGCGGGTGCCGGAGACCGAAAGTGGCGGGCGCATTCATACCTCGGCGGCGACCGTGGCGGTTCTGCCCGAGGCCGAGGATGTCGATATTCAGATCGACGCCAATGATATCCGTATCGACACGATGCGCAGCTCGGGTGCGGGTGGGCAGCACGTGAACACCACCGATTCGGCCGTGCGGATTACACACTTGCCCACCGGGCTTGTGGTGACCAGCTCCGAGAAATCCCAACACCGCAATCGCGAGATCGCGATGCAGGTTCTGAAGACCCGACTCTATGATCAGGAGCGTCAGCGGATTGACAGCGAACGCTCGGCAGATCGGGCGAACCAGGTCGGGTCTGGCGACCGGTCGGAACGGATCAGGACCTATAATTTTCCGCAAGGCCGCATGACGGACCACAGGATCAATCTGACGCTGTATAAGTTGGATCAGGTGATGCAGGGCGATCTGGATGAGGTAATCGACGCATTGACCGCGGATGATCAGGCGCGTCTCCTGGCCGAGATGGCGCAATGACCGGCGGCCAGACAGCGGCTCAGGCCATGGTGGCTGCTACGGCAAGATTGCGTGCGGCTGGTGTGGCTGATCCGGCGCGGGATGCGCGGGTTCTACTGGCCCACGCCGCCCGGATCGAAGCAAGTCGCGTGACACTGATTACACCCGAAGAGCTTTTACCGGATATTGCTGAACGATACGAACAACTGATCTCGCTTCGGGCCATTCGTGTGCCCGTTTCTCATCTGTTGGGGGAACGTGAGTTTTACGGCCGTCGGTTCAAAGTTAGCCGGGACGTGCTAGATCCGCGCCCGGAAACAGAGGTTCTGATCGAGGCCGCGCTGAGCGAACCCTTTGACCATTTCCTCGATCTGGGGGTTGGATCGGGGTGCATCCTGATCACATTGCTAGCCGAACGCACCAGTGCATCGGGTATTGGTGTGGATCTGAGCGAGGCGGCCTGCCTACAGGCCAGTGCAAATGCCGTGCAACACGATGTTCAGAACCGGATCGAAATTAAGCATTCCGATTGGTTTGGAAACATTGAAGCAAAATTTGACCTGATTGTTTCAAACCCGCCCTATATTTCCCTTCCGGAAATGGACACCCTGGCACCTGAAGTGCGGGACCATGAGCCGCGGATGGCATTGACAGACGAAGGTGACGGCTTGGGGGCCTACCGCAGGATTGCTGCCGCCGCCCCGGATTTTCTATTGCCCCATGGTCGGTTACTTGTCGAAATCGGACCCGAGCAAGGGCAGAGCGTCGCATCTTTGTTCGACGCAGCAGGATTGGTAGACGTACGGATCATTCCCGATCTGGATGGTCGCGACCGCGTCGTTTTCGCCAGAATGCCTTCATGACGGAACGTTCTGAGGCCGAAATGCGCCGATTGATATAAAAAAGGTACAAAAATTGGGACAAACCTCTTGTCTGCACGCTCTGGACGTGTTTACTCAGGTGTAGTCAGAGAGGTTGACGCTGTTACAGCGGGCCCCTGACGCCAAGCCCAAAAAAGCCGACATCGTGTCATAGCTAAGCCCTTGAGCAGTGCAAGACGCGAACTGATCGGCAGCGAACGACAAGGCTGACTAAAGTAGATGAGATCTTCCAAATCCCGCTCTCGGGCAAAGAATAACCGCAATCGTCCTTCTGGCGGCAACGTCGTAAACCGAGTTTTCGACAGTTCGGGCCCAGAGGGCAAAGTGCGTGGCACGCCGCAACAGATTATTGATAAATATAATCAGCTTGCACGCGATGCTCAGTTGTCTAACGACCGTGTAGCTGCCGAAAACTTTCAGCAGCACGCCGAACATTACCTGCGTTTGCTTAGCGAAGCTCAGCGTGAAATGGATGCACGCCGTGAGGAGCAAGAGCGTCAGAATCGCGAACGCCAGGCTGAACGAGATCGTGAGCGTGCCGAGCGTCAGGAACGCGAAACCGTCCGCCAGTCGGATCCCGCTGAGGCACCTCAACCTGATGTGATGGGGTTTGCCGCTGACGCAGCTGCTCCGGAATCCGGGCTTGTAGAAACGCCTGAAAGCAAAAGCCCTGAAGAGGCCGAGAAAAAAGAAAAACCGGCCCGTCGGCCTCGGGCGCGCAAGCCCAAAGCCGCACCTGCTGCGACTGAGGACACGCCCTCCGGCAACGGTGATACGCCTGAAGCGGCAGAGTAAATCAGCCAGTATAGAAAAGAAAAACCCTGCGATCTGTTAGACTGCAGGGATTTTTTTGTTTCAGGATCTTTTGACTTCGCGGGCCAATGCGCAGAACGCTTCTAAAGGCACTTGTTCCGCACGTTCGGTGGGTTTGATCCCTGCGGCTATCAGGCGGTCTTCGATATCGGGTGCGACGCCTTTCAGTGAAGCCCGCAGCATCTTGCGGCGCTGATTAAATGCGGCGGCAACCACGCGGGACAGGGTGGCAGAGTCAGCCGGATATCGTGGTTGCGGCAGGGCGGTCAGGTGGACCACAGCGCTTGAAACCTTGGGGGGCGGGGTGAACGCGCCGGGTGGCAGTGACATGGCGATGCGCGCGTCGGCCCGCCATTGGGCAAGGATGGCCAAGCGGCCATAGGCTTTTCCGCCGGGCTGGGCGACGATCCGTTCCGCCACTTCGCGCTGAAACATCAGGGTCAGGCTTTGCCAGAACGGAGGCCATTGCGGCGGGGTCAGCCAGCGGACCAGCAATTCGGTGCCGACGTTATAGGGCAGGTTCGCCGCCACACGGATCGGAGGGGTCAGATGCGTAAGCGGATCAATCTCAAGCGCGTCACCGTTGATGACCTCAAGCTTGCCGGGATAGGCGGCGGCGATGTCGTTTAGGGCAGCGATACAGCGGGTGTCCTTTTCAACTGCAACAACCTTGCGCGCACCTTCTGAAAGTAGCCCACGGGTCAGCCCGCCGGGGCCGGGGCCGATTTCCAGAACATCGCATTCCGCAAGATCTCCGGCCTGCCGCGCGATCTTGGCGGTCAGGTTCAGATCCAACAAAAAGTTCTGGCCTAGCGACTTGCGAGCCGAGAGTTGATGCGAGGCGATAACCTCGCGCAGAGGGGGAAGGTTGTCGATAGTGCTCATGATCCGATCACCGTGGCGCGGTTTGATAGGAGAGCGCCAGAGAATTTTTACCTCTGGCCGGGATATTTACAGCCCGCTGAAGGATCAAGAGCTTTGTGCCATCTGCTGGGCAAGTTTCAGCGCTTCGATCAGGCTGGTCGGGTTTGCAAGGCCTTGCCCCGCAATGTCCAGTGCAGTCCCGTGATCGGGTGAGGTTCGGATAAATGGAAGGCCTAGTGTGACGTTCACACCGCGATCGAAATCCAGCGTCTTGATCGGAATCAGAGCCTGATCGTGATACATGGCGATGGCGGCGTCATAGCGCGCGCGCGCTGCGGCGTGGAACAATGTATCCGCGGGGTGCGGGCCGGTTACGGTATACTCTTTGCGGGGCAGCTCCGCGATCAGCGGCGCAATCCAGTCCAGTTCTTCTTGTCCCATCTTGCCGCCTTCACCGGCATGCGGGTTGAGGCCCGCGACGGCTATCCGCGGGGTGGCAATACCGAACTGTGATTGTAGTCCCTGGGCGGTGATTTCGATGGTTTCCCGCAAAAGCTCGGGCGTAAGCTCGCAAGGAACGCGTGAGAGCGGGATGTGGATGGTTGCTGGTACAACGCGCAGCTGGTCGCTCGCCAGCATCATCACAGCACGTTGGGACCCAGCCAAGGCGCCCAGAAATTCAGTATGGCCGGGGAATGAGAAACCTGCCCCGTCGATAAGTGCTTTCTTGTGGATCGGTGCGGTACATAGCGCCGATGCAGAACCGGACTGAACCAGCGCCACGCCGGTTTCAATGGCAGTGACAACTGATCTGGCGTTGGCTGGATTAGGGTGCCCAGACCGGTTGGGGGCTGGAAAGTCCAGTTGCAGTACGGGCAGGGCAGAGCCACAGATCTCGACCGCCTGAGAGGCGTCGCTGATCTGTACCGACGGTGTCTCGGGCGGCAAATGCGCGGCATCGCCAATATAGAAGAAAGGGCAGGTGGTTCTAAGGCTGGCCCAGGCTTTTGCGGCGATCTCGGGCCCAATTCCGGCCGGGTCGCCGCAGCTGAGCGCGATTGGCTTCATTGTTCAACAATAGTTGCGTCGGCACGCATTTGCCCCAACAGGCTTTCTGCAAGTGTTTGCAGCCTTTGCTGGGTCAGAGCATTGGCGACATCTGCACGCGTTGTCTCTTCGCCAAGGTTGCGGGTACGTGTGCACAACATCACAAAAGCCAGTGTTTGGCCGTTGTTACGGGTCAACGTGGTTGAAACTTCGTTCAGGTCCAGTTTGGCTAGTTCCAATGCGATATCGCGCGGGATTTCCGACGGTTTGCTGACATTCCGCTCTAAGACTTCTGCTGGCTTGTTTTGCACGATACCGTACAGATCATCGCAAGTGTCTATTTCTTCTTTCAGCTTTTCGGCTGCGGCCAGTGTTTCCGCGCTACGACCACCGGGCATGTAATAGACAGCATAGTCGATCTCGGAATAGGTGGGCGTACTCGCAGCGGTCTCACGCAAACCGCGCATCTGAAACAGTGCAACGGCATTGGGCAGCGGAATGGGCTGGGTGATGTCACCATTTTTGAGCCCGATGATGACCGGCTGCAGCGCCGGGGGCAGATCGGTCAAGTTCAACCAGTCAAGGCGCCCCCCATTGGTGCGAGTTCCGGCCGCCGAGTACTGTGTTGCGGCGGTTGAAAAGGAATCAAAGCCCTCGATCAAGGCGATCTCTTCGGCCAGCAGTTGAACCTGTGGCAGGTTTTGTTGGTTCACAGGAATAATGATTTCCGAAAGAAGGACTTGCAGGCCACCACTTCCAGATTGTCCAAGTGCGCGATTGATCTCGTCTTCCGATGGTCTCGCCTGCGACAGAAAACGCGCGCTGACGAATTCACGCCAGGAAATCTGATCCTCGATGAAATCCCGAACCGTCTCACGGTCAACACCGGCATCCGCCAGAAGCTGCAGGAATTCGTCGCTCGAAAGCTGACCGCGGGCTGCAAATTGGTCTATTCCAACCTGAACGTCTTCGGGGGCGACCACGATTCCAGCGTCGCGCATCGCCTGTTTGCGCAGGCGGTCGTCTATCAGAGCTTTGCGCACGTCTTCCTCGGTTGCGCCGGGAACACCCAGAATCGACAGGAATTGCAGGCGCTGTTCCAGCTCATACCAGGTCACGATGTCTTGATTGACCTTTATGGCAGGCGAGAACAGGTTCTGCGCCACTGCCTTTACAGGTGCTATGGCAATCGAAACTGCAACCAGTGCCGGAGCAACCAGCCCGATATGGCTGGAACGAAAGAAACGTGAAAAACCTGTTATCAACTGCATCTTCTCTTGTACTGTTTGCCGCCACCTTCGACAGAATATCCTGTCAGAGCTACGGTAAAGCCGAATTCGGTCGAAGGCTCAATACTTGATGACGAGGTATAGCGCCTGCTGACCGACATGTTAACCTGAACACACTCGTTCCGGTACGTGATACCCAACCCATATCTGATCGGTTCAGATTCGCTCAGGTCATACCGCGCCTGAGCACGGGTTTGCCAGTTCTGATCGATGTCGTACCGCCCGCGCAACCAGATCTCAGAAATCTCATCGTCGACATTTTCTGCGGGATCGGGTTCTTGCCAGACATAGCTTCCGCTGAGGGCCGTTGTTTCCTTTTGCCATGCTGCACGCAGCTCGGCCTTGGCAAAGCTGAAATCTCCGTTCACCAAACCTCGCCCGGCCAGAGACCACCCATTGGGCGTTTCAAGTTGACCGGCGATCAACACATCGGACGAAGTGCCCTGAAGGCCCGATGTAAGGTTAAAGTCGGGATCAGCATCCGCACGAAAGACCTGACCGATCGTGGCACGCGCTTGCCAGCCCCTGGAGCCATAACGCGCCCAATTCATCCCAACAACGCCGCTGACTCCATCTTCGCGCCTGTCCTCGGCAGGGAATCGGGACAGGGATAACAGGTTACCCTGGTCAAACTCCTGAAACGTACTTTCGTCGATAGGAACATCATTGTCGGAGACATGCGTCCACCCGATCTGCGCGATGGGTTCCAGCAACTGGGTTGCGCCCGACGCCTCGCGGCGAGTCATTGGAAGGCGCAGCGTCAGTGCGGCACGCGGGGTCGTGCGGGTCACCTGATCGGGATAGGCGCTGTCGTGGCGGATATTGAACGTGTCGATTGACGCGCCTACTTGGGCATCTGCACGCAGCCCCCAGCCCAGTATCCAGCTGCGCAGCCATTCGGTATCGAAGGTCGCTCGGGCAACATCGCGCCCGATAACGTCCTCATTGCTCGTTCTTTCATGGGCATGGCCGATGAAAGCCATCCGCACCTCTCCTCCGACAGCTGCCGGGAAGAAGCGTTTGCGATAGTTCAGGTCGAAGATGCGAGAAGGAATCTGATCCTGATCCTCGCTATCTCGCAAGGTTTTATAGTGGTTTAGGCTGGTCCGGAAAGCGGTATCGCGCTTGATCCTTTCCAGGGCAATTTCGCTGCGCAGACGGTCAAAGTCGGGCAGGCCGTAATCAGCCAGATAGGAATCGTCGGACGTGGTTCGGATGTTGAAGGTCAGGCGATAGTCGTCCGGCAGATCAAACCAGCCGTTGGTAAAGAAATATCCGCGCGCCTCGTCCCGTTGAAGGTCATCGCGAGTATGCGCGCCTTCGATTTTGATCCGTCCGTTCTTAAAGGCCTGACGATAGCGATAGCCCAGAGTTCTGGTCTTACCGGAAAGGTAAGGTGTCAGCGTGAGGTCCTTGTGATCTCCAAGCTTGAAGAAATAGGGAACCTTTATGCCTGTGCCCAACTGCGAGGTGGTGCGGACCGATGGGACCAGAAAACCAGTCGCCCGGTCCAGCGTTGGGTCGGGGAGACGCAGGTAAGGGAAATAGAAGACCGGCACATCCAGCACCCGGAATTGCGCACCTTCGAAATAGAGCTGTCGTTCCAACTGATCATGGGTCACCTTGCGGGCACGGATTTGCCAGAGCGGTGGCCGCCCATCCGTGCAGACATGGCAAGACGTCGCCGAGACTTTGCTGAACTGGGTGTATCTGCCGCCAGCACGTGTCGCCTGCACCGAGGCAATTTGCACCTGTTGGTCGAACACCATTCGGGCGCCGATCAAAAGGCCGTTGAGCAAACCCCGGTCGAGTTCTGCGGAATCCGCCAGAACTGTCGTTCGATTGCCCTGATCAATCCGGATCGGTCCTTCCAGTGTAAGCTCACCGCTTTCGCGGTCGTACAAAATCCGACTGGCCGTCATTTTGACGTCACCCTGAAACGCTTCGACATTGCCCTCTGCGATCAGCACACGCTCTGGGGTTATGAAAATCTTGTCGGCGACAAGTAAGGCTGGTGGCTCTTGCTGGGACGCGTCCGTCGTTTGATCCTGTTCCGGCAAAGTCTGGGCCAGGACACCCGAAGGCAAAGACAATGCAACCGCACCCGAGAGCAATAGCAGAGCGAATTTGCGCATCAGCCATCCTCCGCGTGCAACAGCAGGCCAAGAGAAAGAAGGATGGCCGCAAATGGCGGGGCCCAGGCTGCAACGAAGATAGGCAACTGACCGTTTTCTCCCAATATTTGCGCGAAATTACGGACGAAATAGATGGCGAAGCCCAGTAACACAGCCGTCAGCACCGCTATTCCGGTGCCGCCGAACCGGACATGCCGCATGGTAAAGGCCGCGCCAATCAAGACCATTGCGACCAGAAACAGAGGTCTTGCCAGTTGGACCTGAAACCAGACCTCGTATTGCTTGGTCGAAAAGCCCGCCTCGCGCAGGTCTCGGATCAACTGGGGCAAATCGTAGACAGACATCGAATCCTGGTTGGCCAGCCTGTCCAGAATGCGCTGACGTGTCAGGGTGGTCGGAATCTCCAGACGATCATGCTCTTTCGAGCCAGCTTCGGGATTGATGCCGTTCATAAGCGGCCAGATCTTGGCATCCTGTAAAACCCAAAAACCGTCTTCCAACTTGGCCTGTTTGGCAGAGATCTGGCGTGTCGGCTGACCAATCGCGTCGAATGTTATTATGGTGACGTCCTTCAACAGCAGGGTGTTACCGTTGGACGTTCGGCGCGCGTGGACAACCGATTGGCCCTCTTCTGTAGCTTGCCGTAACCACAAACCCTCACTGCTGATCGAAAGAGCTGAGCTGGTGCGGTTACGGTAGGAATCGGAAAGCCGTTGGAATTCTTCGGAAGTTGCGGCAGCAAACGGGTTAAGCACCGCAACCGCCAAGGCTCCGATCAACAGGGCCAAAGTTACAGGTGCAAGCAGGACGCGAATTCCAGATCGCCCGATCGAGCGCGTCACCACCAATTCCGAGCTGCGCGCCAATCCGATGAACAACGCAATCGTGGACAGGATGATCAGCAGGGGCAGCATCTCACCGATGGCGGCGGGCGTATTCAATAGGGTCAGATACAAAAGCCGGCCAAATGACAGATCGACCTCATCAAAGCGCCGTACCTGTTCAATCAGATCGATCAGAATCATCAGCGTCAAAAAGATACAGCCAATGACCAGAAAGCTCTGGGTGAACCGGCGGGCAAAATATCGATCCAGGATCACAAACGCGCCCCCGGCATCACTGCGTTGCCTGCAGCGGGGGCCTTGAAGTTAAGAGAATCAGCGGTACATGCGCCAGCGCGCAACGGCCTATGCATGCCCCGATTTGCCAATTCGCCCTCCCGCTCTCCGACCCTGCCGGAACTTTTTCCGCGACTGTAATGCAAATGCCCGGCGGGGAAAACTGCTATCTGGTCAATGCGGTCGCCGCGGGCTAGGTCTTGGGAAACAGATTTTCAGGAGTTCCCAATGAGCAGTCTTGTTCCAATTCAGTTTAAGGCTTTTGACGTGGACGTGATGGCGCAGACCAAAGGGCGCGTCGTGATTATTGTCTCGGATGAAGGCAAGATGAACCCAGCCGCACGCCGCGCCAACCGTCTGACCCGGGGCGCAGTCGCGCGACTTGTCGAAAGCGACCGGTTCGAAAAGGTGAAATCCGGCGATGTAGTCTCTCTTGCCTGGCCAGGCGGAATGGCCGCTGAAGCGCTTGATATTCTCGTGCTGTCGCGCCGTGCCGATGCTGCAGAGGCGCGCAAGGCCGGGGCGAAGCTGGCCAAATTGTCTGATCACCAGCCCTTGTTGGTCATGGCCGGAAATCAGGCTCGGACCGAAGAACTGGCATTGGGGATCGTTTTGCGCAGCTATGATTTCGATGCCCATAAAACCCGAGATTCGGATGAAGCCGGACCAGTAACAATCAGTCATCAGAAACATGATGAGGTCGAAGCCGCATTCGCACCGCTGTATGCGATTGCCGATGGCGTTCGGATGACACGGGACCTGACCAATGAACCCGCCAATGTGCTGACAACGACCGAATTCGCGGATCGTTTGTCCGAAATGAAGGCACTTGGCCTGGACGTCGAAGTGCTCGACGAAGACAAACTGGCCGAATTGGGTATGCGCACCTTGTTAAGCGTCGGGCAGGGCTCGGTCAGCCCGTCCAAGGTTGTGGTGATGCAGTGGAATGGAGGCGACAAGGATGATGCGCCGCTGGCGCTGGTGGGTAAGGGCGTCGTGTTTGACACCGGCGGCATTTCCTTGAAACCCGCTGCAGGCATGGAAGACATGACTATGGACATGGGTGGGGCAGGTGTGGTCGCCGGCACCATGCGGGCGCTGGCCAAGCGCAAGGCCAAAGCCAATGTCGTGGGCCTTGTCGGGCTAGTGGAAAACATGCCTTCGGGCAATGCCACGCGCCCCGGCGATGTCGTCAAGTCGATGAAGGGCGACACGGTCGAGGTCATCAATACCGACGCCGAGGGCCGTTTGGTCCTGTGTGATGTGATGTGGTACGCGCAAGAGCGGTTTGCCCCCGTGGGCATGATCGACCTGGCAACATTGACCGGCGCGATCATCATTGGGCTTGGGCATGAGAATGCCGGTGTCTTTTCGAACAATGACACGTTCTGCAACGCCTTCCTAAAGGCTGCCGGGGCCGAGGATGAGGGCGCATGGCGGATGCCGCTGGGCAAAGCCTATGACGAGCAGCTGAAATCGCGTATCGCCGATATGAAGAATGTCGGTGGACGACCTGCCGGATCCATCACTGCTGCGCAGTTCCTGCAGCGGTTCGTGAAGGACGAAACCCCCTGGATCCATCTGGACATTGCTGGGGTGGCTTCGATTGCAACCGAGACATCCTATGCGCCCAAAGGGGCCACCGGTTGGGGTGTCCGCGCACTGAGCCGGTTCGTGCAGGACAATTTCGAATAATCCAATGGGCGCCGTTTATTTCTATCACCTGACCCGCCAACCGCTGGAAAACACCTTGCCCGTGTTGCTGGACAAGGCACGGCAGGCCGGGTGGAAGATAGCCGTGCGGGGAACTGATCCCGCACGGATGGATTGGTTGGACGAAAAGCTGTGGCAGGGCCCCGAGGAAGGGTTCCTGCCACATGGCCGCACCGGGGGGCCGCATGACAGGGACCAGCCCATATTGCTGACGACAGGGGCCGAGGCCGCAAATGATCCGGCTTGCGTGATGGCTGTTGATGGTGCCGCGGTTGAACCCGAGGAAGTGAACGCGCTGGAACGCGTGTGCATCCTGTTCGATGGGAATGATGATCAGGCTCTCCAACATGCCCGCGGGCAATGGAAAACACTGACCGGGGCGGGCTGTTCGGCGCAATATTGGTCCGAGGAATCGGGCCGGTGGGAAAAAAAAGCCGAGGCATAGGGCCTCCGCAGATTTCAGGAGAATGAGCGATGGAAATGAAGCCCCTGGGCCGTACTGGAATCATGGTGACAGACCTGTGTCTGGGTACGATGACATTTGGTACGCAGACATCCGAGGCCGACGCGCATACTCAGATGGACATGGCACTTGATGGGGGCATTAATTTTGTCGATGCCGCCGAGATGTATCCGGTGAATCCCATCTCGAAAGAGACGGTGGGCCGGACCGAAGAAATTCTGGGCAACTGGAACGCCGCCAACCCGTCACGGCGTGGTGAATATGTTCTGGCAACCAAGCATTCTGGGGCAGGGTTCGCACATGCGCGCGATGGCGCACCGATTTCACCGCAGACAATCCCCGAGGCGGTCGAAGGTTCCTTGCGCCGACTGCAAACGGATTGCATCGACCTTTATCAGTTTCACTGGCCGAACCGCGGCAGCTATATGTTCCGGCAAAACTGGACCTATGCGCCTTCGGGGCACAATACCGATGAGGTTCTGGACAATATGCACGAGTGCCTTGTTGCCCTGAAGGAACAGGTCAACAAAGGAAATATCCGAGCGTTTGGCCTTTCGAACGAAAGCGCTTGGGGCACCGCTCAGTGGTTGCGGATCGCCGAAGCCACCGGCACGCCTCGCGTGGCATCGGTTCAGAATGAGTATTCTTTGATGTGCCGGCATTTCGACACCGATATGGCCGAGCTGAGCGCGCATGAGGATGTGGGGCTGATGGCCTTTTCACCGCTTGCCGCCGGATTTTTGACCGGGAAATACCAAAACGGCATGGTGCCCGAGGGTTCGCGGATGTCATTGGTGCCTGAGGTGGGTGGACGTCATCGCAGACGGGCATTTGAGGCGGTTGCGGCCTATCTAGAGATCGCTGACCGCCACGATCTGGACCCGGTCCATATGGCGCTGGCCTGGTGCCGGACGCGGCCCTTCATGATGTCGGCCATTTTCGGCGCGACAACGGTGGCGCAGCTTGGGCATATTCTCGACGGTAAGGAACTTCGCCTTTCTGGGGAAATTCTGACTGAAATCACCGAAGCGCATCGCGCGCATCCTATGCCGTTTTAGGGACGCTGGCCTCGTCTCCGCAGGCGGAGCCTCCCCCGAGGTATTTCAGCCAGATGAAGCAGATCCGCTTAGTGATGGCTGGGTTGTGTCCTGTCTTGCCTCAGGTCCCGGGCCGAAAGGCCGTGCGCTGTGCGAAAGGCACGGGAAAAGCTGGATTGCGAGGCGAAACCCGTCGCCAGAGCCACATCCATCAGTGACATATCGGTGTCCGTCACCAATCTGCGCGCCTCGGCCAGTCGGAGCTGCAGGTAATGGTCCTGCGGCGTGGTGTTCAGGCGCAGGCGGAATTGCTGTTGCAGGGTGCGTGAACTGGTGCCCAGGGTTTCGGCGATATCTGCCAATGGCATAGGGTCGTCCAGTGCGGATTGCATCAGCGTATTGGCTTTGGCGGTCAAAGCTGTGTGGCGGTGCGGCGCACCGGTGCGGCTTTGTGGTTTTGTGGGATCAGGCGCACCGTCATAGAGGAACAGACCCGAGACGCGGGCGGCAAATCCGGCGCCATGGCGGGCGGCGATGATATGCAGCATCATCTCGACCGCTGGGATCGCCCCGCCCGAGGTCAGGCGGCCTTCAGAAACGGTAAACCGGTCAGGGCGCACGTCCACTTCGGGGAAGCGGGCAGAGAAGTTCTCCAAATCTTCCCAATGGGTGGTGGCGGCGTGGCCGTCCAGCAGGCCTGCCTCGGCCAGCAGCCAGGGACCGCCATCAATACCTGCCATTGTGGCGCCGGTCTTGGCGATGCGGCGTAGGCCGGCCAGCAGGCTGGGTGTGGCATGGCGGGCCAGTTGGAACCCGGCAACGACAATCATCAGATCGCAGGATTGCAGCCGGGCCAAAGGTACACCCGGAACCGAAAGCGCACTGGTCAGCATGGCCGGTTCAGCAGTGGCTGTCACATAATCCCAGTCAAAGGCCGGACGATCCGCCAACCGATTGGCGGCGCGCATTGGATCAACGGCCGACGCAAAGCTGAGCGTGTTGCATTCGTCCAGCACCAGCACAGCCGTTTTCAGGGCACGATGTTCGGGCTGCAATATGTTTTTTGCGGATTTCATCAAGTTCGATTCGCATTCTGACAAGTGTTTGACCAAAGCTGCGCCAAACTCGGGGGCGAAAGCAAATCGGAATCCGTGGAGAAGCCTGGGGAAAACTCAGGGTTAACCGGGTATAAGCTGGGGAGAACGCCATGCCTTTGGAAATGAACCGCGAAGTCTTCATTACGTGCGCCGTCACAGGCTCGGGTGGGACGCAGGATCGCAGCCCGCATGTGCCGCGTTCGCCAAAGCAGATCGCCGACAGCGCGATAGCTGCAGCCAAGGCAGGGGCGGCGGTGGTGCATTGCCATGTGCGCGACCCTGAGACCGGAGCGCCTTCGCGTGATCTGGCACTGTATCGTGAGGTCACAGATCGCATTCGCGATGCCGAGGTCGACGCCGTGCTGAACCTGACTGCTGGCATGGGTGGCGACATGGTGTTTGGCGGTATTGAAAACCCGCTGCCGCTGGCCGAGGCGGGAACTGATTTGGTTGGCGCGACCGAGCGTGTGGCCCATGTGGCCGAATGCCTGCCGGAAATCTGCACCCTCGACTGCGGCACCATGAATTTTGCCGAGGCCGATTATGTGATGACCAACACGCCGGGTGCGTTGCGCGCGATGGGCCAGATGATGACCGATCTGGGTGTAAAGCCGGAGATTGAGGCCTTTGATACCGGCCATCTTTGGTTCGCCAAGCAGTTGGTGAAAGAGGGCGTTTTGGAACCGAACGCTCTGGTTCAGCTGTGCATGGGCGTGCCGTGGGGCGCGCCGGACGATCTGAACACCTTCATGGCGATGGTGAACAACGTGCCGGACGACTGGACCTTCAGCGCCTTTTCACTGGGTCGGAACGAGATGGCCTATGTGGCCGCCTCGGTTCTGGCGGGCGGCAATGTACGGGTCGGGTTGGAGGACAACCTGTGGCTGGACAAAGGCGTGCTGGCCGAGAACTGGCAACTGGTTGAACGCGCGGGCAGCATCATCGAGAACATGGGTGCGCGCGTGATTGGCCCCGCAGAAGTGCGTGAGAAGCTGGGCTTGGTGAAGCGGGCGCCGAAAAGCTAGGCGCGCCATGTTCCGCCGAGTTCTTTCACGGGTAGTTGGATGCTTGCTCGTTGGATTGATTCCAACGTGTGGCTTGGTAGACAATGAGGGCTTTCGAGCACGTCAATTTAATATTCAACCCGTCGAAGCGGTGAACTGGTCGATCTTTGACGAACCGTATTTTGAGGTTGCTGCGTCCAGACGCAAAAGCAAGGGCAAGCAGCGGCTTTTTGTGAGGCTTGAGGGACAGCCATACCCTAGCTATCAATTGCGTGACCCGGACCGGACCGAATGTTTTGGGTACATCGCAGGAGCAAGTGATTGCTTTGAAAACCACCTGAGCGTGCCTACCCGGCGATCCGAGTCTGCACTTGAATATGACATCACTGCCGCAAGCCCCACAAAGTTTCACATCATCTACGTGGGTGACGGGGAGCAGATGGTTGTATTGGCCCGCCCAGATAGGTCGTTTGCAGTTGTACTGAGCAGAGATTTAACGATCACACAAAATCAACTGACGATTGCACGTGACGTACTGAGCGAAAATGGGTTTGACCCTCAAGAGTTGAAAGTAGTGAAGTGATGACAAAAACAGCAGCAATCATTGGCGGCGGAGTTATCGGCGGCGGATGGGCCGCGCGGTTCCTGCTGAACGGTTGGAACGTTCGGGTATTCGACCCGGACCCGGAAGCCGAGCGTAAGATCGGAGAAGTTTTGGACAATGCGCGCCGCTCGCTACCGGGGCTGAGCGACGTCCCGTTGCCGCCTGAAGGTGCGTTGTCATTCCATGATGATATAGTCGATGTGGTACAGGGTGCCGAGTGGATTCAGGAAAGTGTTCCGGAACGGCTGGACCTGAAGCTGAAAGTTTACAAGGGCTTGCAAGAGGCTTGTGATCCGGGTGCGATCATCGGCTCCTCGACTAGTGGGTTCAAGCCGTCTGAATTGCAGGACGGCGCGCTGCGCCCCGAACAGATCGTGGTGACGCATCCGTTCAACCCGGTTTACCTTCTGCCGCTGATCGAATTGGTGCCAACTGGCGCGAACCCGCCCGAGATGATCGAACGGGCGCAAGACGTCCTGAAATCGGTCGGGTTCTTCCCGCTGCACGTCAAGAAAGAGATCGACGCCCATATCGCTGATCGGTTCCTTGAGGCTGTCTGGCGCGAGGCGCTGTGGCTGGTCAAGGACGGTGTCGCCACGACCGAGGAAATCGACGAGGCGATCCGTATGGGGTTTGGCATCCGTTGGGGGCAGATGGGTCTGTTCGAAACCTATCGTGTCGCCGGCGGCGAGGCCGGGATGCGGCATTTCATGGCGCAGTTCGGCCCGGCACTGAAATGGCCCTGGACCAAGCTGATGGATGTGCCCGAATTCACTGAAGAGCTTGTGGATCTGATTGCGGATCAGTCGGATGCGCAATCAGGCATGCATTCGATCCGCGAGCTGGAGCGTATCCGCGACAACAACCTCGTGGGGATGATGCGCGCACTCAAGGCGCAGAACTGGGGCGCGGGGGCGGTGCTGAACCAGCATGACGCGCTACTGAAACCGGGTGCGCTGCCATCATTGGAGCAAGCGGATCTGAGCCAACCGATCCTGACTCTGTCTCGTGCCGTGCCTTTGGATTGGACCGATTACAACGGTCACATGAACGAAGCCAAATACCTTGAGGCCTTCGCTGCCGCCACCGACCGCTTCATGGAGATCATCGGTTGCGATATGGAATATATCTCGTCCGGGGGCAGCTATTTCACCGCGGAAAACCACATTCGTTACATGAATGAGGTCCATGCGGGCGCAAAGATTGAGGTACGCACCCAGATGCTGTTGGGGCAGGGCAAGAAACTGCACGTGTTCCACAGCATGTATAGCGGTGAGACGCTGCTGGCGACCGGGGAGAGCTTTTTGCTGCATGTCAGCCTGGACACCCGTCGCCCCAGCCCGCCATCGCCCAGCATTGAGGCCGCGATGGCCCGCATCGCCGAAGCGCAGGCCGGATTGCCTTATCCCGAAGGGGCCGGGGTTGCGATCCGGAAACCCTCATGACCTGCCGGGTGTTGGTGACGGCTGGCGCTTCGGGTGTTGGTCGGGCTATGGCAGAGGCGTTTGATGCGGCCGGGTATGAAGTCTGGATCACAGATATTGATCGGGCGGCGCTAGATGGCGTGCCGGGTCATTGGACAGCCCACCATGCTGACGTGGCGGATGAGGGTGATATGCGCGCCGTCTTCGCCGCGATTTCAGATGCGGGCGGTCTGGATTCGCTCTGCGCCAATGCGGGGATTGCCGGGCCGACCAGCGCAATCGAGGATATCGACCTGAAGGACTGGCGGGGGTGCGTTGCGGTCAATCTGGACGGGGCGTTTCTGGCCGCCAAATACGCCGCGCCTATGATGAAATCTGCCGGTGCCGGCAGCATCATCCTGACCTCATCCACGGCGGGGCAATATGGCTATCCCTTTCGTGCGCCCTATGCCGCGGCGAAATGGGCAGTGATCGGATTGATGAAAACACTGGCGATGGAGCTTGGCCCCCACGGCATACGCGCCAATGCGATTTGCCCCGGCGCGGTCGAGGGGCCAAGGATGGAGGGCGTGCTGGCGCGCGAGGCGGCGACCAAAGGCATGAGCCGGGACGAGGTCTATCAGGGCTATGCCTCGGGCACGTCCATGGGTCGTTTCGTCGAAGCGCAGGACATCGCCAATATGGCTGTCTTTCTGGCCTCTGGCGCGGCGCGGTTGGTGTCGGGTCAGGTGATCGCGGTGGATGGTCACACGGTCAATCCCGACCCGAAACTGTAACCTAGCCCTGGTTGGGGCCTCGGATCTGGCGGATGGTCTGACGAACGGCTTGCCAATCGCGGGCTTGCTGAGCGTTCCCGGCGGCCTCGCATTCGCGCATTTTCATCGCGGCTTCTGCCTCGGCCTGGTCACCGTGCGCCGTGTACAAAGCCCGTGCATATTGGGCTGTTTTCAGTGCGTCCATTCCTGTGGTCCTCCGTCTGTGGTCGGAATGCCCGAAAGTTCGCGCCCGGCGACGATACCACAGGTTGTACGGGGATGCATCACATGTCGCGGGAAATCGCTGCTCTGAGCTGTTGCAGGTGCTCTGGAAAGTCCCGTGCGGTCACGACCGCCTCGCGAACCAGAGTGTCGAAATGGCGGCTGAAAATTTCAATCCGGTCGCGATCGCGAAAGGCCATGTAATGGCTTCCTGCGTAAAACACGCAAAGAAGTGGACCGAAAATCGTTACGGGAGCCGAATACAGCCGTTTGGCATCGAACAGATAGATACGCAGCCGTGGGTAGAGCTGTTCACACAACTCCAAAAGGTGGTCAATCTGATCCAGCCGCTTGCGAAGGCTAAGGCCTTGATAATAGCCGGTTGCATGCGCAAAGCTGTCGATTTCGTACATCGGCATTGCGATCTCATAATCGGACTGGGCGCTGCGCATCCAGGTCAGTCGATCTTCGGACGCACCTATGGCCTGATCTGCCGTGCGCCCCAGATGCGGTGCGTATTCCCATTCCAGAACGGTGCGGGTCTTGAGCATGTCGGGCAAGGTCGCAGGAACATATCTGATTTTGTAACCCGCCGCCTCTTGGTGCC
This sequence comes from Ruegeria sp. CDSC021, assembly GCF_059610845.1. Lineage (NCBI taxonomy): Bacteria > Pseudomonadati > Pseudomonadota > Alphaproteobacteria > Rhodobacterales > Roseobacteraceae > Ruegeria > Ruegeria sp. CDSC021. The sequence continues at coordinate 349,411 of NZ_JBXWOK010000001.1, forward strand.
ACTCGAATATGCGCTCGTCTACCAGGGCGCGGGGGGCCTCAGTCATGCTCAGGGACAAAGCCAGCAACTCGGCCGCGCTTTCCGGCCGGTCAGACAGGCTCAGCAACCAGTCCGCCGAAACACCCAATGCCGTCGCGCAGCTTCCGACAACATGGGCATTCGGCAACCGTGCCCCGTGATCGGTCAACAGTTGCGATACGGTTGAGCGGTCAACACCGATCTGGCGCGCGAGGGCGCTTCGGCTGATTTGGCGTTCTTCCATTGCGCGGGCCAGGCGCAAACGGAATTGAGCCGCACGGTCGCGTTTGTCTATTTTATCCTGCATGTGGTGATAAATATCATGTTTGATGAGTTTTGTTAATCATATTCAGAATGTTCAACCTAATCGATGGGCCGTAATTCTTAAGCCATAACAATATTATGGGTGACGGAATGGAAACACGGCGCAGATCGGTCGTGAAAGCGGTTGTGTGGAACATGATGGGCCTGATCATCATGTCGGTGATCGGGTTGATCGCCACAGGATCCGCCGCGATTGGCGGAACACTGGCCGTGGTGAACACAGCAATCGGTCTGACGCTCTATGTGATTTATGAGAGGGTCTGGGCGGGCATTTCCTGGGGCCGCAATGCTTGAGCGTCCGGGCCCGGAATGGGGCACTTTCACGCTGATGCTGGCCTGTTATGCTGCCTGGTTGGCCGTGATCTTCTTCCTGCCCATCTGGTTAGCGGTTCCAGTGATGGGCGCGGTGGCCGCGTTACATTCATCATTAACGCATGAGGCGCTGCACGGGCATCCTTTTCGCACCAGATGGATGAATGAGGCGCTGATGGCGCTGCCTTTGAGCTTGTTCATCCCATATCAGCGGTTCCGAGACTTACATCTGGCCCATCATCGGGATGCAACGCTGACCGATCCCTATGATGATCCTGAATCAAACTATCTGGACCCAAAAGTTTGGTCGGGGCTAGGCCATTGGCACAGGCGGTTGTTATCGGTGAACAATACTCTGCTGGGGCGGATCGTTTTGGGCCCTGCAATCGGACAGGTTGCCTTTGTCAGGGACGAGTTGCGAGGGGCCGCGCGTGGCGAATGGGACATATTGCGCGCATGGGCTTTGCATATGGCAGGCGTGGTTGCGGTTATCTGGATCGTGACCTTGTCGCCCATGCCGGTCTGGGCCTATGTCCTGTCCGCGTATTTGGGGCTTGGCCTTGTCAAAATACGCACTTTTCTGGAACACCGTGCGCATGAAGATGTGGGGGCAAGAACCGTTATCATCGAAGATCGCGGGATACTGTCTTTTCTGTTTTTGAACAACAATTTACATGTAGTTCATCATCTGAACCCGCGTACCCCCTGGTATCAACTTCCGAAGATCTACCAGCAGGGTAAAGAGGGCTATCTGGCCACGAATAAGGCCTATGTATACCCTTCATATGCCGATGTTTTCCGGGCGTATTTCTGGAAGGTAAAAGACCCGGTGGCGCATCCGCTCTGGCCAAAGGGTTGATTTGCGGCCACATAAGGCGGCATGAGCCTCTGGATACCTGTCACTATCGCCGCCGCAACGTTTCAGACGGTGCGGTTCATGCTGCAAAAATCGCTGAGCAGTGTAAAGCTGACGGCCGCCGGGGCGACATTTGCCCGGTTTGCCTATTCAATCCCGCTGGTTCTAATCGCTCTGATCGTGGCGCTGCAGTTGACGGGGTATTCCTTGCCGCCGTTGACCGCCCGGTTCTGGGTGTTTGCCACCATTGGAGGAACGGCTCAGATCCTTGCCACGATCTGTGTCGTCGCCTTGTTCAAACAGCGCAATTTTGCTGTCGGCATAACTTTTAAGAAAACCGAAGTAATCCAGACCGCCATCGTTGGTTTTCTGGTCCTGGGCGATCAGGTCTCGTCCTGGGCGCTTGGTGCGATCTTTCTGGGGCTGACGGCTGTGTTGCTGCTGTCGAAAAGTCCCGGTGGAGACGGGGCGTGGTGGCGACATCTGACGAACCGGGCCTCGCGGCTTGGCCTGGGATCAGGTGTGCTGTTTGCGTTTTCCTCGGTCAGTTATCGGGGTGCCTCGCTTGAACTGGGCGAGATTGATGCGTGGTTTCGGGCACTTGTGACGCTGGCAGTCGTTGTCTCGCTCCAGTTCGTCAGCATGGGCCTGTGGCTGTTGTGGCGAGACAGGGCCGAGCTGCGCGCCGTGTGGCAGACACGCCGAACAGGCGTATTTGTCGGACTGACCAGCCTGTGCGGATCGTTCTGCTGGTTCTTGGCATTCACCTTGCAAAACGCCGCCTACGTCAAGGCTCTGGGGCAGGTCGAGCTGATCCTCAGCCTGTTCGCGTCGATCTTGTTTTTCCGCGAAACCATTACCCGGCGCGAGATCGCCGGGATGACGTTATTGGGCGCATCAATTCTGGCGTTGGTTTTGTCTATTTAACCCGTGCGGCGTTCGTCGAAGCTGAGCGCGATAAAGCTGGGCAGGTGATCGCCCATTCCCACGACCGAAGGACCGTTGTCAGCGCGCCGTCCACGGCCTCTGACTTCTTTATCCTTCTTGCGATCTTCTCTTTTATCGTCGCTTTTGGGGGCCTCTGTTGGCCGGACTTCTGTTGGCCGGGCCTTTTTCTCGGGCTTTGGCCTCTCGGGTTTCGGCTCTTCCTTTACCGGATTGTCCAAGCGAGGAATTTCTTTTTGAATCAGCTTCTCGATCGCGGCCAATGCTTTTTCATCGCGTCCCGAACAGATAGTGATCGCTTTGCCTTCGCGTCCGGCGCGACCTGTACGGCCGATCCGGTGCACATAATCCTCGGGGTGGCCGGGGACGTCGAAATTGATCACATGACTGACCGAGGGCACATCCAATCCGCGCGCTGCAACGTCCGAGGCGACAAGCAGGCGTAATGTTCCGTCACGGAAACCGTCCAGTGTTTTCGTCCGTTGTGACTGATCGAGATCGCCATGGATCGCGGCAGCATCATAGCCGTATTTCTTCAGCGATTTCGCACAGATATCCACATCGGTCTTACGATTGCAGAAGATGATCGCGTTGGTGCATTTTTCGCCCTCGGAGTCGATCAGCGAACGCAGGACCTGGCGCTTGGCGCTGGCCTCGCGGTCACGGCGACCACCTTTGAACATGACCACACTTTGCTCGATGGTTTCCGAGGCCGTTGCCTGACGGGCAACTTCGATCCGGGTTGGGGCCGACAGGAATGTATCGGTGATCCGCTCAATCTCGGGCGCCATGGTGGCTGAGAAGAACAGCGTTTGGCGTGTGAACGGCGTCAGCGAAAAAATGCGTTCGATATCGGGGATAAAGCCCATATCCAACATTCGGTCGGCCTCATCCACCACCATGATCTGGACGCCGGTCAACAGCAGTTTGCCGCGTTCGAAATGGTCCAGCAGACGACCCGGTGTAGCGATCAGAACGTCGACGCCACGGTCGATCAGCGCATCTTGCTCCTTAAAGCTGACGCCGCCGATCAACAGCGCTTTGGTCAGTTTCAAGTGCTTTGAGTAGGTATCGAAATTCTCGGCCACCTGCGCGGCCAGTTCCCGCGTCGGACACAGCACCAGCGACCGCGGCATGCGCGCACGTGCGCGGCCACGGGCCAGCAATGTGATCATCGGTAGCGTGAAGCTGGCGGTTTTGCCTGTACCGGTCTGGGCGATACCCAGAACGTCCTTGCCCTCAAGCGCGGGTGGGATTGCGCCTTCCTGGATCGGTGTTGGCGTTTCGTATCCGGCTTCCTCAATGGCTTTGAGGACCTTCGGGTTCAGGTTCAGTTCGTTAAACTTTGTCATGTATGTCCGGTTGTTGCGGACACTAAAACCTGGCCCGCGCGTAAAGAATGTGCCGGGCCCGGATGGCCATGCGATATTTTGTGCATTTCGGCTTGGCGGGACATAACAAAATCACGGGGCAGGGTCAAATGAAGTCACTTTTATGCTGCGACACCGGCTGACCATGCGGATTTATCGCAACAATTCAGGTACTTCCGGGGAAATGTTTCGCGACTTTTCCATCCAAATCCAGCGGACGGTGCTTAATCAGCCCAAACTTTTCGAGGCGGGTGCGAACTTCTTGGTCGGCGCCACTGATTTCATCATAGAAAGCCCGCAGGCCGTGAGCCCCATCTTCTTCTTCGATCCAGCTCAGTAATTCATTCATGTTCATCCCGCCTTGTTCGCGCGGAACATTGGGTGACATGCCTGGCTGATACGAGCCCTTTTCGAACCGGAACCGATAATGGGCTAGCCAATGATCCCAGTCAGGTGCATGACGGTGGCATAGATCAACCTGGGGCAGCTCGACCTTGGTCGGGAGGATTTCGCCATCCTGAAACAGATTGTGAATCCGGAAATTGATCTGAGGTAAGCCTTTGCGAACAAACAGTTTACCCTGAACATGGCTGAGGAATCCAGCAAGAACAAATCCGCCAAAATTCGGATATAGTGCCTGAACGATCCCATCACGGCCCTGACCAGCGGGGATATAGGCTTTGTACAGGTCTTCGGTTCCGCCCACGGGCTCGATCGGACGAACGCGCACCGCTGGGATATGTTGCGGAATCTCCGCTAATATCGCGCCAAGGTCGGATTGCGGCCAGAGGAACTCGTCCAGATCAATATGGGCAAGCCAGTCGACCTCAGCCTTTCTGTAAGTAAAGCTGGCATTTGCGGTTTGCCGGACCTGATGTTTGTCGGGCCTCTCGCGCTTTCGGTTCGCCCAGTACCCTTCGTCGCAGTTGCGTATTTCGATCCGTGGGTGGCGGTTCAGGACGTTGAACGCAGCCGGGCAGGGCTCGTCCAGATACAGATACATCCGGTCGGCCCCGAGATCGAGGTGATAGGCCGCAAACCGAAGGATGTCCGGGGCCGAGCCCCGGATCGTTGATACAATGCCCCAGTTCGGGACATTATCCGGCATATGAATCCCGTGATCCCGTCACGCCATCATCTCTTTGGTGGCGGTCAGGTTCAGGTCGGGATAGTCCCGCACGACCCGGTCGATGTCCCACTGCAGGCGAGTCAAATAGACGATGTCGCCGTCATGATCATGAGCGATGTGCTGCTTGTTGGCGTTGACGAATTTCTCAACCTCAGCCTTTTCACCACTGACCCAGCGGGCGGAGGTGAACTGAGACGCCTCGAACCGTACCGGCAGGCCGTATTCCATCTCAATCCGGCTGGCCAGAACCTCGAATTGCAGTGCGCCAACGACGCCGACGATAAAGCCCGATCCGATCGACGGTTTGAACACCTTGGCCGCGCCTTCCTCGGCGAATTGCATCAGGGCTTTTTCCAGATGCTTGGCTTTCATCGGATCGCCCGGGCGCACGGTCTGCAGCAGTTCCGGCGCAAAGGAGGGGATGCCGGTTACCCGGATCGCTTCGCCCTCGGTCAGCGTGTCGCCGATGCGCAGCTGGCCGTGGTTTGGGATGCCGATGATGTCTCCGGCCCAGGCCTCTTCGGCCAGTTCCCGGTCGGATGCAAGAAACAGCACAGGGTTCGAGATTGCCATCGGCTTTTTCGATCGAACATGGGTCAGCTTCATGCCGCGTTTGAAATGGCCCGAGGCCATGCGCACAAATGCCACCCGGTCGCGGTGCTTGGGGTCCATATTGGCCTGAACCTTGAAGACGAACCCAGAGACTTTCTTTTCTTCTGGCGCGATCTGACGGGGTTCCGCGGACTGTACCTGCGGCTGTGGACCATAGGCGCCGATGCCTTCCATCAGTTCCTTGACGCCGAACGAATTGATCGCCGAGCCGAACCAGATCGGGGTCATGTGGCCTTCCAATACCGCTTGGGGGTCAAGCGCGGGCAGCAATTCGCGTGCCATCTCAACCTCTTCCAGCAGCTTCTCAAGCAGGTGCTCGGGCACATGTTCGGCCAGCTTGGGGTCGTCCAACCCGTTGATCTGGATGCTTTCGGCCACTTTATTACGGTCAGCGCGGTCCATCAGCTCCAGCCGGTCGCGCAGCATGTCGTAACAGCCGATAAAGTCGCGGCCTACTCCAATCGGCCAGGCAGCGGGCGTGACGTCGATGGCCAGCATTTCCTGAATTTCGTCGATGATCTCGAACGTATCGCGGCTTTCGCGGTCCATCTTGTTACAGAAGGTCAGGATCGGCAGGTCGCGCAGGCGGCAGACCTCAAACAGTTTCTGGGTCTGGCTTTCCACACCTTTCGCGCCGTCGATCACCATCACGGCCGCGTCCACTGCGGTCAGAGTGCGATAGGTATCTTCCGAGAAATCGCTGTGGCCGGGCGTGTCCACCAGATTGAACCGGAAGTTTCCATAGTCGAAGGACATGGCCGAGGCTGAGACCGAGATCCCGCGATCCTTCTCCATCTGCATGAAATCCGAACGTGTCCGCCGTGCCTCACCCTTGGCGCGTACCTGACCGGCCATCTGGATGGCGCCGCCATACAGCAGGAACTTTTCCGTCAGGGTCGTCTTGCCCGCATCCGGGTGCGAGATGATGGCAAATGTCCGGCGCCGGGCGATCTCGGGCGGCAAGGTGGGTTGGTTCGTGGCGGTATCAAGCATAGTCGCGCGTATAGGCGGGGAATTCTGCCGAAGCAAGACAAAGAGGCTGGTTCGAATCGTCTGCCTGTGGCAATAAGAACATATAGTGAACAGATAATGGAGAGGATCAATGAATTTGAAAGAAATCGCCGATGAGCTGGTGGCGGGATGCCGGGAAAACCGGGCCAAGGCCAATCTGGATAAGCTGTATGCGGCGGATGCCATTTCGGTTGAGGCCGTCGATGCATCCGGTATGGGACGCGAGGCGCATGGGCGCGACGCGATCCGTGGCAAGCACGATTGGTGGGAGAGTTCGACCGAAGTGACGGGCGGAAACGTCAGTGACCCGATGGTGCATGGCGAAGACCGTTTTGCCGTGATCTTTGAGGTGCAGGGCAAGTTCAAGGAAAGCGGTGAGAGCTTCGATATGCGCGAAGTTGCGCTGTATCACGTCGCGGATGGCAAGATCGTCCGGGAAGAGTTCTTCTACTAACCCCTTGTCATCAATCTGTCTTCCCTGTCTGCTGGGTGCTAGACATGCGGATAATCACAGATGGGGAGGAACAGATGGATCTGGGAATTCGAGGAAAGCGCGCGCTGGTTTGTGCCAGCAGCAAAGGGTTGGGTCTGGGCTGCGCCGAGGCTCTGGCGGCGGCTGGTGTGAATCTGGTGATGAACGCGCGAGGGGCCGACGCGTTAGAGGCTGAAGCCGCGCGTTTGCGCTCGGAATTTGGTGTCGATGTGCAGAGTGTTGCGTGTGATGTGACCTCAGAGGAGGGGCAGGCACAAGTGATTGCTGCCGCGCAGGGCGTTGATATTCTTGTGACAAATGCCGGTGGTCCGCCTCCGGGTCTGTGGTCGGATTGGCAGCGTGACGACTTCATCAAGGCGTTGGATGCCAACATGCTGACCCCGATTGCCTTCATGAAGGCCCTGTTGCCCGGCATGATGGATAAGGGCTGGGGCCGGGTGGTGAACATCACCTCGCAATCCGTACGTGCGCCGATTGCCGTTCTTGGCCTGTCTAATGCCGCACGGACCGGGCTAACCGGATATGTGGCCGGAACGTCCAGGCAGGTCGCGCCGCATGGTGTGACAATCAATAACCTGTTGCCAGGGATACATGCGACGGATCGGGCGGATTCTCTGGACGGTGGTGTGGCTGCGCAGCAAGGCATTTCCGTTGACGAGGCACGCGCGCAGCGTGAGGCAACCATCCCCACGCGCCGCTATGGCTCGCGGCAGGAGTTCGGGGCAACCTGCGCGTTTCTGTGTTCGCAGCATGCGGGCTTTATCGTCGGGCAGAACATCCTGTTGGATGGTGGCGCGACCAATCTGACGATGTGACCATGACGCAAGGATTTTCACTGAAGGATCAGTTGTTTAATGCAGAAAAGACCGGCTATCTGGCGGGGCTTTTTGCCGAGGCTGATCCAGGGTTCGATGCACAGGCGTTTCAAACGCAGGTGATGTCACGCCTTCTCGAGCTTGAGTTGAAAGAGCGGATGGTGTGGATCGCCGAATGCCTGCAGCAACAGGTTCCGGGTGAGCTGCCAACTGTCGCTCCGACCCTTTTACGGGCCTTGCCGCCGCCGCTGGATCCGAACAAGACCGACGACGATTTTGGCGATTTCATCTTTGCGCCGCTGGGGGATTGGGTCGTGAATGTCGGCCTTGATCACCCCGACCTCGCGCTGGACGTGCTGGCTGAACTGACGCAGAGGTTTTCGATGGAATGGGCCATTCGCCCATTTCTCAATCGCCACCCCGAACACGTCATGGAGCGGCTGGAGGATTGGTGCGGACATGACAGCTATCACGTGCGGCGTCTGGTGTCCGAAGGAACCCGCCCGCGTTTGCCATGGGGGCAGGCGGTGGGGCTGGAATTGACCGATCCGCTGCCTCTGCTGGATCGGCTGCATCAGGACCAAACGCGCTATGTGACGCGGTCGGTGGCCAACCATCTGAACGACATCTCCAAAAAAGACCCGGATCTGGTACTGGACCGCCTGCAGGGCTGGTCTCGTTCACAGCGTCAAGACGCGGACGAGCTGCGGTGGATGACCTCTCATACCCTGCGCGGTCTGGTTAAGGCCGGGCACCCACGCGCGATGAAGATGCTGGGATATGACCCTGATGCCGATATACAGGTCTCGGTTATGGTAAATGGGCAGGCAAAGATTGGCGGCGCGCTTGAGTTTGATGTTTCATTGGCTGGTGAGGTGGATCAACCGGTTCTGGTCGATTATATCATTCATTTCCAAAGGCCTGGCGGCAAAACTTCCGCCAAAGTTCACAAGCTGAAACAGGCCGCGCTAAGGAATGGAAACCTAACCTTGAGCAAAAAGCACAAGCTCAAAGGCGATGCGACCACGTTCAGGCTTGTTCCCGGCGCACATCTTCTGGAGATTCAGGTGAATGGCCGGGTGCGCGCGGATCTGGATTTTGAGCTGCTGGGCTAGCTCAACCTTTCGTCAGATTGCTCGGCTTTTGATTGCACGGTGCGCGGTGCTGGGTTAGCTCAACATCAGTCAGATCAGGGGATGACAGCGATGAAGCATGAATCGGTGCAGAACTATTATGGCGAGGTCCTGCAAAGCAGCGCGGACCTGCAGACCAACGCGTGTTGTACGCCCGACGATATGCCGGATCATCTGAAAAAGATCCTCGCCAAGGTCCATGATGACGTGCTGACCCGCTATTACGGCTGCGGGCTGATCGCGCCGCTGGATCTGGAAGGGATGAGGATCCTTGATCTGGGCTGTGGTGCCGGTCGGGATGTATACGCCCTGTCTGCCATGGTGGGCGAGAGAGGGCGAGTGGTCGGCGTGGATATGACGCCCGAGCAGTTGGATATAGCCCGCGCGCATCAGGAATATCACGCCGAAACCTTTGGGTATGCCCAAAGCAACGTGGAATTCCATCACGGCTACATCGAAAAGCTGGATGAACTGGACTTAAAGGCGGGGTCTTTCGATATCATCGTTTCGAACTGCGTGATCAACCTGGCCACTGATAAGGAGGCCGTTCTGCGCGGCGCGCACCGCCTGCTTAAGGACGGCGGAGAGATGTATTTCTCGGACGTTTATGCGGATCGTCGCGTACCGCAGGCAATGGCCGAGGATGAGGTTCTGTATGGCGAGTGTCTGTCCGGTGCGCTGTACTGGAATGACTTTCTGTCGATGTCTCGCAAAGCCGGTTTCGGCGACCCGCGTCGAGTCACGCACCGCCCGTTGACCATCGAAAATCCGGTTCTTGAGGACCGCGTGGCACCGCTCAAATTCCTGTCAGCCACCTATCGTCTGTTCAAGTTACCTGCGTTGGAACCCGCCTGCGAAGATTATGGTCAGGCCGTGATCTATAAGGGCACTGTGCCCAATGCGGCGCACATATTTGAGCTGGATGACCACCACGCAATCGCGACGGATAAGGTGTTTCCGGTGTGCGGCAACACATGGATGATGCTCAAAGACACGCGGTTTGCGCGGCACTTTGAGTTCATCGGTGATTTCTCAACCCATTACGGCATCTTCGAAGGCTGCGGTGGTGAAAGCCCATTTGAGGCGACCGAGCAGGCCGAAACGGGCGGCTGCTGCTGATCCCTTGCACCCAAAGGGAGGGGTTGCTATCCCCGCCCAAGCCCGATTGATTTGATCGGGTAAGGCTACGGGGTCCATCGGTGACAGTAAACGCAACTCCTCCGCGTCTGGAAATTCGCAATCTGGTCGCCCGGTACGAAGGTCGGGTGGTGGTTGATGACGTCTCGCTGACCGTGCAGGCGGGGCAGGTGACATGCCTGTTGGGGCCGTCAGGGTGCGGCAAGTCAACGACGCTGCGGATGATTGCCGGTGTCGAGATGCAAGAGACAGGCCAGATCTATGTCGATGGCAAGCTGATCTGCGATACGGTGTTCCGTGTCCCGCCTGAGCGGCGCGAGATTGGCCTGATGTTTCAGGACTTTGCCCTGTTCCCACATCTTAGCGTAGCTGACAATGTTGCCTTTGGCCTGAAGGGTAGCAAAGATGAAAAACGCGCACGCGTGGATGAGTTGCTGGCCAAAGTCGACCTGATGCGTTTCGCAGACAGCTTTCCACATCACTTGTCGGGCGGTGAGCAACAGCGGGTGGCTCTGGCGCGCGCATTGGCCCCACGCCCCCGGATCATGTTGATGGATGAGCCGTTTTCGGGGCTCGATAACCGGTTACGCGATGGAATTCGGGACGAAACTCTGGCGATCCTCAAGGAAGAGGACGCCGCAGTCCTGTTGGTTACCCATGAACCCGAAGAGGCAATGCGTATGGCCGATGAGATCGCCCTGATGCGCCGTGGCAGAATCGTTCAACAGGGTGCGCCTTACAACGTCTACACCCGTCCTGCGGACAAAGCTGCAGTTGCATTCTTTAGCGATATAAATGTGTTAGGCGCGCAAGTTAACGGAGCTTTGGCCGATACCCCATTTGGTCAGTTTCTTGCTCCGGGTGTGCCGGATGGAACGAATGTTGAGATTGTATTTCGGCCTCAGCACGTCCGTTTGGATTTTGATCGCAATGGCAAAGGTCCACTGCCGACACCGACGGACGGTGTAGCCGCGCGTGGTGTGGTCGAACGGGCGCGTTTTCTGGGCAACGAAAGCTTGATTGAATTCCGTATGGACTATGATGATTCAATCTTGAAAGCGACCGTTCCCAACGTGTTTGTCCCGCAAGCGGGGCGGGTCATGTGGCTGACCATTCGCCGCGATCGGTGCTTTGTATTCCCCAAATAGGGTCTAAAACTGCAGTTTAGGCGCAAGTGGTGCGTGAAAGCCTCAGATTGCACCTGCGGGTTGCTTGCCGCAGTGCGGGGCTGGGTCTATCAAGGAAAAAACGCTGCGGTGGATGGGGCATATGCGTATTCTTTTAACCAATGATGACGGTATCAATGCGCCGGGACTTATCGCACTCGAGGCGATTGCTGCCGATCTGGCCGGACCGGGCGGTGAAGTCTGGGTCGTTGCGCCCGCTTTCGAGCAATCCGGCGTGGGGCATTGCATCAGCTACACGCACCCGATGATGGTTGCCAAGCTGGGAGAACGCCGTTTTGCTGCGGAAGGATCACCAGCTGATTGTGTCTTGGCCGGTTTGCACGATGTGATGAAGGACGCGCCACCCGACTTGATATTATCTGGTGTGAATCGTGGGAACAACTCGGCCGAGAATACGCTGTATTCTGGCACAGTCGGGGGCGCGATGGAGGCGGCCCTGCAGGGGGTTCCGGCTATTGCCCTGTCTCAATATTTCGGTCCGCGCAATTTGGGGCTGGATGACCCGTTCGAATCCGCGACCCGATTTGGTGCCGAGCTGGTTCGTAAGATACTGGGGGCGACGCCGGCAGAACAAGGCGATTACCGTTTGTTTTACAACGTCAATTTCCCCCCAGTGCCTGCGGATGAAGTACAGGGCACCCGGATCGCCCCTCAGGGTTATCGGCGTGACACACATTTCTCGGTCGAGCCGCACAGCTCACCTTCGGGGCGGCGGTTTCTGTGGATCAAGGGCGGGTATCAACACAACCCGACTGCACCTGGGACGGATGCTGCCGTCAATCTGGCAGGCTATATCTCGGTCACACCAATGCGTGCGGATCTGACGGCGCATGACGCGCTGGAAGCGTTAAAGTCGATCGAATGAGCGGACTGGACCCTGAAACAACCATGCAGTTCCTGTTTGCCCTGCGCTCGCGCGGGGTGACGGATGCACGCGTGCTGGCAGCAATGGAGCAGATAGATCGCGGCAGATTTGTCAAAGGCCTGTTTGCAGAACGCGCCTATGAGGATACGCCGCTGCCGATTGCGTGCGGCCAGACGATCAGCCAACCGTCTGTCGTTGGGCTGATGACGCAGGCACTGGAAGTACGTCCGCGTGATACTGTGCTCGAGATAGGGACCGGATCGGGCTATCAGGCCGCGATCCTGTCGAAACTGGCACGCCGGGTATATACGGTCGAGCGTCATAAGCGACTTGTGCGCGAAACCGGCCAGTTGTTCCGTGATTTGGGGCTGACGAATGTGACGGCAATGTTGTCGGATGGTTCGTTTGGTCTGCCCGAGCAAGCCCCGTTTGATCGTATCATCGTGACCGCAGCTGCCGAGGACCCGCCCGGGCCGCTCTTGGCGCAGCTCAAAATCGGCGGTATCATGGTCTTGCCGGTGGGGCAGTCGGATACGGTCCAGACGTTGATCAGGGTCCGACGCACCGAATCCGGTTTGGACTATGACGAATTGTTGCCTGTCCGTTTTGTGCCCTTGTTAGAAGGGCTTGGGAAGGATGGAGCTTAAAGGAATATTCTGCAAAATGCGCCGGAACCCCGATGAACAAGGGCAGGTGTCGAGGACAATAAAATGAGAGCAGTTTCCAAATCAGCAATGCGCCGCTGTGCGTTAGGAGTGGCTAGCCTTGCAATCCTGGCTGGGTGCGAAGGGCCGCTGGACTATGATCTTCGCGGACAGGTAGGCGGTTTTTCCACCGCCGAAGCAGCACAGTCGGCGACGACCAACCGGCCCGCACCGGATGCCAGGGGTGTCATCACATATCCGACCTATCAAGTGGCGATTGCTCGCCGCGGTGACACTGTCAGAGACTTGGCCGCAAGGGTTGGCTTGCCTGAAGGAGAGCTGGCGCGTTTCAATGGTCTAATGCCTACAGATACCCTGCGCGAGGGCGAAGTTGTGGCACTGCCCCAGACGGTCGGTTCCGCAAGCTCTGTCGATATTGCGACGATAGCTGGTACGGCAATCGACGAAGTTCCCGCAAATGGCTCGGTCCGTACATCAACGCTTGAACCCGCAAAACCTGCGGCGGCACCGGCACCAACCGGTCCCGAACCGATCCGCCACAAGGTGAAACGTGGTGAAACGGCATTTACAATTTCACGCCTCTATGACGTTCCCGTTGAGGCGCTGTCAGATTGGAATGGATTGGATTCCGATTTTACCGTCCGCGAAGGCCAGTTCCTTCTGATCCCGGTGAAAAGCCAATCCGCACCGCGCAAAGCTGCTGTGCCTGCAACGAATGTGACTCAGCCCGGTCAGGGGTCTCCGACACCGACGCCGCCCAGTGCTACGCAGCCTTTGCCTGACGAAACCATTTCCCCGGCCACTCCGGCGCCTGATGTGACCGCCGAGGCACCAACAAACCAAAGCAATTCGGCGCTTGGGCTTCCTGTGAACGGTACGATTATCCGCACATATCAAAAGGGAAAGAACGAGGGGATCGACATCGCAGCGGCTGCAGGATCGCCTGTAATGGCGGCAGAGGCGGGAACTGTTGCGGCGATCACTGCTGATGCAGATCAGGTTCCGATCATCGTTGTTAAACACAACAGTGATCTGCTGACCGTCTATGCCAATGTGGCAGATATCTCGGTCAAGAAAGGGGATCGCGTGCGACGAGGGCAGAAGATTGCCTTGCTGCGGAGCGGGGACAACGCCTATGTCCATTTCGAAGTGCGCAAAGGCTTCGAATCTGTAGATCCAGAGCCCTATCTGAAATGATAAGAATGGCCCCGTCAGGGCCATGCCGCTGGCAGGGATAATCCCAACCCGATGACGGCAGGGTTAAGCGTATGGGTCGTAATCGCTCAGACGCTTTCCCGGCTCGTCTGCAAAAATCTCGGGCAGGGGAAGGACGGTTTCGATCAGGTCAATTCGGAAGACCCGGAAACCATCGCGGAGTTCACACCAGGAAGTCAGCGTCCAGACTCGTCCCCAATACTCCATATGCAATGGCCGAATGGTGCGCTCGGTCAGCACGCCGTCGATCCTGCGGTAACTCAGACGTAATTTTTGTCGTGATTTGATGGCGGCGCGGATCGGGGCCATATGCGCCAGCCCGCGTGCGGCATCGGCAAAGGGGTATACCGCAAATTTCCAGCTGTCAGCCTCGGCAATCACCTGTGTCGGCAGCACTGCGTCGATCTTTTCAGCCAAAGACTCGGCGGCGGTTTTCAAGTCGGGGTCGGCGGCCTCGGCCACGATTGCCATGCCAAGGTTCAGCGCTTCCAGTTCGGCCGGGGTCAAATTCAGCGGGGGCAGGGTGATCTGCTCACGCACCATATAACCCACGCCGCGCTCACCTTCGACCGGAACGCCCGAGGCGGCCAACGTATCCATGTCGCGATAGATCGTGCGGACCGACACCTCGAGCCGATCCGCAATGTCCTGCGCACGGTGCAGTTTGCCGTCGCGCAGGATCTGGATGATGTCGAACAGGCGGTCAGTGCGGCGCATGACACGCCGTTCTGACCGCGATCAGGCGGTCATGTTCCATAGCACGTTCTCGTGGCGCATCTGCATGCCTTCGGGGTTGATCGCGGCGATCAGTGCGGGCGCAAAACCCTGCTGCGGGAACTGCGCAGCTGCGTCCTGTGCGGCCTTCATATCGGTCCAGATCACGTAGTCAGTCCAGCGCCCGTCTTCGCCTTGACTGAGTTGACGATGGGCAAACCCCGGAGCTGCGCGTACAAAGGCTTCGGACGCTTGGCTGAGTTTTACGAACTCTTCCGGGGTTGTCCCGTTGGCGAGGGTGAAGGTGACGATTTCTGCAACATGGGTCATGTGAATCTCCGTTGACCAGGTTTCGATACCGCCTACCTAGCCCCTATCAACTGACACAAACCTGTCAGTTGATCAATCCGAGGCCGTAAAAAACATCGGATCGGATCGAATTTGAACGCAGATTTGAACCAACTCACTTTTGCAGGCGGGCCAGCGGGCGTAGACACGGACACAGATCACATTTCCGGCGTACGGCGCCGACGTTATAGGAGAAGAGAGATGCTCAACAATATTGGCCTTCCCGGCATTCTGCTGATCGCAGTTGTGGTTCTGGTGCTATTCGGCCGTGGCAAAATCAGCTCGTTGATGGGCGAAGTGGGCAAAGGCATTACGTCATTCAAGAAGGGCGTCAAAGAAGGCGCAGAGGAACTGGATCAGGACGCATCCGAACTGGCCAAGGACGTCACGCCCGAGACCGACAAAGACAAGGTCTGATCCGGTATGTTTGATCTGGGCTGGACCGAGCTTCTGGTCATCGGCGTCGTTGCCCTGATCGTTGTGGGGCCAAAGGATCTGCCGGTTTTGTTCAGTAATGTCGGTCGTTTTGTCGGCAAGGCCCGTGGCATGGCGCGCGAATTCAGCAGTGCTATGAACGATGCGGCGGATCAGGCCGGTGTGAATGACATCAAAAAAGGTCTCAACGCGGCCACCAACCCTGTAGGCAGCGCCATGGATGGTGTGAAAGAAGCCGCGCAGGACCTGGCCAAAAGTATCGACCCCACCAAGTTCGACCCCGATAGCGAGACCGGTAAGCTGGCCGCCGAACGGGCCGAGCAGGCCAAGAAGATTCAGGCCTCGACCGCACGCGCTGCGGCCGTGCGGAAGGCGAAAGAAGCCGCCGACGCGCTGGCCAAGGCTGAAGAGGCCGAAGCCGCGCTGAAAACCGAAGGCAAATCATGACCGACACAGACGAGATCGAAGACAGCTCGGCCCCATTGATCGAGCATCTGGCGGAACTGCGCACGCGGTTGATCCGCGCGGTCATTGCCTTTGTAATTGGCATTGTCCTGGCCTTTACGGTCGCGGAACCGATCCTGCAATTCCTGGTCCAACCAATCGAGGCAACGCTGCGCGATCTGGGCGATCCGTCTCCGACTTTGCAATATACCTCGCCACAGGAATATCTGTTTACGCTGTTCCGAATTTCGATGGTGTTTGGGTTTGCGCTGGCCTTCCCGGTGATCTCCTATCAACTCTGGCGCTTTGTGGCGCCCGGTCTGTACAGGTCTGAGAAGGGCGCTTTCCTGCCATTCCTGGTCGCCTCGCCGTTCATGTTCCTGCTTGGGGCATCATTTGCACAATTCGTGGTAACGCCGCTGGCCATGCAGTTCTTTTTGGGCTTTGCGGATGTCAGTTCGATTTTCGCCAATCTGTTGTCGGCGACTACCGGAGATGTTCCAGAAGAGATCGTGGTTGTGCCCGAAACCACCGAGGGCGTGAAGATCACGTTCTTCGGCAAGGTGAATGAATCGCTGGATATCACGCTGAAATTCATCCTTGCCTTTGGCCTGTGTTTCCAACTGCCTGTGCTGCTGACCCTAATGGGCAAGGCCGGTCTGGTCAGCGCCGAAGGTTTGGGCAGTGTCCGGAAATACGCCATGGTAGGTATTCTGGTGCTTGCTGCCCTTGTGACACCGCCAGACGTGATCACTCAGATCATCCTGTTTGTCGTGGTGTATGGTCTTTATGAGGTGTCGATCTTCCTTGTCGCCCGAGTTGAGAGAAAGCGCGAGGCCGAGCTGCGCGCAGAAGGATACTATGACGACGAAGAAGAGGCTGATGCCGATATCATCCACGAAGAAGACGGCAAATAAAGCTGCGATCAAGCAATGAACAGGCGCGCCCAGCCCGGCGCGCCTTTTTCATGCGCCGCTCTTGTCGCGCCGGGCGGAACATGGTTTGAGACCCTCCAAACACGACCGGAGGCCCCAATGGATACACAAGCCCTGAACCGTATTGCCGACGCGCTGGATCGCATGGCCCCGGCGCCTTTGGCCGCGCCCGATTTTGCCGCAGCTCCGGCTTTTGTCTGGCATGTCGAACCCGACCGCCTGGAACCGGTTAAGCAGGTCAATCGGGTCGATTTGGATCTCTTGGTGGGTATCAACCGGTCTCGCGATACACTTTTGGACAATACACGCCGCTTTGCCGCTGGATTTAAGGCCAACAATGCACTGCTCTGGGGTGCGCGCGGTATGGGCAAATCCAGCCTTGTCAAAGCGGTCCACGGCACCTTGCAGAACGAACATCCCGATCTGAAACTGGTTGAGCTGCAGCGCGAGGATATGGGCTCGGTCGCGCGTCTGCTGAACCATCTACGCGCCGCGCCGCATCGGTTCATCCTGTATTGTGATGACCTGTCCTTCAGCCACGATGATCAGCACTACAAATCGCTCAAGGCAGTGCTGGACGGTGGCATCGAAGGTCGCCCGGAAAATGTGGTGTTCTACGCCACCTCAAACCGCCGCCACCTGATGCCGCGGGATATGATCGAAAATGAACGTTCCAGCGCCATCAACCCGTCTGAGGCCGTAGAAGAGAAGGTCTCACTGTCGGACCGGTTCGGGCTATGGCTGGGTTTCCATCCTTGCGATCAGGACGAATACCTTGCCATGATCGACCGCTATTGTGCTTCTTACGGCGTCTCGGTCGACGCAAACTCCCTGCGCGCCGAAGCGATCGAATGGCAGGCCACACGTGGTGCGCGCTCGGGCCGTGTTGCATGGCAATTCTTCGTCGATCTGGCCGGAAGAAACGGTGTTCACATCGCGTAATCCGCCGGCTTCATCTGGCTAAAAATACCTCCGCCGGAGGCATGGCCCAATGGGCCATTCCTATAACAGAGCCAGAATGCGCGCCGCTTCATCTGCGGTGCTGGTCAATGCCTCCCGATCCTCACCGGGATGAAACCGGGCACGCACGGCAGTTGGCATGGCAGCCGGTTCCACGATGCTCACACGCGGCCCGGTGCGCTCAGTTTCCAGCGCCCAGCTACGGGCCAGAGCCATCTGCGCCGCCTTGGTGGCACCGTAGATGCCATAGAATTTCTCACCCGCCTTCAGATCATCGAAAAACACCGCATGGCCGGCCTCACCCAGCAAAGGCGCAACATAGGGGATCAGGACCGACGTGGCGGTTGCGTTGGTGTTAATGGCTTTGGTCCATTCCTTGGGGTCAATGAAATGGGTCGGCGTCAGGGCCGAAGTGTGAACCGCAGTATGCAGCCACAGGTCCACCTTGCCCCAGCGATCATGGATGCCACGACACAGAGTGGCCATCGCATTCGGGTCGGCAATATCCATCGGAGCCAGGGTGGCTGAACCGCCCTTTGCTTTGATGCGGTCGTCCAGTTCTTCCAACCCGCCGGTGGTACGGGCGACAGCGACGATGTGGTACTCTGGTGCCAGCGCCTCGGCCAGGGCAGCGCCCAGCCCGCGTGAGGCCCCGGTGATGAGGGCGATTTTAGTCTGATCGGTCATGACTGCGGTTTGAACCCAAGCGTGCAGCGCGTCAAGACAGGATTAGCTGCCTGGGATCGCTATGCGCGTCGTCTGACCGCTTTGTCGCAGCATGATGCCCTCGGCATCAATGGCCACAATAGTACCTGAAGACACACGGCTGCCCAGCTTGACCTCTTTGACCCGGCCAGAAGACATCCGCATCAGCGCGCGCATATCGGCTTTTGGCCCAAACACCCCAAGCAGGGTGACAGAGTTTTTGCTAAGCGCGCCCTGTTGCGTGGCCGCGCTTGTGACGGTTTTGTTTGACATAGAGTGCGGTTGCGGCACGCGGCCCCAACCCCTTTTGATGAGTGGTTGGAGGCGGGCTATCAAACGCAACAAGGGAACAAAAGGTCTGGTGAATTGTCCGTTCCGTCACTTTCAAAAGGCAATCGGTGAACCCATTGCGATTGCATTTCCTTCGCCAAAAAGTTGTGCGCGGAAACTAAGCGAATTTACACCGATGCAGGTCGGAAACCGCCCGGCTTGGACCGGGCAGAGAGCTACCGATTCGCCGGAAACTTATCCCGAAGCCAGCTTCGCCGCATTCCAGGATCCGCCGGGCACCTGCATGTCTTCACGTTTCTTACTAACGCGTGAGCTGCTTTCGAGCGTATCCAGATAGTCTTTGCTGACGCTTCCGGTGATGTATTTTCCGTCAAAACACGAACAGTCGAACGCTTCGATTTCTGGATTTCCTTCCTTGGCGGCCCAGATCAGATCGTCCAGATGCTGATAGATCAGGGCGTCTGCACCGAGCTCTTGCCGGATTTCCTCGACCTCTTTGCCATGGGCAATCAGCTCATGTTTGGTGGGCATGTCGATGCCATAGACATTGGGGTATTTCACCGGCGGTGAGGCGCTGGCAATGTAGACCTTCTTGGCTCCAGCCTCGCGGCACATTTGCACAATCTTCTTGATCGTGTTCCCGCGGACGATGGAATCATCGATCAACAGAACATTGTGGCCGTCAAACTCCAGCGGAACCGCATTCAGTTTGCGGCGCACGGATTTCTGACGTTCGGCCTGACCGGGCATGATGAACGTTCGTCCGACATAGCGGTTCTTTACCAGACCTTCGCGATAGGGAATGCCGGT
This sequence comes from Ruegeria sp. CDSC021, assembly GCF_059610845.1. NCBI lineage: Bacteria > Pseudomonadati > Pseudomonadota > Alphaproteobacteria > Rhodobacterales > Roseobacteraceae > Ruegeria > Ruegeria sp. CDSC021. The sequence goes on from NZ_JBXWOK010000001.1 coordinate 369,140, forward strand.
GATCTTGGCCGCCTCAAGCGCGACCGGGCGGGCGCTGTCTGGGACCGGGATGATCCGATCAATCTCAAGCCCTGATTCCTGGATCTGTTTGGCCAGCGTCTGCCCCATACGCATCTGCGTTTTATAGACAGAGACGCCGTCCAACAGAGAATCCGGACGCGCCAGATAGACATATTCAAAGATACAGGGTGTCAGCTTGCCTTCGACCGCCTGGAATTCGTGCATGTTGCCGTCCAGGTCGATCAGAATCGCTTCGCCAGGGCGCAGGTCGCGCATCTTGTTGAAGCCGTTGATGCCAAAGGCCACATCTTCCGAGGCAAACGCAAAGTCGTCGCCACCGCTTTCGGTTTCGCGGATGGCCACCGAGAGCGGGCGAATTCCGTGCGGGTCGCGGAAGGCCAGCATTCCGACACCTGCAATCAGGCAGATTACCGAATAGGCGCCCTGTACCCGTTCCATCGTCATCTTCACACCGGCAAAGATATTCCGAATGGGCTCGGCGTTGCCATTGACCTTGATTGCGTCAGCAACCTTGTCCGCCAGAACGTTCAGCAGAATTTCCGAATCTGACGTTGTGCGCAGGTGGCGGCTGTATTTTCCGGTGACCTTCTCACGCTGTGCGGCAGTGTTGGTGATATTGCCGTTATGAACCAGGTAGATGCCATACGGGGCATTCACGAAGAACGGCTGCGCCTCGGCCGCGCTGAGCGACCCGGCAGTCGGATAGCGCACATGGCCAATGCCGACCTTTCCAAGCAGGGTATCGGCGTCCTGAGCGTTAAACACGTCCTTGACCAGCCCGTTGGCCTTCTTTTCGCGGAAGAACTCTCCGGTATACGTGACGATACCCGATGCATCCTGACCCCGGTGCTGTAGCATCAGAAGCCCGTCATAGATTTCCGCAAACACATCATGTGTTCTGCTTGCGATCCCCAAAATCCCACACATGTACGGGCTCCAAATTACTATGACGATTTAAGTTGTGGCGGTGTTCGGAACATCAGCATGGCGGTGTCTTTGCCTGATACTTCCCATAGATCTTGGGATGCAGACGCGCCCTGGTCGTAAGCGGCAGGCGCGAAAGAAAACAGATACAGCAAGATCGGCAGCTCCGATTCCATGTCAGTTCGGACTTCACATAAAGCCTTACGGTGGCTGTGTCATCAAAGGATCACATTTGCGATTTGACGCAGGTGGAATTTGCCACAATGGCCGAACAAAAGGTGACAGGTTTCGCAGCTTGTGCTGTCATAGAGGAAACAATCCGAAACAATAGTTTCTTCAAGCCAAGCGGATTTCAGACATGTGGCAAAACAATCAAGGTCAGAAAAAGCAAGAACCGGTAAAACGCCGGTGCCACCGATGCCGTGGAATGGGGCGCGCACCCTGTCAGATTTGCGGAGGCGCAGGTGAAGTGATCAAAAGTCGGGACATTTTTGGCAAGCCCGTCATGTCCCGTTGCGAGGGGTGCTTTGGGCTGAAAAACATCAGATGCACCGTTTGCGCCGGAGAAGGGTTTGTCTAAGTCGAATTGAAAAAGCCCGGCTTTGACCGGGCTTTTGCTTTATTCCGCTGCAGGTGTTTCAGGGGCGGCAGGTGCGTCGGATGGATCGGCGCTTTCACCACAGCTGGCTACCAGTTCTTCATATTGGGAGGTTACCCACCCCAGCGCGGCTTCGGGGTTTTGCTCTTCGATTTTGTCGCTGAATTGTTCGAACACTTTGGCTGACCGGCTTTCGTCGACGATTGTGTAGGATTGGCCCGTCATGACTGTGTCATAGACGAAGAAGGCAATCGCCACCAAAAGGATGCCGCGCGCGATTCCAAAGAAAAACCCAAGTGCCTGATCCAAGCCGCCCAGCGCAGACCGTTGCACAAGCGATGAGAACAGTGGGGTAAATATACTAACCACGATCAGGGCAATGGCAAACACGCCAGCGAACCCGGTGATAACCGACAATTCACAACTGTCGCGCAGGAAATCTCCGACAACGGGGATTTCTTTGACCAGTGGAACGGCCTGTGGTGCGAAAATGAATGCCAAAACTGCCGCCGCAACCCATCCCGCGATCGCGAGAATTTCCCGCAACAGGCCACGGGAATAGGCCAGCAGACCCGATATAACGATGATCAGGGCAACTACCCCGTCAATTATTGTAAAACCTTCCATGGCCCTCGCCCGTAATTTTTTCTGCCCCTCAAGGCGTTACCTTAACCTGCTCCGAAGGTTTCGCCAACAAACCCTACCAAATCAGAGGGCCGGGTGAGTGTCAGACCTGCCACAGTACCGGTTTTCCCGCCTGCCGGAGCTATGGCGGATGTGAAACCAAGTTTTTGGGCTTCTTTCAACCTGTTTTCTGTCTGAGGGGCCGGTCTAAGTGCCCCGGACAACGAGATTTCTCCGAAAACGACGGTGTCCGTTGGCAGGGCTGTGTCCTCGCGCGCGCTGAGTAGCGCGGCAGCAACGGCAAGGTCCGCGGCTGGCTCGGTGATTTTAAGCCCGCCAGCGACGTTGAGATAGACATCAAGCCCGGCAAAGGGGATGCCGCAACGGGCTTCGAGCACGGCAAGGATCATTGCCAGCCGTCCGCTGTCCCAGCCGACGACGGTTCGGCGAGGCTGAGAGTGGGGGGATGGGGCAACCAGCGCCTGAAGCTCGACCAGAACCGGCCGTGTCCCTTCGATACCAGCAAATACGGCCGATCCGGGGCTGGGCTTGCCGCGTTCAGATAGAAACAGGGCCGACGGGTTTGTGACTTGTGCCAGACCCTTGCCTGTCATCTCGAACACGCCAATCTCATCGGCTGGACCAAACCGGTTCTTGACCGCGCGCAGAATACGGAACTGATGCCCGCGTTCGCCTTCGAAATAAAGAACGGTATCAACCATGTGTTCAACCACGCGGGGGCCAGCGATCTGGCCATCTTTGGTGACATGGCCAACCATGATGATTGAAACTCCGTGTCGTTTCGCAAACGTGGTCAATTCATGTGCTGCGGCGCGGACTTGTGACACTGAACCCGGTGCGCTGTCGACGTTGTCGGCCCACATGGTTTGAATTGAGTCGATGATTGCGAGACCGGGTTTCTCAGCTTCCAGCGTGGTGAGGATGTTACGCAGGTTGGTTTCGGCGGCCAGTTGCACGGGCGCATCTTCAAGCCCTAACCGGCGCGCGCGCATCCTAACCTGCGCGCTGGCTTCCTCGCCCGAGACGTAAATGGTTTTCACACCTGCACGCGAGAACCGGGCCGCGGCCTGCAGCAAAAGGGTGGATTTGCCGATGCCCGGATCCCCACCTACCAGCAAGGCCGAGGCGGGGACGAGTCCGCCTCCCAACACGCGATCCAACTCCTCGACCCCGCAGAGCGTGCGGGGAGGGGGCGTTTCCTCGGTCGACAGGTCCGTGAGTGTGATAGACTGGCCGCGCTTACCACCGAGGGATTTTTTGGCTGGGCCAGCCGAAAGGGGTACGTCTTGCGTGATGGAATTCCATTCACCGCAACCGTCACAGCGCCCGGACCACCGTGAATGAGTGGCACCGCAGGCCGAGCATGAAAAAGTTGTCTTTGCCATGGCGCCCTTGGTGCCCGAGGAATGGCGGTTCTTCAAGCCCTCGTGGGCCTTCATCTCCACCGGTAGCGCGCCATATCCTCAGGCCCGTTTGGGCCATCGTCCATGGCGGGCGCTGTCGCGCCTATTCGGCGGCGCGAGGTGGCGACATAGCTATGACGCTCGACGGCTTCGATGCACCGTCCTTGGGCTGCTGCAGTTGCGCTGACAGTTCCGGCAACAGTTCGAAAAGTTCGTCGCGCAGGCGGGTTAGCTGAGAACGAGCGATGGATTCCTCGATTTCAACATCATGGGTCCACTGGCGCAGCTCGTGCTGAATGGTTTGCGCCTCTTCCAGCCGTTGCTGAAACAGTTCGATCTCTTCCTGGCGTTGCTGCAGGAATGTGCGGGCACGGGCGATGCGGGTATCCCCGTAAGTTTCGGCCAGTTCTTGGCTTATCTGGCTCATTTGCGCGGCCAACTCCAGAATCTCAGGTTCGAGCGATTGCAGGTTGGGATGTTGGCGCAGGAAGGCCATCCGCTCTTTGACCGCATCAAATTCGGACGACAGGATAAATGCCCCGCTGCGGTCCTGCGCATGGGCCAGCTGATAGGCATGGGCGATGTCGTGCATGTTCAGCGCAAATTTACGGTGCGCGTTTTCCAGCGCCATCATCCGGGCATTCGCAGGAAGGTAGAAGGCCAGCATCAGGATCAGAGCGGTCAGGCCAATCTGAACATAGATCCCGGCGTCGATGATGGTACCGCCTGCCAGTCCGGCTTGCATGGAAAGCCATGGCAGCACGCCCAGGGCGGATAGCATAGTGGTTGCGACGGCCAGAAAAGCCGCGGAACAAATCAGAAAAAATGTCAGTCGTAAAAATGCGTTTTGAAACTGTAATGTTAACGTGTGGAGTGCGGTCATGTTCGACGATCTCCTTCTCAAACCGATACATATCGGGCCGAAGCGGACAAAGGTTGAACATAATTTTTGATCCGCTACGGACCGATCACTACAAGAAACTGGCTGCTCGAAATATTAAGATGATACTCAGATAAGTGTTTTCAATCAATTAGGTCTGATCATTTCGTGATCTGGATGTCATCTCGGTAATAATACCCAAGCCGATTGAGGCCAAAATACAGGCCGTAAACAGGTAAAGCCCCCAGGCGGTTTCGATGGTCGCGTAAGAGATGCCCTTGGCCAGCGTGATATAGAGCGCGATGAGGAAAATGTCGGCCATCGCCAGCTTACCGAGAATATTCAGCGCAGGTTGAACGCGCGCATCCAGCAGGTCCCATTGGATCAGGGCGGTGCCGATGGTTTTCAGATAGGGCGCGAAAAGGGCAAAGACGGTGACGATCAGCGCGAGGAAGATATCGGACTTCCAAAGGGACTGGAGCCCGGTAATGACGCTGATTTCGGAAAGGCCGAAGATGGGCAGGAACCCCGCACGCATCAGCGGGGCGAACCACGCGATGGGGTAGAGGATCAGGAGCGAGAGGGTGACGAGGCGGAGGGTCATTATAGATACTCTTCGGAACTTTTCGATGAGGTGAATATTTAACCTCAGTCTGTATTGTGCCTATACCGATATCTGAAACGCTATTGATACACATCACTTTGTTTACGAATAAAATTTAGATGACTGAACCTGTTATAAAAATTGTCGAAGGCCCGTCCCCAACCCAGAAGGGGGTCAGCGAGGCTATAACTGTTGGCCTCGCAGGGGTTCTTTCAGCGGGAAGTCTCGCTGCAGACATTATGCCATTTGATCGCGAACAGTTGTTTGGCGTAATGCATTTTCGCCTCCAGGAAGCGCTACAAGCGCAACGCAGGGCGCGTTGGTTCGGTGGAAAAATTTACAATCGATTTTCAGGGCAAGATCCCAATTACGTTCTGTTTTCGGGAACTCATCTGAGTCAAACATTGGCGCTTGCCCGGATTCAGACGCCAGATTTTGTGGTCCCGCGCGGGAAATACTTACTGCGGCTAGACTATGTAAAAGAAGCCTACGAGAACTTGAAACAAGAAAGGAAAGGTGCGCCTGTCTAACGCACCGCCTCAATCGGCCCTTCCGCACTCCCGCTAATGAACTGCTCCACATAGGGATCTCCCGAGGCGTCCATCTGGCCGACGGGGCCGGTCCATTGGATCACGCCTCCGTGCAGCATGGCGACGTTGTCGGCAATCGCGCGGACCGAGCTCATGTCGTGGGTGATGGTCATCGCGGTGGCGCCCATTTCGGTCACGATCTCGCGGATCAGGTCGTTGATGACGCCGGACATGATGGGATCAAGGCCGGTGGTGGGCTCGTCGAAGAAAATGATCTCGGGCTCGGCGGCGATGGCGCGGGCCAGGCCCACGCGTTTTTGCATGCCGCCCGACAGTTCAGCCGGGAACCGGTCGGCCACATCCGCTTTCAGGCCCACGCGGCGCAGTTTCTCGATGGCGATCTCGCGCGCCTCGTCCACGGGGCGTTTGAGCGAACCGCGCAGCAGGCGGAAGGCGACGTTTTGCCAGACGGGCAGCGAGTCAAACAGCGCTCCGCCCTGAAACAGCATTCCAAACCGGGCCAAAAAGGCATCGCGGTCGCCTTTGGTGGCATCTTTGCCGTCCACATAGATCGTGCCGCTGTCAGGTTTGATCAGGCCAAGAACGCATTTCAGCGCCACAGATTTGCCGGTGCCCGACCCGCCGATGATGACCATCGAGGTGCCCTTGGGGATCTCGATATTGACGCCTTTGAGGACCTGATTGGACCCAAAGGCTTTATGTACATTCTCCATCCGGATCATATCGAGAAGAACACCCCTGTGAGAACGAAGTTTGCAGCCAGAATCATGATTGCGGCAGCCTCGACCGAAGATTTGGTCGCAGCGCCTACGCCCTGCGCGCCCCGGCCCGAATTCATGCCGTAGTAACAGCCCATGGTCGCCGTGATCAGGCCAAAGGCCGCGCCCTTGGTAAGCGAAGAGACGATGTCATGAAATTCGAGGAAATTCATGGTGTTTTGCAGGTAGGCCGCTGCGTTGAAGCCCAGGCTTTGGGTCGCCACGATATATCCGCCCGCAATGCCGATCACATCGCCAACCGCAACCAGAATCGGCACTGTGATGACGGCGGCCAGCACCCGCGGCGCGGTGAGGTATTTCATCGGATGGGTGGACAAAGTTACCAGCGCGTCGATCTGCTCGGTCACTTTCATGGTCGCAATTTCCGCAGCGATGGACGATGTGACCCGCGCTGCAATCATCAGACCACCCAGAACAGGCCCAAGCTCGCGCACCATGCCAATCGCTACGATTTGTGGCACCACAGCTTCGGCATTGAAACGCGCACCACCCGCATAGATCTGAAGCGCCAATGCACCGCCGGTAAATATCGCCGTCAGGCCAACCACCGGCAGGGACATCCAACCGATATTCATCAGAGCGACCGCAAATTCGCGCGGATAATAGGGGGGGCGGAAAATATGTGAAATCGCGTCTACAAAGAACAGAGCGACCTTGCCGAAATTTGCAAGCAAAGACAGGGCTGTACGTCCCAACCCGCCCAGCATTGAAAGAGGGTTCATTCGATATAGCCCCGAGAGTAGCGCGCGCCTAGAGATGTCAGAATTTCATACCCGATGGTGCCGGCGGCCTCGGCCAGATCATCTACTGTCTGGTGACCGTTGAGAATACGCAGGCGTTCCGGATCCTCGGGCAGATCCGTTACGTCGATGGTGATCAGATCCATTGAGATCCGGCCAACGACAGGGCAGGGCCTGTCCGCCACAAAGGCATCAATGCCGCCTCCGATAGCGCGGTGAAGCCCGTCTGCATACCCGGCCGCAACCGTGGCGATACGGGATTTGCGCCGCGCGACCCAGCTATTGCCGTATCCCACGCTTTCGCCGGGCTCGACCTCGCGCACCTGAATGACCGGAAGGTCGACGGTGACGACGGGTTTCGCATCGGCAAAGGGTTGTCCGCCATACATCCCGATACCGGGACGGCAAAGGTCGAAGTGATAATCGCTGCCCAGAAGGATACCGCCGGTGGCCGCAAGCGATCTGGGGGCCGCACTTCCATCAGTCAATTCGTGGAACACCCGCAGTTGGTGGCGATTCATCGGGTTGTCAGGTTCATCCGCACAGGCGAGATGCGACATCACCAGCGACGGATTAAGCGGCTCGATCTCTGTGCGCAACGCGGCCCAGTCCGCAGGCTCAATCCCCAAGCGATTCATGCCGGTATCCAACTGGATTCCAAAGGCGTGTTCAGGCAAGGCCTGACGATGGCGGCGGAACTGTTCGGGCGAATTCAGCAATGGCGTCAAATTGTGTTGGAGCAGTTGGTCGCTGTCGCCTTCCATATGCCCGGAAAAAACACTTATCGTTGCGTCGGGTCCGACAGCCTCGCGCACGGCGGCACCTTCTTCGGCAGCCGCGACAAAGAAATTTCTGACACCTTCTTCAGCAAGTGCGGCAGAGACAGGACCAGCGCCCAGGCCATAGGCGTCGGCCTTGACCACGGCACCCGTTTCACAGGACGTCTTTGCATCAAGCGCCTGCCAGTTGCTGGCCAGTGTATAAAGATTGATCGTTAAGCGTGCAGTACTCATGCGTCTGTTCATGACATTGGATCGCGTCAGGTCAAGGGGGGTCGCAGCGATAATTGACCTGTACGTTGCGCATAACGGCACCTTGAGGCCGGGAAGCGGGTTGAAACAGCGTAAATCTGCGTATTGAACATCTGAGGGCGCCAAATCACTATTGTGCGCACATCGTGGTCAACCATGATCGGGTCAAGGTGATCGTTCACTAATACCCAAGGGGGCCTGTTGGGATGAAAACATGATTGAACTCTCGTTTGGGTACAAAAACCAGAGCAGTAGGTTGCCTGATTTCTTTTATGATGTGTTCTCTGCTTCAGAGGGGGCCGAGGAAGGACGGGCCATTCAATCTTTGATCAGGGAATTGCTGAAAACCGAGCCCGATCAGGATCTGCAGGGATGTGTTGCGACTGATGGGGGCGATCTTCTTGGATGTATCATGTTCTCGCGCCTGACCTTTGATCAGGATCCGCGACGGGTGTTTCTGATGTCGCCCGTGGCCGTGCGGACGGATCGGCAACAGGGTGGGATCGGGCAGAAGCTGATCACCTTTGGTCTGGACCAACTGCGGGCCCAAGGCGTCGATTTTGCAATAACCTACGGAGATCCGTCATATTACGGCAAAACCGGTTTCCTGCCCATTTCTGAGGCATTCGCGCAGCCGCCAATGCCGCTTAGCCAGCCGATCGGATGGCTAGGGCAATCTCTGTCTGGTTCACAGGCTGATCCGATAGTGGGGCCGTCACGCTGTGTCAGCGCGTTTGACCGACCCGACCTTTGGTGACGGTCAGTAGCCTTCGATCTGACCGTCCTGCTGCCAGGGTTTGACGAGGTTCCCGAAGCGGGTGAACTGTGCTTCGAAGGACAGCTCGACCGTACCGATGGGGCCGTGGCGCTGTTTGCCAACGATAACTTCGGCCTTGGCGTGCAGGCGTTCCATGGCCTGCTTCCACTCTTCCATCTTCTCCAACTCATGATCGCCGGGCTTTTCCCGTTCTTTGTAGTATTCCTCGCGGAACACGAACATCACCACGTCGGCATCCTGTTCGATCGAGCCTGATTCCCGCAGGTCGGACAGTTGAGGGCGCTTGTCGTCTCGGTTTTCAACCTGCCGGGATAGCTGAGACAATGCGATGACCGGGATGTTCAGTTCCTTGGCAATGGCTTTCATACCCATCGAAATCTCAGCGATTTCGTTGACGCGGTTTTCGGCCATGCCGCGGCACAGCTGCAGATAGTCGATCACCAGCAGGTCCAATCCATGGGTCCGCTTCAACCGCCGTGCACGCGCGGCGAGCTGTGAAATCGGTAGTGCCGGGGTGTCGTCAATGAACAGCGGGCAGGCTTCCAGCTCCTTGGCTGCATCAACAAAGCGGCGAAACTCACCCTCGGTCATGTCACCCTGGCGGATCTTGTGGCTCGAGATTTCCGAGGCTTCGGCCAGAACCCGACCCGCCAACTGCTCGGCGCTCATTTCCAATGAGAAGAACCCGACAACGCCGCCGTCAATCGCGCCTTCGGTGCCGTCGGGTTTCAGCCCGCGCTTGTACGCTTTGGCCACGTTGAACGCCACGTTTGTCGCCAATGAGGTTTTCCCCATCGACGGACGCCCGGCCAGAATGATCAGGTCGGACGGGTGCAAGCCACCCAACTGCTTGTCCAAATCGGTCAGACCGGTGGAAATCCCGGCCATTCCACCACCGCGCTGATAGGCCTCGTTGGTGACGTTGACAGCCTCGGTGACCGCCTTGAGGAAGGATTGAAACCCCTGTTCGGTCTGGCCTTGTTCAGACAGCTGATACAACTGCTGTTCAGCCTCAACGATCTGTTCCTTGGGCTCGCTCGCCACATCGACCCGCGCCGCCTTGTCCGAGATATCGCGGCCAAGTCGGATCAACTCGCGCCGGATGGCAAGATCATAGATCATCTGGGCATAGTCATGCACCGCAAAGGCGCTGATCGAGGCCCCGGCCAGCTTGACCAGATAGGCCGGACCGCCCAGTTCCTTCAGGCCTTCATCCTCGGCCATGAAAGATTTCAGCGTGACGGGCGAAGCCAGCGCGTTCTTGGCGATACGGGTCGCGGCGACCTCGTAAATACGCGCATGGACCGGATCATAGAAATGCTCGGCACCGATGATCGAGGCGACCCGGTCATACAGATCATTATTGGTCAGGATCGCACCCAGAAGCTGTTGTTCAGCCTCAATAGAATGCGGCATGGTATCGGCGTTTTGGATCTGTGCCGCTGCCTGCTCGATGCTGCTTATCTCGTTCATTTTGTCCCCGCTGCCCGTCCCGAGGTTCTATACGCGAAACGCCATTGCAAGCTATCTGGAAATACCTGTGGCTAACTGGGGGTAAGGCCTAGGGATAACTTTCCAGACAGATTGGACGCTGTGGTGTGCTTGGCCTATTATGTAGGAAAGCGGGGAAAAGTCACCAGATATCGTATATGCTCAGCCGATTCTTTGGCGCTTATCCCCAATCCATCCACAACAGGTTTAGGAAGTTTTATTGGCCTCTTGCCAGCCGCGCGGGTCGTTCAGGAAGGCTTCGACACCGTCAAGTGTTTCCGTATCAAAGGCTTTCTGTGCTTTGGCCTCGGCCAAAACATCCCACCAGGTGCACAGCGAATGCAGTTTCACCCCATGATCGCCCAGAGTTTTCTCGGTTTCCGGAAAGATGCCATAATAGAAGATCACCGCCGTATGCCCGCAGGTCGCGCCGGTTTCGCGGATCGCATCAACGAAGGACAGTTTGGATCCGCCATCGGTGGTCAGATCCTCAACCAGCAACACACGCTCGCCCTCGTTCATCGCGCCTTCGATCCGGGCGTTGCGGCCATAGCCTTTGGGCTTTTTACGCACATATGTCATCGGCAGGGCCATGCGTTCAGCGACCATCGCGGCAAAGGGAATGCCCGCAGTTTCGCCGCCAGCGATATTGTCGAACGCTTCAAAGCCCGCATCCCGCATCACTGTAACGGTCAGGAAATCCATCAGAGTAGACCGGATGCGCGGGTACGAGATCAGCTTTCGGCAGTCGATATAGGTCGGGCTGGGCAGTCCGCTGGCCAATGTGAATGGCTCGCGCGAATTGAAGTGAACGGCCTTGATCTCCAGTAGCATCCGCGCGGTCAGACGGGCGATTTCGGTGCTGTCGGGAAAGGAACTGGGGATCATGGCGGGACCTCTGAGCTGAAAAACCTTCGGGGCTGATAGCCTGCTGCTGCCGTCAGAGTCGAGAGGGCAGGCAAAAGAAAAGCGGGCCCGAATGGGGCCCGCTGTAAGCTTTCACAATGGTTTGGTGGTTAGCTTGACATGTCGTAGGCACGTTCGCCATGCACCGACAAGTCAAGGCCATTGGTCTCGGTCTCGGCATCCACACGCAGCGGCGTGACGGCTGAGACCAGCTTGATCAGCACAAAGGTCACCACAGCGGTAAAGACGCCCACGATTGCCAGCCCGCCAAGCTGCGCGGTCCAGGTACCCAGACCGAACAAGGCGATCATGATCGTGCCAAAGATGCCGCCAACGCCATGCACCGCAAACACGTCCAGCGTATCGTCGATTTTCAAAATGTTGCGCATGACATAGACCGCTTCCTGACACAGGATGCCTGCGACGCCGCCGATGATCAGCGCCTGAACCGGGCCGACGAAACCCGATGCTGGGGTAATCGAAGCGAGACCGGCGATGGTTCCGGTCACAAGACCCACCATCGAGGCTTTGCCAAAGCGAATTTTCTCCCACAATGCCCAGGTCAGGGATGCAGTGGCCGCCGAAAGATGCGTCACGGTCATCGCCATCGCCGCACCACCATCTGCCGCCAGTTGCGAGCCGCCGTTGAAGCCGAACCAGCCGACCCACAGCATTGCGGCGCCGATCATGACATAGCCCGGATTATGCGGAGGCGTCGTGCGATTGCGGCGCGGGCCGAGTACAACGGCAATGATCAATGCGGCCAGACCTGCCGTTTCATGCACCACGATGCCACCGGCGAAATCTCGCACACCAATCTCGCCAAAAATGCCGCCATCGCTCAGCATTCCGCCGCCCCATATCCAATGGACCACGGGCGCATAACACAGCAGCATCCACAGGGCAGAGAAGGTCAGAACAAAGCCAAAGCCAACCCGCTCGACATAGGCGCCGACGATCAGGGCGGGGGTGATAATGGCAAAGGTCATCTGGAAGGCAAAGAACAGAATTTCGGGCAGGGTGCCGGCCAGGCTGTCGGCATCAACACCATTCAGAAAGGCCTTGCCCAACCCACCCCAAATCCCGCTTTCACCGGGGCCGAAGGCGATGGAATATCCTGCGACCAGCCAGAGAATGCTCATCAAGCAGGCGATGCTAAAGCAGTGCATGAACACGCTTAGCACGTTGCGGGCGCGTACAAGGCCGCCATAGAAGAGGGCCAGGCCCGGAAGTGTCATGAACAGGACCAGTGCGGTTGCTACTATGATCCAGGCGGTATCGGCTCCATTCATCAGCCACTCTCCTTTTCAGAATGCGTGGCGGGGCTTGAAGCGGATTGCGAGTGGGGAAAAAAGAGGCAGAGCCCAAAAAAGCAGCCTATTTCAGGGGCCTTTTTTGAAGAGTTGATTAATTGGGCGTCAAATTGTCGAACATGCCCGATTATTGGGCAGTGCTGAAAAGTGCCTTTGACAGCAATGCCAGCGCGTGATCCCGCGCGGCTCGACGCACCCGATCGCGGCCCAATGCGCCGAATTCGACGGTTTCTGTCATGGGTGGTATGCCGTCACCGGCCACACCAAAACATACCCGGCCTTCGGGTTTAAACTCGGATCCGCCCGGGCCTGCAATGCCGGTAACCGACACTGCCAGTTGCGCCTGTGAATTCCGCAAGGCACCCTCGGCCATTTCGCGCGCGACCTGTTCAGAAACCGCGCCATAGGCATCCAATGATTCCTTGCGGACACCCAACATTTGCTGTTTGGCAGTATTTGTGTAGGTCACAAAACCGCGCTCAACGACCGCAGAGCTGCCGGGGATGTCGGTCAGAGCCGCAGCGACCATCCCGCCAGTGCAGCTTTCGGCGGTGGTGATCATCACCCCTTTCGCTTTGGCGCTTTCTAGCAGGTCGGAAACGGTCACAACCCCAGAACTCCGTGGCTGAACCCGGCGGCCAACATGATGCCTATGGCCGCGAATACCCCGGCAATCACATCGTCCAGCATAACGCCCATGGGATCGCCGCGCCGGTCAGCCCAACCCACGGGGCCGGGTTTCAGGATGTCGAACAGGCGGAACAGTACAAACCCAGTTACCCAACCTGGCCACAGCGCTGTAATGTCGATCCCGTGCGCCCAACTGGGATAGGATATCGCCCAAAGTGCGAGGAACTGACCTGCGACCTCGTCAATCACAATCTCGGAAGGGTCGTGGTCTTCTTGCCCGGCGGTCATCACCCGCGTGGCCCACAGACCGCCGAAAAACACCGCGACTGTCGCGACCGCCAGTAAGGGGAAGCCGCCCAGAGTATGCAGAACCCATACCAAGGGCAGGGCTACCAAAGACCCCCAGGTGCCGGGGGCGGGTCGCAGATATCCGACGCCACAAACAGTGCCAATCAGTTGTGCAACGGTCATGATTTCACCAAACAAGCTGTTGCAATAGAAGCAATTCCTTCAGCACGCCCGGTAAAGCCCAAACGCTCGGAGGTTGTGGCCTTGACCGAAATCTGATCCTGGCGCAATTCCATGATCTTCGCCATCTCTGCCCGCATGGCCGCGGCGTGAGGCCCGACCTTGGGGTATTCGCAGACCAGCGTGCAGTCGACATTCGAGATACGATATCCCATCTGCCCGGCCAACTCGACCGCATGGCGCAGGAAAATTTCGCTTGCCGCGCCTTTCCATTGGGGATCTGAGGGCGGAAAGTGCTGTCCGATATCCCCTTGTGCCAATGCTCCGTAAATCGCATCGGTGACTGCGTGCATACCGACATCCGCATCAGAATGCCCCTGAAGCGATCGGTTATGCGGAACTTTGATACCGCACAGGAATACGTGATCCCCGTCACCAAAACGATGCACGTCGTAGCCGTTCCCCAGCCTTACATCCATATCCGTTCCCAATATGCGTTCCGCCCTGGCAAAATCCTCGGGTCGGGTGATTTTCAGGTTGTCCGTATCGCCCGGCACGATGCAGACGTCCAGCCCGGCGGCGCGCGCGACTTCCACGTCATCCGCTGAACCTCCGGGATGCGCGGTGTGGGCAGCGACGATTGCGTCATAGTGAAAGCCCTGCGGGGTTTGCGCTGCATGCAACCCGGATCGATCCTGCGTGCCAGTGACCATAGTGTCGCTTGCTGTCCACAAGGCGTCCGTCACCGCAAGGCCAGGTGCGGCACCGGGGAAATTGTCCAGAGCGGCCAGAACGGCATCAATGATCTCGGTGCTGACACAAGGACGTGCGACATCGTGGATCAAGACGCGGGTCACATTCATGCCGTTCAACGCCGACAACCCGCTGCGCACCGATCCTGCTCTGTCTGACTCGCCTTCCGCGAGGATCAGATCGGCGCTTTCAAATTCTTCCCAGGCGGGGGCATCCTCCTTCGACAGCACAAGGACGATGTGATCGACTTGCCCGCGGAATCGGTCGATGGTCCAGTCGGCCACCCGACGACCTGCCAGATGGCGCCACTGTTTTGGCGTGCCGCCTCCGGCGCGTTGACCGCGTCCTGCGGCGACAATGATAGCTGCGGTCGTCATGTGTCGTGCTCTCCGACGAGTTAAGGGCAATGTTTAGGGTGCGGTGAAAGCAGAGGCAATCACTCGGTTTCATCTGCTTAAAAAATAGGCAAACGATGATTTTGCATGCTTGTTCATGGCGGTTTTGTTGTTCATATGCACTCAATTCGATATCAAAGCTGCAACTGCTCAAGGATTAAGCACGTTGACTCTGCGACTTGCCGACAAAGATTTGAACCCGCCCGTACTACTGGCGCCCATGGCCGGAATCACTGATCGTCCGTTTCGCGATCTGGTGATGCGCTTTGGGGCCGGGATGGTCGTCAGTGAGATGGTGGCCAGCCAGGAAATGGTGCAGGCCAAACCCGGTGTGCGCGAACGGGCCGAGCTGTCTGCGGATGTGGAAAACACTGCTGTCCAGCTTGCCGGACGCGAGGCGTATTGGATGGCCGAGGCGGCCCGCCAGGTCGCTGATCGGGGTGCGCGCGTGATTGATATCAATATGGGCTGCCCGGCCAAGAAGGTGACAAATGGATATTCGGGCTCGGCCCTACTGAAGACACCTGACCACGCGCTGACATTGATCGACGCCGTTGTCAGCGCCGTGGACGTGCCCGTGACGCTGAAAACCCGGTTGGGATGGGATGACAAATTGCTGAACGCGCCCGATGTGGCAAGGCGGGCGCAGGATGCTGGGATACGAATGGTCACGATCCATGGCCGCACACGTTGCCAGTTCTACAAAGGGCATGCCGATTGGAGCGCAATCCGGGCGGTCAAAGAAGCGGTCTCGATTCCGGTGATTGCGAATGGTGACATTGTTGATTCTGGCGCTGCACGCATAGCGCTGGATCAGTCCGCCGCCGATGGGGTCATGGTTGGGCGTGGGGCGCAGGGTAAACCGTGGCTACTGGCGCAGATGGGGCATGAGCTATACGGGGCAGAGGCGCCATTCATTCCCGCTGGTAGTGATCTGATCGACATGGTTCGTGCCCATTATCAGGCCATGCTGGGGTTTTATGGTTTGGATCTGGGCCTGCGCGTCGCTCGCAAGCATCTCGGCTGGTATATGGATGAGGCTGGAACACCGGCCCCGTTGCGCCGGGCGGTGCTGACTTCGCGCAACACGGACGAGGTGATGCACCTGTTGAGTGCTGCACTTGGCAGTGATGCAGAGGTGGCGGCATGACCTCGGATCACAGCATCTGGACCTCGCTACCGGTTCCTGCCTTTGTCATAGATGCAGGTGACCGGATCGCAGACATAAACTCCGCCGGTGAAGGGTTCCTGAACGCCTCGCGCAAATCCGTGATCGGGCATCCCGTCTGGGATCAGATTGCCGTGGACGCTCCATTAGAAGAAGCGTTTCTGAGAGCGCGTCAGCAAGGTACGCCACTATTTGTGAACGATGTGGATGTAGGGTCAGGCAACCGCGCGCCGTTGCAATGTGCGCTTCAGATCGCGCCGCTTGTCGGACACCCGGGGTCAATGATCATGATCATCACGCCGCGTGAACTTGCTGGGCGTATGACCCGTGGAAACACGGTGAAATCTGCTGCGCAATCGGCGATAGGCATGGCCGAGATGCTTGCGCATGAAATTAAGAACCCTCTGGCAGGAATTACTGGCGCGGCGCAGCTTCTCAGCATGAATATCTCGCAGCAAGACCTTGAATTAACAGATCTTATTGTCGAAGAGAGTCGCCGTATCGTAAAACTGTTGGAGCAGGTTGAACAATTCGGAAATCTCTCTGAGCCCGATTTCAAACCGGTCAACATACATGACGTGCTGGATCGGGCACGGCGGTCGGCCCTGTTGGGTTTCGGTGCCCATATGACGATCATCGAAGATTACGACCCGTCGTTGCCACTTGCTTATGGCGACCCGGATCAGTTTCTGCAGGTCATCTTGAATTTGTTAAAGAATGCCTCGGAAGCCGCTGATCCTAAAGGGGGAACCATTCGGTTAAGGACGTATTTTGAACATTCTTTCCGCCTGCGGCGCAGCGACGGGTCAGGTCATTCTCTGCCACTGCAAATCGAAGTGACCGATGACGGCCCCGGTCTGCCGGAGAAGATTCGGGGCGAGATATTCGACCCGTTTGTGTCGGGCAAGGAAAACGGCACCGGCCTGGGGCTGGCGCTGGTCAGCAAGATCATTTCGGACCACGACGGCTGGATTTCGGCTGAGTCGGTTCCGGGACGAACGGAATTTCGCATCTCTCTGAGGCGCGCGCCGCGTGACGCGAAATAGTCAATAAATCGCCGGAAAGAGCAAGAATAAGGAAAGCACCTGATGGATGGAACAGTACTGGTTGCAGATGACGACCGCACAATTCGGACCGTTCTGACACAGGCCCTGACACGCGCTGGGTGTAAGGTGCATGCAACCTCGTCGTTGACCACTTTGATGCGTTGGGTGGCCGAGGGCAAAGGCGACGTGGTCATATCCGATGTAGTTATGCCGGATGGCAATGGGCTCGAGATGTTGCCAAAAATCGCACAGGACCGACCGGGATTACCGGTCATCGTGATTTCGGCGCAAAACACGATCATGACGGCCATCCAGGCAGCCGAGGCGGAAGCTTATGACTATCTGCCGAAACCCTTCGACCTGCCGGATTTGATGAAGCGTACCGCGCGCGCGCTGGAACAGAAACAGCGCACGCCGTCAGATGCCGGTAACACGTCCCAAGAGCGTCCGGAAGATCTGCCTCTGGTGGGGCGGACACCAGTGATGCAGGCGCTGTATCGCTTGGTGGCGCGGGTGATGAATACCGATCTGTCGGTCATGATTTCGGGCGAGAGTGGAACGGGCAAGTCGTTGATCGCCAAAGCGATACATGATTTTTCCGATCGCAGGACGCTGCCATTTGTAACGGCCACTGCCGCCGACCTGCGGGATCTTGAAGGCCCGGCGCGCGTCATGGCACGGGTGCGGGGCGGTACGCTGCTTATCGACGAGATCGCGGATATTGATGACGAATTGCAGGCGCGTCTCGTTCGGATGATGGACACTCCAGGCGATCATGTTCCTCGGTTCATGGCTACGAGCCAATCGGACCTGACCGAAGCCATGGAGAACGGGCGCGTCCGGCAAGACCTGTATTATCGCCTTTGCGGTGCGACAGTGCATGTTCCGGCCCTTCGCGAAAGGGTCGATGATATCACCTTGCTTGCGGATCATTTCCTGGCGCGTGAAGAACGCGAACATGGCGCGAAACGCTGGTTCAGTCCGGATGCGGTCGAGCTGGTACGGCGCTATTCCTGGCCCGGAAATGTACGGCAGCTTGAAAATGCGGTCCGTCGTTTGAGCTTGACCAGCCGCGCCGATGAAATCTCCAAAACCGAGGTCGAGTCGGTGCTGGGCAGCCAACCCGAAGCCGAGCCGGTGCTGGGCAATGGAGAACGCGAAAAGCTCTCGGCTTCGGTCGAACGCCACCTGCGCCGCTATTTCGATCTACATGGAAATATGTTGCCACCTCCGGGTCTGTATCAGCGTATTTTGCGTGAGGTTGAGGCGCCTTTGATTGAACTGGCCCTGGATGCGACCGGGGGAAATCAGGCAAAATGTGCTGATCTTCTAGGGATTAACCGGAATACGCTGCGCAAAAAGATAACAGAGCTCGATATTCAGGTGACACGGCGGCGCAAACTGATGTAATATCGCCACACAAAGCGTGGCATCCGGGTTTCGACCGGGCAACGACCACGACATATGGCGGTAAGTCGCGCAAGCGGCACATCAGGATGAGGGCAGACGGTGGCAACCCGAGCACAGAGCGGGCTGATTTTATCAGTCAATCGGTGGCGAAAATCCCGAAGGCTGCGCAATTTTGGAACTTTGGGTCTGGTTTTGCTGGGCCCGGTGCTGGCTTTGACCACTTATCTGGTCATTGGTCCATTCGATCTGGGGGCAACCGCGCCCTCATTGCGCCTGATCCTGCTTGCGGATCTGGTCTATGTTCTCGTGGTTGCGGCGCTGGTTCTGGGTCAGGTAGGCAACCTGATTGCAGCGCGCCGGGCCAAATCCGCGGGGTCCCGTTTGCACCTGCGACTGATCGGAGCTTTCACGCTGTTGGCTCTGGTGCCGACTGTCACGGTTGCAATCTTTGCCGGTCTGACGGTGAATATTGGTCTTGAGGGCTGGTTTTCCGACCGCGTAAGGCAGGTTGTCGGATCCTCGCTTACTGCTGCGGAAGCTTATGAACAGGAACACCGAGAGGGCCTGACGCAAGACGCCGTCGTATTGGCGCTTTTTCTGGACAATGCCCGGACGCGCGATTTCTATATTTCCGATGCTGAACTGCGAGAGGTTCTGGCGCAAGGGCAGGCGCAAATCCAGCGCGGTCTGCGTGAGGCCTATGTCATTGATGGAAATGGCGAAATCCGATCCCGGGGGGATCGCTCTTATCTTTTCAACTTCGAAAAGCCGACCTCCGAACAGATGGCCCAGGCGACTGAGAATGAATTGCTGATCATTGCCGATTGGCAAAACAGTGAATTTCGGGCGCTTGTGCCTTTGAAGGCTTATCTTGATCGGTATCTCTATGTCAGCCGGGAAGTGGACGGGCAGTTGCTGACGCTGCTGGACGATACCAAGGAAACAGTCCAGTTCTATCAACAGCTTGAAAGTGAACGCGGACGGGTATTGTTTGAATTCGGCCTGCTTTATCTGGGTTTTGCCGTGATCCTGATCCTGGCTGCAGTGTCGCTGGGAATGTGGTTCGCCGAGCGTCTCTCGCGCCCGGTTGGACGCCTGACCACCGCTGCGCAGCGTGTCGGGGCAGGCGATCTGGGCGTTCAGGTTATCGAAGAAGCCACCGATGACGAAATTGCGATGCTGGGCCGTTATTTCAATCAGATGACCCGACAGTTGAAAGGGCAGCGCGATACCCTTTTGGAGAACACACGGCAGATCGAACGCCGGCGTCGGCTGTTCGATTCGGTTTTGACCTCGGTCACATCTGGTGTTGTTGGTGTCGACCCCGATGGTTGCGTGACGTTTGTGAATCGATCCGCCGAACGCCTGTTGGATTGGTCCCGTGGAGAGGAACATCTTGCCATTGGAATTGCGGTGCCCGAATTCATGCCTTTGTTCGAAAGTCTCAAGGACAGCGGGCAAGAGGCTGTGCAGGGTGAAATCAAAGTCACGCGAAAAGGCCATTTGGAAAACCTTTTGGTCCGCATGGCGATCCGCCGCGGCGAAGATGGCGGGCTTGAAGGATATGTGGTTGCCTTTGACGACGTGACCGATCTGGTCAGTGCACAGCGAATGGCAGCCTGGGGTGATGTGGCGCGCCGCATCGCACATGAGATCAAGAACCCCTTGACCCCGATCCAACTGAGCGCCGAGCGGATCAAACGAAAGTTTTCGTCCAAACTGGATGAGGATGATTGCGATATCCTTGTATCCATGACTGATGTGATCGTTCGCCAGACGAATGACCTGCGGCGGATCGTGGATGAATTTTCAAAGTTTGCGCGCATGCCGGAACCGGATCGGCACGAAGAGAATCTGGTGGGGTTGGTGCGCGAGGCTGTTCTTTTGCAGCAAGCCGGTCAGCCGGATGTCGAAATCGAAGCGATGCTTCCAGATCAGCCGATTTCAGGTGATGTAGACGCAACAATGCTGAATCAGGCGCTTACCAACCTGATCAAGAATGCAGGCGAAGCGATTGAAACGCTGAAACAAAAAGGGGCGCCTGAGAACCTCAAGCCTCAGATCAAGGTTACTGTGATCGGTGACGATGCGGGCACAGTAATTACCATTGCCGACAACGGTATCGGCTTGCCGGAAGATCGTGCGCGGCTGTTTGAGCCTTACGTGACCACACGCGACGAGGGCACTGGGCTGGGGCTGCCGATCGTCAAAAAGATTATCGAAGAACATGGCGGGGTGCTGACACTTGAGGACGCCCCCGTATTTGACGGACAGGACCATTTTGGCGCAATGGCCGTGATCCGTTTGCCCGTGAGCAATATTTCCTCAAATTCAGCGCCGAAAAAGCAGGCAATTGATACAAACAAACTGAAAGCAGGCCAAAGATGAGCGACATTCTGATTGTAGATGACGAGCGTGATATTCGCGAGCTTGTGTCCGATATTCTCGAGGACGAAGGCTATTCCACCCGGCTGGCTGGCAACTCGGACGAGTGTATGGCAGCCATCAATTCCGAACCCCCGGGGCTTTTGATCCTGGATATCTGGCTGAAAGACAGCCGGATGGACGGGATTGATATTCTGAAGACTGTAAAGCGCGACAACCCAGACATTCCGGTGGTGATCATTTCGGGCCACGGGAATATCGAAATCGCTGTCGCTGCGATCAAGCAGGGGGCGTATGACTTTATCGAAAAGCCCTTTAACATCGACCAGCTGATGGTTGTGATCCGCCGCGCGATGGAAACCTCGCGCCTGCGCCGCGAAAACGCCTCGCTAAAGCGGAAAGAGGTCACAAGCTCGGATATGATCGGCAAATCGGCCTCGTTCCGGGCAATGCAGAGCCAACTGGACAAGGTTACCAAGTCCAACGGGCGTGTGATGCTGACAGGACCTGCCGGTTCAGGAAAGGAAATCGCCGCGCGCTATATCCATGCAGAATCGAACCGGGCAAATGCGCCCTTCGTAACCGTGAACTGTGCCGGGATCGAGCCGGAGCGCGTTGAAGAGGTTCTGTTCGGCCGTGAAACTACCGAACGCGGGGTTGAGGCAGGCCTGTTGGAAGAGGCCCATGGTGGCGTCGTCTACTTTGATGAAGTGGCAGATATGCCCATGGGAACCCAGTCAAAAATCCTGCGGGTTCTGGTTGATCAACAGTTTCAACGGGTTGGAGGTACCGACAAGGTTCGGGTCGACCTGCGGGTGATCTCTTCGACCAATCGTGACCTTGATGCAGAAATCGCCGCTGATCGTTTTCGGGAAGAACTTTACCATCGTCTGAATGTTGTGCCTATTTCGGTGCCTTCGCTAGAAGATCGGCGCGAGGATATTCCGGTTCTTGCCGAGTTTTTTATTGAAATGTGCAATGAATCCCAGGGCCTGCCGGTGCGCGAGATTTCAGACGAAGCTGTCGCGTTGCTGCAGACCATGACCTGGCCGGGCAATGTGCGTCAGCTTAAGAACCTGATCGAACGGGTGCTCATTCTGGGTGACGGTACGGGCCCGATCGAAGCGCGTGAGCTGCCAAACGAAGAAGAAAAAGCCGATGAATCAGGTCGCGTCGTTCTGTCCGGGGCATTGGCGACCTTGCCGTTGCGCGAAGCTCGCGAGGCGTTCGAGCGTGAATATCTGCTGACCCAGATCAACCGGTTCGGGGGCAATATCAGCCGCACTGCCAGCTTTGTCGGCATGGAACGCAGCGCGCTTCATCGTAAGCTTAAATCTCTGGGCGTTGTGACCTCGAACAAATCGGGGGCGCGAGTTGCACAACTGGACGAGGCTGAACCGGCGGAGTGATCCGCCGGCCTTTACCCTGCCTGACCTGGGGTAATTATCTGAAACGTTCCGTTGTCGAATTTGACGAAACATGAATCTGTGCTGAGCGGTGGCAGCTGTGTTGTTGGGACCGCAGCAACACGCGACTTTACGCCCTGCTTGCAAGGCGGAAGGCTGACCGGGCGATAGCCTTTCTGCGCCATGCATTGTGCTTCCAGCTTGTTGCGCAGCCCTTTGTTCACATCGACCGTATAGATCTGACCGGGCTGCCACCAGCCTCCGGTGCGATGACACCTTCCCCGACCATCGCAGTAGGTGCGACCTGGCCAATAGGTTGGTGCCCCTTGTCGCACCTGATTGGCAACGGGGGCGTCTTTGAGGGACTGAACCTGACATCCGGTCGTTTCCGACTGCATTTGCGAAACTGTCTCGCCCTCTTGATAATACAGGGAAAGCGGCCCACACGCAGTTAGCAACAGAGTCAAAGAAATCGTGAGAGCTATTGTTTTCATACGCTTACCTTGCCTCAGCTTTGCTTGTGTTACAAACTAATTGACCGTCTGGGGGGCATCTGTCATTCAAAGATTTCAGGCAGAAGGGCCAATAGCATGAAGGTCATCATTTGCGGTGCGGGTCAGGTTGGCTGGCAGATTGCACGGCATCTTTCGGGCGAGTTGAACGACGTTACTGTGGTTGACAACAATCCTGATCTGGTGCGACGGGCGACCGAAACCTTGGATGTTCAGGGGATTGCGGGATTTGCAAGCTATCCGGATGTTCTGAACCGAGCGGGCGCGCGCGATGCGGATATGATTATTGCTGCCACCCATTCGGACGAGGTGAACATGGTCACCTGTCAGATGGCACATTCGGTTTTCTCCATTCAGCGCAAAATCGCCCGGCTTCGGTCGAAATCCTATCTCGAGGCGATTCATTCAGATCTGTATCGCCGCGATCACCTGCCGATTGATGTGGTGATCAGCCCCGAGCGCGAGGTTGCCGCAGCGGCGATGCGCCGGTTGTCTGCCCCATCCGCCTTTGACACCGAGATGTTCATGGATGGCAAAGCGCAGTTGCTTGGCATTCGCATCGCCGAGGATTGCCCGATCGTGAACACGCCATTGCGGCAACTGACCGATCTGTTTTCGACGCTCAGCTCTATCGTGGTGGGTGTCCGGCGCGAGGGTACGCTGTTTGCCCCGGAATCCGAGGACCAGCTGTTTGTCGGTGACGAATGCTATGTCTTTAGCAATGTCAAAGACGTGGACCGCACGATGGAGGTTTTCGGCAAGGCGCAAAAACGGCAGGACCGGGTGGTGATTGTCGGCGGTGGTAATGTCGGTCTTGAAGTTGCTCGGACATTGGAAGAACGTGAAAGCCGCGTTCGTGCCAAGATAATTGAACGAGACCGCCACTGTGCGGAAGTGGCAGCCGAAGCGCTTGAGCGAACGATTGTCCTTCACGGTGATGGTCTGGACGCGGCGCTGCTGCGCGAAGCTGGCATCGAACGCGCGGATGCAATGTTGGCCGTCACGGATGATGACCGTGTAAATATGTTGGTTGCCGTGCGTGCCAAGGCCGAAGGTTGTGCTCTGGCGATTGCACTGATCAATGATCCCAGCATGGTTGCCCTGATGGGGCCGCTGGGTATCGACGCCTATATCAACCCCCGCGCCACCACCGTCAGTTCGATTCTGCGCCATATTCGGCACGGACGCGTGCGGCAGGTCTACTCCATCGGAGATGCAGAGGCCGAAGTGATCGAGGCCGAAGTACTTTCAACCTCGCCCATGGCCGGGCAGAGGCTGCGCGACATTGATTTCCCCGAAGGTGTGCTGGTTGGCGCCGTGCGTAAGGGCGATGAGATGTTGCGCCCCACCGGTAGTCTCAGGATTGAAGAAAAGGATGTGGTGGCGATTTTTGCCTTGGCCAAAGACGTCCCCGAGGTGGAACGGCTGATGCA
The DNA here is from genome assembly GCF_059610845.1 of Ruegeria sp. CDSC021. Taxonomy (NCBI): domain Bacteria; kingdom Pseudomonadati; phylum Pseudomonadota; class Alphaproteobacteria; order Rhodobacterales; family Roseobacteraceae; genus Ruegeria; species Ruegeria sp. CDSC021. Next base: position 393,410 of record NZ_JBXWOK010000001.1, read on the forward strand.
GGTCTCGATCGATTTCTTCTGATGGCGCATGCACGGAAAAAACAGGTTAGCCTTATACGGCGATTGCCGCTGTTTCTTCTGCTCTGGGGTATTTTTGCCGCCGCTATGTGGATGCCTGCCATATTTGCGCTGGTGCTGGATGATCACGAAACGTCCCGGTCGTTCTTCTATTCCGGGTTGCTGGGGTTGTTCGTGGTCGGGATCATCTCGCTGGCAACATCCAACAGAATGCCGCGCCGAGGGACATTGGGCCAGTTGGCGGTCTTGTTAGGCTGTTTCACCGTATTGCCCTTGTTTCTTGCGATCCCTCTGCATGATGCGTTGGGTAATACGAGCTTTCTGAACGCCTATTTCGACATGGTCAGCGCATTGACCACTACCGGGGCTGATTTGTTTCCTGATCCAGACCGGTTGTCGGCGCCGTTACACCTTTGGCGGGCTCAGGTCGGATGGATGGGCGGGCTTTTGATGTGGATTTCAGCGGCCGCGATCCTCGCGCCGTTGTCGCTGGGCGGGTTCGAGGTGACAGCCCGTGGTCAACCCGGTCGCCCGGTTTCAGGCGTGGCGCAAAGCGAGATGGTAGACCCGCGCGGGCGTCTTATCCGCGTCACGCTGACTTTGACGCCGGTTTATGTCGGGCTGACCGCTGTCATTTGGCTGTTGCTCGTGATCGCAGGAGAGCAGGGCCTGACCGCCATCTGTCATGCGATGTCGACCATGGCCACATCGGGTATCTCACCGGTTGGTGGGCTTGAGGGAGCGCAGGCCGGCGTAACCGGTGAGGCCATCCTGTTTCTGTTCCTGTTCTTCGCTTTGTCGCGGCTTACCTTTTCCTCGGACACAGCTACCTCAGGATATTCGCGGCTGGATAAGGACCCCGAGTTCCGGATCGGGCTCATGATCGTTGCAGGCGTAGCGGCGCTGCTTTTCTTCAGGGTTCTTGCCGGCGTCAGCGAAATTGGCGGCCAGATGGAACCTCTTCAGGCGTTGAGCGTAATTTGGGGCATGATTTTTACGGTCTTGTCATTTCTGACAACCGCGGGGTTCGAAAGTGCGAACTGGGATGATGCCCAGCAAATTTCCGGTCTGGGCACCCCGGGATTGATCCTGATGGGGCTTGCGCTGATCGGCGGTGGAGTTGCAACAACGGCGGGCGGGGTAAAGCTGTTGCGGGTTTTTGCTCTGTACCTTAACGGCGCGCGCGAAATTGACCGTTTGATTTATCCGTCCTCGGTCAGCGGAGTAGGTGGTGGAAACCGCCGCATCCAAAGCGATGGGGCCTTTATCGCTTGGATATTTTTCATGATGTTTGCCCTGACAGCTGCTGTGTTCAATGTGTTGCTTGCTGCCATGGGTACGGGGTTCGAACACGCTATGGTGCTTAGCGTTGCAGCGCTGAGCACGACAGGGCCGTTGATCGAATTGGCAACCGATGTTCCTATCCGATTGATCGACCTTTCGGGCGGTGCCAAGCTGACCATGTGTGCCGCTATGGTGATCGGCAGATTGGAAACGCTGGCGATTATTGCCTTGATCACACCCGCTCTATTGAGGGGTTAAGAAACAATAACCATGCTAGTGACTGATTTTTCATCTGGAATATCGGTTAACGACACTCCATACTCCGCCGGAGGGAGCGCGTTGGTCCGCAGCGCGTAGCAAGAACAATGGCGAGATTATAAGAATATGGCTTCGGACAGACAGAATCTGCAGGACGCGTTCCTGAATAATGTACGGAAAGCAAAAGTCCCGGTCACAATTTTCCTGATCAACGGTGTGAAATTGCAGGGTGTGATCACCTGGTTCGACAACTTCTGCGTATTGTTGCGCCGCGACGGACAGTCGCAGCTGGTCTACAAACACGCGATTTCGACCATCATGCCATCGCAGCCGATCAGCCTGTATGAGGGCGAAGACGCCTCTTGATGGAACATGAAAGGGTGCGCACCCGAGCGTGGGTGCTGCATCCGGAAATCAAATCAGATGAACAGCGCCGCGTTCCAGGACCGGCGCTGGCAGAAGCGGTGGCGCTGGCCGCTGCATTGCCCGACCTTGATGTGATCGGATCCGAAGTTGTGCGCTTACCTCGAGCGCAGGCCGGTTTTCTGTTCGGTAGCGGCAAGATCGAGGAACTGGCCGAACGGTTGCACGAGAACGAAGTCGAGCTGGTTTTGATCGACGGATCGGTTACGCCCGTTCAGCAACGCAATCTTGAAAAGGCGTGGAAGGTCAAGATCCTCGACCGGACCGGGCTGATCCTCGAAATCTTCAGCGACCGTGCGCGCACCCGTGAGGGCGTTTTGCAGGTGGAAATGGCCGCGCTGAGTTACCAGCGGACCCGGCTGGTGCGTGCCTGGACCCACCTGGAACGGCAGCGGGGCGGATTGGGCTTTGTGGGTGGCCCGGGTGAGACCCAGATCGAAGCGGACCGCCGTGCCATTGATGAACAACTGGTGCGGCTGCGGCGTCAGTTGCAGAAGGTGGTCAAGACCCGCACGCTGCATCGCGCGGCGCGGGCCAAGGTGCCATATCCGATTGTGGCGTTGGTAGGCTATACCAACGCGGGCAAATCAACCCTGTTCAACCGCCTGACCGGGGCTGATGTCATGGCCAAGGATATGTTGTTCGCCACGCTTGACCCTACCATGCGTCGGGTCGAACTGCCTGACGGTCCCGAAGTGATCCTGTCGGACACGGTGGGGTTCATTTCGAACTTGCCCACCGAGTTGGTCGCCTCCTTCCGTGCGACGCTGGAAGAAGTTCTGGGTGCGGATATCGTGGTTCATGTGCGCGATATCAGCCACGATGAATCTGAGGCGCAGGCGAAGGATGTCGAAACTATCCTGACTTCACTGGGTATTGACGATACGCGACCCAGGATTGAGGTCTGGAACAAGATCGATCTGCTGTCCCCGGATGAGCGCGAAGCCGCGATGGCGCGGGCAGAGCGGGATCAGGGGATTTTCGCGATTTCAGCCGTCACCGGCGAAGGGATCGCCCCGCTTTTGGCGGAAATTGCCGTCACGCTGCAGGGCGTACGTTCTGAGGTAACGCTGGAACTGGGATTTGCCGAAGGCAACAAGCGCGCGTGGTTGTTCCGTCAAGAGGTCGTGCAGTCCGAAAAGCAGACCGAAGATGGCTTTGTGATCGACGTTTTGTGGACAGAAAAACAGGCCTCGCAATACTCCGCGCTTTGAACTCTGACTGGGGGCGAATTCCCCTATACCCATCGAACAAAGTGGTCCGTGATCAGCCGTCAATCTGGCGCTGAAAATCCTCGGCATCGAACCAAACCAGAGAGGTCTGGACCTGATTGGTGTCGGTCATTTCCCATTCTTCCCAACCCCGCGTCACGACGTCGTTGCCGGTCTTGGAATGCTGCCCTTCAAGGGTCCAGACAAATATTGCGTGGCTTCCCGCCCAGCGAAACATGTCGCAGCGGACCTCAAGATCGGGGAAATCAGTGTAAAACCCGCGCGCCATTTCCGCCACCGCAGCGCGGCCTATGATCGGTTCTCCACGGTTGATCGTGATCTGTCCGTCGGGAGCATAGAAACTGGCAACGGTCTCGGGGTCGCCCGAGCTCCAGGCGATCGCATAATCCCGCGCGAGATTGTTCAGCTTATCCCGGATACTGGCCATTTGGTCCCCCGCACACAAATCCTAGGCCTTTGGATCGTATGCCAAACGCCATTCAGCGTCCACGCGATGGAAAATAAACGGGCGAGGTCTTGCCGAAGCACGGACCTTAGCGGGGGATAAGGGTGGTCACTCCGACAGCGGCTGCATGTGCCAGGTCAAGGTCCAGGGACATCGGGATGTATTCACCCCGACGCCAAAGCTGGGCCTGATCGTCATAGTAGCGTGACAGGAAGTGACCCGACTGGCCCGTAGCCGTGATAAAGACCGAGCTGTCGGGATCCGCAAAATCATATACGCCGCGATAGCCTGCACCGTGCACGTTCTGAAACGGATCAGGGCCTTCGCCCGATGTTCTGCCACGCAGCAGGGTGTTGTCGCCACCACTGGTGGACTGTCGGATATTCACAAAGAATCGCAGCACCGGAACCGATCCCAGAACCGGGTGGTCATGCGTCGCCTGATGCGCGTCACCCCAGCGTAGAGATTCCAGTGATCCTCCGTATTTTTCGGAAATCCAGATCAGCGCATCGTCCAGTGCCATGCGCGCCATATCGGTGCAGGTCTCTGTCGGCGCGCTCTGACGCACATTACACCAGGCCGAAGCTCCGTCGATGTCGCGATAGACACGTTCGATGAACAGTGGTTCGACATGTTTGTATTCAGCCGCCAGGGGGCCAAGCTCATCTGCGATCAACCGGATTTGCAGCGCCCGAACCCAAGCAGCATAGATCAGGGGTTCTGGCAGGTGTTCATTCATCTCGCCATTCCACTCGGCCAAAAGGTTCAGCGCGATCTGGCGCTGGCGTTCCTGGGTGCCTTCGGGGGCAGAGGCGCCGGTGTACCACAGATCAGCCCCGATCAGCGGAAGCAGAGAGCGCGCGGTAAAGCTGACCGTGTCCAGCTGTGCCTCGATAAAGCTGTCGCGCGTGTGTACCTCGCGCGATTGCATCAGCCGTTCCCAGCGATGGATGCGCTGCGTATCCCCCCATTCAAATGAGACATGTTCGGGAAATGGCCGGTCGATGATCTTGTTGTTTGTGTTGCCCAGAATGCCGCCCGCAGGTGCGACGAATTCGGGGTTGTCAGCATAGGGCAGGCGGCCTTGCCACCGGTTTTCGGCCAGCCAGCCAGGCGTCGGAATACGCCCCCGGCTTTGGTTCTTTGCGGCACGGTGCGGCATTGCACCGATCAGCTTCATGCCGATCGTGTCCTTGTCGACCAATGACAGGTTCTGAGATGGCGCCATGAACAGCTCGGCTGCGGTGATTGCTTGTCGGACAGTGTCCGCATTCATCAGCGCCATTGAGGCTGACATGGAAGTGTCCCGTGCGCTCAGGGCTGTCCAGGACAGCGAGGCGACATGACCCGGCGGCGTGATCGTCCCAAGATCGTAATGGGTGCCCGGCAGAACCGGTCCGTTCTCGGTCCAACGCAGGGTCAGAGTGATTGGGGCTTCGTCTTTGATCTCGATGATCGAAGGGCGGCTGCGAAAGGTCTTGTATCCTTCGGGGGTCAGGTATTCCTCGGGGTTTTCTGGGTTCAACTGCTCGATATGGATGTCCTGATCATCCAGATAGGATGAGGTCAAACCCCAGCCCAGCCGATCACTGCGTCCGGTCATCACCGCCGGGATGCCGGGGATCGTGGCACCGATCACGCCGCCTTTGGCCAGTTCCAGACGGGCCAGATACCAGATGCCCGGCGCTGTGAAACCCAAATGCGGATCATTGGCCAGAAGCGTCCCTCCGCTGGCAGATCTTGTGGGGGCGGCAGACCATGCGTTCGATGCTCCGGCCAATCCGCGCTTTGGAAAGGGCGAGATGGGCGTGTCCGGCATCGACGATCCGGCCGCATATCTGGGCAGGTTAGGAAACAGGGCGGCGTATTCGGGCAGAGCGGCGATTCCCGGCCCGGGAACATCAGGCAGAATATCCGCCAGTCGGGTCTGGTCATCCAGCATAAGCGATGTGCGCGCGCGCAGCACTTCATCCTCAAGATGGCCAGAAAGTTGCAGGCTCATGAGTTTGATGACGGCCAGGCTGTCGCCCGGTTGCCAGGGCGATACAGGCGCATTGAACAAAAACATCTCTGGCGCACCACGGCCCAATGCGTTTTCGTTAATCTCGGCCAGTCGTGCATTCACCCCGGCAGCATAAGCGCGCAGGGCCTCTTTGGTATAGTCGTCCTGGGCTTGTACCGACCGGTGTGCAAGCCCGTACAGATCAAACCGCCGCAACAGCTTGTCGATATGAACAGTGCGAGCGCCAAAGACTTCGGACAATCGGCCCTGCGCTGTCCGGCGCAGAACAGTCATCTGCCAGAGGCGATCCTGTGCATGGGCATAGCCAAGCCCAAAGAAGACATCCGGGTCTGATGCGCCCAGAATATGGGGAACATTCGCTGTATCCCTGACAACCTCAACCGGCGCAGTCAGGCCATCAACTTTAACGGTCTGATCGTAGTCCGGCAGGGACTGGCTGGCCAGAAAATACACCAGCAACACAGCCGCCAATGTCAGCAGAACAAGACCCGAGGCGATACGCACAAGCCAGCGAAAGACAATTCCCATCAGCGGTCACATTTCCGTTCACTCTATGATTGCGCAGACACTAGAGGATGGCCGCACGGATCGAAAGAGGAACCGCATGAGAACATGCGTGTTTACCGCGGTTTGAATGAAAAACCCCGCTTCGGGCGTGATGCCGAAAGCGGGGTGTCTTGAGGGGGGAGGGTAGTCCGGTATCAGGGAATGATGCGGGTGTATTTCGTGCCTTCGACCGTCGCGCCGAACTTTAGCCCTGCCTGTCCGAAGACCGCCGCCAGAACCGGCGAACGCAGGGTGGTGGTGTCGGTCGACAGAGAGTCGCCCGTCGCATCGACCACGTAGCCGACTTCGGCCCCGGCGGTCCATCCGCTGGAACGGCGGAAATCGTTCAACGCGTCCTGTGTCATGAAGAACAGGACATGCGCATATTGCTGGGCACCGATTTGCAGGCCGGCGGTTCCCGAAATTGCGGAATAGTAATCAACTGTCGCGCCCTGAATGCGTAGCGCGCCTGTGCCGTAGGCACCGCCAAAGACGATTAGTCCGGCATCGGTTATCAGAGGCATGACCAGCATGCCGTTGGCCTTGTTCGCGATTTCGAGCGTGTTGGGGTAGGTGGCGTACATCTGGTTCAATGTCGCATCCACACGGGCGTCAATCGTCGCTGCGTTGGAACTGCCGACGCCATTGCCGCAAGCGGCGGTCACTGACAGACCGGCCATGCCAAAAGCAAAGCCACGACGGCTTAATCGAGTAGGTTTGGAACTGCTCATGTTTTTTATCTCTGTATAAATGCCTGATTGTCGGGTGCTCCCGATCTTGTCCGCAAGAATACGCCGATTGTCGCCTCGTGTCACGGGAAAGCTGCCCAGTGACCAAAGATAGTCGGCGAAAAATCGCGGAAACGCGGGGGATTAGCCCTGCAGGATCCGGGCGGCCTGAGGCGCGAAATAGGTCAGTATCCCGTCGCAGCCCGCGCGTTTGAACGCCAGCAGACTTTCGAGCATGACCTTCTCTCCGTCGATCCAGCCATTCTGCGCCGCGGCCTGTATCATCGCGTATTCACCCGAGACCTGATAGGCATAGGTCGGCGCGCCAAACGTGTCCTTGACCCGGCGGCAGATGTCCAAATAGGGCATGCCGGGTTTGATCATGACCATGTCTGCGCCTTCGGTCAGGTCACGCTCGATCATGCGCAGCGCCTCGTCCGAGTTTCCGGGGTCCATCTGATAGGTCTTCTTGTCCCCGGTCAGCGCGCCCGAGGCGCCCACTGCATCTCGGAACGGTCCGTAGAACGCACTCGCATATTTGGCCGCATAGCTGAGGATCATCACGTTGTGATGGTCTGCGCCTTCCAGGGCGCGCCGCATTTCACCGATCCGGCCATCCATCATATCTGACGGTCCGATGATGTCGGCGCCCGCATCTGCTTGCGCCAGCGTCATCTTTACCAGCGCCTCGATCGTTTGATCGTTTATGATCTCACCATCGACCACATATCCGTCATGGCCGTTGATATTGTATGGGTCCAGCGCCACGTCCGTCATCACCGCGATATTAGGTGCGGCTTTCTTGATGGCGCGAATGGCTCGGTTGGACAGGTTATCGGGGTTCCACGCTTCGGCGCAATCTTCGGTCTTTAGGGAGGCGTCGGTGTAGGGAAAGATGCAGATTGCCGGGATACCCAGGGCCTGCGCTTCGACCGCAGCCTGTGCGATCAGATCGACCGAGCGGCGCATGACACCAGGCATCGAGGGGACAGGCTCTTCAATACCTTCGCCGTCTCGGACGAAAACCGGCCAGATCAGATCATCGGTGGTCAGTGTATTCTCGCGGACCAGCGCCCGCACCGCCTGTGATTGGCGTGTTCGACGAAAACGGGCCAGAGGATAGGGGGCAATGGTCGGTTTCATGACGCGCTCTCCTTGTAAATTCCAGCATTGGGTGGCATGAATTCCGTGTAGTCTCAAGGGTAACGATGGACGCGTCTTTGCGAAGAAGGTCCCTGAAGACGGAAATTAAGGGCTGACGCGTGGACTTATACTCTTCGATTTTTGAACTCATCGACATGCGCAGCTTTTCGAATCTCTGGTATTGGATCGGGCTTGCGGTGTTGTGGTCATCGGCCAGCCACTGGGCCATGGGCGTGCCGTATGACCTTGTTGTGCGCGCAAGACGGGTAGGCGGGCAATCGGAACAGGATTTGATGGATATCGTCCGCATTAACGGAAACCGATTGCTCTATATATTGGATGTATCCGGCCTCGCGATATTAGCGTTTAGTTGTTTTTTGTTCACGGGTCTCGCCACTTTGGGGTTCTATTACGGTGTCGAATTCGCGCAGGCCGTGTTTTTGTTGCTGTTTCCGATTTGTCTTGTCGTGCTGATCAATGTATCAGCCGCGCGGAAACTGCGCAGGGAAACACCCAGTCTGGAGTATATTTCCAAGATTCTTACGCGCTGCCGGATCTATACCCAGATAGTTGGTATGATTTCGATCTTGATCACTTCGCTTTGGGGCATGTACCAGAATTTTTCCATCGGCGTCCCGGGTTGGTAAAATCAGAAAGGCTTGGCGATGACGGGTCCGAACCAAGTAATCGTTGGCGGCGCCCCCGAAGGGTTTGACGCGCAGCTTGTCCTGAATGAGCTGGCGCGCTCTGGCGGGCCGGTGTGCCATGTCGCGCGTGATGACAAACGGCTTGAGGCGATGCGCGCGGCGCTTGCCTTTTTTGCGCCTGACATGCCGGTATTTGTGTTCCCAGGTTGGGATTGTCTGCCATATGATCGGGTATCGCCCAATGCGGATATCTCGGCAGCGCGTGTGGCCACCCTTGCCGCACTTGTGCACCAGATGCCGCAGCAATACGTGCTGTTGACAACTCTGAACGCCGCAACCCAACGCGTGCCCGCCCGTGCAGTGCTGCGAGAGGCGGCGTTTACCGCCCGTGTCGATCACCGCATTGATGAAACCGCGTTGCGGAATTTCCTTGTGCGCATGGGCTTCACGCAAAGCCCCACGGTGATGGAGCCCGGCGACTATGCCGTTCGAGGGGGCATCATCGACATTTTCCCGCCCGGCGAATCCGGGCCGGTGCGGCTGGACCTGTTCGGGGATGTTCTGGATGGAGCACGTCGGTTTGATCCGGTGTCGCAACGTACGACCGAAAAGCTGGCTGTTGTGGAGCTGGCGCCAGTGTCCGAGGTCATTCTAGATGACGCCGCCATCACCCGGTTTCGGCAGAATTATCGCATCGAGTTTGGTGCGGCGGGCACCGATGATCCCCTGTACGAGGCCGTCAGCGCAGGCCGCAAGCATCAAGGCATCGAGCATTGGTTGCCGTTCTTTCACGAAAAGCTTGAAACGCTGTTTGATTATCTGCCTGGTGCCACAATCTCGCTGGATGATCAGGTCACGCCTGCCCGTTTGGCACGTTGGGAAACCATTGCCGATCAATACGAAACGCGGCGGCTCGCACTGGAGAACCGGTCGCGCATGGACACGGTGTATAAACCGACACCACCGGGCCTACTGTATCTAGATGACACTGCTTGGGAACAAGCTGTCGGCGATAGGCGCGTTCTGCAATTCAATGCATTGCCTCAGGCCCTTGGGCCCGGGGTGATCGATGCTGGTGGTCGGATCGGGCGCAACTTTGCCCCGGAACGCCAGCAGGAAAGCATCAGCTTGTTCGGAGCACTGGCCAGCCATATCACCGACAAAATGGCCAAGGGGCCGGTTCTGATTGCCTCTTATTCCGAAGGGGCCCGCGAACGTCTGACTGGGCTGATCGAGGATGAAGGCCTTGCCGAGGCGATCCCCGTGCCCGACGGTACGCGCATCGGCAAACGCGGGCTACATCTGGCCGTCTGGGCGCTGGAGCACGGGTTCGAAACGCCCGACCTGACCGTGATCGCCGAACAGGATGTGTTGGGCGACCGGCTGATCCGGCAGCCCAAAAAGCGCCGCAAGGCCGAGAATTTCCTGACCGAAACCCAATCCCTTAGCCCGGGTGATTTGGTGGTTCATGTGGATCACGGCATCGGGCGCTATCTGGGGATGGAGGTCGTGACGGCGGCCGGTGCCGCCCATGAATGTCTGCTGCTGGAATACGCAGAACAATCCAAACTGTACCTGCCGGTCGAAAATATCGAACTGCTGTCGCGATACGGTCATGATGAGGGTCTGCTGGACAGATTGGGCGGCGGCGCGTGGCAGGCCAAGAAGGCCAAGCTGAAAGAGCGCATTCGCGAGATGGCGGATAAGCTGATCCGCATCGCTGCCGAACGGGCCTTGCGCAAGGCCCCGATCATGGACCCGCCTCCGCACGCGTGGGAGGAGTTCAGTGCGCGCTTTCCCTATCAGGAAACTGACGATCAGCTGCGCGCAATCGGTGAGGTCATGGAAGACATGCATTCTGGCGCGCCGATGGATCGTCTGATTTGTGGCGACGTGGGCTTTGGCAAGACCGAGGTCGCAATGCGTGCCGCTTTCGTTGCCGCAATGTCGGGCGTGCAAGTGGCGGTGATCGCACCGACAACGCTGTTGGCGCGTCAGCACGCGGCCAGCTTCAAGGATCGCTTCCGGGGCTTCCCGCTTGAGGTGCGGCAGCTGTCCCGCTTCATCTCGGCCAAAGAGGCGCAACAGACCCGTGACGGGTTGGCGCGCGGCACGGTGGATATTGTGATCGGCACCCATGCCTTGCTTGCAAAAGGGATTCGGTTCAACAATCTGGGTCTGCTGATCATCGACGAGGAACAGCATTTCGGTGTTGGCCACAAGGAGCGTCTGAAACAGCTGCGTAGCGATATCCACGTCCTGACCCTGACCGCGACGCCGATTCCACGAACGCTGCAACTGTCCCTGACCGGCGTGCGTGACCTGTCGATCATCGGCACACCTCCCATCGACCGGCTGGCGATCCGCACCTATGTCAGTGAGTTCGACGCGGTCACGATCCGCGAAGCCCTGCTGCGTGAACATTACCGTGGTGGGCAGAGTTTCTATGTCGTCCCGCGCATATCGGACCTACCCGAGATAGAGGAATTCCTGAAAGAGCAACTGCCCGAGCTGACTTATATGGTGGCGCATGGGCAGATGGCGGCGGGGGAACTCGACGATCGGATGAATGCGTTCTACGACGGGAAATACGATGTCTTGCTGGCCACCACGATTGTGGAAAGCGGGCTGGATATCCCGACTGCAAATACGATGGTTGTGCACCGGGCGGATATGTTCGGGCTGGCGCAGCTCTATCAGATCCGCGGCAGGGTCGGGCGGTCGAAAATCCGCGCCTATGCCTATCTGACAACAAAACCGCGCGCCCGTCTGACTGCCACGGCCGAAAAACGCCTGCGCGTTCTGGGCTCGCTCGACACGCTGGGGGCGGGGTTCACGTTGGCGTCTCAGGACCTTGATATTCGAGGGGCGGGTAACCTGTTGGGCGAGGAACAGTCGGGCCAAATGCGCGATGTGGGTTATGAACTCTACCAGTCGATGCTGGAAGAGGCGATTGCCAAGATCAAAGCCGGTGAGATGGAAGGCCTGTCGGATGCAGATGACCAATGGGCGCCGCAGATCAATCTTGGCGTCCCTGTCCTGATCCCAGAGGATTATGTGCCCGATCTGGATGTCCGCCTGGGCCTGTATCGCCGTTTGTCGTCGCTGTCGACCAAGGTGGAATTGGAAGGCTTCGCCGCTGAATTGATCGACCGCTTTGGCACGCTGCCGAAAGAGGTCAACACCCTGATGCTGGTCGTGCGCATCAAGGCGATGTGCAAACGGGCGGGGATTGCAAAGCTAGATGGCGGGCCCAAAGGCGCGACGATCCAGTTTCACAACGACAAATTTGCCTCGCCTCAGGGGCTGGTCGAGTTCATCCAGAACCAGCGCGGGTTGGCCAAGGTCAAGGATAACAAGATCGTCGTGCGCCGCGATTGGAAGAAGGATAGCGACAAGATCAAGGGGGCATTTGCCATCGCCCGCGATCTGGCGGAAAAGCTGGTGGCCGAAAAGAAAAGAGCCAAAGCCTAGTCACCGCTGACAAAGGTGCACAGCTGCCAGTCGCCCGCTTCGGATTGCGCTAATGCAGCCCGGAACCCGGTCATGTGCCACAGGAAATCGCTGTGCATATAGCCCTGGCCGCCGTCTGTCAGCAGAACCCTCTGGTACTGCGCGATGGGGGAGAAGTCGCGGATGATGACGACTTCATAGCTGATGAGGTCGAGTATGGCCGCGCCTCGATTTGGTGCGTTGCGCAGAGTTACATCCTGAGCGGTCACAAAATAGGCCAACGCCGGATCCAGCGAAGCGGGTAGGGTGAGCTGCCATTGGTGAGGCATCCAGAACTCGCCGTCTTCGTTGAAATAGCCAGGCTGTGTCAGGGTGTTTTCCAGATCGGACCAAACGGTTTCAACAACCTTTTCGCTGTCATCATCATCTTGCTCTGACGTTGCCGGTCCGGGAGTAAGATACTCGCGCAGCTCGTCCGGGCCGCCATTGCCGCCGTGGCTAAGGTAAATATCCGGGCAGGCAGCAGACAGCACGCCTTCGATGTCGCGCTCGGCTACCATGTTCAGCAGGTTTGCCCGGAACGAGACGAGGGTGGCATCCCGCTCCGCCTCGTCGACGGGCGGAAAGGATTGTCGATCCGCCAGCGCCGGGCTGCAGAGCAAAGCAAACAGTAGGGCGTACCTCATTCGGCGGCCCTCATGGCGGCTTGAGCACAGAAACAGGACGCCCCAACAGCCCGGTCCGCACGAGCCAAAGCCAAATCCAGCCGTTGTCTGATCTGCACAATCTCAACCGTCTCACCGCGCGCCTTCAGGCAGTCATGCAGGCCCTTGAGGCTCCAGACATTGTCAGGATGGACAGAGGCACGGCTGAGCGTACCGCCCACCCCCAAATCTTCGCGGTATATGGCCTCGGCTTCGGCGGTATGCCCTTGTTCGAACAGCAATGCACCCAACGCGTGACGAGTGGGCTGCATCCATCCCCATGGCTCGTCATAGGGCAATGTGTCGTCCAGTTCGACCGAGCGGCGCAGATGGGCGTAGGCCGTATCGTAGTTTTCCATGCGATACTCGATTTCGCCACGCAGCATTTCGCGGGCAATGTCCAGCAGGTCGATCACGCGGTTATTGTGCAGCAATCGCGTTTCTGGCACGCGGGCCTTGGCAGCGAGGAACAACTGCTCTTCGGCTTCGGCTTCGCTGACCTGCCCAGTGGCGGCAAAAGCAATGGCCCGGGCATAATGCGTGGTTGCCGTGAGAGTACAGTACAGTTCGGGGTCCGAGGGCAGCTCAAGCGCCATTGCCTCTTCCCAACGGCCAAACCGGATGAGGATATGCGGCCCCATTGACATGTAGCTTTCGAAGAAATCCGCCATAGGCGGGCTTTCTATGCGCAGCATGTCTTCGGGTGTGGTGTCCCACAATCCCTGATTGGCCCGCAGAGCCGGTTCCATCTGTCCCAGAAATAGGGCGCCATATATGACAAAATGATAATTGTGCTGGCGGTAGCCGGTGTAGATGTTGAACGCGCCTTCGCGTTCGTAATATTTCAGGTCGGCCTCAACGGCTTTTTGGTTCCAGTGGACGACGTTCTGGTAATGGCCGCACAGCACATCGATATGGGTGGGCATATGCACCAAATGGCCCGCATCGGGAACCAGCGTCCGCAGAACATCCCCCGCTTTCAGCGCTTTCTCCGGGGTCGGAGACATCTCCATCAGGTGGACATAAAGATGCAGTAACCCGGGATGAGACATCGCTGCTGGATCATCAGCCATCGCCTCCTCCAGCGTTTTTTGCGCCTCGACCGTGGCGGCCCCTTCGGCGGGCTGGCCGGTCGTCAAATCCCACATTTGCCAGGGAGTGAGGTTCAAAAGCGCTTCGACATAGATCGTGCGTAGGTCCAGATGAGCGGGCTGCGATGCAAACGCTGCGCGCATGGCATCGGCAAAATCGTGATCCCAGTTGTGCATGTCGTCAATGGCTTCGCGCTGGGGATAGCGGGCGGGAAGCGCGCGGATCAGCGCTTGTTCAACCGGCGTACATTCGCCCGCAAGAGACATGGCCAGCTGCGTCGCATCATAGGCCAGCGCCAGCGCCTTTTGCCGGCCCGCGTCATCGTGCAGGTCCCAGGGCATGTTGTAATTCGGCCCCGCCGCATAGGCGACGCCCCAATGGGCCATGGCGCAGTTCGGGTCATGCTCTAGCGCGCGCTGAAAACAGACGACGGCCTCTTCGTGGTTATAGCCATAGGTCCAGACCAGCCCCCGGTCGAACCACAGTTGCGCATCGGGCGAAGAGGTGCTTACCGGACAGGAATGGGTGCCCAGATCGTAGTAGTCGCTCATTGAAAATCTCCCCTCGAAACAAGGGGAGGATAACGTGTTTCACGCGCTCTGCACAGATCAGGCGGGCAATCTGTCTTCTATCCGGCCCATATACAGCATCAGGCCGAACCCCATCGTGCACATAGTCAGGACACCTATTGCCAAGGGAAGGATCGATCCGTCAAACAACTGTCCCAAGGGGGCTGCCACTGCAGCGGCCAGAACGGTTGATACCGCGCCTATGACTGACGCTGCCATGCCCGCAATATGGCCCATCGGCTCCATCGCGATGGCATTCAGGTTGCCCATCGTCATACCGGCCATGAAGAACACGGCAGTCTGCCAACTGACGAAAAGCGCAAATGAGGCGCCATCAGAAAGGTCCAGACCATTCATTAACATGACAAAACATGTAAAGACGATCTGTGCGCCCAAAGTCCAGGTTACAATCCGGCGCATCCCCAATCGGATGACCAAAGTCGCGTTCAATAAACTGGCCGAGCCAGCCATCAGAGCAACGAAACCAAACCAGAATGGGAAACTGTCTGCTCTGTCGTAGATGATGTCATAAACAGGTTGTACCATCGTCAGCATGGTGAACAGCATCCCAAGGCAAAGCGTTTGCACCATGATCGAAACCCGCACAGTCGGGTGTGTAAACATCTGCCGCGCGGCATCAATCATAAGCGGCAGGCGCAGGGGACGGCGATTTTCGGGTGCCAGAGGTTCGCTCAGACGCAGGCCCATCCACGTGATGGTGATCAAAGAGAACAACATGAACGAAGCGAAGATGCCACGCCACCCGGCCAGAGCGATCACCCCGGCACCCATCATGGGCGCGATGGCGGGAACCAGCGTAAAGATCATCATGGCAATCGAGACGATGCGGGCCATCTCGCGGCCGGAATAAAGGTCACGGATAATGGCCATGGCCACCACGCGTGGGGCCGCGCTGCCAATGCCTTGAAAGATGCGCGCAATCAACAGCATCTCAAGCGAGGAGGTGGCCCAGGCAACTGCGGCAGACAGGATATACAGCGCAGAGCCGACGTAAATTACCGGCTTGCGCCCGAATGCATCCGACAGAGGGCCGGTGAAAAAGGTGCCGATCCCCATGCCCAGCACAAATGAGGTCAGGATCAACTGCGCCTTGTTTGCATCACCTGGGCTGAGTTGCGCGCTGATCTGCGGCAGGGCGGGCAGCATCGAGTCGATAGAAAACGCGATTGTCGCAAACATCATTGCGATCAAAGCGACAAATTCTCCGCGCGGCATGCGATTACTCATGGGGCTCTCCTGACCCGTTCGCGCTATCACAGCGGATTGGGCACGGCCAGTGATCAGAATGCACAGGAGGCTGTGCTATTTTGCAGGGGAAGCCTCGATTTGAGACATGATTTCACCGATCACGCGTTCCCACATTTCCGGTGGTTGCGCGCCGGGGACAGCATGTTGGTTGGCAACGATAAAAGTCGGTACCGACGTCACACCCATCTGCCGGGAATGCGCGTCACGGTTGCTGATGTCGGAGCGGTCGGCGTCGGATTTCAGCAGCTTCATGACGACGGCAGCGTCCATCCCCTGACTGTCGGCAATATCCGCCAGAACCTCGTGGTCGCCGATATCGCGACTCTGTACAAAATAGGCCTGAAACAGGGCATCAACTATAGCGTTCTGCTTGTTTTCGATTCCGGCCCAGTGGATCAGCCGATGAGCATCCAGCGTGTTCGGGGTGCGCTTCATCCCCTCAAAGTCGATGCCCAACCCTGCATTTTCGGCATGCTCGACCACCGGGGCATACGCACGGATGGCTCCGTCTTTTCCGCCGAATTTGCGCTCCAAGTATTCGCGCCGATCCATGCCTTCGACCGGCATATCGGGGTTCAGCTGAAAGGGGTGCCATTCAATGATGAATGGATGATCCGGAGTTGCAGCCAACGCCTTGTCCAGATGAGTCTTGCCAATATAGCACCAGGGGCAGATCGGGTCAGACATGATGTCGAGCTTGACGGTCTGGGTCATGTATTGGTCGCCTTGAAATAGGCCGGCAGCGCCCGGCGCAAAAGTTTGCCATTGCCGCCTGTTGGCAGCTGAGGCAGATGGATATAGGCGCGCGGTTGCTTATAGCGCGCCAGATTTGTCTCGACATAGGCGCGCAGGGCGTCCTCGTCCAGCTTTTCCGGCCCGGTATAGAATGCCACTATGACAAAACTGTCCTGCTTGACCTCAACGGTGGCCGCGCCGACCTGCGAGATGCCGGGATATCGGGACAATGTGGCCTCGACCTCGATCGGTGAGACCCGGTAGCCGCCTGCATTCATCATATCATCGTCTCGGCCAAGATAGGTGATCTGACCATCAACTGCCATTGCACCCTGATCGCCGGTCAGAAACCACTCGCCCTGCATCCTGGCCAGCGCTTCGTCCGGCGCGTTGAGATAGGTCAGCATTAGGCCGGGGTCTGATCGGTGGATGGCGATGGTCCCTTCTTTCCCCTGTGGAACCGGCCCGTCTGGACCCAGAATTGCCACACGTCGCCCGGGTTGTGGTTGCCCCAGTGCATCGCCACGTGCCGGATAGGCTGGGCTTGAAGAGATGAAGGTCGAGCATTCGGACATTCCAAAAGCTTCATACAACTCGCGCCCGGTGATCCGTGTCCATTTCTGGTGCAGATGCCGTGAGAGTTTTTCGCCAGCGCAAAGACCGTGCCTCAGATCGGGAAGGTGCAGATCGTTTGCTTCGTTCAAAATTTTCCGAAACACGCCCGGAGCTGCAGCAAATATCGTGGCACGGTGATTGCGCAGCATATCGGGTAGGTTCGACAGATCGGTGCCGGGTTCCGGTATCAACGCTGTCGCGCCAATAGTCCAGGGATCCATCAGTCCTGTCCCCAACGTATAGGTCCAGTTGAACGCACCTGCATGGCACAATCGATCCGTTTCCTGCAGGCCGTACCACCCATCCACCATCATCTGCCGCGCCCAAATTGCACGATGGGCATGTGCAACGGCCCGTGGCTTGCCCGAGGTGCCAGAGGTATAAACCACATAAGCCATGTCTTCGGGGTCGCCCATCCGAAACTCCGCCAGAGGTAGATCGCGCATCTCGCGCAGTTGGCTCAAAGATATTTGGTTCGGGTGATCCGCGCTGGCGATATCGGGATCGCGCAATATGGCGGCGGGCTTCAGATCTTGGATGATCTTTGCCGTTTCCGGCTGTGTCAGCTGTGACGATGTCGGCACGGGTACAATGCCGACCGCGATTGCACCCAGATAGGTTATTGGAAAATCAACCGTGTTCCCCAAACGCATCAAGACCAGATCGCCCGGTTTCAGACCGGCCCGCAGCAGACCTGTACCGGTTGCAAGGATCGCGCGTTTCAACGCAGAAAAGCTCCAGTTCTGTGCCGACGTTGCGCCAAGTACCGACAAGGCAATCTTGTCGCCATTGCGATCTGCTTGACGCAACACATGCGCGGCCAGATTGAAAGGGGTGGGGCAGGCCTTGGGCGGGCCTTGATCGAAAAGGGAAAGCATGGCGTCTGGCTAACGCGGCAACTGCTGCGTTGCAAGCGGGACAGGCTGGCCCTATAGAGTGGCGCATGAGAACCAAAGAGCAGACATCTCTGATCCGAATTGCCCGAAACTCGGGCGAGCACACAGAGGTCGAACCGCTGGACCTTGGCGTCCGTGTGCGTGAATTGCGCAAGGCGCGCAACTGGACTTTGGAACAAGCGGCCAATCAGGCGGGATTGGCGCGTTCAACACTCAGCAAAATCGAAAACGGGCAGATGTCGCCTACATACGATGCGCTGAAGAAACTGGCGATCGGGCTGGAAATCTCTGTTCCGCAGCTGTTCACGCCGCCACAGCGCGAGCAGGTGATCGGGCGTATGGCTGTGACCCGGATGGGGCAAGGCACCAGCCACGCAACCACAACATACGAGCACGAACTGCTGGCTGAGACGCTTACGAAAAAGCAGATGCTGCCCTATCGCGCCCGTGTACGTGCCCGGTCGATGGATGAGTTTGACGGGTGGGTCCGCCACGATGGCGAAGAATTCCTGTACGTGCTGACGGGTGTCGTTCGCCTGTATACCGAGTTCTACGAACCCGTCGAAATGCGCCGCGGTGACAGCGCCTATTACGACGGCAGCATGGGGCATAATGTCGTTTCGGTCAGTGAAGAAGACGCGATGATCCTGTGGGTGACGTCACTTACCTAGATGTTTGGTGACTTCACGGGTTAGCGCTTCGGTGAACAGGAAATCCTCAAGCTCTTCATGTGCCTCGTTCACCGTCAGATGATGGCGTTCGGCCAGATAAGCCTCGAATTGCGCACGGTCGCGCCCGACCGCATCCATGTCTCGGTCGCGCAAATTGGGAAACCGCCGTTTTGCACGGGCGTACATTTCATTCCAATCTTGCGTCAGATCGTTCCACTTAAACATCAATTGGGCTTTCTGTTTGTCTGGCTACAGATCTGCTCGGCCCTGAATTCAGGGTACGAATGGTGTTTGCAGGTAGGGCTATGGCAAAATGTCGCACCTTGAGCGTGCGAAGTTTAAATCAGTTAGGCCCGCCACAGGAAATCTGAGACGGGCCTACGGACCAAATAGTTTTGAGTGAGTGGAGGCTGGTCCGAAAATACTGTTCCTGATGTTGTAACACAGCTATGTGTCGGTAATGCTTGGCGTAATTCAAATTGGATACAATTGTACTAGTCGCAGGCTATATCTTTCGAACCCGTTACGTAAAGCCCCTTGTTGAAATTTTTCAAATTTGTCTGAAACTAGGGATCGCATCAATTTATAGCGGAATGCCCACAGCCTTTACCTGCATGTCGTGGTACTGCGGGTCTGTGCCAGAATCCGCCGAAGGGTATGAGACCCACACAGCAAACGCCGAACGGGTCTTATTGCATCACATCTGCAGCGGTTGCGATCCTCTGGAACGAGATTGGCACGGACAGTTAGCAATTAGGAAAGGACGGGGCCGCCTCTTTTGAGGCGCTGCTATTCCTCGTACCACCAGACCTGCGGCATGTATTCCGGCCCGTCACCGTATATGGGCAGGGTTTCCGGCTGTTTCAGCTCACGCGCATGTGCAATCCGGCCGACGTCAAAGCTCCAGATCGGGATGACATACCGGCCAGCGGTTAGAACGCGATCCAGCGCGCGGGTCGCAGACACGAAATCTTCGTGGCTTTCAGAGGCCAGCATCGTATCGATCAAACCGTCCACTGCTGGCGACTGAACCCCCATCAGGTTACGTGTTCCTGCCGTGTCAGCATTTTCACTGCCCCAATACAGGCGTTGTTCGTTACCCGGCGACAGGGAAAGAGCCCGGCGAAATGGGGTCATGTCAAAATCATGCGCATCCATCCGAGAGGTGTATTGTGCGTCGTCGATTTTTTCGACTGTAAGCTCGATGCCAAGCCGTTCAAGCGTACGCGCATAGATTTCGGCGATCGTTCCGACATTCTGGACAACGTTGAGGCTGCCCTGGCTGATGACCATGTCAACGATGAACGCTTCGCCATCTGCGTTTCGCAACACGCCATCCTGAACTGTCCAGCCAGCCTCTTGCAGAAGCTTGGTTGCCTTGCGCAGATTGGCCCTGTTGCGTTCCGAACCGTCACCTACCGGCAGCTCGTAACCTTCCAGCGTACCGGGCAACAGTGTATCGGCGTACGGCTGCAGCAGTTCAGCCACCTGACCGGTGGCAGTACCGGGTTGCATCGCCAGATCCGAGCCCGAGAAATACGAGGTTATCCGCGGTTGCGCGCTTCCGGTGACGGTGTCGTTGATGAATTCGAAATTGAAAGCCAGAGTCAGAGCCTCGCGCACGCGCCAATCATCGAAGGGTGGCTTGCGCGTATTCATGACAAATCCGGTCATGCCCGAAGGCTTGCGATGCGGGATTTCGGTTTTCAACACATCGCCGCGCTGTACCGCGGGGAAGTCATACTGGTTGTTCCACTTATCGGCGTTAAACTCGCGCACGGCTGAGAGCTCGCCTGCTTTGAAGGCCTCGAATGCGACTGTGCCATCCCCGTAGAACTCGATCCGCATCTCATCCAGATTCATGGTGCCGCGCCGAAACGGAATGTCAGCGCCCCAGTAATCCGGATTGCGACGCAGGTTCACATACCGTCCGGCTTCGTACCCGTCGATGACATATGGTCCAGACCCCAAGGGGATGTCTTGCAGCGGCGCGTCGGCAAAGTCTTTACCCTCCCACTGTGCCTTCTGAAGGATCGGGCGCATCCCGGCGATCAACGCAAGCTCGCGGTCGGGGTCGTTAAACGTGATGCGGACGGAACGCGGTCCGGTTTGTTCGATACTGTCGATCTTTCCCCAAAGGCCGCGATATCTCAGATGCCCTTCGGTTCCCAAAGTCTCATATGACCATATGACATCCTCGACAGTGACTGGTGACCCATCCGAGAATCGGGCATTCTCTCGCAGGGTAAATTCGACCCAGGATCGGTCTGGAGCCGTCTCAACTGATTCGGCTAACAACCCGTAAAGAGTGAAAGGTTCGTCCCAGGAACGCCCCATCAGGCTTTCATGGGTCCAAAATCGCAACTGCCAGGGTGACGTGCCTTTTTGCACAAACGGGTTAAGGCTGTTATAGCCGCCGGTATTTCCAAATACGACTTTGCCGCCTTTGGGTGCATCAGCGTTGACATAGGGTAGCGACACAAAATCCGGTGGTAGGGCAGGGTCGCCATACATAGCTATGCCATGGGTCGATTCTGCATGGGCTGCTGCAACGGCAAAAACACTAACGATTCCCGCGATCATAGGGCGAACGGGGCGAAGGAAATCGGGGCTCATTTTGGAAACAATCCTGCTCTGGCCTTATTTTGTTGGGATTCACCGTAGCCATGATTTTTCATATTATCAAACTTTTAGCTTGGACGAAGACGTAGAATTGCTTATAAAGGGCGTACTGCTCGATAGGTTTCTTGCCTGTATGAAACCTGCCTCAATAACTTAACGCCCGCTTCGTGCGGGCGTTTTTTTGTGCGATTTTCGCTGATACAGCGCCCCCAATCTTTCCCCGTTTTCTTTGCAGGTGCAGCATGGCACTGTGCCGTCAACACGGAATCTGACGGAGAGCACCCATGAGTCTTTCAGGCAAAACAGCAATCATCACAGGATCGAATTCGGGCATCGGGCTGGGCATCGCCCGCGAGCTGGCCAAAGCCGGGGCGGATGTGGTGCTGAATTCGTTTACTGACCGCGACGAAGATCATGCTCTGGCCGCAGAGATCGGGCAGGAAACCGGAACCAACGCGCGCTATTTCAAAGCGGACATGTCCAAGGGTGACGAGTGTCGGGCGCTGATCGAAAAGGCTGGAGCCTGCGATATCCTGGTCAACAATGCCGGCATTCAGCATGTGGCGCCGATTGATCAGTTTCCAACCGACAAATGGGACGCGATCATTGCGATCAACATGAACTCGGCCTTTCACACCACTGCCGCCGCGTTGCCGATGATGCGCAAGGCGGGCTGGGGACGGGTGGTGAATATTGCATCGGCCCATGGGTTGACGGCATCGCCTTTCAAAGCCGCCTATATCGCGGCCAAGCACGGTGTTGTCGGGATGACCAAAACCGTAGCCCTCGAGACCGCACAAGAGCCGATTACCTGTAATGCGATTTGCCCGGGATATGTGCTGACGCCGCTGGTCGAAGAGCAGATACCCAATACGATGAAAGAATACGATATGAGCCGTGAGGATGTCGTGAAGAATGTCCTGCTAAAGCGGCAACCTTCGAAAGAATTCGCTACGGTCGAACAACTGGGCGGTACGACGATCTTTCTGTGCTCGGATGCGGCGGCGCAGATCACCGGCACGACGATTTCAGTTGATGGCGGGTGGACCGCGCTCTGAGCCTTGGGGAGTAGGGCAGTGATACGTATCAATCTGGCTTTGCAGGGCGGCGGCGCGCACGGCGCGTTCACTTGGGGTGTGCTGGATCGTCTGCTGGACGAAGATGATATCGAAGTCGCGGCGATCACCGGAACATCGGCAGGTGCACTGAACGGTGCGGCCTATAAGTCTGGCATGGTACGGGGCGGCCGGGAGGGCGCGCGCGCCAATCTTGATGCGCTCTGGGCTCGTATGGGGGCCGTCGACGATACGAACCTGACCAACTGGATGCGTGCGTTTGAGCCCTCACATATCGCACAGTCCATCGAAAATTCGCTGCCGTTTGCTGTAGGCGACGCCTGGTCGCGATTGGTTTCGCCTTATGCCTATGGGCCGTTCTACCGTAACCCCTTGCAGCCCGTGGTTGAGCGCTTTGATTTCGATGAAATATGCGCTGCCGAAGGTCCGCGTCTGTATGTCTGCGCGACATGCGTGCGCAGCGGAAAGATACGGGTGTTCACAGGGAATGAGCTGTCGACTGAGGCCATCCTTGCTTCTGCCTGTTTGCCAACCCTGTTTCAGGCGGTCGAGATATTCGATCCAAAATCGGGCCGGACCGAGGCTTACTGGGATGGCGGATATACCGGTAATCCAGCTCTGTATCCCTTGTTCAATTCCGATCTGCCCGAGGACGTGGTGATCGTGAACATCAACCCTCTGGAACGGGAAGAGATCCCCAAGACGCCGCAGCAGATCCAGAACCGGATCAATGAGATTGGCTTTAACTCATCGCTGTTTCGGGAACTGAGGGCCATAAGCTTCGTTCAGCGCTTGCTGGAAGATGGCAAGCTGAAAGCGGGCGAAATGAGCCGTGTTCTGGTTCACATGATTGCCGATGACGCGTTGATGAATGACCTCTCGGTCGCGACCAAGACAGTGCCCAACCCTGTGGTCCTGCATAAGCTCAAAGAAGCTGGCCGCAATGCAGCTGATCAGTTTTTGACAGATCACAAGGCCGATCTGGGTGCACGCAGCACGGTCAATCTGCCGGAAATGTTTGGATAGTCACTCTGGTGGCTGGGTCGGGTCTTTGTCGTTCGGGTAAACAAGACCGGCCGAAATCACCAGCTTGGCGGCATCTTCGATCGACATGTCCAAAAGGATGACGTCCTCGATCGGAAAGAACAGCAGGAACCCCGATGTCGGGTTGGGTGTCGTCGGAATGAACACGCTGTACAGATCGCCACCCGCTTCTGCGCGTTCGTTGACTTCTCCCTTGGCGGTGGTCGAGACGAACCCGATGGCCCAGATGCCACGGCGCGGATATTGAACCAGACAGGCTTTTTCAAATGACCGTTCAGTCTGGGCAAAGACGGTCTCGGAAATCTGCTTGATGCCTGAATAGATGGACCGGATGACCGGCATCCTGTTCACCAGGCTTTCGGTGAACGAGATAAAGGACCGGCCCAGGATGCCCTTGGCAACCCAGCCAACCACGACGGTGAACACCAGAAAAAAGATGACACCTACACCGCGCAGGTTGATGCCAACATATTGTTCAGGCTGGAATTGGTGGGGAACCAGCGGCAGGACCGCACTGTCGATCCAGCCGACAACAGACCAGATCAGCCAGATCGTCAACCACACCGGCGCAATAACGACGATGCCCGTCAGAAAGGACGCGCGCAGCCGTGAGAACAGGCCGGGCTGTCGGTTGGGTTCTTCGTCAAAAGGAGTGTTCATTACGGTCCTGAGTGGCTTGCGAATTTAGTTAAGCAGTCCTTGGCCTTGGTACAATAGCTATATGTTAATCCGCCTTGGCGGACAGGGCGCGGGCGATCCCGGCTGCCAGGCGGGCATTGTTGCGGACCAATGCGATATTGGCGGTCAGAGAACGACCTTCGGTCTGCTCATAAATCCGTTGCAACAGGTAGGGTGTGACCCCTTTACCGCTGATCCGATGCACATCTGCATCCGCCTGTGCCGAGGCGATGATCGGGGCCAGTTCCTCGGATGGGATCTGATCGGCCTCCGGGATCGGATTGGCGACAAGTTGGCCGCCGGGCAGGCCAAGCGCGCGTCTGGTCGCATGTGCGTGCGCGATGTCTTCCGCACTGTCCATGCGCAGAGGGGCTGCCAGCGGGGATTTTGCCGACCAGAAGGCCGGAAATTCGTCCTGGCCATAGGCAATGACCGGAACGCCCAGTGTTTCCAGAACCTCAAGCGTCTTGGCCAGATCGAGGATGGCTTTGGCGCCTGCGGCAACAACCGTGACCGGGGTATGGGCCAATTCGTGCAGGTCAGCAGAGATATCGAACGAGGTTTCAGCCCCTTGGTGGACGCCTCCAATACCGCCGGTGGCAAAAACGTCGATCCCGGCGTGATGGGCGGCGATCATGGTTGCGGCGACCGTTGTTGCACCGGTCCCACCGGTTGCCATGCAGGCGGCCATATCGGCACGGGACAGTTTGGCTACCCCATGCGCTTGGCCCAGTGCTTTCAACTCTTCGGTTTCCAGACCGACGTGAAGCGTACCATTGATCACCGCCATGGTGGCTGGCACCGCGCCCGCCTCTCGAATGTCTTGTTCAACCTGTGCCGCAACCTCGATGTTCTGCGGGTAGGGCATACCGTGGGTGATGATCGTGCTTTCCAGCGCAACGATAGGTTGGCCTGCGTCTTTGGCGGCGCGGACCTCGGCAGAATATTGAATGTTGATCACAGTGGGGTTTCTCCGGAAACGTAAGTTGCAGCGGCATGCAAGGCACGTGACAGGGCCTCATCGCTTGGGGCACCGGTGGCCTCGGATGCGATATGCGCCGCCATGAAGGTATCACCCGCGCCGGTCACACGGGTGACCAGAACGGGTGGGGGTTTTTGGGTCAAGATTTCCTCAGCGCTGGCAACGGTTGCCGAACTGCCGCCATCAGTCACCAGCACGCGCAGCGCGCCGCGATCCAGCAGCCCCTTGGCGGCGCTTGCCGAATCCGCGAATTCGCGCTGGCACAGGATGCCTGCCTCTTCGAGGTTCACATAAAGCGTCGCGCGGGCATGTTTGAGGAAAGGCAGCAGGCGATCGGCCTTGCCGGGTGAGGCCGGTGCCACGCGCAGGTCGGCTCCGGCGAAGGCTGGGCTTTGCGCGATTTCTTCCAAAAGCGACAGCGTCAGGTTGCCATCCAAAGCAACAGGACCATCAAATGGCATGGTCTCTGTGCCTAATGGGCCTTGCATCAGGGGTTTCAGAATTTTTGCCCCTGCAGCCTCAAGTGAATGGGCGTCCGCAATCGCGGCAATCAATCCATTGGCGCCCTCGACAGCCATATATCGGTCGGTCGGCAGGTCCTGCGAGCGATAGATGTGATCCGTTACCATCCCCAGCCGGGCGCAAGCATTGACCAACTCGTCGCCTTCGGGATCGCGACCAATGGCGGTCAGCAGGGTGGGCGTCATGCCAAAGCGCACCAGCGTCATGGCAATGTTCATTGCCACGCCTCCGGGCAGGCGGGTGATCCTGCCGGGAACATCCGACCCCTGCCGCATGGCGCTAGCAGAACGTCCGATCACGTCCCACAGGACAGAACCGATACAAAGAATTTCGCTCTTCTGAGTCATGTCGACGTCATGCCGCAGCCCCGGCGTGGGTGCAAGGGTTAACGCTCACATCCTGCTCAGCCCATGGCGGTGATCAGGTCGTTCAGTGCAGCGGATGGGTCATCCTGTGACCAGATCTCATCCCCGATGCCAAAGAAATCGGTGCAGGGGCTAAGGTCACGGATCAATTCGGGGGTCAGGCCGCCTTCTGCCACAACCGGCACTTCGATCATCTCGGACCACCACTGGAACAGATCGAGCTCGGCCACGGTTCCGTCACCCAAAGAGGACGTACCAACCGGGCCAAAGGCCACATAATCCGCCCCGGCCTCACCAGCCGACATGCCGTCATGGCTGGAGGTGCCGCAGAAGCAGCCGACAATGGCATCGGCACCCAATTCCTTACGCACATACCGGACCGAGCGCGCGCCATCATCCAGATGCACCCCATCCAGACCCAGACGCTGCGCCAACAGGACGTGGTTGGAAATCACCAGCGCCACGTCCCGCGTATGTGCCACCTCGCGGCAGGCATCAGCGGCATGGGCAATCGTATCCTCGTCATTTCCCGCAAGGGCCAGACGGATGCAGGCGATTTCGGTGCTGTCCAGAACGCGGGCCAGTTGGTCGGGGAACGTGCTCAACGTGATGGTCGGCGGGGTGATCAGGTAAATCTGCGGCTGCTCGGGGGTGTCCATCGGCGCGTCCTTAGCTTTAAGTCTTTTGCGCGGTTTAGCGGATTGCGGGCCGGAAGCAAACTTTTATGCCTGTTTCAGGCAGAATTGGCGCCGCCAATGGCTTGCCCTGCGTTGGCGCGACGATTACAGCAGGCGCAGTTTTCGGAGACAACCATGCCCAGCGACAAATCCCAGCCCTCATTTGTGCTCGTGCGCCCGCAGATGGGTGAAAATATCGGTGCCGCCGCGCGGGCGATGTGGAATTTCGGGCTGGACCGGATGCGGATCGTGGCCCCACGTGATGGCTGGCCAAACCCCAAGGCGGTGGCCATGTCCAGTGGGGCGGGCCGTCTGCTGGATGAGGCGCAGCTGTTTGACGATCTGGCTGGCGCGCTGTCTGACAGTACCTATGTCTTTGCTACTACGGCCCGCCAGCGCGGGTTGACCAAGCCGGTCTTCAGCCCCGAACGCGCTATGCAGATCGCGGCCGAAAAGGTCGCTGCGGGCGAAAAAATCGCCGTGCTGTTCGGCCCGGAACGGGCAGGGCTTGAGAATGAGGATATCGCCAAGGCCAATGCCATCATCTCGGTCCCGGTGAATCCGGAATATGCCTCATTGAACCTTGGACAATGCGTGTTGCTGACCGCCTATGAGTGGATGCGCCAGACAGGCGACGTCGTGCATGAGGCAACCGATCTGGGCAAAGGCGACTGGGCCACAGGCATCGAGGTCGAAAAGCTGGTCGAACATTATGAAGACCGGCTGGAAGAGGCGGGGTTCTTTTACCCCCCTGAAAAAGCCGAAAGCATGAAGACCAATCTGCGCAATCTGTGGTCACGGATGCGGATGACGCGGGCGGATGTGCAGATGTTGCACGGGGTCATGCGTCAGATGGTCCGTTGGAAAGACAAAGGGTAAGGCTGGACCTCGTCCCATGGTGGTCCTAGCTTGCAACGAAATTCAAGACACATGAGGAACGCATGAGCGGCAAGCGCAGCATCTTCGAAGAGGTCTCAGACTCTGAAAAACAACAAGCGGTTCAACCTGGTATGATTGACCGGGGCCGCGGTGGTGCGCGTAAGGCTATCCGGGCCTGGCTGATGATCCTGTTTGCGCTTGTGGTTGTGATGATTGCGGTGGGTGGGCTGACCCGCCTGACCGATAGCGGGCTGTCGATCACCGAATGGCGCCCGCTCACCGGGGCTGTCCCGCCGATGACCGAAACCGACTGGCAGGCCGAGTTCGACAAGTACAAGCAAATCGACCAGTGGCGCATCCAGAACCAGTGGATGGAGCTTGCGGATTTCAAATCCATCTATTGGTGGGAATGGGGCCACCGCCAGCTGGGCCGCGTGATCGGGCTGGTCTGGGCGCTTGGCTTCTTTGGGTTCCTTATTGCGCGCAAGATACCCACCGGCTGGACCGGCAAGCTGGTGATCCCCGGTGCCTTGGGTGGGGTACAGGGCGCCGTTGGCTGGTGGATGGTCGCGTCCGGCGTGACGCAGGGCGAGGGGATGATCGCCGTTGCCAGCTATCGCCTGGCGATCCATCTGGGTCTGGCCTTTGTGATCTTGGGTTTCCTCGCCTGGTATATGTTCGAACTTGGCCGGGATGAGCGTGACCTGATGCAGGCCCGCCGCGCGAAAGAGGCCAAACTGTTTTCCCTGTCTACCGGCCTGATGCATTTCGCATTCCTGCAGATCCTCATCGGTGCACTTGTCGCAGGTATCGACGCTGGGCGGTCTTATACCGACTGGCCATTGATCGGCGGGCAGATTTTCCCGCCGGACGCGGCGATACTGGAACCGATGTGGCGGAACTTTTTCGAAAGCCCCGGGCTTGTGCAGTTCATCCATCGTTGCGCGGGTTATCTGCTGTTCATCTTTGCCATCGTTGTCTGGCGTCGTGGCAATTCCAGTGCGCATCCGCAAACGCGCTTTGCCTTCAACACGATGTTCGCTGCCTTGTCGTTGCAGGTGGTTGTCGGGATCATGACCGTGATCTACGCGGCCCCCTGGCAGATCGCCATTTTCCATCAGTTCATGGCCGTGATCGTGTGGACTCTGATCCTGCGTGCGCGATTCCTGACAGCCTATCCCATCGCAACTTCGATCCGCGGAGCCTGACCCAGATGACTGCCTATGATGAACTGATGGCCTTCCAACGTGAAACCTCGGCACTTGGTCAGATTGCCGGGCGTCTGGGATGGGATCAGGAAACAGTGATGCCGCGCGGCGCAGCGCCGCAGCGCGCAGAAGAAATGGCCGCGATCGAATCTGTTTTGCATGCCCGACGGTCTGATCCGCGTGTGGCAGAGTGGCTGGAGCAGGTCGACCCGCAGGACGATGTCGCCCGCGCGCAACTGCGCGAGATACGCCGGTCCTATGAGCGGACCGTGAAAGTGCCCGCCGATTTGGCCAAGACCATCGCACGCGTTACCTCAGCCGCGCAGGGCACATGGGCACAGGCGCGCGCCGATGAGGATGTGGCGGCCTTTTTGCCCGTGTTGGAAGAGGTTGTGGCGCTCAAACGTCAGGAAGGTCAGGCCCTGGCACAGGGCGGTGATGTCTATGACGCCATGGTCGAAGATTACGAGCCCTATACGACCGGCACTCAGATCGCTGCGATCTTTGACCAGATGCGTCCGCGTCTTGTGGCATTGCGAGCAGCTGTGTTGGACCAACCCGGACCGGCCGCCCTGACCGGGGCGTTTGACGCAGCGACCCAGATGCAACTGTCACAGAAGCTGGCCACCGGATTCGGTTACGACCTGAACACTGGCCGGGTCGACAAGGCCGTTCACCCGTTCAGCTCGGGCAGCGGATTGGACGTGCGGATCACCACGCGCACCAGCGAGACCGATCCATTCAACTGTTTCTATTCAACCATTCACGAGGTCGGCCACGCCGCCTATGAACAGGGCATCGACCCAGCCTACCTTTTGACCCCGCTGGGGCAGGGCGTGTCGATGGGCGTGCATGAAAGCCAGAGCCGGATCTACGAAAACCAACTGGGTCGATCACGCGCCTATACTGGCTGGCTGTTTGGCCAGATGGTCGAGGCTTTTGGCAATTTCGGCGTCGCCGATGCCGATG
Organism: Ruegeria sp. CDSC021; assembly: GCF_059610845.1. Lineage (NCBI taxonomy): Bacteria > Pseudomonadati > Pseudomonadota > Alphaproteobacteria > Rhodobacterales > Roseobacteraceae > Ruegeria > Ruegeria sp. CDSC021. Next base: position 423,183 of record NZ_JBXWOK010000001.1, read on the forward strand.
CGTTCTATGCCACGGTCAACCGGGTCCATAATGGCTATATCCGCACTGAGGCGGATGAGGTGCAGTACAACCTGCACATCATGCTGCGCTTTGACCTTGAGCGCGCGTTAATGAGCGGCGATCTGCAGGTCAGAGACCTTGAGGGTGCATGGAACGACCGGTTCAAGGCCGATTTCGGCTATGCGGTCGATAGGCCCTCGAACGGATGCTTGCAGGATGTCCATTGGTCCGTCGGTCTGTTCGGGTATTTCCCGACTTACTCGTTGGGCAATGTCTATGCCGGATGCCTGAACCAGGCTTTGCGATCCGCGCTGCCCGATCTGGATACTCAACTGGCCAAGGGTGACACGTCGGGCGCCACCGGTTGGCTGCGCGAAAACCTCCAACGCCATGGCGGCCTTTACGCCCCCCGCGACATCATCCAACGCGCCAGTGGCATGGAACCGGGTCCAGAACCACTGTTGGAGTATCTGGAGCAAAAGTTTGGATCGTTGTACGGGTTGTGATAGTGGGCCTAACTGGGCCTGACCAGACAACGCACTCAATCGTACACCCAATTCGTGATAGGAGACGAAAGCTTGCTCTGAGCCCAAACCTGCCGAGAAAGCGCCAACCTGCTTATAAGTTGACACTTGTCAAGGATCGAGACTTTTAGTTCACCTACTCTGACAATGGATTGTCCACTACTTAGGCGCTTCCGACATGAACGGATTTATCCAAATTGGTATAGCAATCAGTATTATAGTTTGGGCAGTTCCCTCAACTGCCCAGAGGGCGAATCCCCATTTGATCTACGAAGAGAATTGCGCGTCTTGTCACCTGCCGCATGCAGGAGATTTTGTCTCCGAAAAATTGATTGTGTCAGAAAGCGGCATTGTCGGAAAAGCTTCTGGTCGTCCCGTCATTGATTATCTGAAGGCAGGACACGGCGAGTTGTCAGACGAAGAAATCAATGTGCTGATAGAACAGTTTGAGTTCATCCAAGAATCTGGCCGTCTATTCCAAGAAAAATGCATTATTTGCCACGACAACGCCGCCGAATTTGCGCGCCAAAAGTTGATCTTGCGCGATGACATAGTTACGGGCCGGTACACAGACAGAGATGTCGCAGAGTTTTTGTTGCAGCACGGACGGCTCGATGCTTCTGAGGCACAAAAGATGGTTGAGGTCCTTATGCGCCAACTTCAGGTAAAATAAAGAGCATCAAAATACCACGCGATGCAGGTCGGTTCTTAGCCTTAATTCGGGCATTAGGTCTATGCATTGATAGGCAGTTTTGTCCGCACACCAGACACCCAGAAACATCGCCGAGGCCAGAGAGCCTCGGCTTTCATTGCTTACTCTTCCGTCTCGTCCTCATCACCCTGATCTGCGATCCAGGCAACGGATACGACCTCTTCGCCTTTGCCGGTGTTGAACACCTTCACGCCACCTGCTGACCGCGAGCGGAATGAGATGCCTTCGATCGGGACCCGGATCGACTGACCTTTGGACGTGGCCAGCATGATCTGATCTTCGATATCGACGGGGAACGAGGCCACAAGTGCCCCGCCGCGCATCGCCTTATCCATCGCCGCAACACCCATGCCACCGCGCCCGCGGACCGGGTAGTCGTGGCTGGAGCTCAGCTTGCCTGCACCGCCCGTGGTGATCGTCAGGATCATGTTTTCGGCAGCGGACATTTCGGCATAGCGTTCCTGCGTGATGGTGCCGGGGGTTGCTTCATCCTCATCCGTCTCACCGTCATCGGCGATGCCTGCCACTGCGCGGCGCATCTTGAGATAGGCGGCGCGTTCATCCGGATCAGCTTCGAAGTGGCGGATCACCGACATCGAGACGACACGGTCGCCACCGCTCAGCCTTATACCCCGAACACCGGTAGATTCGCGTGAGTTGAACACGCGCACATCAGTGGTGCGGAACCGGATTGCGCGGCCCGAATTGGTGACCAGCATCACATCTTCGTCTTCAGAGCAGATGCGTGCATTCACCAGTTCGATGCCTTCGGGCAATTTCATCGCAATCTTGCCGTTGCGGCGGACATTGGTGAAATCCGACAGTCGGTTCCGGCGCACATCGCCTGCGCTGGTGGCAAAGATGATCTGTAGGTTTTCCCATTCTTCGTCCGGCACATCCACGGGCATGATCGCCGCGATGGAAACCCCGGTCGGAATCGGCAGGATGTTGACAATGGCCTTGCCCTTGCCAGTGCGCCCGGATTGCGGCAGACGCCAGGTTTTGAGCTTGTAGACCATCCCGTCAGTGGTGAAGAACAACAACTGTGTATGCGTGTTCGCCACGAAGAGGTTGGTAACGACGTCCTCTTCCTTGGTCTGCATTCCCGACAGGCCCTTGCCGCCCCGCTTTTGCGCGCGGAAATCGGCCAGCGGAGTACGTTTGATGTAGCCGCCCGACGTGACGGTCACGACCATATCCTCACGCTCGATCAGGTCCTCGTCTTCCATGTCGCCGGACCAATCGACGATCTCGGTGCGACGGGGCACGGCAAACTGTTCACGCACGCTGCGCAGCTCATCCCCGATGATCGACATGATACGCTCTCGCGAGGACAGAATATCCAGGTATTCCTGGATCTTACCCGCCAGTTCTTCCAGTTCGTCCGTAACCTCTTTGACACCGATCTGGGTCAATCGCTGCAGGCGCAGGTCGAGGATCGCGCGGGCCTGAACTTCGGTCAGGTTATAGGTGCCGTCGTCGTTCATCATCGACAGAGGGTCGTCGATCAGGCGCAGATAGCTTTCGATTTCAGCCGCGGGCCAGCGGCGGGTCATCAGCTTTTCACGCGCTTGCGCGGCGTCAGCGGATGACCGGATGGTTGCAACCACCTCATCCACATTCGAAACTGCCACGGCCAAACCGCACAGGATGTGACTGCGTTCGCGGGCCTTGCGCAGGTCGTAAGCCGTACGGCGCGCAACAACGTCTTCGCGGAAATCGATAAAGCTGGTCAGGAAGCGGCGCAGAGTCAGTTGCTCGGGTCGCCCACCATTCAGAGCCAGCATATTGCAGCCAAACGAGGTTTGCATCGGCGAAAACCGGAACAGTTGGTTCAGAACCACTTCGGGCGTGGCATCACGTTTCAGTTCGACCACAACGCGTACGCCGTTACGGTCGGATTCGTCCTGAACGTGGCTGACGCCTTCAATCCTCTTCTCACGCACGGCCTCGGCGATCTTTTCGATCATCGAAGCCTTGTTCACCTGATATGGAATCTCATCAACCACGATGGCATAGCGGTCTTTGCGGATTTCCTCGACGCGGGTCTTGGAGCGGATTATGACGCTGCCGCGCCCTTCCAAATAGGCTTTGCGCGCGCCGGACCGGCCCAGCATTACGCCGCCGGTCGGGAAGTCGGGGCCTGGAACATACTCGATCAGCTGCTCGGAAGTCAGATCGGGATCGTCGATCAGGGCGAGGGTGGCATCGACCACCTCACCAAGATTATGCGGCGGGATATTGGTCGCCATGCCCACGGCAATGCCGCCAGCGCCGTTGACCAGCATGTTCGGGAACCGTGCGGGCAAGACTGTCGGCTCTCTGTCTTTGCCGTCATAGTTGTCCTGAAAATCGACGGTGTCTTTCTCGATATCCGCCAGCAGAGAGGCGGCGGGCTTGTCCATCCGCACTTCGGTATAGCGCATGGCCGCCGGGTTATCGCCGTCCATCGAGCCAAAGTTGCCCTGACCATCCAGCAGCGGCAGCGACATCGAGAAATCCTGAGCCATCCGCACCAACGCGTCATAGATCGCGCTGTCGCCGTGTGGGTGGTATTTACCCATTACGTCGCCGACCGGACGGGCCGATTTGCGATAGGATTTGTCATGGGTGTTTCCGGTCTCGTGCATCGCGTAAAGGATGCGCCGATGTACCGGTTTCAACCCATCGCGCAGATCAGGAATCGCACGGCTAACAATGACCGACATCGCATAGTCCAGATAGGACGTGCGCATTTCGGATTCGATGGAGACCGTCGGGCCACCGTAAACGGGGCGTTCTGGCGGGTTTTCATCCATATTTTCAGGAACTTCTGGCGTATCGCTCACGTAAACTGCCCGTTCTGTATGCAGACTCTATATCTTGTGGATACACCTTATCAGACCCGGCACATAAGGTGCAAGCAAGCAACCATTTTGCAAGTGAGAAACTCCGGTAACATCACGGTAACATATTGTTAACTAAGGATTAGGGTGTTTTCGTGATACAATAGGGGGACCTCGCAATTAATATTGAGGTCGAAATGGAGCGCAGCGAAACGGAATTGATGCTTAAAGGATATGGGCTGACAACGGCGGAATTATTCTACCACATGCCCGACTATATCCATGTTCTGAACACCTTCATCTGGCAGGAATACGATCTGGCGCCGGATCATCCGAAACTGTTCGAGTTCATTGATTTCTGGCAGCGAGAGATCGAAGGCCCCTTACATTCTGTAAAATTCACGCACCGTAAGATGATCGCGCCCGGAGAGTGGCGCAACCAAGTTGGCGAGTTTCGGGTGAATTAGCCACCCTAGCAGATTATTGGCTGTGTAACGAAAGGGCGTGTTCCATTTGATTTTCTTAGGCTAGGGTCGTGTCCAAACCATTGATCAGCTAAGGAAATGCCGCATGCCCAGAATGTTGCTGTTTGTCGCCGCCGTTTTGCTTGGTGGGCCAGTCGCCGCTGAGGGAGTTTTGGACAAGATCAAAAAAGGCGCGGCAAACGCGGCTGACGTTGTCGGGCAAGGGGCCGAAACCGTTGGCGAGACAATCGATAAAGGCGCGAAAGCTGTTGAGGGTACGGTCGACTCGACCACCGAATTGCTAAGCAATGAGGCCACTCCGGAAGAGACGCGCGCCAAGCTGGACACATTGGCCACGCAGATTCTGGATCAGTTGCTGGCCGAAAATCCCGAAGCGCATGCGCTGTACGAGGTCTGTGCCGGCTATGCCGTGTTCGACTCGCGCAAGGTTACGGTGTTTCCAGTCTCGGCTGGGTATGGGCGGGGTGTGGCGGTGTCAAAGGACACCGGCCAGCACACATATATGAACATGGGAACAGGCGGCGTGGGTGGCGCGATCGGCATCGGCGGCTTTGAATCCAAGTTTGTGATCATGTTCGAAACCCCTGCTGATCTGGATAAGTTCATCACCCAGGGCTATGACGCGACGGCCGAAACCCGCGCCATGTACGGCGATGAAAACACGACGGAAACCGTGCGCTTCACCGATGGCCGGTCTTTTTTTGAACTGTCCAAGAAAGGGTGGCGCGTGGCAGCGGGCGCGTCGGGCTCAAAGTTCTGGAAATCGCCGGAACTGAACTGATCACCCCGAACAGCTGGCCCCGCCCAGGACGCAGAATTTGGCGCAATGCGGATGGTTCAGATGCACGTCCGCTTCCGCCTCGGCCAGCGTATGGCCCATCTCGAATTCCGGCTCATAAGGCAGCAGCGTGCAGGCCAGAACAGCCGGTTTTTCAGCGCGTTTGCGTTTGACCACCATCCGGGCGCTGGCACACATCACGGATGCAGGAGATTTGTTCAGGATACCCCAGCAGGCGGTGGTGATTTCCGGCACTTCCACGGTCTCGTCCATTTCCGGGAAAAGGACCGTTCGCGCAGGGTCATGCGCGTCGATGCCAAACCCGTGGTGGTTGAATAACGTAGCATATCCCTGACGGCTTTTTTCATCGTCCTCGCCCCATACGGTTCTGCCGGCAACAGCCATCCGGAATCCGCCATCGCGTAGCCACTTCATACCTTCCACGGTTTTGTCAAAACTGCCTTTGCCACGTTCCTTATCGTGCAGGTCGGCACGATAATGGTCGAGCGATACCCGCAGCGTCAGTTTCCCAGCGTAGTCGCGCTGAAGTTCAGTCAATCCCTCGCGCATCTTCTGGCGCATCATTGGCCGCATCGCGTTGGTCAGGATCAACACCTCATAGCCGCGTTCCAGCGCCGCGCGTGCCATCTCGATCATGTCGGGGTTCATGAACGGCTCACCACCGGTAAAGCCAATCTCACGCACGGGCCAGTTTCTGTCTTCGATCTGGTCCAGATAGTCCCGCACTTCACCCGCCGAGATATAGACCAACGCATCATTGGTCGGGCTGCTTTCGATATAGCAGTTCACACATTCGATGTTGCACAGAGTCCCGGTATTGAACCAGAGCGTCTCGGGGTTGGTCAACGCCACCGAGGCACGAGTCTGGCCATCCGCTGTCACCAATTTGTTTTGAAACTTGCCGATATTGACGATCTGAGGGGCGTTGTCTTTCATTCCGGTTTCCGGTTCTTTTCTGTTGTCACCTTGAATTAGAGGTTTCAGACCGTTTCGCAAAGTGAGACATGGGTGAACTGACAGAGAATTGATGTCGCGGAAATCCGCAAAAATGGTTGCGCTAACATTGGACATTGAGCATAGGGCAAGGTAAGGAAAACACATGGTTTCTCGCGTCATACCTGTAGACCCCTTTGATCTGGTCATTTTTGGCGGAACCGGCGATCTGGCGCAGGGTAAAATCCTGCCCGCTCTGTTTCGCCGGTTTTGTGCTGGCCAGTGGGCTGAACGCGCGCAAGTAATCGGGGCGGCCCGAACGGATTATGACCGTGACAAGTTCCGCAATTTGGTCCGCAACTCGCTTGAGGCACATGCCGGACGACACAGTCAGGACACCGCTGCGCTGAACGCGTTTTTGCAGCGGGTTGATTATGTGACATTGGATGCTGTTGCGGATCATGGCTGGGCCGAGCTTGCGCAGAAACTTCAGCCGGATCGGGTTCGGGCGTTCTATTTTTCGGTGGGGCCGCGGTTGTTTGGCCCTCTGGCGGAACGGATCGAGGTGTATGATCTGACAACGCCGCAGACGAGGATCGTGGTTGAAAAACCCTTTGGCCATGATCTGGAAAGTGCACGGGCTTTGAATGCCACGCTGGCCGCGCATTTCAGGGAAAGTCAAATCTATCGAATCGACCACTATCTGGGCAAGGAAACCGTCCAAAACCTGATGGCTGTACGGTTCGGCAACATGTTGTTCGAACCACTTTGGAACAGCCAGTATGTCGACCATATCCAGATCACCGTAGCCGAATCCGTCGGAATTAACGGCCGTGAAGAGTATTACGAGCGCGCAGGCGCGATGCGCGACATGATGCAGAACCACCTGATGCAGCTTTTGTGCCTGATCGCCATGGAACCTCCGGCCAAGTTCGACCCGGATGCGGTGCGCGATGAAAAGCTCAAGGTCATTCGCGCTCTGGACCCGGTAAAGCCGCATCATATCGTGCGGGGGCAGTTTGAGGGCGAAAGTTCAAGTTACCGCAAAGCCGTTGGAAATCCGCGCTCGACCACGGAAAGCTATGTGGCGCTGCGGGCGCATATCAGCAACTGGCGATGGGCGGGAACACCGTTCTACTTGCGCACGGGCAAGCGCCTTGTGGCCCGGTCTTCGGTGATCAATGTGATGTTCAAAGACGCGCCGCACTCGATCTTTGGAGCGGATGCCGGGCGTCATGCGAATGCGCTGTCGATCCGCCTGCAGCCAAATGAGGGCATCACGCTGAAAGTAACGATCAAAGAGCCCGGGCAAGGCGGCATGCGTTTGGTCGACGTGCCCTTGGACATGAGCTTTGCCGAGGCCCTGGGCGCCGAGAACCAGGACCCGCCAGACGCCTATGAACGTCTGGTGATGGATGTGATCCGAGGCAATCAGACGCTGTTCATGCGCGGTGATGAGGTCGAGGCCGCCTGGGCCTGGACAGACCCGATCATCGCAGGATGGCAGGCGCGTGGCGATGTGCCGAAACCTTATGAGAGCGGCAGCACTGGGCCAGGCGACGCCGAGCTGCTGATGAAACGGGACGGTCGCCGTTGGCAAGGGATAAACCCATGAAAATTCAGGAATACGCCGACCGGGATATGCTAGCCATCGACGTGGCCAATGCTATCGCCGGAGATCTTGAGGCGGCGCTGCTGCATCACGATCTGGTCTCTTTTGCTGTGCCGGGCGGTACCACACCCGGGCCGGTCTTTGACGGATTGTGTGCCGCTGATTTGGATTGGGACCGGGTCCGAATTCTGCCAACGGATGAACGGTGCGTGCCCAGCGACAGCGATCGCGCAAATGCGCGGCTGATCCAAGAGCGTTTGCTGACCAATCGCGCCTCGGTCGCGCAATATGTGCCGCTGTATCTGGATGGCAAAGATCCGGAATCGGTGCTGCCCGAAATTGAGAGCTTGATTGCGCCTGTGCTGCCTCTTTCGGTTCTCATGCTGGGTATGGGCGAAGATATGCACACCGCCTCGCTGTTTCCGGGGATGGACGGGTTGGCCGCCGCATTGGACGGGCATGCGCCACCTTTGGCCGTGGCCCGACCCGAAGTTCAGCCCGAGGCGCGGATTACATTAACGGCTCCGGTCTTGGACGGCGCATTGTCTAAGCATCTGGTGATTTTTGGGGAAACCAAACGCAAGGCGCTGGACCGGGCCATGTCCCTGCATCCCAAAGAGGCGCCGATTGCTGCTGTGTTGGGCGGCATGACGGTCCATTGGGCGGAGTAGAGTTATGAACCTGGATACTCTCAAGGCATTTGCGTCAGATGGCGGTCGTTCCATTTTGGACTTGTTCGAACAAGACGTGGATCGGGCACAGGTTTTCTCGACCTCAACGGGCGATATGCTGTTTGACTATTCAAAGACGCAGATTGACGCAGACATTCGCGCAGCCCTGATCCGCCTATGCGACGAGGCGGGGCTTGCCGACAGGCGCGACGCGATGTTTGCGGGTGCCAAGATCAATGAAACCGAAGAACGCTCGGTTCTGCATTCGGCATTGCGGAATCTGGATGGCGGTCCGGTCGACGTGGATGGTCTGGATGTCATGCCTGGCGTTCTGGATACGCTACAGCGGATGCGTGTCTTTGCCGAAGAGGTCCGTGGGGGGGCCGTGTCCGGGGCAGGGGGCAGCTTTACCGATGTGGTGAATATCGGAATTGGTGGGTCTGATCTGGGACCGGTTATGGCCACGCATGCGCTGGCTCCGTATCACGACGGGCCGCGGCTGCATTATGTCTCGAATGTAGACGGGGCACATATTGCCGATGTTCTACGGCAGCTGGATCCGACGCGGACACTTGTGATTGTCGCGTCCAAGACGTTCACGACCATTGAAACCATGACCAATGCCCGCACCGCGCGCGCCTGGATGGTCGATGGCGGTGGGGAGCCGGCCCGACAGTTTGCTGCGGTTTCCAGCGCTTTGGACAAGACTCAGGCCTTTGGCATTCCCGAACAGCGCGTGTTTGGTTTCGCCGATTGGGTCGGGGGGCGTTATTCGGTTTGGGGGCCTGTGGGCCTGCCGGTGATGATTGCCGTAGGCTCGACGGCCTTTGACGCGTTTTTGCGTGGTGGACAGGCAATGGACGTGCATTTTTGCGCCGCCGATTGGTCCGAGAATATGCCGGTGATGTTGGCTTTGACCGGTGTCTGGCATCGGCAGGTTCTGGGATATGCCAGCCGGGCCGTACTGCCATACGATCAGCGTCTCCTGCGCTTGCCCGCATATTTTCAGCAGCTCGAGATGGAGTCGAATGGCAAATCCGTTGCCATGGACGGCTGCGCGCTGACCATTCCTTCGGGTCCGGTGGTCTGGGGTGAGCCTGGTACCAATGGTCAGCATGCGTTTTATCAGCTGATCCATCAGGGCACAGACGTTATCCCTTGCGAGTTCATGGTCGCTGCCGAGGGACATGAGCCCGAGCTGACCCACCATCACCGTCTGCTGCTGGCCAACTGTCTGGCCCAGTCCGAGGCGCTGATGCGCGGCCGATCGCTGGACGAGGCGCGGCAGCGCATGGCCGACAAAGGGTTGACGGGTGAAGAATGCGAACGTCAGGCCCGACATCGGGTGTTTGCTGGCAATCGTCCCTCGACCACGCTGATGTACCCCAAGCTAACGCCTTTTGTTCTGGGTCAGATCATTGCCCTGTATGAGCATCGCGTATTCGTCGAAGGGGTCCTGTTGGGGATCAACTCTTTTGACCAGTGGGGCGTTGAACTGGGCAAGGAACTGGCGACTTCACTGGGGCCAATCGTGGACGGTGCAGAAGGTACCGAGACCAAAGACGGGTCAACCGCCGCCCTTGTTGCCTATGCCATGTTGCACCGGGAAACCGAATAAAAGCCAGCTTTGCCGCCCTGGCATGATGCATTCTTCTATTGTCAGACAATTAAATGCTTGGCAGGATTTCTTTTGACCGCGCCGATTGCAGAAAATGCGTGGCAAACAAGAAGGTGCTGCAAAAAGCGGCCCCGACACAGGGAGAATGTCCATGCTGGGACAAATGATGACGCAACCGTTGCTGATCTCGTCACTGATCGAGCATGCCGATCGCTATCATGGCCAAACCGAGATTTATTCTGTCGAAACTGACGGCAGCTTGACCGAAACGAACTGGTCGCAAGTCGCCGAGAACGCGCGAAAATTGGGTTCTGCACTGTTAGGTCTTGGGCTGGAACCGCACGCTCGGGTAGCGACATTGGCATGGAACAACCGCCGCCATCTGGAAATCTACTATGGCACTTCGGGTGCTGGATTCGTCTGCCACACCGTAAACCCCAGGCTGTTTCCAGAGCAACTGACCTATATCATCAATCATGCGCAGGACCGGGTTCTGTTTTTCGACGCCACATTCATCCCGCTTGTCGCCGCTTTGAAGGACCAACTGACAGAGGTGCAGCATTTCGTGTTAATGGGTCCGCGGAATGATGACGCAATCGCGCAGGTTCCAGGGGTGCAGTTCTATGATGAGCTGATCGAAACCGGTGATTCCGGCTTTCAATGGCCCAGACTGGACGAAAACACAGCCTCAAGCCTTTGTTACACCTCGGGCACAACCGGAAACCCCAAGGGGGTGCTCTATTCCCATCGCTCGACAGTTTTGCACAGTTTTGGATCCAACACGCGTGACGTGATCGGGTTTTCGGCGATGGATGTGGTACTCCCAGTTGTACCGATGTTCCATGTGAACGCTTGGGGATCGCCGTACGCTTGCGCGATGTCGGGGTCTCGGATGGTATTACCGGGACCAGATTTGCATGGCGAGGCATTGGTCAATTTGATTGACAACTATGGGGTGACACTGGCCATGGGCGTGCCGACGATCTGGCAGGGTCTGCTGGCCTCTGCCAAGAAGTCGGGCAGTCAACTGTCCAGTCTTGAGCGCACAGTTATTGGTGGGGCCGCATGTCCGCCGTCGATGATCGAGAGGTTCCGCGAAACCTACGGTGTCGATACAGTCCACGCCTGGGGGATGAGCGAGATGAGCCCGCTGGGAACAGCGAACCAGCCCTTGGCGAAACATGGAAAACTGCCCAAAGAAGAGCAGTATGGGCTTCGGGAAAGTCAGGGCCGTCCTTGTTATGGGGTCGAATTGAAAATCGTTGATGATCTGGGCAATGAGCTTCCGCGCGACGGTGAAACACAGGGAGACCTGATGGTGCGCGGATACTGGGTATTGGACAGCTATTTCATGATGCAGGATCAGGGTCTGCTGCAAGACGGTTGGTTTGCCACTGGCGACGTGGCGACACTGGACCCGGACGGGTATATGACGATCCGAGATCGCTCAAAGGACATCATCAAATCCGGCGGTGAATGGATCAGTTCGGTCGAGCTCGAAAATATCGCGGTGGCACATCCAAAGCTGGCAGGCGCAGCCGTTGTGGGTGTGCCGCATCCGAAATGGGACGAACGGCCCGTTCTTGTGGCGGTGAAAGCCGAGGGGGCAAACCCAAGCGAAGAAGAATTGCTGGCGTTTTTTGGTGGTAAGATCGCCAAGTGGCAGATCCCGGACAGGGTAGTCTTTGTGGACGCGCTGCCACTGAACGCGACTGGCAAGATCCTGAAACGCAACCTGCGGGAAGACTTCAAAGATGTGCTGAGTACCTAGCGCAAGATCACTGGCCTGGCAGACACAAGCGAGATGGTTTGCCGGGTTTTCTGACTTCGCGGCGAACGTAGATCTATAGCCCCTCAGCCTTCTGAAGTTCCACGCCTGAAATCTGCCAGTTTGGGCTTCCTCGTGCGCCTGAAATACTCGAATGAACTGCCGGGCCAGTTGGTGGTTATCCGCTCGCCATCTTTGTAATAGCTGCGCTCGATCCGCGCCCACTGACTTTTGGCAAGACGCTGTTGCATCTCGTCATCGAAACGCAATGCCGCCTCAGGTTTTACTTCGATCGTGCCGTGATCGGCCGCCTTGATAAGTTGGATGACAAAACCGATTTGCGCTTCGATCATGGCCAGTACCGTCGTGTGGCCAAGGTTTGTGTTTGGTCCGTAAATAATGTGCAGATTAGGGAATTTGGGAACCGAGATGCCAAGATAGGCCCGCGCACCACCTTCATCCCAAACATCGCGCAACAAGATACCATCACGTCCCTTGATATCAATAGCTTGCAGGAAGGGGTTGGATTGGAACCCAGTGCCAAGAATGACCACATCATGGTTGCGTTCGGTACCGTCTGTGGTCTTGATCCCGTCTTTGGTGAAACAGTCGATTCCGTCCGTCACTAACTCAACCTTGTCCTGGTTTAAAGTCTGATAGTAGCTGTCCGAGACCAAAAGGCGACGCGCGCCGGGCGGGTATTTTGGTCGAAGCTCCTCGCGGAGTTTTGGGTCCGATATCGTCTTTTCCAGATGCCGGTTCAGTATGTTCTGCATCAGCATCTCGTGCAGTTTCGATCCTTTCATGACTGGAAAGATCTTGAACTCATTCTCGGCCCAAAGGCGGAAGCGATAAAGTTTTTGAAGGAAAGGCATCGAACGCATCAGCGACTTGAAGCTCTCGCCATAGGTCTTGTTGCCTTTGGGCATGACCCAATTTGCCGTGCGTTGATAAACTGTCAAACTGCGTGCCTGTTTGGCGATCTCTGGGATGAACTGCAGCGCGCTGGCTGCATTTCCAATCACGGCAACTGATTTGTCCTTCAGGTCGATATCATGGCGCCATTCGGCAGAATGGAATATGGTTCCCCCGAAGAGTTTCATCCCCGGTATCCCAATACGGTTGGGAAAGTGCAACTGACCAACCGAGCAAACCACGTGGCGGCAGAGATAGGTTTCATCTCCATTGCCCTTGGTCGTTACAGTCCACATTTCACTGGTCGGATCGAAGCTTGCTGAAGTGACAGCGCAGCCAAGGCGTAAATGCGCGATCACTCCGAATGTTTCCGCACAATCCCGGATGTAATCCAGAATCTCTTTCTGTCCCGACCATTTTCGGCTCCAGTTCGGCGTTTTGCTGAAAGAGTAAGAATACAAATGCGAGGGCACATCGCATTCCGCACCGGGATAGGTGTTATGCTGCCAAGTGCCCCCAAATTCAGTGGCCTTGTCGAGTATTGCGAAGCTGTCGATTCCCGCTTGTCTGAGCTGGTAGCCCATACCAATGCCGCCAAAGCCAGCACCTATGATCAAACAGTTCACCTGCTTCATGATACTTCCTTATGCTCGTATGTCCGTTTCGCGACTTGCCAGTGGCGTTTCTGATCTGCCTGGTTTGGTTTTGGGACAAGCGTGACCGGCATAAAATCTTCTTTCAATTTATCTCAAGTTCACCTGAGCCTGCTAATAACTTGGGCCCAGACTAAGTTCTTCAATGCAAATGTAATTGGGAACTTATCCCTCAACTTTGAGTTGAATGGAATGAAAAAATTAGAGGATGAACCTTTGAAACCGTTTATCATCTGCCCTGAGTTATGGCGCACGGCCTGAGGCAGGGTGTTTTTATAGTCGTGAAGATTTTGGAAGATTGGCTCCGGCGGTAGGGATCGAACCTACGACCAATTGATTAACAGTCAACTGCTCTACCGCTGAGCTACGCCGGAACGGTTCGCGCCGTATAGCAACCCGACTCTTCGGCGTCCAGTGGGGAGCGTGAGTTTTTTCGTCGAAAAAACATGCACACAGCGAAGGCGGGCACCCATGACAATTTTTGGTGTGTTTTGGGGAAATTGGCTCCGGCGGTAGGGATCGAACCTACGACCAATTGATTAACAGTCAACTGCTCTACCGCTGAGCTACGCCGGAACGGTTCGCGCCATATAGCAACCCGAAATTTCGCCGTCCAGAGGGGAAGCGCGGTTTTGGAAAAAAAATTACCTCGGCATCTATGGGGTTCTGGCGAAGATCGCGCCGACAGATAATTTTGACTGCGGTGCAACCAGAAATCGGCACGTAAGATCAACGAGATGGGCGAATACATTCCGTTCGGCAGCGGGCAACAGGGCGGCGGGGGTTTCGGTATAGATTCGCTCGGCCAATTCCCGGGCGGTCCCTGGCCTGGTTTCCAATGCGGACAGAATCTGTTTTTCCCGGGCGCGCCGGTGGGTGATCAACCAATCGAGCCTTTTGGCAGGGTCGTTAATCGGTGCGCCATGCCCTGCGTGGAATACGGACCAGTTATGGTGCCCTAGCTTTTCGCAAGCCGCCATGAAATCGGTCAGATCTCCATCAGGTGGTGACACCAGTGAACTGGCCCAACCCATCACATGATCGGCGGTAAAGCAGACATCCCCCCAACCCAGCGCGATATGGTTACCAAGATGGCCGGGCGTATGGATCACATTCAACTGCCACCCTTCGGCGGCGATTACATCTCCATCTTCGACTTCGATATGCGGGCGGAACGCCGTGTCGATCCCTTCACCTCCGCCTGCGAGCCCCTGAGTAGCCAATTCGGCCATCACCTCACTGCGGCCTGCTTCGGGGCCTCCGAAAGCAATGATCTTTGCTTGCGTTCGTTCGGCCAGCGGTGCAGCAAGCGGAGAGTGGTCCAGATGAGAATGTGTGACAATGATGTGGCTGATCCGTTGTCCGGGTTTAACCGCGTTCAGGATTGCATCCAGATGGTCCGAATTGGCAGGGCCGGGGTCAATCACCGCAAGATCGGTTTGGCCAAGCAAGTAAGTATTGGTGCCGCGATATGTCATCGGAGACGGGTTGGGGGCAAGAATCCGCCTCAGGCCCGGTTGTAATTCGTCATCTCGACCTGGCATTGGATTGAAATCGTCCGGTGCTTGCATTCTGCACTCTTTCTCTCGTCTGAACAGCCCGTTAGGTTTAACCCATGACGACGCAATGGCTCAAACTTTATATGCCGCGCAGCCTGTACGCTCGGGCGGCTTTGATTCTCATTTTGCCGGTGGTGGTGATGCTGCTGGTGATCAGTGTCGCCTTTTTGCAAAAGCACCTAGAAGATGTCACTGGGCAAATGACTCGTGCCGCATCGCGTGAGGTTACGCTGGTTACGGATGTGATAGAACATTCTGAAACGCAGCATCAGGCGGTGGCCGAACTTCGGCCGGATCTGGCCGCGCTTGATATGAAACTGCGGTTTCTCGGGATAAACGAAACGCCAGTCATCGGGAATCGCCGCTGGTATGATTTCATTGCACCTCAAGTCGAATCCGAGTTGCGCGCCCTGCTTCCCGATCTTGTAGCGGTCGCCTTGCCAAGCGGGCAGGAGGCTCGATTGTATCTGCAGACGGATTTGGGTGTATTGCAGCTAACTTTCGACCGTCGGCGATTGTCCCCAACCGCGCCGCATCAGTTGATTGTGACCGTCTTGTTCTTTGCGATCATCATGACAACCATTTCGTTTTTGTACATGCGCAACCAGCTACGACCGATCACCCGTTTGGCCGAGGCTGCACAGGCGTTCGGACGCGGGCGGGTTGTTCCTTATTCGCCAGGCGGCGCGATTGAGGTGCGGGCCGCGGGCAGTGCGTTTCTGGATATGCGCGCCCGGATAGAGCGTCAGATGGAGCAGCGCACCATGATGCTGTCCGGTGTCAGTCACGATTTGCGAACGCCTTTGACGCGTCTTAAGCTTGGGCTGTCTTTGTTGCCCGAAGATGAGGCAGTGCCATTGCAACAGGACGTGGATGAAATGCAGCTATTGCTGGACTCGTTTTTGGACTTTTCCAAAGGAGCGGCAGAAGTGGCGCCGGAATCCGTAGACCCTGAGAGGTTCCTTCGGCAGATCGTCAAGGATGCGTGCAGGGCAGGGCATAAGGTCGAATTGGTAAAGGTTGATGGCGCAGGAACCGCGATGTTGCGCCCGACGGCTATTCGTCGCGCGGTAGAGAATTTGATCGGGAATGCGGTCAGGTATGGAAATCGCGCTGAGATCAGCCTGTCGGTCTCTTCCAAATCGCTGCGTATCCGCGTTGAAGATGATGGTCCGGGTATTCCGCCCGAGCAGCGCACCGAAGCGGTCAAACCTTTCTCGCGATTGGATCCGGCGCGCAACCAGAATCGGGGCAGCGGTGTTGGTCTAGGGTTGGCCATTGTGGCAGATGTCGCCCGAGCCCATGGCGGCGTGCTTCGATTGGGCAAAAGCGAACATCTGGGCGGTCTGTGTGCCGATATTATCATCGGTCGCTAGAGCATCGTGCACCGGACCTCTGCTCTGCCAAATCTGGTGTGAGTTCATCTTGGATTGTCGGATGTTCAGTGACCGATAAACTGATTCAAGCGCCTGAAAAGTTACCGGGATATCCCGGGCGGGAATCGAAGATATGTCCTGAAACCGTGGGGCACTTGCCTCGCAACCTATTGTTAGGTCGTGGAGCATCTCTCTCTATTTTCGGGCCAATCGAGCGTTGTTTTTAAAGGGAAATTTGCGGATTTTGGTAGGCCCGGAGGGACTCGAACCCCCAACCAAAGCGTTATGAGCGCTCTGCTCTAACCAATTGAGCTACAGGCCCGCCTAGGCGCTTTGCCTATCATGGTGAACGCCCGCGTCAAGCCTGACCGTTGCAACATCTCCAACAATCGACTAACCCGCGCGGGAACCATTCAAAAGAGGTTGGCCATGACAGCAGGCAAAAACGGAATCACCTACGCGGATGCGGGCGTTGATATTGATGCGGGGAATGCTCTGGTCGACCGGATAAAACCTGCTGCCAAGCGGACCAACAGATCCGGTGTGATGAGCGGGCTGGGCGGGTTCGGCGCATTGTTCGACCTGAAGGATGCAGGTTATCGGGACCCGATTCTTGTCGGCGCCACCGACGGTGTTGGCACCAAGTTGCGGATCGCGATTGATACAGGCCTGGTCGATGGCGTCGGTATCGATCTTGTGGCCATGTGCGTCAACGATCTGA
The DNA here is from genome assembly GCF_059610845.1 of Ruegeria sp. CDSC021. Classification (NCBI taxonomy): domain Bacteria; kingdom Pseudomonadati; phylum Pseudomonadota; class Alphaproteobacteria; order Rhodobacterales; family Roseobacteraceae; genus Ruegeria; species Ruegeria sp. CDSC021. The sequence continues at coordinate 440,354 of NZ_JBXWOK010000001.1, forward strand.
TCTGTCAGGGGGCTGAGCCACTTTTCTTCCTCGACTATTTCGCCACAGGCAAACTGGATACCGAGACCGCCGCACGGATTATTGAGGGCATTGCCGAAGGCTGCGTTCAATCGGATTGCGCATTGATCGGTGGTGAAACTGCCGAGATGCCGGGCATGTATCCCGATGGTGATTTCGATTTGGCCGGGTTTTCGGTCGGTGCGATGGAGCGCGGCGCACACCTTCCTGCAGATGTTCAAAAGAGTGACGTGTTGCTTGGGCTGGCCTCAAACGGGGTGCATTCCAATGGCTATTCGCTAGTGCGCAAGCTGGTCGAGATCTCGGGCCTGGGTTGGGATGCGGCATCGCCCTTTGGGGATGGATCGCTGGGCGAGGCACTGCTGACCCCGACGCGCCTTTACGTGAAACCTGCGCTACAGGCGATCCGGACAGGCGGGGTGCATGCGCTCGCCCATATCACCGGCGGTGGCCTGACCGAAAACCTGCCACGGGTGCTGCCCGAAGGGCTGGGTGCCCAGATCGACTTGAACTCCTGGGATTTGCCACCCGTATTCCGCTGGATGGCAGAAACCGGCGGTATTGCTGAATCCGAGATGCTCAAGACTTTCAACTGCGGCATCGGCATGATCGTGGTTTGCGGCGCAGAGCAGTCCGACGACCTGTCGGCACTGCTGGCCCAAGCTGGTGAGACGGTTTCGCGGATTGGCACCGTGACCGACACCGCAGGAGTGGCCTATTCGGGCAAATTGCTGTGAGCCATAAGCGCGTCGCCATTCTGATCTCGGGCGGGGGGTCGAATATGGTCTCTCTGGTCGACAGCATGACCGGTGACCATCCGGCGCGGCCCTGTCTGGTCCTGTCGAACGATGCCGGGGCAGGCGGGCTGAAAAAGGCAGCTGATCGGGGAATTGCAACCGCAGCCGTTGATCACCGACCCTTCAAAGGCGACCGCGCGGCTTTCGAAGCCGAGCTGCTGAAACCGTTAGAGAAAGCACAACCGGACATCGTATGTTTGGCCGGGTTCATGCGGGTGCTGACCGGTGATTTCGTCTCGCGCTTTCAGGGTCGGATGCTCAACATCCACCCGTCACTGTTGCCGAAATACAAGGGTCTGAACACCCATGCCCGTGCGATTGCAGCAGGTGATATCGAGCATGGATGCTCGGTTCACGAAGTGACCGCAGCGCTGGACGATGGCCCAATCTTGGGGCAAGCCCGCCTGAATATTGAGGCTGGAGACACTCCTGAGACTTTGGCGGCGCGCGTTCTGACCTACGAACACAGGCTTTATCCGGCCGTATTGCGCCGCTTTGCCGGAAATGACCGCACGCCGGTGCTTTTGCCGTGAATCCCGCGGGGTGATTTACACGCGGTTGCCATTCGGCCTATGGTTCGCCCGACGGCCCGGAAACGTGTAGGACTGACGGGTGATTAAAAACAAAAGCAAGAATAGCACCACGAATGAAAACCCTCACGACGACGCAAGAGCTGGCCGATTTCTGCAAAGCGGCTGCGGCCTTTGATTATGTAACCTTAGATACCGAGTTCCTGCGCGAACGGACCTACTATTCAAAACTTTGCCTGCTTCAACTGGCGGTCCCGTCGCCCGACGAAGACAGCGCCGTTTTGGTCGACCCGTTGGCCGAAGGGATGACTCTGGAGCCTTTGTACGAGCTCTTCGCCGATGAAAGCGTGGTCAAAGTATTTCACGCAGCCCGTCAGGATCTTGAGATTTTCTGGGTTGAGGCGGGTGTGTTCCCCAATCCTCTGTTCGACACTCAGGTCGCCGCCATGGTCTGCGGATTTGGCGAGCAGGTTGGTTATGAAACCCTGGTGCGCAAGATTTGTAAGGAAGGCGTGGACAAGACCTCTCGATTTACCGACTGGTCACGCCGCCCGCTGTCCGAGGCGCAAAAGACCTATGCGCTGGCAGATGTAACGCATTTGCGGAAAATCTATGAATATCTGGCGGCCGAGCTGACGAAAACCAAGCGCAGCCATTGGGTCGCCGAAGAGCTGCGCACGCTGACGCAATCCGGCACCTATGAGATCCAGCCCGAAAACGCGTGGAAGCGTATCAAAACCCGGACGAACTCGGCCAAGTTTTTGGCTGTTGTTCGCGAGTTGGCCGAGTTCCGCGAAGCCTATGCGCAGGAAAACAACGTACCGCGCAGCCGGGTGTTCAAAGACGACGCTCTGATCGAACTGGCATCGACCAAGCCGAAATCTTTCTCAGATTTGGGCGGATCGCGCCTGCTGCTGCGCGAGGCCCGCAAAGGGGTCATTGCGGATGGGATTCTGGCCGCTGTCAAAAAGGGTGTTAATTGCCCACCAGAAAAATTGCCCAAGATTGATACCAGCCGTGACAAGTTGAAGGTAAATCCTGCGCTTGCCGACCTATTGCGGGTGCTGCTGAAATCAAAAACGGAAAGCTCGGGCGTGGCTGCCAAACTGATTGCTACCAGTTCCGAACTGGATCAGATCGCAGCCGGTGAACGGGAATTACCTGCAATGTCCGGTTGGCGGTTCGAGGTATTCGGCGAAGATGCCCTGAAGCTGTGCGATGGCAAAATCGCCCTGGCAGCTAAAGGGCAGACCGTCACGGTCGTAGAGCTTTAGCAGGAATTATCTGCGGCGGGATTCCAGGGCATTTTGTTCCCCTTTGACGCGGACCAGCCGAATGTTTGCAAGCTCGTCTCGGCTGATATTGATTGCATTGGATACCCTTCGGGACCGTTCGGTCCCCTGGCTTGTCGCATATGACGGGTAGTCGACACGGAACGTGAATTCGAGAATGCCGTTTTTCGCATTCTCTTCGCTTTCAACACGAACAAGCCGCGCATTATAGGCACCCTGCCTTGCAGCAATCCCAGTCGTGTAAACGATAGCTCCATTCGGAATTGGATCGATCCGCAATTCTTCGATCTTGGCGATCGGGAAGCTCTTATCCTCGGGTGGCTTCTTGGAAAACAGGCCAACACCATCGTCTGTCTGGGGAACCAGCGCATTTGCATCGTTCACCGAGACTTCAGAGGGGGCAGGCGTGCTGGACCCAAACCAGTTTGTCGGGTTGACCCGAGAATCACGCCAAGCGCTGCAAGCCGACAGGGTCAAGGCAGCAGCCAAAAGAACAGACAGTGATTTCTTCATCGTCACAACACCCAGAGCAGTCTATATGGCAATGAGTTATCGCACTTTTCCGGGTTTGAAAAGCCACGTGGGGGGCTGGACAGATGCTGGTCAGGATCATAGTTCAAAAATGTGAACCCAATGAGAGGACAGCCCCGAGATGGCGACACCTGCTTTTGAAGAAATCGTCGAAGATTTCGAATTCCTGGAGGACTGGGAAGACCGGTACCGCCATGTCATCGAGCAGGGGAAAGCGATGGCGCCAATGGATGATGCGTTGAAGGTGCCTGCAACCAAAGTACATGGTTGCGCCAGCCAGGTCTGGCTGCATCCCAGTGTCGAGGGAGGGATCTTTCATTTTGACGGCGACAGTGATGCTCTGATCGTGCGGGGGCTGATTGCGGTTCTGCGATCCCTATATAACGGCCTGCCGGTTCAAGAAGTCCCGCAGGTTGACGCAGGAGGCGAACTGGCGCGGCTGGGGTTAAACGATCATCTTTCCGCGCAACGATCTAACGGTTTGAGGGCGATGATCGACCGTATCCGCGAGGTCGCGATAGAGGCCGCCTAAAGCGGGCGGCTGGCCCAGTCGCTCAGCGTGGATTGCAGATCACCATAGCCGGTAAAACGGCGCTCGAAAGCTAGGCCCATTCGGTCTGCGCACTCCTTGGCCCGTTCGGTCAGAACCGCATCATCAGTCTGTGCCTGATAAACCAGTTTCGTGTAGTTGCCGAAATACATTTCCCTAAGCTCGGGGTGCCGATCCAGCCCCAGCGGCTTCCAGACGAAGGCATCGAATTGACGTGCCAGAAAATCTGTTAGGTAGAACGCTGTAGTTTCATCCTCGCCGCGATTTTCAAAGACCTGGTTCCCCTCGAAGAAAGAATAGCAGTGGGGCCCTTTAATCATCTCCACACCCATCTCCTCGCAGGCTTTCTGCAACAGGCCACCGGTGCCGCAATCTGCATAGACGACATAAACTTTATCGTATTGGTCGCGGTGTTTGGCAACGGCCTCTTCCACCGCCTGCGTGATTCGTTCCGGGTGGACGTGCAAGATGGCGGGCAGGCAGGTCAGTTCCATATGATCCCAGCCGTTACGACGCTTTAGGTCCAGGATTTCCCGCGCCAGCGCACCGCAGGCCAATAACAGAATTCGCCCTGCGCCGTGATGGTCTGAATAGCCCTGCGTTGTCAGGCTGGCGTCGTCGGGAAGTTGGTCCTGAGTCATTTCGCGCCTCTTTCTCGTTATCTAGAAAATCGGCATATTCGGTGGCTGGCAAGCCCGTTTTCGACACATAATGTCGGCTTCGGATCAGGGTAGGGTGAATAAATGAAAAAGGCCGCCCGAAAACCGGACGGCCCTGAAATGGTCTAGACGTCGATCAACCCGCCAGCTGATTGTGCTTGCGCGAGACAAAATCCTTTGCGGTCTCAACCGCTACGGCTGCGTCACGGCAATAGGCATCAGCACCGATCGCCTTGCCGAACTCTTCGTTCAGGGGCGCGCCGCCAACCAGAACGATATAGTCGTCGCGCCGACCCTGTTCGATCAGTGTGTCGATCACGACTTTCATATATGGCATGGTCGTCGTCAGCAGGGCCGACATGCCCAGGATATCGGGCTGTTCGGTATCAAGCGCTTCCAGATAGTTTTCGACGGGGTTGTTGATGCCGATATCAACAACCTCGAATCCGGCGCCTTCCATCATCATTGACACCAGGTTTTTGCCAATGTCGTGAATGTCGCCCTTAACAGTGCCGATCACCATTTTTCCAACGCGCGGTGCGCCGGTTTCTGCCAGCAGTGGCTTGAGGATAAACATGCCGCCCTTCATTGCGTTTGCGGCCAGCAAGACCTCGGGTACGAACAGAATGCCGTCACGGAAGTCGTGGCCCACAACCGTCATGCCGCCGACCAGTGCCTTGGTCAGGATGTCATAAGGTGTCCATCCGCGCTCCAGCAGGATGTTCACACCTTCTTCGATTTCTTCTTTCAGACCGTCGTAAAGGTCATCGAACATCTGTTCGACCAGTTCGTCGTCGTTCAGTTCGGACAGGACGATGTCTTCTTCATCGGACATGGGGCGTTTCCCTGAGCTGTTCGGGCCTTGCGCCCGTGGTGGCATTTTTTCCGTTTTGGCCATTTCGCCGTAATACTACTGTGACGATTGCGACCTTGGCAGTTCCGAGACCGACCTATAGGCCAAATTTGTCGTTATCTCGACGTCATTTTACACATGAACATCCTGCAATTCGTTCAAATGCACCAAATGTCCAGGGCCTGATTGGGGCTCTGATGATGCCTCAGAAAGGTAAATGTGCCGCTTGCCGGACCGGTCGATATTCCATATACCAAATGGCATGAACAAAAGTAGAACAAACCTTCCTTCGGCCATTGCCAAGGGGCGAGCAGCCACGGAAAATACGGCAGGCAGATTCGAACGGTTTGACACAATCCCCTGCGATGACGGCTGGGGGTATGATGACGATCTTCCTCCGTTGCGGACTGAAGTCAGGCACGAGACGGCACGCAGCATAATCACTTATAACCGCTCTCCCGACTTGCCATTTGATCGTTCGATCAACCCCTACCGGGGGTGCGAGCACGGCTGCATCTATTGCTTTGCACGGCCCAGCCACGCCTATCTGGGTCTGTCGCCGGGGCTGGATTTTGAGACGCGCTTGATTGCCCGACCCAATGCGGCCGAGCTTCTTCGCAAAGAGCTTTCTGCGAAAGGTTACAGTGTTGCGCCGATTGCGATTGGAACCAATACCGACCCTTATCAGCCAGTTGAAAAAAACCTCGGAATCACAAGGTCTTGTTTGTCGGTGCTTACTGAGTTTCGCCATCCGGTTGCGATTGTGACCAAGGGGGCACTGATCGAACGTGACCTCGATCTGCTCGCACAGATGGCGGAACAGGGTTTGGTTCGGGTCGGGATATCTCTGACCACGTTGGATGCGGATTTATCGCGCCGAATGGAGCCACGGGCACCCGCGCCAAATCGGCGCCTGAAAATCATTCGCATGCTGACCGAAGCGGGGGTTCCGGTGCGGGTCATGACCTCACCTTCAATTCCCGGTTTGACAGATCATGAGATGGAAAGCCTGTTAGAGGCGGGCAGGGATGCCGGGGCGGATGCAGCAAGCTGGATTATGCTGCGGTTGCCGCGCGAAGTTTCGGAACTTTGGCAAACCTGGCTGCAAGAGCAAGAGCCAACGCGCGCCGAAAAAGTCATGTCCAAGCTTCGGCAAATGCACGGGGGCAGGGACTATGATCCGCGCTGGGGCCACCGAATGCGCGGTGAGGGCGAATATGCCGAGATGGTGGCTAAGCGGTTTTCACTGGCTGTAAAACGACTGGGCCTTGCAACGCGCACCCCGAAGCTGCGGTGCGATTTGTTCGATATCCCGCCCCAAGCCGGGGACCAGTTGACGCTGTTCTAACAAATCAGCCCCGGATTCTGGTCCGGGGCTGTTTGGTTTGTTGGGGATCGAAATCAGCGTTTTTCGATGTCCACGTAATCGCGACTGGTTTCGCCCAGATAGAGCTGGCGCGGGCGGCCGATTTTGTTCTGTGGATCTGCGATCATCTCTTTCCACTGACTGACCCAGCCAACGGTGCGCGACAGTGCGAAAATCGGGGTGAACATCGATGTCGGGAAACCCATCGCCTCGAGGATGATCCCTGAATAGAAGTCCACATTCGGGAACAGTTTCTTTTCGGAGAAATACGGATCTTCCAGTGCCTGTTTTTCCAGCGCCTTGGCGACTTGCAGCTTGGGATTGTCCTCAATCCCCAGCAGATCCAACACTTCGTCGGCGGATTGCTTCATAACCTTGGCGCGCGGGTCAAAGTTCTTATAGACGCGGTGACCAAAGCCCATCAGGCGGAACGGATCAGCCTTGTCTTTGGCGCGGGCGATAAATTCCGGGATACGGTCAACCGTGCCAATTTCTTCCAGCATTTCAAGGCAGGCCTGGTTTGCGCCGCCATGGGCAGGGCCCCAAAGACACGCGATACCAGCGGCAATACACGCAAACGGGTTCGCCCCCGAGGACGAGGCCAAACGCACAGTCGAAGTCGAGGCATTCTGTTCGTGATCCGCGTGCAGAGTAAAGATGCGGTCCATCGCGCGGCTGAGGATTGGGTTCACCTCATATTCCTCGGCAGGGACGCTGAAGCACATGCGCAGGAAGTTTGACGCATAATCCAGATCGTTGCGCGGGTACACGAAAGGCTGACCGGTGTGATACTTGTAAGCCCAGGCAGCTATGGTCGGCATCTTGGCGATCAGACGATGGGATGCGACCTCACGCTGATGCGGGTCGGAAACATCGGTCGAATCGTGATAGAACGCAGACATCGCGCCCACGACACCAACCATGATCGCCATCGGATGCGCATCACGGCGGAAGCCACGATAGAAATATTGCATCTGTTCGTGCAGCATGGTGTGGCGGGTGATCGTGGTTTCAAACTTTTCCAGTTCCTTGGCCGCCGGCAGCTCTCCATAAAGCAACAGGTAGCACACTTCGAGGAAATGCGATTTCTCGGCCAACTGGTCGATCGGATAGCCACGGTGCAGCAGTTCACCTTTTTCGCCGTCGATATAGGTGATGGTGCTGTCGCAGCTGGCGGTCGATGTGAAGCCGGGGTCATAGGTGAACACATCCGCTTCGCTGTACAGCTTGCGGATGTCGATGACATCAGGTCCCACGGTAGGCGAATGAACCGGCAACTCGTATGTTTTACCATGTACGGTCAAAGTGGCTGATTTATTGCTGTCGGTCATAATGTCCCTTCCTCATTCATACGTGAAACGGATCGTCGTCCGTTTCGGCGGGCAACGGTTGCGCACAGGGGCGCAGCCCGGGTGTTAGCGGAGCAGCGTTACCCAAATGTGAAACCTTTGGTTATGTCGCTGCGTCGGAGAGCCGTGCCAGGGTTTCATCCCGCCCAAGCACAAGCATCATATCAAAAACCGAAGGCGTTACAGCCCGACCAGCCAATGCAGCGCGCAATGGCCCTGCCAGCTTGCCAAACTTTAGCCCTTTCGCTTCTGCAAACGAGTTCAGGGCACTCTCCAGTTCGTTCCGGGTCCAGCTAGCATTTTGCACGTGCGGCGTCAATTCACTCAGTATACCGTCGGATACAGAGGACAGCGCCTTTGCAGCCTTCTCATCAGGTTTAATCGGGCGTGACGTCAGCACAAAATGCGCTTTTTCAAGGAGTTCCGGGAAAGTGCGTGCCCGATCCTTGAGGCAATACATCGCACGTTCCAGATCACCTGATTGTGCATTGGTGAGAGCGGGCAGTCCCGCCGCCGCCAGGTATCCCTGAATTTCCTGCCGCAATGCGGCATCGCCAGTGATTGGAATATGCTGACCACATAGATTCTCGAGCTTTTTCAGATCGAACCGTGCAGGGCTTTTACCGATTCCAGTCAGATCGAACCACTCTTTCGCCTGCTCATCTGTAAAGAATTCGTCATCCCCATGGCTCCAGCCGAGACGGGCTAGATAGTTGCGCATACCCGCGGCCGGGTACCCCATCGCCTGATATTCTTGGGCACCCAAAGCTCCGTGACGTTTGGATAGTTTCTTGCCGTCCGGACCATGAATCAGCGGAATATGTGCCCAGACCGGAACATCCCAACCCATGGCTTCATAGATCATCATCTGGCGTGCGGCATTGTTCAGGTGATCGTCGCCCCGGATAACATGGGTCACACCCATGTCGTGATCATCCACAACAACCGCCAGCATATAAACCGGTGTTCCGTCCGAGCGCAGCAGGATCATGTCGTCCAACTGATCGTTGCGGATTGTCACGTCGCCCTGAACCTGATCGCGGATCACGGTGACCCCGTCCCGCGGTGCCTTTATGCGGATCGCATATGGGGCGTCAGGTTGGGTCGAAGGGTCAGCGTCGCGCCAGGGGCTCTGGAACAGCGTCGATTTTCCCTCTGCACGCGCCTGTTCGCGAAAGGCTGTGATCTCGTCCTGGGTCGAAAAACATTTGTAGGCTTTGTCGTCCGCCAGCAGCTGATGTGCCACTTCAGCATGACGCGGGGCGCCTTCGTATTGGCTGATCACATCGCCATCATGGTCCAGGCCCAACCAGGACATCCCCTGAAGAATTGCTGCAGTAGCCTCTGGCGTTGAGCGTTCGCGGTCCGTGTCTTCAATCCGCAATAAGAACTTGCCACCACGTCCCCGAGCAAAGAGCCAGTTGAACAATGCAGTGCGCGCGCCGCCGATGTGAAGAAAACCAGTGGGTGAAGGTGCAAAACGGGTGACGACCTGATCGGACATAGTGTGGATTAACCTTTTGGTAACCGTGTCGGGCTTAACTTGGCGCCTGTCTAACGAGCCCGAAGGACGGGGGCAACCATGCGTGTTCTGGCACGGGTCGAGACCGCATTGCTGAACCAGACAGGCTATTTGTTTCAGTGGTCACCAGTGTGCTTGGCCATTGGCATCGGCCTGTATTTCGCGCTCCGGTTCGAGCCGGGGTGGCAGATTTACGTCTGTTTCAGCGCGGTAATTGTTGCGGCTATGGGGATGGCCCGCAAATCGCGGTCTGGCTGGGCTTCGTTGGCAATCGGGGGGGCGCTGATCGCTGCCGGGTTTATCCTGGCCGGCGCACGTGCCCATACGGTGGCAGAGCCGGTTCTGTCTTGGCGGTACTATGGCCCGGTCGAGGGACGTGTTGTCGCCATTGACCGCTCTGCGTCGGATGCGCTGCGGGTAACGCTCGATCGGGTGCGGTTAGGGGACGTGCCTTTGGATCGACGCCCGCGGCGCGTCCGACTTTCCCTGCATGGTGGGGATGTCGCACTGGTTCCCGGGCAAAGGATCATGACAACAGGTCATCTGTCGCCGCCTCAGGGGCCGGTAGAGCCCGGCGGTTTCGATTTCCGTCGCCACGCATGGTTTCAACGTTTAGGGGCGGTCGGGTACACGCGCGTACCGGTGTTGTCGGTTGCCCCGCCGGACAGGACCAATCTCCGCATCACGGCGTGGAGGATGGCGATCTCTGAGTATGTGCGCGCATTGCTGCCTGGAGAGGTCGGAGGTTTCGCCGCGGCTGTCACGACGGGTGATCGCAGCGGAATGGGGCAGGAAACGCTGAACAATCTACGGGCATCTAATCTGGCTCATCTGTTGGCGATATCCGGATTGCATATGGGGTTGCTGACAGGTTTCATTTATCTGATCTGCAGGGTCACGCTGTCTGCTGTCCCGGTGCTCGCTCTTAGACTTCCGGTCCGCAAGTTTGCAGCGGTTTGCGCCTTGGTCGCGGCGGTTGTTTATCTATTGCTGTCTGGCGGGAATGTCGCAACAGAGCGGGCCTTTATCATGGTCAGCGTAATGCTGGGGGCCATTTTGATCGACAGAAGGTCAATTTCGCTACGCGCGGTGGCCGTCGCTGCCCTTATCGTGCTGTCGTTGCGACCAGAATCTCTGTTAAGCCCCGGTTTTCAGATGTCTTTTGCTGCAACAACGGCACTTGTGGCCGTTTTCGGAGCCTTACGCGGTTTCGGTTCTGCTTTCGGGCCGAAATGGCTACGGCCCATTATCGGGGTATTGATGTCATCTGCCATAGCGGGGCTTGCCACCGCACCGATTGGGGCCGCGCATTTCAATTCACTGTCTCACTATGGGCTGGTTGCGAATATGCTGTCGGTCCCGGTGATGGGAACCGTCGTGGTTCCTGCGGCCGTTATTGCCGCAATCCTGGCGCCATTCGGGCTTGAGTGGATTGGGCTGGCGGTCATGGGGGCAGGGTTGGAATGGATTCTGGCGGTTTCAGACTGGATCTCGGGACTGGAAGGTGCGCAAGGATATGTGGTCAGTCCACCGTCCTACGTCTTGCCCATATTTGCATTGGGCGCGCTGTGGATCGCCTTGTGGCGCGGTGGGGCAAGGTGGGTCGGCGTCGCACCTTGCATGGTGGCGATTGCGCTTTGGGGGCAGGGTAACCGTCCGGAAGTTTTGGTCGCAGCTTCCGGTGGGTTGGTTGGTGTGATGACTGATCAGGGGCGCGCGCTGAGCAAGGAAAAGGGCAGCAAATTTATTGCAACCGTATGGCTTGAAAACGACGGAGACGGCGCGAGCCAGAAAACTGCCGCAAATCGCTGGCCCGATGGGAAAGATCTGTCGCAAAGATATTTCTGGCAGGGCAAAGAGCTGATTCACCTCACCGGCAAACGATCTGCGCGCGAATTCAGCGAATGTGGAGATGACCAAATCGTCATCTCTGCTGTTCCGGTCCAGCTGTCCGGCACCTGTATGGTGATTGATCCCGAGTTGCTGACCAAGACAGGAAGTATTGCACTGTCTAGCGGAAACGTAATGACCAGTGCCGAAGTCATAGGCAAAAGGCTGTGGTCGCCAGACAGCTAAAGATCAATAGCTTCGGATCAGCCCAACCAAACGGCCCTGAACCTTGACCTTATCTTCGGGCAGTACACGCGTTTCATAGGCCGGGTTGGCAGCCTCAAGCGCTATCGCCTGACCTCTCCGAAAGAACCGTTTGAGCGTTGCTTCCTGATCTTCGACCAGAGCGACAACGATATCGCCATTATCAGCCGCGGAGGTTTCGCGGATGACGACCACATCCCCGTCGTTGATGCCTGCGTCAATCATCGAATCGCCGCGTACTTCAAGTGCGTAGTGCTCGCCTCTGCCGGAAACCATGCTTCCGGGGACGGCAACGCGGTGCGAGACATGGCTGATCGCCTCGATCGGAACACCTGCTGCGATGCGTCCCATGACCGGCAATTCCATTGCGTCAACGGTCACTGGTTCGAAATTCGCGGGGCGTCTGCCTTCGGGTTTGTCACCTTCGATAACACGGGGCTTGAAAGCGACTGTAGGCTCTCCTCCCAGGCTTTCAGGAAGTTTGACGATTTCGATGGCCCGGGCACGATGGGCCAGACGACGGATAAAGCCGCGTTCTTCAAGCGCTGTGATCAACCGATGGATGCCGGATTTGGACCGCAGGTCCAGCGCAGCTTTCATTTCATCGAAACTTGGGGGGACGCCATCCGCCTGAACTCGTTTATGGATGAACTCCAACAAATCCAACTGCTTCTTGGTCAGCATTGCTCACACCTCGTCGCTCATACGTTTTCTTTTGTTCTACGCATGTTCACGTTTTGTGTCAATGGTTTTGCGCGGTCTCAGATCGGAAGGAACATCACTTCGTCACCGGCCAGGCGCGCCGGATCATTCGGTTGCCGAACCAAGAGCGCGTTTGCTTCGGCGAGGACGCTGAGCAGCGAGCTGTCCTGGTTTTGGCAGGCTTTTATCCCGTCCGCGGTCACGATGGCACGCATGTAATGCTCTCGCGGCCCATTCGCGGGGATAGCCTCGGTTAAATTGGCGCTTTGAAGCGGGGTCAGAACCTGTTCCAGGCCCAGCATCTTACGGATCATCGGGGCAAGAAACAGATAGCTGCAAACCATTGCGCTGACCGGATTACCCGGAAGTCCAACCATCACGCTATCGCCCAAGCGACCGGCCATCAGCGGTTTGCCGGGGCGCATGCGGATTTTGTAAAAACTCCGCTCCAACCCCAGTGCGGTGGAGACCTGAGAGACAAGATCATAATCCCCAACCGAGGCACCGCCGATCGTAACCACCAAATCAACGTCGGCTGCTAGAGCAAAGGCGGTCTCAAGGGACGAAACCGTGTCAGAGGCGATAGGCAGAACCCGAACATGCGCTCCAACATTCTCTAACAACGCTTTAATACCAAAGGTGTTTGAGGCGATTATCTGATCCGGTCCCGGTGTTTCGCCGGGCATGATCAATTCATCCCCGGTTGCGATCAGCGCGACCACGGGTTTACGTGCAACCGGCACCATGGGGATATTCATCGCCGCCAAAAGCGCCAGATCCTCGGGGCGCAAACGACGTGGAGCCGTAATCTTGGCGCCAATTTCGAAATCGACGCCTTTTGGACGAATGTTGGATTTAGGGCCCGGCAGATCAGAAATGGTGATTAGGTCACCTCGGCGATCAACATCCTCTTGAATGACAACAAAATCTGCACCTTCAGGAATAGGGGCGCCAGTGAAGATCCGAACCGCCTGTCCGGGTCCAACCTGACCGTCAAATCGCCGACCGGCCGCAGCCTCGCCAATGACTTTGAACATGGCGTGCGGCTCTACCTCGGTCGATTTTACCGCGTAGCCATCCATCGAAGACGAAGCGAATGGCGGCTGATCGCGTGTGGCTGCTACATCCTCGGCCAGTACTCTACCCGCCGCATCCATCAAGGGAGCCGTCTCTGAGGGGAGGGTGTTTACAAGATCGAATAACTGCGCCCGGGCGCTTTCAACGGTTATCATTTCGCCTCGTAACGGCCTGATTTACCACCATCTTTTAGCAAGACGCGAATGCCGCCAATTTCCATTGCCTTATCGACGGCTTTGGCCATGTCGTATATGGTCAGTGCGGCGGTTGAGGCCGCTGTCAGCGCCTCCATTTCCACGCCGGTTTGACCAGATGTCTTGACGGTTGCCTGTACCTGTATGCCGGGTAATTCTGGGTCCAGTGTCAGGTCTACGGTAACTTTAGTCACTGGCAGTGGGTGACATAGCGGGATCAGATCGGGTGTCTTCTTTGCCCCCATGATACCGGCCAGACGTGCAACCCCCAAGACGTCACCTTTTTTGGCGCGACCTTCTGCGATCAAGTCGAACGTATCTTGTGCCATCGTGATATGAGCCGCTGCGACGGCGACACGATCCGTGATGGGCTTGTTCGACACATCGACCATATGAGCCTGTCCCTGGGCATCAAAGTGAGTCAGCGGCATCACATCACACCCGGGCTGAGCGGACGCGACAGCAGATCGTGTGTCGCTTCTGCGACGTCATCCTGACGCATCAGGCTCTCGCCAATTAGAAAACAACGCGCACCGAAACGGGCGATATCGGCCAAGTCTGCTGGAGTGCTCAACCCGCTTTCGCAAACGATGGTCCGGTCAGCAGGAACTAGTTTTGACAGGCGGCGTGTCGTATCAAGAGTGGTCTCGAAGGTCTTGAGATTACGGTTGTTTATCCCAATCAACGGGCTTTTGAGCTGCGTTGCACGTTCCAGCTCGGCTTCATCATGAACTTCAATCAGAACGTCCATGCCCCAGTCAAAGGCGGTCTGTTCCAACTCAGACGCCTGACTGTCATCAACCGATGCCATGATGATCAGAATACAATCCGCCCCAAGAGCGCGGGCTTCGGCCACCTGATAGGGATCGTACATGAAATCTTTGCGTAGAACCGGCAAAGAACAGGCTGCGCGTGCCTGAACCAGAAACTCTTTGGCACCCTGAAAGCTGGGCGTGTCGGTCAACACGGAAAGGCAGGCAGCGCCGCCTTCTTCGTAAGCCTGTGCAAGTGCTCGTGGATCAAAGTCAGCGCGGATCAGACCTTTGGAGGGGCTGGCTTTTTTGACTTCTGCAATCAGCCCGTACCCAGTACGTACAGCAATTTGCAAGGCTGATGCGAATCCGCGTGGTTCAGAGGCTGATCTTGCTTCGTTTTCAACAGCTTCCAGAGACTTATTGGCCTTGTCCGAAGCGACTTCTTCGAGCTTGTAAGCTTTGATTTTGTCCAGAACCGTTTCGGTCATGCGGCCTCCTGTGTAATGCGGGCCAGGGCCGCGATCTTGTCTTTGGCTTTTCCGCTGTCGATACTTTCAGCGGCTTTTGCGACACCTTCGCGCAGATCAGCAGCGGCCTCTGCGACGACCAGGGCCGCTGCGGCATTCAACAATACCGCATCGCGATAGGCAGAGGCCTCACCGTCTAGAAGAGCTCGGAAGGCTACTGCGTTTTCTTCGGGGGTTCCGCCGAGAATGTCCTCGAAGGGATGTACCGGCAGCCCTGCATCTTCGGGGTGAAGCTCGACCTCTTTGATTGCGCCGTCTTCGAGGGCCGCAATCCAACTGATACCCGTGATGGTCAATTCGTCTGTGCCGTCCGATCCGTGCACCAGCCATGCGCGTTCGGACCCAAGCAGGCCCAACGTTTCGGCCATCGGGCGGATCAACTCTCGGCTAAAGGCTCCGGTCAACTGCCGCTTGACGCCTGCCGGATTGGTCAGCGGACCGAGAATGTTAAAGATCGTCCGTGTCCCAAGCTCTTGCCGGGTGGGCATGACATGCGCAATCGCCGGGTGATGCATAGGGGCCATCATGAATCCGATGCCGACATCTTGCAGTGCATTTTCAACGGTTTGCGGGCCGACCATAACGTTGATACCCAGCTGACCTAGCGCATCTGCGGCTCCGGATTTAGAACTCAGGTTCCGGTTGCCGTGTTTGGCCACGGTGACACCGGCACCTGCAACCACAAAGGCGGTCGCTGTCGAGATATTCAGCGTTCCCTTGCCGTCACCGCCGGTGCCCACAATATCTATCGCGCCAGCTGGTGCCTGAACTGCATTGCATTTTGCACGCATCACGGCAGCGGCGGCGGCATATTCATCGACGGTCTCACCGCGTGTGCGCATGGCCATCAAAAGTCCGCCGATTTGGCTGGGTGTTGCGGCGCCGTCAAACAGGATCCCAAAGGCTTCTTCCGCTTCGGCGCGTGTCAGGGGGCGGTCGGCGGCAACTCCGATCAGCGGTTTCAGGGCGTCGCTCATGCGGGAACTTTCATCTCGGACAGGAAATTCTTGAGCAACGCGTGGCCGTGCTCAGAAGCGATGGATTCCGGGTGGAACTGTACGCCATGAATGGGCAGTTCGCGGTGCTGGAGGCCCATTATGGTGCCATCTTCCAATTCCGCCGTAATCTCCAGGCAATCGGGCAGGGTATCGCGATCCACAATCAGCGAATGATAGCGCGTCGCCTCAAACGGCGTGGGCAGGCCCGCGAACACACCTTTACCGGTGTGGTGCATTGTTCCCATTTTTCCATGCACAATCTCATGGCAACGCGTGACTTTCCCACCGAAAACCTGACCTATGGTCTGATGGCCAAGGCAGACACCCAACAAAGGCGTCCGTGTTTCGGCGGCTGCCTCGGTCAGGGCAAGGCAAATGCCTGCCCGGTCAGGGTCGCAAGGGCCAGGGCTGAGCAGGATGCCAGCGGGGTTCATGGCCATCGCTTCTTGCACGTCCAGCGCGTCATTCCTTCGAATGACCATTTCCGAGCCAAGTTCGCCTAAATAATGTACGAGGTTGTAGGTAAATGAGTCGTAGTTGTCGATCAGCAGCAGCATTTGGCTCTTGTCTCGTGTTGGGCATTTCGGGCTGGCGATGCAACCCAAGGCCACGGTATAGTGTTGGCACATACATGCTCAGGCTTGTGGGGCAGCGTCAAGGGTGCATCCCGAACTTGGCGGTCCTGCAGGCAGGTGCCACAACAGATGGTGCAAGGGCAAGGCAGCAGGACTAAGGCGAGAGGCAAATATTATGGGCGGATTTGTCGGCGGAATGATCGCAGGCGCAGTTGTCGTTGTGGTGCTGGGGGCAGTCTTATCGCTCAACGCGCCGCTGTCGAAAAAGCCGTCCATAGCGACAGTCGCACCAGAACCTGCACCGGTGCAGACGTCGGAGAGCTCCGAGGTTGTCGCTGAGGCGGGTGCAGATGCCGATCTGCTCAAACTCCCTGCGCAGACGCCCGAGAATGAAGTCGAAGAAGAGGATTCTCTGGCCGGTTTATCCGAAGCTGAGAACGCCCCGGACAGCCAGCCGGTAGTGAATGACGTAAGCGTTCCGGTCGAAGCGCCGACGCCCAGCGAGGCGGATTCCGTAAGCATCTCGAGTGAGGCCCCGGTCGTTCCGCGAATGCCTGTCCCCGTTCAGCCTGCGCCGCTTGCCGACCTCAGCCCAGATGCCGCAGAAGATGCCCCTGAGCCACCGGCTGATCAGGTTGCTCTTGCCGAGCCCTTGCCCGAAGTCTCGCCTTCGGAATCAATCGAGCTGGAGGTGAATCCGGAGGATAGCCCAATCGCAGTGGAAGGGGACGAGGACACGCTGCCCAGTCAGCCGCTACCGCGTATCGCCTCGGTTCCGCAGATCGGCGCAGAGGACAACTCGTCGGGAAATACCACAATCGGGCGTCGTGTAGTGCCTTTGACTGAACGAGATGATGAAGCAGCCCAAGATCCGCAGGAAGAGGTTCCTGTAGGTAAACCGATCGAGGCCTTCGCAGAGAAGTTTGACAATCCGGATTCCAAACCCCTCATGTCGATCATTCTGATTGACGATGAAGGTGCATATGGCGCCGAAGCGCTTCAGGATTTCCCATATCCGCTTACGTTTGCGGTGCGCCCATCAGACCCCGATGCAGCTGAGAAAATGGCTCGACATCGGGCGGCCGGGTTCGAAGTGATGGTCACTGCTGACCTGCCCAAGGCGGCCAGCGCACAGGATGCTGAGGTATCGCTTTCGGTGTGGCTAGAAGCGTTGCCCGAGACTGTAGGAATTCTTGAAGGTGATGGATCCGGCATCCAGGGTAACCGGAAACTGGCGGATCAGGTCGCCGCCATCGCCGGTGGAACGGGTCGAGGACTGATCACTCAGGATAACGGGCTCAACACGGTTCAGAAGCTGGCCTCCCGTAATGGAATTCCGTCTGCGGTAATTTTCAGAGATATCGACGGCGCGCGGCAGGATGCAAAAATCATGCGACGTTTCCTGGACCAGGCTGCGTTCCGGGCCGGGCAGGAAGGCACTGTTGTCATGTTGGGCCGGTTGCGCCCGGATACCATATCGGCCTTGCTGCTTTGGGGTCTGGAAGACCGCGGAGGCCGCGTTGCAATGGCGCCTATTTCGGCGGTGATGATGCAAGGGGCAAAATAGGCCCGGTCGCTTCCTTCCCCGAAACAGGCAGCCCAGACGGGCTGCCTTTATCAATTCTTGCCGGACAGCGTAAATCGGGCCGCGTCAGCCGCAGCGCGTCTGATGGCGTTGGACTTGTGGACGGTTTCCATGAATTCAGCCTCTGGATCGCTATCATACACAACGCCACCACCGGCCTGAATATATAGCTTTTGATCCTGAACGATGGCCGTTCGCAGGGCGATACACATGTCCATGTCTCCGCCGGCGCTGAAATAGCCGACGCCGCCGCCGTAGACACCGCGTTTTTCCGGCTCAAGCTCATCAATGATTTCCATGGCTCGTACCTTGGGCGCGCCCGAGACAGTCCCCGCAGGCATTCCTGCAAAAAAGGCGTCCAGCGCATCCATACCCTCGGCCAGTTCACCCACAACGTTTGAAACGATGTGCATAACATGGCTGTACCGTTCAATGATGAACTCTTCGGTCGGGCGCACCGTTCCGATCTTTGAAACCCGCCCGGTGTCATTACGGCCTAGATCCAACAGCATCAGATGTTCGGCCAGTTCTTTCTTGTCGGCCAGCAATTCAATTTCGTAAGCTTTGTCCTCTTCCGGGGTCGCTCCACGTGGACGCGTCCCGGCGATGGGTCGTATGGTGACTTCATTGCCAAACACGCGCACCAGGATTTCCGGGCTGGCACCGATCACCTGAAACCCGCCAAAGTTAAAATAGAACATGAAGGGCGAAGGGTTTGTTCGCCGCAGCGACCGGTACAGCGCAAATGGAGGCAGCGGGAAATCCTGCGTCCAGCGCTGCGCTGGCACTACCTGAAAGATATCACCAGCGCGGATGTATTCCTTGGCTTTCTCGACCGCCTCCAGATAGCCGGATTTGGTAAAATTCGAGACGGGCGGGGCGACTTCGTACGCATCGCCAAGGTCGCGTGTTTCAGCAGGCATCGCCCGCTCCAGATCGCGCACTGCGTCCATGACGCGCTCGGCTGCCTGGGCATATGCAGCCTTGGCCGACTGGCCATCGCTGACCCAGGCGGGGGAAACGACCGTGACTTCGCCCTTCACACCATCCAGAACCGCGACGACAGAAGGACGGAGCATGACGGCATCCGGCAGGCCCAAAGGGTCGGGGTTGATGTTCGGCAGATGCTCGACCAAGCGCACCATGTCATAACCGAGATAGCCAAATAGTCCCGCCGCAGCTTGTGGAAGGTCGTCAGGCAGCTCGATCCGGCTTTCGGCCAGAAGCGTCCGAAGGTTGTCCATCGGATCGCCATCTTGCGCTGTGAAAGTGTCCGGGTCGAACCGGGCCGAGCGGTTCAGTTCAGAGGTCTCAGCGCGACAGCGCCAGATCAGGTCGGGTTTCATACCGATGATCGAATACCGTCCGCGGACCTCGCCACCAGTTACCGACTCGAGCATAAAGGCGTCTTTTTGCGCTCCGGTCAGTTTCAGCATCAAGGAGACAGGCGTATCAAGATCGGCTGCCAGACGGGTGTAAACGACCTGGTTCTCGCCGGCCTCATAAGCACGGGCGAAGCTGTCAAACTCTGGGGTCAGGGCCATATTCGGTCTCTTAATTAATAGCTCGCCTGAACGGCGTTCAGTGCTTGCTGATCCACCACAGGACGGGCGCGGGCCTGGGCGTCGCGAACATAGGCATCGAAAATGTTCTGTGCCAGAGCCTGATTCAGCTGAGCGGCAAGCGCTTGTTGAACCTGACGGCGTTCATCGGTCTCGGCAGGGGGCAACAATTCGTCAAGTCGAACGATCAACGCGACCCCGGCACCGGGAACGACACGATAGCTTCCTAGTTCCATGTCGAACACTTCCGGCATGAAACCTGCGGGTACATCTTCTAGAAATGCAGTTCGTGTCAGAGCGTTTTCCACGCGGTGAGGTAGGCCGGTCGTGGTGAAATCCCCGTTCTCCTGCAACTGCTCCAACACGGCATTCGCGTGGTCTTCCAACGCTTTGTCAGTTTGAACCTGTGTCCAGGCCGCCGCAACGCGATCACGCGCTGATTCCAGCGGTTCAGGCCGACGAGGCAGCGTTTCGTTCAGGCGCAGCGCAAAGATCGAACCGTCCTCCAGGAATGCAATCTCGGGAAAATCCCCGTCTTGCACGGCTTCGGCTGCACTGCGGAAACCGTCATATGCGGCCACGCCATCCTGACTGGCGCGAGTCCAGTCGATCTGTCCCAGCTCCATCCCGGTCTCGGCTGCTAACTCCTCGAGTGTTGCCCCGCCTGCAAGCAGGTCATTGATGTCTTCGGACTGAGCCTCGATCTGGCGGCGCGCACGGTCTGCGGCCAACTCTTCGCGCAGAGCTGGGGCGGCGTCTTCGAAGGGAGTGTTGTTCTCAGCCAGCGAGCCGTTGATACGGAAAAGGGCAGGGCCGAATACCGAGGGCAGAGGTCCAACAACAGTGTCCAGTTCAGCCGCGAAAATGGCCTCGGCCGCATCGCCTAGGTCGTCGCGGGTAACGTCGCCCAGATCCACGTCGCTCAGCTCAAGCTCACGGTCACGGACAAGTTGTTCGAAGGTTGTCCCGCCAACTTCAATCTGTGCCATGGCATCTTGCGCAGCGGCGTCATCAGAAAAAGAAAGGCGTTCAACAAGGCGGCGCTCGGGTTGCTGAAACTCGTCTGCGCGCTGTTCGAAAAGCCGGAGAACTGAATCTTCGTCCACCTCGACACTATCCAGCAGCATATTGGGCGACAGAATCGTATAGGTCAGCTTTTTGGTGCGGGGCAGGGAAAACTGGTCCTGGTTCTCGTCGTAATAGGCCTGGATTTGTTCATCGGTTGGGGTTGCAACCGGCTCTGCCAAAACTTCGGGTGAAACGGTTGCAACAGTAAAGCTGCGGCGGGCACCGACAAAGTCTGTCAGAACTTCAGTCAGGATCGAGGGCATTTCTACTCCGCTGACCACGGCATCCTGCACGATGGTCCGTGCGGATTCTTTCCTCAGATCGGTTTCAAACTCGGTGTCGGTCATGCCAACCTGTTCAAGCTGAAAGCGATATGCCTCACGGTCGAAAGAACCATCAGGCCCCTGAAACGCAGGGATCGAGACGATTTCTTCCTGCAAATTTTCATCGCCGATCGAAATACCCAGCAGACCAACTTCGTTATCCAAAGCAGCCAGCGCGGTGAGGCGCGACAGAGCCAGCTGGTCCAAGCCAAAATCGCGGGCCTGTGACATTTGCAGGGGCTGGCCGGTCTGGCTTTCGACCGCGCGGATTTCGCGCTGAAGTTCGCGGACGTAATCGTCAATCGAGATATCTTCGTTGCCCACCTGTGCTACAGTGCGCACAGTTCCAGTCAGGCTGGTCGCGCCAAATCCTGCAAGGCCCAGCATCAAAAGACCCATGAGGATCCAGACAAAGGTCTTTGATAGATTTTTCATGCCTGCGGCCATGGTGCCCTCTTGTTTTATTCGGCAAGTATTTGCCCTGTCGGTTGCGGCCCTGAATACGACGCGCACCGCCGGGGGGCAAGCTTAGAAGGAGAGAGCGTGCAGGCGGTCAAACAATTCCGTAATTCCGTTGCGATCAAGATTGGCAAATGCGATGCGGACTTGTCGTTTCCCGGCCGGGTCGTGATCGGGCATGAACATCGTGCCTGGCAGCAACAGAATGCTGGCATCCGTGACCAGCCGACGGGCTAAATCATCCGAAGAGATGTCAAACGGGTGTTCGAAATAGGCAAAATAGGCGCCCAACCCAAGCAACCGCCATCCTTTACTGGTCAGTTTGGGAAGTTGTCTTGTAATGACAGCGCGACGGTCGAGGATTTCCCTTCGTTCATCGGCCAGCCATTGCGACAGGTTTTGCATCCCCCAAAGCGCACCAAACTGACCGATTTGGTTTGGACAGATCGCGACGGTATCCAGAAATTTCTCAATCTCAGACAGCAGCGACGGACTGGTCGCAACAGCACCTACTCTGTGACCGGTCAGACGGTAGGCCTTTGAAAACGAATATAGATGAATCAGAGTGTCATCCCAGCCCGGCAGAGCGAACAGATCGTGGGGCGGGCCGCTGCGGCTGTCGAAATCGCGGTAGGTCTCATCAACCAAAAGCTTAATTCCGGTTTCGCGCGACAGTTCGAAAAACGCGCGCAGCAGTTCAGCCGGGTATTCGACACCGCCGGGATTGTTCGGGGTGACCAGAGCAATGGCGCGGGTCTTATCCGTTATCAAATCCCGCGCCGCGTTCACCTCTGGCAACAGTCCATCATCAGTTCTCAGATCAATGGCGTTAACACCTGTCATATCCAGCCACATTTTATGGTTGAAATACCATGGCGTGGGCAGAATGACCTCATCCCCTTGGTCTGTGATGGAGGAAATCGCTGCGGCGAAGGCCTGATTGCAGCCAGAAGTAATGGCAACCTGTTCCTGTACGACAGGTGCGCCATAATGATCCGAAATCTGGCTGGCCAGCTCAGACCTGAGGGCGCTGTTGCCCAGAACCGGGCCATAGAGATGAGCGGAATCCTCGATCGACGCATAAGCCGCCATCGCCTGACGCATCTCAAGTGGCGGCGGATCGACTGGGGCCGCCTGACTTACGTTTATCAAGGGCCGGTCTTCAGGGAAGGTCACGCCTTCGATCCACCGGCGCGCCTCCATGACTGGGGGCGGAAAGGTGGCGGCGGTGCGTGTCCGTGTCATCTCAGTGCCCCAGTCAGTTGCTGCGCTTGGGCCGGATCAATCCGTGCCCCGGTAGGGTTCGACATATTGCAAAGCCATATCCCACGGGAAGAAAATCCAAGTGTCCTGGCTGACTTCGGTGATGAAAGTGTCAACCATCGGGCGGCCTTTCGGCTTGGCATAAACAGTCGCGAAATGCGCCTTGGGATACATCGCCCGCACCAGTTCCAGAGTTTTGCCACTGTCGACCAGATCGTCGACAATCAGGATTCCGGTGCCGTCGCCCATGAGGTCAGCGTCGGGTGCTTTGAGCACTTCGGCTTCGCCTTGATCCTGGTGATGGTAGGAGCGCACGCTGATCGTGTCGACTGTGCGAATGTCCAGCTCGCGGCTGACAATCATCGCCGGTGCCATACCGCCACGGGTAATGGCAACGACGCCACGCCAGGCCCCATCATTCGGACCTTGCCCATCCAGCCGCCAAGCGAGCGCTCGGGAATCGCGGTGAATCTGATCCCAGCTGATGTGAAAGCCTTTTTCGTGGGGCAGGCGGTCCTTGGCACTCATGATTCAACCCTTCTCAACATCTGGAGCATCAACGGCTTTCATACCGACGATGTGGTATCCCGAATCCACATGCAGGTTCTCACCAGTGACACCGCCGCTTAGATCGGAAAGCAGATACAGCGCCGAGTTGCCCACATCGTCGATGGTCACATTGCGGCGCAGGGGTGAGTTATATTCGTTCCACTTCATGATATAGCGAAAGTCGCCGATGCCGCTGGCGGCCAGTGTCTTGATCGGCCCGGCCGAGATCGCATTCACACGAATGCCGTCCTTGCCTAAATCCTCGGCCAGATATTTGACCGATGCTTCCAGCGCGGCTTTGGCAACGCCCATGACATTATAATGCGGCATCACCTGTTCGGCGCCGTAATAGGTCAGGGTGATGGCGCTGCCGCCTTCGGTCATCATCTTTTCGGCACGCTGCATCACGGCGGTAAAGGAATAAACCGACACGTCCATCGTGAGGTTGAAATTCGCCCGCGACGTATCAACATAGCGCCCGCGTAGCTCATTCTTGTCTGAAAACCCGATTGCGTGGACAACAAAGTCCAGCTTTCCCCATTTCTCGGATAGCGCATCAAACAATCCGTCGATCGAGGCTTCATCGCTGACATCGCAGGGCAGGACGATTTCACTGCCCAGCTGTGCCGCCAGAGGGTCAACGCGCTTTTTCAAGGCATCCCCTTGATATGAGAATGCTAACTCGGCCCCGGCCTCGGACAAGGCGCGGGCGATTCCCCATGCGATTGATTTGTCATTGGCCAGTCCCATGATGAGGCCGCGCTTTCCGGCCATCAACTGATTTGACATGTTCGGTTCTCCGCCTGTCTTCGCGTTATGTTGCGTTGGTTTATGCCATTGGCTGGTCTGCTTCAAGGCCGTGCACTCTTGCCCGTGGCGGGAACTCGCCCTAGGGTATCCCTCAATAGTTTCCAGGGGATGGAAATGAGCGAACGTGATGGCATCTTCGCAGGAACCGACCCATTTGCAATAGCAGGGCGGTGGCTGGGCGAAGCTGTGAAGAGTGAACCCAACGATCCTAACGCGATTGCACTGGCAACCGTGGGCGAAGATGGTATGCCCAATGTACGAATGGTGCTGTTGAAAGAGATCGAAGCCGACGCCTTCGTTTTCTACACAAATTACGAAAGTGCCAAGGCAGGCGAGTTGGACAATGCTGGCAAGGCGGCCTTCGTGATGCATTGGAAATCTTTGCGGCGTCAAATCCGCGTTCGTGGTACAATCACGCGCGAGGATGGACCAAAGGCTGATGAATATTATGCCTCCAGGTCATTGAAAAGTCGGCTTGGTGCATGGGCGTCCAAGCAATCTCAGCCGCTTAGCAGCCGTTCCGCGCTGATGGCGGATGTGGCGAAAGTGACCGCAAGGCTTGGCCCTAACCCTCCGCGCCCTAAATTTTGGGGTGGTTACCGGCTTGTGCCGACGGAAATTGAATTCTGGGCAGACGGCGCATTTCGTCTGCATGACAGGTTCAGGTGGTGCCGGGATGACGCTGATTCCGAATGGCAGATTCAGAGGTTGAATCCATGACGTTCACGTGTCGCGAATTGCAATGCGCAGATAACAAAGGGATTTTTCACCTTGAATTTGCGCGTCAATCCCATACACATCGGACCCTTAACAAAGTGAAAAAAAACGCAGTGGGACCACAGTGCCAGAAGATCTGAACAACATGTACCGCGTCCGAGGACACGTTAAATGGTTCGACCCTGCCAAAGGATACGGCTTTGTCGTATCGGATG
The DNA here is from genome assembly GCF_059610845.1 of Ruegeria sp. CDSC021. Classification (NCBI taxonomy): domain Bacteria; kingdom Pseudomonadati; phylum Pseudomonadota; class Alphaproteobacteria; order Rhodobacterales; family Roseobacteraceae; genus Ruegeria; species Ruegeria sp. CDSC021. Next base: position 465,294 of record NZ_JBXWOK010000001.1, read on the forward strand.
AAGGTGGGCCGGATATTCTGCTGCACGTAAACGTTTTGCGTAATTTCGGTCAAAGCTCGGTTGCAGACGGGGCGGGCATCGAAATTATGACGCATCGCACTGATCGCGGTGTGCAAGCTGTCGAAGTCATCAGCGTCGATCCGCCAGCGCGCGCCGATACGATGATGCTCGCGGATTTTGCTGAACTTGATCCAGTTGAGATTGCAGCGGCTCCTTTGGTGGCTGCGCGGGTTAAGTGGTTCGACAAGGGCAAGGGGTTTGGCTTCGCTAATGTATTCGGGCGTGGCGAGGATGTGTTCCTGCATATTGAGGTTCTACGCCGTTCGGGGCTTGCGGATCTGCAACCCGGTGAAGCATTGGCCATGCGGGTCATAGACGGACAGCGTGGTCGGATGGCGGCCCAGGTTATGGCCTGGGAAGCAGCTATGGATGACTGATCTGCCATGGCAGGGCTTTTCAAGGTTCTGACTGTCGTCTTGTTACTTTGGGCCGGTGGCGCAGAAGCCGCCTGTCGTACAGATCGTGTTAGCCTGAAAAATGATAAGTCCCAAATCGGCTTTGATATTGAACTCGCCGTGTCGCCACAGGAGCGATCGCGCGGACTCATGTTTCGAGAATCGCTTCCGGTACGTTCAGGGATGCTGTTTGTATTCGACCCGCCGCAACCTGTTGCGTTCTGGATGAAGAACACGCTGATTCCTCTGGACCTGATCTTCATAGATAAGACGGGTATGGTAACGAAAGTTCATCACAACGCGATTCCCGGTGATTTGACCCCCATCGGAGGGGGCGATTCGGTATTCGCGGTGTTGGAAATCAACGCTGGTCTCGCAGATCGTTATCTGATCACGCCTGGAACACAGATCCAGCACAAAGTTTTTTCACATGGTCCGGCGATTTGGCCCTGTTAGGGCTTTTCAAATCAGAACGGCACGGTTAGGAAGGCGCACGGTTCGGGGCGTGGCGCAGTCTGGTAGCGCACCTGTTTTGGGTACAGGGGGTCGTAGGTTCGAATCCTGCCGCCCCGACCACTTCTTCAAAAATTAAAATGGCGACCCACCCATCGTTCGATAGATGGCGCTAAGGGTTTTATCCAATTCTTTGCTTTCTACAGGGACTTTTGCAGCAGGCCCTGTTTCGCGCGGCACATTAAAAAACAGATCCGCTTCAACTAGATAGCCACCTGCGTTTTTTTCGGCGGTCAGCCGAGTCACACTTTTGGGTAGGTTCTGTGGATAGCCGTCATAGTTGAGAATCAGGTAGGCTGTGGTCTTCGGAGGCAGAAGTTCCTGACACTCGAACTGACGATTTCCGATTTTCCTAAATTCCTCACCCGGGCCGTTGCAAGATGTCTCGAACGTAGCAAACAACTTGTCGGGAAAGGCTGAGAACTGCGCGCTGCGCGATGTGGCGGGCGTTTCTTGTGGCGTGCAGGCCACGATCAGGGCAAACAGGGAAATTATTCGAAACGCGGTCATTGATCGGTCTGCCCTTTGTTGGATGTGCTTTTAAGCGCACCTCTGAGTAATGTCGAAATCGGCCGGATGCTGATTCTATTTCAACCTAGACATCTTAAGGCTGGTTTATCAAATCGCGATAAGTAAGCCGGAAAGAACGGTTAATCGTATTGCGGACTTGGCCAGGTGATGGCGAACCATGGCGGATAACTCTGTGGAGGAATCGGAAACTGTCCTTCACCAGTTTGTCTATGCGGATCGGTCAACATAAAAGATTCCAAAAATGGCGGAAAAAGGCCGTTGACGATCTATGTGTGAATACGCCAGATTGTATAGGCCGAAAGTGCTGCCACTAAATCTGGTGGAAAATCCAGAACGTGGCACAGGGCGAGGGCTGGAGAGCACATCATACTTACGTGCGTCCGTCGGAACGGGGTCACGCTGCTTCGGGCAGCGGCCGGTTTCCTGCGCCCAAGATTTTCGGTTAGGGCAGATGGTCCGTTTATTGGGATCAAAAGCCAAGGGACAAGTTGATTGAATCTAGGGCGGCGGACATGAAGATTGACAGAAAATTTACCAAATCGGGACAGGATGCTTATGCAGAGCTTAAGTTCGCTTCTGCGACGTCAGAAATCCGAAACCCGGATGGGACCATCGTTTTCCGCCTAGACGATATCGAGGTTCCAACCAGCTGGAGCCAGGTCGCAAGCGACGTCATCGCGCAGAAGTATTTCCGCAAGGCAGGCGTTCCAACCAAGCTGAAGAAGGTCAAGGAAAAGGATGTCCCAGAATTTCTGTGGCGTTCTGTTCCGGCTGAGGACGCTGAATTTGGGGGCGAAATCTCGTCCAAACAGGTGTTTGACCGTCTTGCCGGCGCCTGGGCCTATTGGGGCTGGAAAGGTGGCTATTTCTCGACCGAGGATGACGCGAGCGCCTATTTCGACGAGATGCGTTATATGCTGGCGACTCAGCGCGCTGCGCCGAACAGCCCGCAATGGTTCAATACCGGCCTGCACTGGGCTTACGGAATCGATGGCCCGGCACAGGGGCACCACTATGTCGATTATAAGTCAGGCAAGCTGACCAAATCGAAATCCGCCTATGAACATCCGCAGCCGCATGCGTGTTTCATCCAGTCCGTAGATGATGATTTGGTGAACGAGGGTGGCATTATGGACCTGTGGGTCCGCGAGGCGCGCCTGTTCAAATACGGAAGCGGAACCGGGACCAACTTTAGCCACCTGCGTGGCGAGGGCGAGGCACTGTCGGGTGGCGGTAAATCCTCGGGTTTGATGGGCTTTCTCAAGATCGGCGACCGCGCCGCTGGCGCGATTAAATCAGGCGGCACGACCCGTCGAGCAGCAAAGATGGTCATCGTCGATGCAGATCACCCAGACATCGAGAAATTCATCGAATGGAAGGTGATCGAAGAGCAGAAGGTGGCCTCGATCGTTGCCGGATCGAAGATGCACGAGAAGATGCTGAACGGCATTTTCGAGGCCATCCGCAGCTGGGACGGCGCGCAGGAAGACGCGTATGATCCCAAGACGAATGACAGCCTGACAAAGGCGGTTCGCGAGGCGAAAAATGTTGCGATCCCAGAGACTTACATCAAACGCGTTCTGGATTACGCCAAGCAGGGCCACGATAGCATCGAATTCCCGACCTACGATACGGATTGGGATTCGGAAGCCTACAGCTCGGTTTCGGGCCAGAACTCGAACAACTCGATTCGCGTAACCAACGCCTTCCTGACCGCTGTCGAGAAGGACGCGGACTGGGAGCTTATCAACCGCACAAACGGGAAAGTCGCCAAGACCGTCAAGGCGCGCGACCTGTGGGAAAAGGTTGGCCACGCGGCCTGGGCCTGCGCCGATCCCGGCATCCAGTTTCACGACACAGTCAACGAGTGGCATACATGCCCCAAAGATGGGGAGATTCGCGGATCGAACCCATGTTCGGAATATATGTTCCTCGATGATACGGCCTGTAATCTTGCGTCGATGAACTTGCTGACTTTCCTCAAGGATGATGAGTTCCAGGCAGTGGACTATATGCATGCCTCGCGCTTGTGGACCCTAACGCTGGAAATCTCGGTGACCATGGCGCAGTTCCCGTCCAAGGAAATCGCGCAGCTGTCCTATGACTTCCGCACTTTGGGTTTGGGCTATGCCAATATCGGCGGTCTGCTGATGAACATGGGCTATAGCTATGACTCGGATGAAGGCCGCGCGATCTGTGGCGCGCTGACCGCGATCATGACCGGTGTAGCCTATGCAACCTCGGCCGAGATCGCCGGCGAATTGGGTCCGTTCAATGGCTATGAGCGCAACGCCGATAACATGCTTCGGGTCATCCGCAACCACCGACGCGCATCTCAGGGTGTGACTGAAGGGTATGAGAAACTGGCAGTGAAGCCTGTACCTCTGGACCATGGCAACTGCCCGGATAAACGTTTGGTTGATCTGGCGATGTCAGCTTGGGATGAAGCGCTGAGCCTGGGTGAGCAGAACGGTTATCGCAACGCGCAGGCCACTGTGATTGCGCCAACAGGAACCATCGGTCTGGTGATGGATTGCGACACCACTGGGATCGAGCCGGACTTTGCTTTGGTGAAGTTCAAGAAACTGGCCGGTGGCGGGTATTTCAAAATCATCAACCGCTCGGTGCCTGCAGCGCTGGAAAAGCAGGGGTATTCCTCGGCTCAGATTGAAGAGATCGTCAGCTACGCGGTTGGTCATGGCACCATCGGCAACGCTCCGGGGATCAACCACACCTCGCTGACGGGTCACGGCTTTGGCCCCAATGAACTGGCCAAAGTGGATGCCGCGCTCGAAAGCGCCTTCGACATCCGGTTCGTGTTCAACCAGTGGACTCTGGGCGAGGATTTCTGCACCGGTGTTCTCGGCATTCCTGCGACCAAGCTGAATGACCCGACCTTCGATCTGCTGCGCCATCTGGGCTTTACCAAAGCGGATATCGACGCGGCCAACGACCACGTTTGCGGAACCATGACGCTGGAAGGCGCGCCGCATCTGAAGGAAGAGCATTATTCGATCTTCGACTGTGCCAATCCGTGCGGCAAGAAAGGCAAGCGTTTCCTGGGTGTTGATAGCCACATCACGATGATGGCCGCCGCGCAGAGCTTTATTTCAGGCGCGATCAGCAAGACGATCAACATGCCGAATGACGCCACCATCGAAGACTGCCAGAAGGCCTATGAGCTTTCCTGGTCGCTGGGTGTGAAGGCCAACGCGCTGTATCGCGACGGCTCGAAACTGTCGCAGCCATTGGCAGCCGCGCTGGTCGAGGATGACGAAGAGGCAGCAGAAGTTCTGGAAACCGGGACGCCGCAGGAAAAAGCCGTCGTTCTGGCCGAGAAGGTGATCGAGAAGGTTGTGGTCAAGGAAATGATCCGCAGCCATCGTGAAAAACTGCCCCATCGCCGCAAGGGCTATACGCAAAAAGCGATTGTCGGCGGCCACAAGGTCTATCTGCGCACCGGTGAGTTCGAAGACGGCCAACTGGGTGAGATCTTCATCGACATGCACAAGGAAGGCGCGGGCTTCCGGGCGATGATGAACAACTTTGCCATCGCCGTGTCGGTTGGCCTGCAATATGGCGTGCCGCTGGAAGAGTTCGTGGATGCCTTTACCTTCACCAAGTTCGAGCCCGCCGGGATGGTACAAGGCAACGACTCGATCAAAAACGCGACGTCGATCCTGGATTACATCTTCCGCGAATTGGCTGTGTCCTATCTGGACCGCACCGATCTGGCCCATGTGAAACCCGAAGGCGCAAGCTTTGACGATCTGGGTCGGGGTGAGGAAGAGGGCGTCTCGAACGTGTCCGAGATCAGCGAAAGCGCGGCGTCCAAGTCTTTGGAAGTTCTGAAACAAATCAGCTCGTCCGGGTATCTGCGCAAACGGATGCCGCAGGAACTGATGGTTCTCAATGGCGGACAAACCGTAGTTAACGGCATGGCCGAAACCGCAGCCACTTTCGAAGCTTCGGTGGTTGAATCCGCCGCCGCAACCGGAATGGACGCCCGCACCAAAGCCAAGATGCAAGGCTATGAGGGCGATCCCTGCGGTGAATGCGGAAACTACACGTTGGTGCGCAACGGCACTTGCATGAAATGCAACACCTGCGGCTCAACAAGCGGGTGTAGCTGAGTTAAGCGCCCCGGCAACCCGGGGCGCAGGGGTCGGAAGCTGCCACAGTTGCCGGCCCCGACGAATACGGATCAAGGCGCAGAGACTTACCTTCGATGCCTTGGTCCACTCGGCCGACATGCCCGTGTTGGCCGGGAACAGGGTGGGGCGGAATATTTGCTCTTTCCCACTCTTTCACGGAACGGGTGCGCTCGTTCCATGCGACGTCCAGGCCGCAGGCAAACAAAACACCGGGCGGTCAACGAATGGAGCCTGGATGGCGAAACTGACAGGGGGCTTCGGCCCCCTTTCTTTTTGTCCTAAAGCCGTTAACTCGGCAGAGCCTCGCCATATTGCCTGTTTCCCATCGGGCAAGAACCGCCGACCGTGTTTGGGGGAGTTTTACCCAGCGACAGACCGCGGATGCGACTCTGGCAAACACGCGGAGTTTGGCGCGAAATCAAAGCGATGGTACTCAGTGGCTGACAACTGGTGGTGATTGCGTGTTCTTGATGCTTGTCCGGACACAAAACACACAAACTCTATCAGGAGGCATCACAATGAAACTGAATACTCTGGTCACATTTTCCACACTTGCTTTTGCTCTGCCGACTTTGGCTTTCGCGCAGTCTGCGGCGGATACCAATGGGGACGGCGTTCTGACAATCGAAGAAGTTCAGGCCGTCGTGCCAGACGTTGATGCAAACGGATTTGCAGCAATGGATGCAAATGGCGACGGCGCGCTGGATCAGGATGAAATTGCAATCGCGCAGGAAGCCGGGTTGCTGCCATCTACAAACGGCTGATCAACAAATTATCAAGGCGGCCAGACGAAAATTCTGGCCGCCTTTCTAGGTGTTTATCTGGGTAGGTGAATGTTGAATTTACTGCGAATCTGCGCATCCAATGCCGGATCGAACTGTGCCGGAGAAGAGGTCGACAGGATTTCCAGTTTTCGCGCGGTCGCTTTTTCGATCAAGTCAGGTTTGCCAAGCTCGACCCATTCTTTCGGAGACGTTCGATCTCCATGTGCGGGATACACATAATCGGCCTGCATGCGCCCAAGTGTGGCATCGGTTCCCAAATAGTGACCGGGCCCACCAAGGCAAACCTCGGCCATCTGATCCAATGCCAGTGTTTCGTCAGATACTTCGATCCCGCGGACGCAGCGCATCGCCTGTCCGATAAGATCATCCCCTAAGATCAAGCTTTCAAAGCAAAAACCCAACAGAGACGAGTGCATCCCGGCGGATTCATAAACCATATTCAGGCCCGACAGGCCGGCCATGACGTTCGAGCACATCTGCTCCCATCCCGCTTGCATATCGGGCAATTTGGAATCCGACGCGCCTGCGGCGGCTCCGCCTGGCAGATCATAAAACTTGTGCATTTGGGCACAGCCTGCGCTGAGCAGAGCCTGTTCACCTGATCCTACGGACATGGCGCCTGTCCGAAGGTCCAACCCAAAGGGCCAGGTTCCAAAAATCGCCGGTGCACCTGGCTTTACGGCATTTACATAAACCAAACCGGCAAGACATTCTGCTGTCGCCTGGGCAATGGCGCCTGCGATTGTGGACGGAGCAGTTGCACCTGCCATTCCGGCCGAAAGAAGAAGAACAGGCATTCCTGCCTTGATGCATTCCTCCATCACCTGACAGCTTTCAGTGGCAAACTTCATGGGCGGTACGACAAAGCAGTTCGAGTTCGAGATGAATGGCCGCTCGCGCCACTTGTCTTCACCGCCTGCGATCATGTGGATTAGTTCCATCGCTGGCGCGACATAACTAGGATCGGTGAACGATGTGCCGATATGCTTGTAAGTGCCAGAACTACAAGCATAAATCGTGTTCAGGTCCATCTCGAGATTGTCGGAAATATCGCGACAAACCATCGGGCGTTGGACAAAATGGATGTTATCCAGCTGTTGGCAAATCCGCGCGGCATCGTGCAGATCCTGCACAGTCGAATCGCGGTATTCGCGGCCGTTGACTTCAACCATACTGACAGCGGCACCGGCGGTCCCATAGTGAACCTTTGCCCCCGACAATTCCAGGTCAGTTTGACCATCCCGGCTGAACAATGTGACCGAGCGGTTGGCTTTGGCAATGGTGTCTTCAACCAGCGCGCGCGGAAACCGGATGCGTCCGTCGTCGCCAAGTGTGCAGCCCGCGCCAACCAGATAGTCGATCCCGCTTTGCGGAGCATCCGCCAGACCTATGGTTTCAAGCGCCTGCAGCGCGGCCTCGTGAATGCGTTCGACTTGTGGCTGAGTCAGTGGCTTGTAGCGTCCGCCCTCCATTCCCGGGCGGATAGGGCGCAGATGATCAGGCAGAGCAGATGCGCGGGCAGCACGACGCGCAGCACGTCCGCCACTGCGGGAAGAGTTACGGGGTTGGTCGTTCATGTTTAGGATCCAATAGTGAGAAACGTATTTTGAGAGGCCTTACAAAAAGCCTGAAGGACGCCCCCTGGCAGCACGTCCCCGATCCGCGCCGATTGTGCGGCTGATCAGGTGGATTTTCCAAAATTCGTTCTGCATTTGGTTCCTCATCCAGTGGCCGCAGTGTTCCAATTCAGAACGGCATTATCTGTTCTATTTGCGACCTTGATGCCGAAAAGCGAAGCAAATTCTCAAGTGATTGTTGCCTAAAGATATTTTTCCCCGAGGCGGTCGAAATCTGCTATAATTTCTCTGCTTACTTGAATTGGGCCACTAGGCTAAACACTTTTTTAACGAATGCGGCCCAGTTTGTAGCAAATTGATCTGAATACTCGAAAGCATTTCTGAAAGGTTTTTGGTGAATCGTAGGAAGGTGCATATCGCATTAATTGTTGCTCTGGCGACATCCGGCTTCTCACCGGCTTTGGCCGAGGATTGGAGCGGTGCCTATGCGGGATTCAGCTTTGGCTATGCTGATGCAGACGGGCCGAATGGTTCAAGCGGCAGCGACACCAGCTTTGGTCCTCATCTCGGGTATGACTTTGATTTCGGCAAGTTCGTGTTGGGTGGTGAGCTTGAGTATAACCGGCTGTCGCTGAATCTTGGTCAGGGCGAAGGCAGTCTGGATAGCATGACCCGGCTGAAACTGCGCGGCGGATACGATTTCGGTAATGCGTTGGGATATGTAGTTATCGGTGCGGCGCGCGTGGATTCCACGGTCGAAAACGATACCGCAGCGGTTTATGGCATTGGTGTCGCTTATCCGATTGGCAATAATTTCGTCATCAGCGGTGAGGCGCTGCGCCAGAATTTCAATGACGTTACCCGATCGAATGGGGGGCTGGATTCGAATGTGTTCAATCTGCGTACGACATTTCGGTTCTAGCAAGATTTCCAGATTGAATCTGATCTGAGCTGCCGAATTCACGACTATGAAGGTCTGGCGTTTGCGGAGCATGGCGTCGATTTCCTGTTCCAATTCAGGGCGTTCGCCAATCACTCCCCGGTCATGATAGAACGTAAGGCTTGGCGCGGCGGGATAGCCGTGCTAGAGGATGATCCATGAACCGGATGACCTGCATCATTATCTGCTGCATTACCTGCTGATTTATCAAGCGGGCCGGTTTCTTTCGTTTTCTTCCCTGAGACAAGTTGCTAAGCCCGCGCCAACGCGAGACGCTATGCCGTTCTTAGGAGCCGACAGATGAAGACGATCAAACTGCACAACACACGGACACGGACAAAAGAGGATTTCGTTCCGATCAGCGCCGACAATGTGCGGATGTATGTCTGTGGACCTACCGTCTATGACCGTGCCCATCTGGGTAACGCGCGGCCCGTGGTCGTGTTTGATGTGCTCTATCGTTTGCTGCGGCATGTTTATGGCGCAGATCATGTGACCTATGTGCGCAATTTCACCGATGTGGATGACAAGATCAACGCGACCGCGTTGTCTCGACAGAAGGCCGGGGCCAAAGGGTCGCTGGAGGATTTGGTGCAGGAACGATCGGATGAAACCATTGGCTGGTATCTGGACGACATGGGCGCGCTGGGGGCGTTGGAGCCGACCGAGATGCCGCGCGCGACGCAATATATTACTCAAATGGTCGCGATGATCGAGGATCTGATTGCCAAGGGTCACGCCTATGCGGCCGAAGGGCATGTTCTGTTCGCGGTGGACAGTTGGAAAGAGCAGTACGGAGCCCTGTCCGGTCGGTCCGTGGATGATATGATCGCGGGTGCTCGGGTCGAAGTTGCGCCGTATAAGAAGAACCCGATGGATTTCGTTCTGTGGAAACCGTCTACCGACGAGTTGCCCGGGTGGGAGTCTCCTTGGGGTCGAGGGCGTCCGGGTTGGCATATCGAATGCTCGGCCATGAGCTATGAGCTGTTGGGTGAGAGCTTTGACATTCACGGTGGTGGCAACGATCTGATGTTTCCGCACCATGAAAACGAGATCGCCCAGAGCAAATGCGCCCACCCGCATGGCGAGTTTGCGCGCGTTTGGCTGCACAATGAGATGTTGCAGGTCGAAGGCAAGAAAATGTCCAAATCGCTGGGCAACTTCTTCACCGTGCACGATCTTCTGGAGCAGGGCGTGCCCGGTGAGGTGATCCGCTTTGTCTTTTTGCAGACCCATTATCGCAAGCCGATGGACTGGACCGAGAAAAAGGCGCGTGAAGCCGAGGCAACGCTGCGCAAGTGGCGGGCGCTGACAGCAGACATCGAGCCCGCCGCCAGCGCGGCGCCCGCGGTCATCGCTGCGCTGAGCGATGATCTGAACACAGCGGGCGCCATCACCGAGCTATACCGGCTGGCGTCCGAAGGTGACCATGCAAGCCTGTTGGCTGGCGCCCAGGTTATGGGGCTGTTGATGCCCGAAATGGGTGCATGGGCCGATCTGGCCTCAGTGGATTTGGGGTCGTATGCGGATAAACTGGCAGAAGCGCGGGCCGGGGCGATGCAGAGCAAGGATTTCTCAGAGGTGGATCGCCTGAAAGCAGTATATGTGGCAGCTGGCCTTGAAGTGCGGATGAGCAAAGAAGGTGTAGAGTTGGTTCCTGGTACCGGCTTTGACCTTACCAAGTTGGAGGGAGTGTTATGACAAAAACTCGCCTCTACCTCTACGACACCACCTTGCGCGATGGGCAGCAGACGCAGGGCGTGCAGTTCTCGACCGCTGAGAAGGTGCAGATCGCGCAGGCGCTGGACGAGTTGGGTGTGGATTACATCGAAGGTGGTTGGCCCGGTGCGAACCCGACTGACAGTGCGTTTTTTGATGCCGCGCCGAAAACTGCGGCGCGGTTGACCGCTTTTGGGATGACCAAACGCGCGGGTCGGTCGGCTGAGAATGACGATGTTCTTGCGGCGGTGATGAACGCTGGCACGAAGGCAGTGTGTCTTGTGGGCAAGTCGCATGATTACCACGTGACCCAGGCGCTGGGGATCACTCTGGAGGAGAATGTCGAGAACGTGCGCGCCTCGGTTGCGCATATCGTGGCGCTGGGGCGTGAGGCGCTTTTTGACGCCGAGCATTTCTTTGATGGCTACAGGGACAATCCCGGATATGCGGTCCAGGTTTGCAAGGCCGCTTTAGAGGCCGGAGCTCGCTGGGTTGTTCTATGTGACACCAATGGGGGCGCATTGCCCGGTGAAGTGTCGCGGGTTGTGGCCGAGGTGATTGCCGCAGGCCTGCCCGGGGATCGTTTGGGCATTCATACGCATAATGATACGGAAAATGCGGTTGCATGCTCTCTGGCTGCTGTGGATGCGGGCGTGCGTCAGGTTCAGGGAACGCTGAACGGGTTGGGCGAGCGTTGCGGGAATGCAAATCTGACCGCCTTGATCCCGACCTTGTTGCTGAAAGAGCCTTATGTGTCGCAGTTTGATATCGGGGTCAGCGTCGGGGCCTTGGCGGGTCTGACTCGGGTCAGCCGTATGTTGGACGAAATCCTGAACCGGGTGCCCAGCAAGCAGGCGGCCTATGTGGGTGCGTCGGCTTTTGCACATAAGGCGGGGCTGCATGCCAGCGCGATCCTGAAGGATCCGTCGACATACGAACATGTCGATCCGGCGACTGTCGGCAATGCACGGATCATCCCGATGTCGAACCAGGCGGGGCAGTCGAATCTGCGTAAACGCCTGACTGAGGCCGGCCTGAGCGTGGAAAGTGGTGATCCGGCGCTGGGGCGCATTCTTGACCGGATCAAGCAACGCGAGGCCGAAGGCTATTCTTATGACACCGCCCAGGCCAGTTTTGAGCTGTTGGCGCGCGATGAGCTGGGCCAGTTGCCCGCGTTTTTCGAGGTCAAACGCTATAAGGTCACGGTCGAGCGGCGTAAGAACAAATACGACAAGATGGTCAGCCTGTCCGAGGCCGTTGTCGTGGTAAAAGTCGACGGGGAAAAGAAGCTGTCGGTCAGTGAATCTCTGGACGAAGATGGCAGCGACCGGGGTCCGGTGAACGCTTTGGCCAAGGCTCTGGCCAAGGATCTGGGGCAATATTCGCGGATATTGGACGACATGCATCTGGTCGATTTCAAGGTGCGGATCACCCAAGGCGGAACCGAGGCCGTGACGCGGGTCATCATCGACAGCGAAGACGGGCAGGGGCGGCGCTGGTCAACTGTCGGGGTCAGCGCGAACATAGTGGATGCGTCGTTTGAGGCCCTATTGGATGCGATCCAGTGGAAGCTTGTACGGGATTGCCGTCCTCGGGCGGTGGTGGCCGAGTGACGGTGCAGTTCAATGACGATCTGAAGGCCTGTGCTGCATTGGTGCATCGCGCCGATCCGGACCGGTTCATGGCGGCGATGGCCGCGCCGGTTGCCGCACGTTCGGTTCTGTTTCCGATCTATGCCCTGAATGTCGAGGTCGCCCGAGCGCCCTGGGTCACGCAAGAGGCGATGATTGCCGAAATGCGCCTGCAATGGTGGCGCGATGCATTGCAGGAAATTGCTGAAGGTCCGACTGTGCGTCGACATGAGGTCGTGACGCCGTTATCGCAGGTTCTTTCCCCACATCTGGCGGTGATGCTGGATGAATACGTGGCCGTAAGGCGCTGGGATATTTATCGCGATCCTTTCGAGGACGAGGCCCATTTCGAGGCCTACCTCAATCACAGCTCAGCCAGTTTGATGGTCGCGTCGGCGCAATCTTTGGGTGAGGCCGACGAGCCTGTGTTGCGAGATTTCGGCTATGCCGTTGGCGTGGCGAACTGGTTGCGCGCAATCCCGGATCTTGAAGCGCGCAGGCGTATTCCTTTGTTGGATGGAACACCCGATGCAGTGCGCGCTCTGGCGCAAAAGGCTCTGAACCGGTTACGGCGCGCACAGGGACAGCGTCTGGCGATTTCACCAGAGGCGCGCCCGGCGCTTTTGGCGGGTTGGCAATCTGAATGGGTGTTGCGCAAGGCGATTGCTCAGCCAGATCGCGTGGCCGCAGGGAATTTGATGCAGGGTGAGGTTCGGCGCCGGGTTTCCCTGATGTGGAAGGTGGTCCGGGGTCGCTGGTAGACCTCAGACCGTTTCGGGCTCGGACGGGCGCAGAACCAACCAAAGCAATGCGCCCCCGGCCAGAGTCAACAATGGAACCATGGCAAGGTTTACCGCGGTCCAGCCTTCAACCGGTGAGCCGCCAGAGCAGTTCATCAATCCACCCGAAGCAAGCGAAGCCAGTGTTACGCCACCGAATACCAGCAGGTCGTTCAGACCCTGCATGCGGCCACGCTCGTTGATGTCATGCGATGCCGCCAACATGGTGGTCGCGCCAATAAAGCCAAAATTCCAACCGACGCCCAGCAAGATCAGAGCGATGAAGAAGTTTTCGAGCTCAACCCCTTGCAAGGCGACAACGCCAGCACCGGCAAGGATTGCCAGACCAAGAGCTACGATCTTTTCGACGCCGAAACGGGCAATCAACTGGCCGGTGAAGAAACTGGGGATGTACATGGCGAGAACGTGAAAAGAGACCACATCTGCCGCGTCATTGGCTGTGTAGCCACAACCAACCACTGCCAGCGGAGTGGATGTCATGACCAGATTCATCAACGCATAAGAAACCATTGCGCAGATGATGGCCACGGCGATGCGCGGCGTCTTTAGCATCTCAAGCCGGGTGCGTCCGGTCGGGGCCCCCTCAGCGGCTTTTGCAGGCGTGGGGATGTCCAGAAAGAAAAACAAGACCGAACCCAGAATGTTGAGCACAATCACCGCCAGATAGGTGCCCAGGAATGGGATCACATAGGCGGTTGAGGTCAGCTTAACGATTTGGGGGCCAATGAGCGCGGCGGCCAGACCGCCGGCCATGACGTATGAGATTGCCTTAGGGCGAAAGGCGTCCGAGGCTGTGTCCGCGGCGGCAAAGCGATAGAATCCGTGCGCGCTCATATAGATGCCGGTCAGCAGACTGCCCGCCAGGAAGACCGGGAACGAGGCCAGATACAAACCGTAGGCCCCAACCAGCCCCCCGCAGGCACCTGCCGTTGCCCCAACCAGAAACCCTGCGCGCCGTCCCCAGCGTTGCATTATGGCCGAAATCGGTGTTGCCGCCAGCATTGACCCCAGCACGATCAGCGAGATGGGCAGGGTTGCTAGACAGGCATTGGTGGCCAGCGACTGCCCGGCCAGACCGCCAACAATAAAGATCATCGGCATCTGCGATCCCAGAATGGCCTGAGCTGCGACCAGAACAGCGACATTACGCTTGGCCTGACTGTTATCCGGGATCGTGGGTGTCATTGTCATGCGCCAATGCGTAGCGATGAAAGCAGGGTCATACAAGACGGTTGCATCTGCGACAAAGCACCCTAACGTGCTGCTGACCAATTTGCCGGAGCGCGCATGTCCGTCGGACGTATCATTGAAACCCCCGATTGCGTGGCCGAGGGGGCCAAGTGGCTGGCCGAGACCTGTCCGCGCATGGCCTATGCGATGGACCAGACCGGGCCTTTGCCGCTGCGCCGTAAGCCTGACGGGTTTGCCCAGCTGCTAAGTGCGATTGTCAGCCAACAGGTCAGTGTGGCCTCGGCGAACGCCATCTGGAAACGACTGCAAGATGCAAAACTGACGGGCCCACGCAAAATCATGTGGGCCACCGATGAGGATTTGCGTGCGGTGGGCCTTAGCCGCCAAAAGGTCAGATATGCCCGAGCGCTTGCGGAGGCTCGTATTGATTACAAGGCGTTACGCGACGCACCTGATGAGGATGTTGTGGCGATCCTGACCGAAATTTCAGGCATAGGCGTCTGGACTGCCGAGATTTACGCGATGTTTTCTCTGGGCCGTGCCGATGTGATTGCACCGGGCGACCTTGCGCTGCAAGAGGCCGCGCGCATCCTCTATGATTTACCCAAGCGCCCTACGGATAAAGAACTGCGCCGGATGGCCGAAGCGTGGTCACCCTGGCGGTCGGTTGCAGCGCGGGTGTTGTGGGCCTATTACCGGGTCGCAAAAGAACGAGAAGGGATCAGATGACACGGGTTTTGAATGCGCTCCGAAAAGAGCCGGTTTCGGGCGATACGCGCTCGGTCGTGGTGTTCGTGCATGGCTATGGCGCCAACGGGGCCGACTTGCTGGGGCTGGCCGATGTGTTGGGCGAGCACTTGCCGGACACGCTGTTCGTTGCCCCTGACGCGCCCGAGCAGATCCCGGGTATGCCCAATGGCTTTCAGTGGTTCCCGATCCCGTGGATTGATGGCTCTTCCGAAGAAGAATCGCGCCGCGGGATGGAAATGGCGGCGGATGACTTCGACGCTTTCCTCGATGCGTTGATGGTGGACGAAGACGTTCTGCCCGAGCAGGTGGTTCTGTTCGGATTTTCGCAAGGCACGATGATGAGCCTGCATGTCGCCCCGCGCCGCGAGGACCCAGTGGCCGGGATAGTAGCCATTTCAGGACGCCTTCTGGAACCCGATCTGCTGCCGGATGAAACAGTCAGCCGCATGCCGGTCCTACTGGTACATGGCGACGCCGATGACGTCGTGCCGCCACAATCATTGCCCGAAGCCGCCGAGGCCCTGCAAGCGGCTGAGTTCAAAGAGGTCTATGCCCATGTCATGAAGGGCACCGGCCACGGTATTGCCCCGGATGGTCTTAGCGTCGCACTGGCTTTCATGCGTGACAAGCTGAGCCTTTAAGCAATGATTGCGGTCCGCCCCATGATGCCCGAGGATGTCGCAGCAGCTTGCGATTTGCTCAACCAGATCATCGCCATTGGTGGTACGACTGCGAATGAAACCCCTTTCTCCGAGGCGCAGTTTGCGCAGAGTTATCTATTGGGTCTCGATAAGATTTGCAGCCATGTAGCGATGGACGCGCAAGGTGAGGTTGCCGGGTTTCAATGGCTTGGGGTGAATGACGCACTGCCCGACGATTGTGCTGACATTGCAACCTTCACCCGCCGCGAACCGGTTTTGAAGGGGGCAGGGCGTGCCTTGTTTGAAGAAACCGCCAAATTTGCCGTAGGGGTTGGGCTCGGTTCCATCAGCGCGACAATAAGGGCTGATAACCGGTTGGGCCTGAACTATTACGAGAAGATGGGATTCCAAGATTACTCGGTTGATTTTGGTGTGCCCCTTCGTGACGGCACGCCGGTCGACAGGATTACCAAACGGATTGATCTGAGATTGGAGATACCATGCTGATCGTAACCGGAACTATCGAAATTACGCCGGAAGGTGTCGAAGCTGCCAGAAAAGCTGCGCAGGAAATGGTTGCCGAGACGGTGAAGGAAGCAGGCTGCACGGTCTATGAATTCAGCCAGATTCTGGGTCATGCCAATCGGTTTCGGATCTACGAAGAATGGGAAAGTCAGGCCGCGCTCGAGGAGCATTTTGCCACACCGCACATGGCAACATTTCAGGCGGTGCTGGGCAAGGTCGGAGTGACTGAAAGTCTAATCTATCGGATCACGGGAGGTGACAAGAAACCGCTGCGGTGATCCTAGTCCCATAAGGAAGGCTCGGCGAATTCGATGGAATTCCCGGACGGGTCGCGAACGTATAGAGACAGTATTCCGTTCGGCCATTCAAATTCAGCGTCTACGGGCACGTTCCAGTCTATAAGATGTTTTCGCATCACCGCGATTTGCGCGCGCGCCATGCCAAAGCAGGCATGACCCGGACCTTGGGCGCCATGGGCGGGAACAGGCAGGCGCGGGTTGCCCGGAGGTTTTTCGGTCTCTGCCGCATTGAATAGCAGCAACACTGAACCACCCACCTTGTAGAACACATGCCGGTTGGCGACACGCTGGATTTGCTCAAGCGCCAGAACGTCCCCATAGAAATGCTCTGCAGCATCCAGGTCGTCGACATAAAGTGACGCTTCTAAAAGGCCGGTTGGCTGCGGAATGTCAGGTGATACCTTCATTCCTCTATCCTATCACAATTAGGCGTATCGGTCACCGACGTGGGCGCCGGTCCCGTTTGCGCGAAGAAGATGGCGCGAGGGCAGGCATAGATAGGCTATCCCATTGCCCCGGCTCAAGCCCGTCCAATGTCCAGTCGCCAATCCGGGCGCGGATCAGTCGAAGGGTCGGGTGCCCAACGGCCGCCGTCATCCGGCGCACTTGCCTGTTTCGACCTTCTCGAAGGACCAGTTCGACCCAACAATCCGACACCGTCTGCCGCACTCTGATCGGCGGGTCGCGCGGCCATAATGCCTCGGGCTGATCCATCAATCGCGCCTTGGCAGGGCGGGTCAAGCCCTCCTTCAGCTCAACACCATCGCGCAGGGCTTTTAGGGCGGAGGCGTCTGGCTCTCCTTCGACCTGCACCCAATAGGTCTTAGCCATTTTATGCTTGGGATCGGCTATCTGCGCCTGAAGGCGACCATTGTCGGTCAACAGCATCAAACCTTCGCTATCGCGGTCCAATCGCCCGGCCGGATACACATCCGGCAGATCAATGAAATCCGACAGCGTCCTGCGCGGAGACTCCGCATTCGCGCGATCCGTGAACTGTGGCAATACATCGAATGGTTTATTGAAGCGGATGAACCAGGACATTACCCGCCATAGCCCGGCGATCGAATTGGTGCAACCTGTGGATAACTGTCATCGGCCTGTTACGGATTCGGAATACTCAATCCCCGAGATATTGTGGAAACTCAGGGCTTGTCAGAGCTTTAACACGATATATAGTAAAGCTAAGGCCGGGGCGGGGGTTCTCCGCTCTGATGTCAAAATAGGCAGAGCAGAGCGTGGAGCGATTCTGATATGGACGGAGACTTCAGGACCGAATTTGTCAGGGAACCCGGTGCGCTCAAGCATCATCCGGCATTGGTTTTGAACGCCGATTACCGCCCCTTGTCCTACTATCCACTATCGCTCTGGCCGTGGCAGGAGGCCATAAAAGCTGCCTGGCTGGACAGGGTGGATATCGTCGCCGAATATGACGAAGTTGTCCGAAGCCCGAGCACCGAAATACGAATACCCTCGGTCGTTGTGCTGAAAGATTATGTAAAACCCAGAAAGCGCGTGGCCTTCACGCGCTTTAATTTATTTCTGAGGGATGAATTCCGCTGCCAATACTGTGGCAGCCGTGGGGATCTGACCTTTGATCACGTGATCCCGCGCGCGGCGGGCGGGGTGACAAGCTGGCAGAACGTTGTTGCGGCCTGTAGCCCATGTAACTTGCGCAAAGGGTCTAAATCACTGCGGCAAGCAGGAATGACATTGCGCAAGCCTCCGCGGCAGCCGGATGCCGAGGCTTTGCGCAACGTTGGACGAAAATTCCCACCGAACCACCTGCATGACAGTTGGATCGACTTTCTCTATTGGGATGCGGAACTGGACGAGCTCTAACGGCCTTCACGCAACGCGGCGAACCAGAGCAGAACCAGAACGAAAGACAAAGCGGCATTCCATCCGGCCATTGAAACACCAAATAACTCCCATGGAATATCATCACAGCGTACCAGTGGTGCCGACATGATCTGATCCAGCAGTTCTTCTGCCGACAGACCGCCGATGCTGCTTGATGTGCAGCTTGACGGACCTTCCCACAAACCGCGTTCTACACCAGCGTGATAGACACCAATGACCGCAGTAGACAGCGCCGCCAGTGCACCCAATAGGGGCAAGACAGACTGTCGTGGCAATGCCAGCGCCACAGCGCCGATCAGGATGGCGACGCCATGTGGATAGCGTTGCCAAATGCACAGTTTGCAAGGTGGAAGCCCGCCAAGATACTGAAAGGCAAAGGCGCCAAGTAACAACGCCATAGACCCAAGCGTCGCAATCAGGATCAGTAAATTTCGTCGTGTCATAAGAATTTCACCGCTAGGAAACCGCCAAACAGAAGGATGATAAACAGGGAAAACATTAGGCCCAGCCGCTTTTCTATAAAGCTGCGGATCGGCTCTCCGAAGCCCCAAAGCAAACCTGCGACAATGAAAAACCGTATCGCTCGGGCCAGAATCGAGGTGGCAATGAAGGTGCCCAGGGGCATCCCTGTCCAGCCGGACATGATGGTGATGACCTTATAGGGAAAAGGCGTAACCCCAGCGGCCAGAACAGCCCAGAAACCAAAGTCATTGAACCGTGTGTTGAACTCTTCCATGGCGTGGGCTTTGCCCATGGATTCAAGGATGGGCTGGCCGAGGCTTTCATAAAAGAACGCGCCGATTGCATAGCCTAACATTCCGCCCAAAACCGAAGCTACCAGTGCTACAGAAGCAATCAGCCAGGCCCGGGAGGGTCGGGCAAGGATCATGGGAATCATCAGAACGTCCGGCGGTATCGGAAAGAAAGAGCTTTCGATGAAGGAAACAATAGCCAGCGCCCACAAGGCATTCGGGTGTTCTGCCAGGCGAATGGTCCAGTCAAAAAGAGGTCGCAGCATCAGGTGCAATTTCCCTGTACATGTGTTGGGTAAGCCAAATCATGCGCCCCGCAGGCCGTCAACCTTGCAGGCTGGAACATTCCTCAATCAGGGTGTTTTTTGCCTCTGGACCTTCTCGATTTTGAACGCTAATTCAGTGTCCGTGGCCCAAGTGGCGGAATGGTAGACGCAGGGGATTCAAAATCCCCCGGTAGTGATACCGTGCCGGTTCGAGTCCGGCCTTGGGTACCAAAGTAAAAACAGAGGGTTAGGGGAACCTGCCTTCTGTTTTTTCTTTCCGGTAGTTCTAATTGCTCGCATTCCCAACTCACACGTTCGCGTTTTGGTCAGAGTTCCCGATGTCAAAAGCGCATAATTGGATTTGTTTGCGGTCACTGCGGGGAAGATGCGCAAGAAAAGCGTCAAAGGCGGGGAAAATTCAGGGGGGCTTGTCAAATCTGAGGATACGCCTGCTTTGGTGACCTGCTGGCCTTGACAAGCTAATGCTCAGAATGAAACCTCTTACGGGTTGGGAGATTCTGAAAAATCAAAGATATGCCTGCTGCATAGCGGGCGTTATTGCATATCGCAGGGCCATTTATCCGGCGCTTTGATGTGTCTCCCACCAGAAAAATAATGGGAGTTCACTTATGAAAAACAGCAGCAAGCTTAGCCTCGGCGCGGTTGTCACGGCGGCTCTGATGGCGCCTGCGGCCTATGCCGAAGAGTTTATCACGATCGGCACAGGTGGCGTGACCGGGGTGTATTACCCAACTGGCGGTGCAATCTGTCGTCTGGTCAACAAAGGGCGTAAGGAACATGGTGTGCGCTGCTCGGTCGAATCGACCGGCGGTTCTGTGTACAACATCAACACCATTCGCGAAGGCGAGCTGGAGTTTGGTGTTGCGCAGTCCGACTGGCAGTACCATGCCTATAACGGCAGCTCGAAATTCGAAGAGGCAGGCCCGTTTGAAAACCTGCGCGCCGTCTTCTCGGTTCACCCCGAACCGTTTACCGTTGTGGCCCGTGCCGATTCCGGTGTGACCAATTTCGAAGACCTGAAAGGCAAGCGCGTAAATATCGGTAACCCCGGATCCGGTCAGCGTGGCACCATGGAGGTTCTGCTGGGCGAAATGGGCTGGTCCACTGACGATTTCGAACTGGCGACCGAGTTGAAGGCGGCGGAACAGTCTGCGGCGCTTTGCGACAACCAGATTGACGCAATGGTCTATACCGTGGGTCACCCCTCGGGCTCGATTCAAGAAGCCACCACGGCTTGCGACTCGGTTCTGGTCAATGTCAGCGGCGAGGCCGTGGACAAGCTGGTCAACGACAACTCGTTCTACCGTACTGCTACCATTCCCGGCGGCATGTACCGCGGGTCGGATGGTGAGACCGCGACATTCGGCGTTGGCGCGACCTTCGTGACTTCGGCGGATGTGTCGGATGATGCGGTTTATGCGGTTGTCAGCTCGGTTTTCGAGAACTTCGATGACTTCAAAAAGCTTCACCCGGCATTTGCCAACCTCAAGCCCGAAGAGATGATCGCGGACGGCTTGTCGGCTCCGCTGCATCCGGGTGCCGAGAAGTACTATAAAGAAAAAGGCTGGATTCAATAAGCCAGACCTGACGCGGGGTGCCCGTCGGGCGCCCCGCACAAAACCCGTATCAAGCGGGTGATTCAGAAGGCCGCAAATGGCCACGACGGGGAGACATTTTCATGAGTTCCGAGACACAATCGAACCGCCCGCTATCCGAAGAAGAACTACAGGATCTGGTCGCATCTTCAGATGCCGGAGGGCGTAATCCGGTTGGGAATGTAGGCGTTTTCCTTGCGATCGTGGCGGCGATCTGGTCGATCTTTCAGGTCGTACTTGCTTCGCCCCTGGCGAACTATGTGTTGCCCGGCAGCGTGGTTAACAATTCGCGTCAGTTTCACCTGGCCTTTGCGATGTTTCTGGCCTTTGCAGCCTATCCGGCGCTGAAATCCAGCCCACGGGATTATATCCCTGTGCAGGATTGGATCATGGGGCTGCTGGGCGCGTTTGTGGCGCTGTACGGATATTTCTTCTACACCAAGATCGTTGATGCCGGAGGGCTGGCAGACGATACAGACAAATGGATCGCCCTGGGTGGGCTATTACTGTTGTTCGAGGCCGCGCGCCGCGCGCTTGGCCCGGCGATGGCGATTATTGCGACGATCTTTTTGGCCTATGTCTTCTTTGGATCATCCGAATGGGTGCCCGAAGTCATCCGCTGGAAGGGCGCCAGCCTGAAAAAGGCGATGAGCCATATGTGGATCACCTCCGAGGGCGTGTTCGGAATCGCCTTGGGTGTTTCGACCAAGTTTGTATTCCTGTTCGTTCTGTTTGGCGCCTTGCTGGATAAGGCCGGGGCAGGGAACTATTTCATCAAGATGGCCTTTGGCGCGCTGGGTCACCTGCGCGGCGGCCCCGCCAAGGCGGCGGTTGTGGGCTCAGCTGCGACCGGCCTGATCTCGGGCTCGTCCATCGCAAACGTTGTGACCACTGGTACCTTCACCATTCCATTGATGAAACGCGTTGGGTTCAGCAGCGAACAGGCAGGTTCGGTCGAGGTTGCCTCTTCGGTGAACGGGCAGATCATGCCACCCGTCATGGGCGCTGCAGCCTTCTTGATGGTAGAATATGTGGGAATTTCCTATGTCGAGGTGATCACCCACGCCTTCCTGCCAGCGGCGATCTCGTACATTGCTTTGGTCTATATCGTGCATCTCGAAGCCGTAAAGCGGAACATGCCTACGTTGGGCGACCGCGAAGTGAAACTGGCACGTACCGTGGTTGGTATGTTCTCGTTCTTCATTGTCTTTGCTGGGCTCTGCTATGGCTCTCAATTCCCTGTGGAAGCAGTGACAAATTGGATGCCGAACTCGGCCGGTCTGGTCCTCAGCCTGATCATCTGCGCAATTTACGTGGCGCTGCTGTACCTGGCCGCACAGGTGCCCGATCTGGAACCCGATGACCCGAATGCCAAAGAGGTGACGCTGCCGGTCATTAGCGAGATCTACAAGGCGGGCCTGCACTACCTTCTGCCGATCATCGTGCTGGTCTATTTCCTGATGATTGAACAGAAATCGCCCGGTCTTTCGGCCTTTTGGGCCACGTCCTTGCTGTTTGTGATCCTGCTGACGCAGAAACCGCTGAAGGCGATGTTCCGGGGGCAAAGCAACCTCTACAACGCGTTCATCGACGGTGTCGCGGATCTGTGGCAGGGCATGATCGACGGCGCGCGCAACATGATCGGTATCGCGCTGGCGACGGCCACGGCGGGTGTGATCGTTGGTACCGTGACCCTGACCGGTGTGGGCCAGGTGATGGCCGATCTGGTCGAGTTCCTGTCGGGTGGCAATCTGATCCTGATGCTGATCATGGTCGGTATCCTCAGCCTGATCCTGGGCATGGGCCTGCCGACCACTGCGAACTATATCGTCGTCAGTTCTTTGATGGCCGGTGTGGTCGTGGAGCTGGGCGCGCAGAGCGGGCTGATTGTGCCGCTGATCGCGGTGCATCTGTTCGTCTTCTACTTTGGCATCATGGCGGATGTGACACCGCCCGTGGGGCTGGCCAGTTTCGCGGCTGCGGCTGTATCGGGGGGCGATGCGATCAAGACCGGATTCATCGCCTTCTTCTATAGCCTGCGCACGGTCGCGTTGCCGTTTGTCTTCATCTTCAACACAGACCTTCTGTTGATTGATGTGACCTGGGTCGAAGGGATAATCGTTGCGATATTTGCGACGATAGCGATCCTTGTCTTTACGGCGGGCACGATGGGCTACTTCCTGACCCGCAGCCGGATCTATGAAAGCGTTGCCTTGGTCGCGGTTGCTTTCGCACTATTCCGTCCGGATTACTTTATGGACAGGATTTCACCCCCATATCAGACCGTTGAACCGGCTGCATTCACCGAAACGATCGGGGAAACACCGCCCGGAACCGAGGTGCGTCTGGTCATCAGCGGCCCGGATTTCGACACGCTTGAGATGGTGGATACCACGGTTGTCGTCTCTGTCGGTGACGAAGACGGCGGTCCTGCACGGGTTGATGCGATGGGTCTACTGCTGATCGAAGAGGACGGTCTGATCAAACTGGAAGAGCCGCTGTTCGGCGTGCCTGTTGCAGATGATCTGAGCATCTTCGACTATTACGGGGATGAGGCCGTGCGCCTGACCTCGGTCAGCCTGCCGTCAAGCCAGCCACCCAAGCAACTGGTCTATATCCCGGCGATGATCCTGTTGGGTCTGATCGCCTTCCTGCAACGCGGCCGTGCCGCCAGACAAGGGGTGCCCGCATGACACGTTCTGTTCTGTGTGCTGTTGATATCAGCAATGGCAAAATTGATGGCCCGGTCCTTCAAAAGGCCGCTGCATTGGCCGATTTGGAGGGGGCGCAGCTGGATGTGGTCAGTGTTCTGCCCGATTTTGGAGAAAGCTGGGTGTCCGGCTTTTTCCAGGCGGATTTCCATGAAAAGGCATTGGCTGAGGCGCAGAAACAACTGACCGAGCTGTGCGCATCAACATTGGGCAGTGAGCGCAATGAAAAGATCCGCCATGTGGTGGCCACGGGCACGGCCTATCAGGAGATCCTGAGAACCGCAGAAAGCGCCGGATCTGACCTGATCGTCATTGGGGCGCATAAGCCGGACTTCAAGGATTACCTGCTGGGTCCGAATGCTGCGCGCGTCGTGCGGCATTCGACAGTCTCGGTCTACGTGGTGCGATGATCTAATACCCGGTCATTTCAAGATAGCCACGGCCTGAATGGCTGCCTGAGACCGTAACGGGCCCCTCCCAATAGGCAAAGCGGGTTGCCATCCAGGCTTTGGGTGTCAGGGCGCTGACGACAATATCCACCCCGCGGGCGGGGAGTGTAACACGCCATTCAATCGGGATATCCCGGTCAGCGACATGAGCTGTCTGAAGCGGTTCAAAAGAAACAGAGCCATCGGCAAGCGCGGTGGTTTCGCCATCCTTGCCGATCCACGTTGCAGAGGTGAAATCCTCAGCCTCTCCGCGCAGGCGAAAGGCCATCAGCTTGTCGCCGCCTTCAAAGCTGAGCGAGAACCAATCCCATCCGCTTTGATCCTCGGCCAAGGGCTGCGAGGACCATTCCCGATCCAGCCAACCCTGTCCGGATACCGCAACATCCCCATCCGGCAGATGCACTGTGCCTGTCAGGTCGAAAAACGGCTGTGAATAGTAATGACTTGCCTGCCCCTGCGTAGACTTGACCGAATACCCGGCATCCCCGTGAAAGACCAAAGGCCCCGTTGCGCGCATTGACAGATCGTATCCGAACTCAGAACCGTTGGCCCTAATCTTCAGCGCATTAAAGTCGGGTCCGCGCATGTACCATTCGTCGATCCAGGCGTCGAATGGGGTGGCAGTTACCCCGGCCTGACCGATACCGCCCCGCGACAGGCGTTCAGCAAAGTAATGGGCATCAGGGGTGGTCAAGGCGGCATGGCCCAACCACAACTGCGGACTTTGCCAGGATTGCTCTTCATAGGGTTTCAGCGCCGAGCGGAACAACGTCCATTGCACACCGTAATCGCGCCCGTCTTCTCCTTTCAGGTTTGCGGTCAGATACCACCATTCGATCTTGAAAGTGGGATGGGGACCGTGATCCTGTGGAAAGCTCAACTGATACCCAAGCAGGGGGACGTCGAACCCGTCGGCCTCACCTCCAAGACCGGCAAAGCCCTGCGCCCGAAGTTGGGCGGGCAATAGCAGGGCCAGAATTAGGAACCAGGCTTTAGCGTTCATTGGCAAACACTCTTAACAACTCGGCAGGCAGGATGCGCAGCAACCGAAGGGCTGGAACCGCAGCGGCGATAACAGCGGCCAGTAAGGTCAGAAGAAATAGATAGAACCAGTCGCTTGGGAATAGGTACATTGGTAACCGCCAGCCAAACGCCTCGACATTGATGACCGTCAGCAACGTCCAGGCCAGAACTAACCCAAGCGGCAAGGCCAGCGCGGCGGTCAGAGAGGCCAAAAGCACGCTCTGCGTCAGTTCAAACCGCGCCAGTTGCGCCCGCGTCAGGCCAAGCGCCCAGACCGGTGCGATCTGAGGCAACCGTTGTGTCCAAAGCGTCAGCAGGCTGGTCAGGATTGCAAATCCAGCAACCCCAAGCGTCAGGATATTCAGCGCAGAGGTCACCACAAATGTGTCCTCGAAGATTTCCGTGGATCGGGCCTTCATGTCCGCTTGATGAACGACTGCCTGCGGAGGAAGGTCAAATTCCGCCCGAAGCCTTTCGGCAACATCGCTGGCCTGATCAGGGGGCATGCGAACGCCATATCGCCGTTCCTCGGTATTGGGTGCGATATCTTCCAAAAGCTCCATCGACACGATGGCTTGTCCGGTTGGATTGCCATAATCAGAATAGACCCCTGCAATGACCAGCTTGTGACCCGGGCGGAGCGTGATTTGATCTCCGGGCCACAAATTGGATCTGCGCGCAAGCTGTTCGTTGATCAGAACGGCGGTTCCGGACATCACCTGATCCCATACTCCGGGCACTGAGGCGATCAGCGGCCAGTTTTCTTGATAAACCGGATTGTTCACCACTCCGTAAAGAAACAAGGGGCCGCTTCCGTGCGCCAGCTCGACGCTGCGGATCGGCAAAACGGCGTCGACCTGAGGCAGCAGCCATTTCTTGATGTCCTGCGCCTGTTGTTCGTCGGCTGCGGTTATATACAGTTCTGATGTCAGTCGTTGGTCAAGCCACCCAGTAAATGTCAGCCGGAAACTCGACACCATGGTTCCAACGCCGATATTTGCGGCCAATGCCAACATCAATGCCATCAGGGCCAAAGAGAGACCGGGCAGTTGCGCCTGCATGTCGGCGAATACCCATTGTCTGACCGGGCCGTTCTGTAGCTTCTGAAGTCCGGTTACTGCGATCAGCAAGAGAAACGGTAAAATCAACGCAGAACCCGTCAGGATTCCGGCAACCAGCACGAACCCTGCGACCAAACCGTCGGCCACAAAGATTGAAACGATCCCCAACCCAATCAGGAATACTCCGATCAGAGCCAATCTTTTGGTTGCAGTGTCATCCCCCCGCCAGGCCTGCGGACCCGGGCTGGATAACAGCGGCAGCCGAGCCAATCGGAACAAAGCCTGAGAGCTGGCCAATAGCGTTCCGAACAGGGCCATGGCCAAGCCCGCGAGAACCCAGTGCAGTTGAAGCGAAAGCTGACCTTCAACTGGTGCACCATACAACCCGCGTAGGGTCGATGCCACGTCGGGCAGCAAGGCCCCGGCCAGCAGGAAACCCAGTACCAGACCGGCGCCCCCTCCAATCAGGGCCAGCAGCGAAAGCTCGGCCAGAATGATCCATACGATCTGACGCATCGGAACGCCCAGCGCACGTATTGTTCTGATAATTGCTCGGCGCTGTGCAAAGGCCAGCCCGACGGTGCCATGGACGATGAACAGCCCGACGGCAAAGGACAAAAGAGCAAAGGCAGACAGGTTGAGGTGGAAGCTCTCTGTCAGTTGCGCCGTGTCCAATCTGGTCGAGGCTGCAACGCGTGTCAGATCGGGGGCGATCTGCTCAAGCGATGGGATCGCTCGGGGCTGCTCTGGCAAGACGACCAGACGTGAAATCTGCCCCTTTTTGTCAAGCAGCTGTTCGGCAACGCCAATATCGGTAAAGACCAGATCCGGTGGCAGCGCGTCGCTGGACAGGATCGGGGGCAGGTTGCTGGCCTGCTGCAGAATCTGGGCCAGTTCCGGCGCGACCAGTATCCTGCCGGGCGCGGTCAGCATGTCTGCGGGATCAGGCGGCGTATCGCTTTGTTCCAGACGGCTGAGGGCGGGCAGGGGTGGAAAGGCGACCATGTCGACCCCCATGACCTGCAGATTGTGACCGCTATGGCGCCAACGCCCCTCAAGCACCGCGGCGATCTGCCAGCCAGCCCGACGCAAGCTGACATAATGGTCGATCGTCAAATTCCCCGAGGTGGCGTGCAATTCATCGTATTGACCAAATGAGAGTTGATCATTGGCCCGTTGATAGCTTGCCCGCGCCTCGGAATTTATGGCTTGAACTGCCGACCACAGCCCGGTCGCAAGCGCAATGCCGGTCAACAAGGTTAACAGCTGAAGCCAATGGGCACGCCAGTGCGACACCAACGCCTGTATGATGGCCAAAGTCACGAGATAAGGCCGCCGGACAGGCGGACCTGTTGGTCCAGACGGGCTGCTATGTCCTGCGAATGTGTCACCAAAAGCAGGGCTGCGCTGGTTTCGGCGACCAGCGCAAGCATCAAATCCAATACATTGGTACTTGCGACCTCATCCAGATTTCCTGTTGGTTCATCCGCGAGCAAAAGACTGGGGCGCGGCGCAAGGGCGCGTCCGATGGCAACGCGTTGCTGCTGGCCGCCTGACAGGTTCTCGGGAAAGCGGTCCAGCAGGTCCCGCAATCCCAGTTTGTCAGCAAGATGATCGCACCAGTCCGGATCATGTTTACTGGCAAGCCGGGCATGGAAGGACAGGTTTTGGCCGACCGTCAACGACGGGATCAGATTGAACTGTTGGAATACCAGGGCCACACGCTCGCGCCGAAGGGCTGCGCGCCCGGTATCGTCTAGTTTGGACAGGTTGGTTCCGCCCAGTGAGATTTCGCCCGCATCGAATATGTCCAGCGCACCTGCGAGATTTAGAAGCGTGCTTTTGCCACTGCCACTTTCCCCGGTTAGGGCAAGCGTTTGGCCATGGTCCAACGACAGAGATACTCCGTTCAAAATCGGTCGACCGTTTGCATATGATTTATGGACATCAGTTATTTTAAGCAGCATTCATAGGCGCCCTGTATTCTGCCACTCACAATTTGCAGCCGACCGAAGCGGTGTCCAGTTCAATGGCGCTATCGTTTCCATTCGTCGCAGACGCAGGGTTGCCCAATCCTGCAATTGAAGCGATTGTGACGAGACTTAAAAACAGAGGGGATGGGCGCCGGTGACCTTATCCGAGCAGATTATCTGGGGAAGCGTTTATTTGGGTATCTGCTTTTTGATCGAAATTGCCCTGCTGACCTGGTGCATGCAGATCATCCGCGTGATGTCGATCAAACTGGAAAAAAGCAAAAGGTTTGTCACAATCGCCAGTCCGCTCTGTATCGCACTGATTTTTATCGTGATGATCCATACCTTTCAGGTCTGGCTTTGGGCGATTGTCTGGGTCTTTGGGGATGTTCTGGCGGACTGGAATTCGGCGCTGTATTTTTCCTTGGTGACGTTCACTACGCTGGGTTACGGCGACATTGTGTTAGGAGAGGGGCTGCGCATCTTTGGTGCATTTGCGTCGGTCACCGGGCTTTTGGCATTTGGGCTGTCCACAGCCTTTTTGGTCGCGGTCATGTCGCGGGTGCTGCAGGAAGAGTCGATCCTTTAAAGGATTGGTGCGAACAACCGCGCCAGAGGCGAGCCGAACCGAATATAGGCCGGTTGTTCGGGTAAGGTTTTGACCAGCTCATAGCTGGATTCAAAGTCCATTAGCAGCATGTCGTGAACTGCATGGGCCGCGTCCTTGTCAAAGAACAGGGCCATCGCCTCAAAATTCAGGCGGAAAGAGCGATTGTCCAGATTGGTTGTGCCAACAGCGGTTAGAGTGTCGTCCACCAGAAATACTTTTTGATGCATGAACCCATCAGTGTACCGGTAGACCCGTGCGCCGCATTCCCTGATCTCGTCGAAATAGGCAAAGGCCGCCAGCCAAGGCAAGCGGTGATCAATCACGTCGGGAACCAGAATGCGAACATCTACCCCGCGCATTGCAGCGTGGCGTAGTGCGGTCATGATGTCGATATCAGGAACGAAATAGGGGGATGCGATCCACAATCGTTCCTTTGCTTCCGTGATTGCAGAAAAGAACATCATGGCGCCGGTTTCGGTTTCGTCCCCCGGACCTGTGGCGACGAGAAGGGCGTTCATGTCCTGATCAGATTCCTGACCCGCCCAGGCCAGTTGATCTATCAGGTCTTCTTGATGCGCCCAGTACCAGTCCTCTGTAAAGATCAGTTGTAGTTGGCGCACGATATGTCCAGTCAGCCTTATGTGTGTGTCCCGCCAATGTCCGAACTTTGCGGACTGACCGAGATATTCGTCGCCGACATTGTGGCCGCCGATAAAGCCGATTTCACCGTCTATGATCACCGTTTTCCTGTGATTGCGATAGTTTAGCTGAAATCGCTGTCCTGGATGACGCTTTTCATGCTGACCGGCAACGTGAATTCCCGCCGCGCGCAGCGACGTGATGTAGCTTGTCGGTAAGCCATAACTGCCCACGGCGTCGGTCATAAAGCGAACTTGCACGCCGCGCTCTGCGGCGGCGATCAGTTTGCTTTGCAGTTGCCGCCCCAATCCGTCATCACGCACGATGTAGAATTGCACAAGCACATAGTCCTGAGCCGCGTCGATAGCCTGAAAGATAGCGTCAAAGGTTGCCTGCCCATCGACAAGCAAATCTGCACCGTTGCCACGTGATATGGGTAGATGCGCAAGCTCTTCGAAAGGGAGTGGGTTGATCGAAATCATGCCCGGATCTGGGCGCGAAAAATCCGCAAAGCTCTTTATCCCTTCGACAACAGTCTCAGCGTGCTTTCGGGCCAGGCGATACCCGCGAAAACGATGATGTCCCAGAAACAAGTATAGCGGTACGCCAGCTATCGGCGCCGAGATCAAAAAGACCACCCATCCCACGGCACCCTGCGGTGTGCGCGCTGTTTGAGCGGCGCGTATCGAAAAGACCGCGGCGGTCAGGTACAAACATAGGACAAAGAGGGAAACAAAGAGTGTCAGCATGGAGGATTCGATCCTGGCATTTTCCTTAGTGTTTCAAGTTGCATTGGGGATTGGCCTGTTCAGACTGTATTCCCCGATGGCGGCCCTTCGTCGCCGAGTTCACCATTCAGGGACATTAAAATTGCGATCGGGCGCAATGCGGGTATATGGCTGAAGATGATCAGGATGCAGACGGTCAGCGGAACGCTCAGGAAGGCTCCGATCAGACCCCAGACCGTGGTCCAGAACATAAGTGCCAGAATGACGAGAAATGTCGACATGTTCAGCGATCGGCCCAGCATGGCCGGGTCCAGAAAATTACCGATCATGAACTGAAGCGTGCCACAGCCGAAAACTATGATCAGAAACGGCCCGATGCTTTCAAATTGGACCAGCGCAATCGCCGCTGGAAACAAAACGGCAATAATCGACCCAATCGAGGGTATGAAATTCAGGGCAAAGGTCAGCACGGCCCATGTCTCGGAATACTCAAGACCAAGGGTTTTGAAGACCACATAGCTGATTCCAGCCGTTATCAGGCTGATAAAGGTCTTCACTCCGACATAACGCTGCAGACTAAAGGAAATCGCGTCCAGAACCAAAGCGAACTCGGCACCGGTTTTAGGGTCACCGGCGGCCATACGGATCTTTTTGCGGAACGCCAGACGTTCGGCCATCAGGAAGGCAACGTAAAGGCTGATGAGGAAAAACTGGTTCAGCAAAGACGTCGCGCTGCCCAGCAACATCCGGGCGACGAAAGACATATCAATGTTGACCAGATTGTCCCGGATGAAGGCCGTAATATCGTTGCCCACAAGGTCGTTTATGCGGTTAACGGCCTCGTCGAACTGGCTTTCGTATGTATTGATCGAGCGTGCAAACTGCGTCGCCTGATTGCCCAGAATATACATGATCATGAACAACCCGACCAAAACCACGGTCACTCCAGCCAGGTTAGCCAACCAGACCGGAGCCTTGGTCAGCGCAATAACCCGGTCACTCAGCGCGATGATCAGGACGTTGATCAGCAAGGCCATGGTCAGCGGGATCAGAAAAGCCGAGCCCGCATAAAGCCCCAATACGATCAGTGACACGACAATCGCGGTGTCGCGGACAACCGAAAGGCGCAACCTGTTCGGTATGCTTGGGTTCTGGTCGCTGGTTGGCATTTTTCGCCCGGCTTTGTGTAGGTTCCGTTTCGATCCTGCACGGGACAAAGGGATTATGCAATGCAACCAAACATTTGGAGTTGGTTAATTGCGTCCAGTCGGGTTTTGCCGGTTCTGGTTCGAATACAGTCAGGGTAGAGTTTTCGGATGACGACAAGTTTGATTCCCCTGACTGGAAGAGTAATTCGAGCCCTTTGGCTGGCCTTGGGTCGATTTGGGGCCAAAAACGGCATGGTCATGAGCAGCCACGTTGCCATGTCCCTGATGCTGGCCCTGTTTCCGTTTGTTCTGTTCACTGTAGCACTGGCTGGTACGCTGTCTCAGGATTATGTCACGGACGAGCTGATCGAACTGATCTTTGGCGCCTGGCCAAAAGATGTCGCCGGCCCGATTGTGGGAGAGTTGCGCTCGGTCCTGGCGGAATCAGGTTCGGGGGTAATCACCCTGGGCGGTTTGCTGGCCATTTTCTTTGCCTCAAACGGCGTAGTTGCGGTGCGGGCAGCCATGAATCAGGCCTATCATGATCATGACGCCTGGCCATTCTGGAAGACACGCTTGCTGTGCCTGGGATTGGTGATTGTTGGCGGGGCGGCCATTCTGGCCATCGCCGCCGTCGAAGTCGTCTTGCCGGTCTACACGCGCCTCGTGTCCGAAAAAACTGACGTCAACGTATCAGACTGGTTGTCTGTGGATCGATTGCGTTGGACCTTTACCGTGGCGGTTCCTGCGGGCACGGTTATCGTTGCACATCTTGTGCTGCCGACGCGCCGCCATCGGCTGTGGCAGATCCTTCCGGGCGTTGTTCTGACACTCGCTCTGTGGGCGATGGGCGGTTGGGGCTTTTCGATCTATATCGGACAGTTCGCCTCGTACAGCGCTACTTATGCTGGTCTTGCGGGGGCGATGGCTGCGTTGATTTTCCTGTATCTATGCGCGGCCATCCTGATTCTGGGCGCTGAATTCAACGGCGCGCTGATGGATTTGCAGGATCAAAGTAACGGACAAACCTGAAGGGCAGGGTGGCTGGGGCTGTAAAATAGCAATTCAAAGCCCGGTTTGCGTCATGAAATCGGCACTTTTCTTACCAAAACTGCATGGGACTGTGACCCCATACGCATCAAGGTGAGGCCTCATGACCAAACTGCCCGAAAGCGCGAAATCGCAAAATCCATCGTCGCTGACCCGGCGGATTGAAGAATTACGGGCCAAACCGGCGACGGATATCAGTCACGGTGAGGCATTGTTGTTGCAAGGAAACGCAATATCTTCGCTGCGTGAACAGCGCCTTGCGCGTTCTCTGGCTGACTTCGCAGATTAACTTCAGCCGCGAAATCCTGTTGCCACAACGAATTTTTCCGAACTGTCGGCGCGGGATGCCGGTGGTTTAACATGCGCTACCTTGTCAAACTTCTGTTTCAGAATCTTCTGCAGATCCCCTTCGGCTCCTCCGGCCAGAACCTTGGCGACAAATGTGCCGCCCTGTTCAAGCACATCAAAGGCGAAATAGGCGGCGGTTTCGCACAAGGCCATGATCCGCAAATGGTCGGTTTGTTTATGCCCCGAGGACGCAGCAGCCATATCTGACATCACCACGTCAGCTTTGCCACCCAACCAGTCTTTGACCTTCTGGTCGGCATCGTCCTCCATAAAGTCCAACTGGTGAACCTCGGACCCGGCCACCGGTTCGACCTCTTGTATGTCGACACCCAGAACAGTGCCGATTTTCTTACCGCTTTTCTCACCCAATGCATTAACGCGCTGGACCGCAACCTGCAGCCAGCCGCCTGGGGCGCAACCCAGATCGACGATGCGCGCACCTGGAACCAGGAAGCGAAATTTATCGTCCAGTTCCAATATCTTGAAAGCCGCACGCCCACGATAGCCTTCGACCTGCGCGCGCTTGACATAGGGGTCATTCAGCTGACGTTCCAACCACCGGGTCGAGCTGATTTTGCGCCCGCGGGCGGTTTTGACCTTAACCTTCAGGTCGCGCTGCCCGCGGCCCGAATTGTTTTTGCCAGTAGGTGTCTTCGCCATCAGAACGGTCCGTCTTCCAATACACCGTCCGCGCTCATCTGCGCATAAAGCAGGCCTTCGCGCAGCCCCCGGTCCGCCACTGAAAGACGGTCGGTTGGCCAACATCGTAACAAAGCCTGCAATATGGCCGAGCCGGACATGATCAGGGCCTGGCGGTCATCGCCGATACGCGGATCTCTCCGCCGCCCCAGTGGGCCGAGTTCTAGATACCCGCGTATCACTTTGTCAATCTGATCGCTTGTCATGCGCAAACCGTCTACCTTGGTCCGGTCATACCGCTTCAATCCCAGATGTGAGGCTGCGACTGTCGTAACCGTGCCACTGGTGCCGACGATCTGAAAACCTTCGCGGGCTTGTTCATCCTTATAAGGCGCAAAATCGGCCAAGTTTTCTTCGAAAAACCAGCTCATCAAAGCAAACCGCGCCGCATCATCTTCGACATCATGGAACTGATCGCGCAGCGTCGCAACGCCGAGGGGAACACTGATCCAATCCACAACCTTGGCTGCAGGAAACGGGCTGTCTGTTGTATGAAATCCATTATGCAGACGCATAATCGCCGCCGGGCGATCCCGACGCGGAAGCGAGGATATGTCGATCCAGACAAGCTCTGTCGAACCGCCGCCAATATCCACAACCAACAACTGTTCTGTCTTAGTGGACACCAGCGGGGCACAGGATATTACGGCCAGACGCGCTTCTTCCTCGGGCTGGATGATCTCAAGCGTCAACCCGGTTTCACCCTTTACCTGGCGAATGAATTCACGTGAATTTTTTGCACGGCGACAAGCCTCGGTTGCGACTAGACGCATGCGCTTGACCTTGTTGCGTTTCAGCTTTTGCTGGCAAATGCGCAACGCCTGAATGGTGCGCGCCATCGACGACCGAGACAAACGCCCCGTCCGCTCTAAGCCCGCGCCCAACTGCACGGATTTAGAGAAACTGTCCACCACATGAAACCCGCTGCCCTTGGGCTGGGCAATTAACATGCGACAGCTATTTGTTCCCAAATCCAGCGCGGCATAAAGCGCATCAGGATCGGGTCTTGCCGGCGCGGGGCTTTCGACCGCCTTCGGGAACGCGCCCGCACCTTTGGGACGCTTGGGCGCCATCTTCAACGCCCTCCGATTTACGAGTTACCCCGACCATAGGTCGGCCTTTTGGTTCGTGCAAGATACTCATTAAAGTGATGAGAATTTTGAGGTGAGGTTTACAGGAACAATTCGTTACAAGCCGTGTATCCCGTTGTAGGTGAAAACGTCGTTTGAAATGCGCCTTGTGTCGAAAATCGACCGACCTGCGACCACATTGAAGTTTAGAACCGGTCCATCTGGTTAGGAGGAATCAAAGCAGATGCCTGACGTCACCATCGTATACTGGCGCGACATTCCCGCCCAAGTCATCGTCGGCAAGGGCCGCCGGGGCGCAAAACGGCAGTTGGAAGAACGGTTCGAGCAAGCCATTGACCGCGCCGCCATGAAGGTGAACGCCAAGGACAGCGATGCCTATCTGGCCGAATGGCGCAAGGCCGCGCCTTTCGCGGTTGAGGGCGATCCGTCCGAAATTGCCGAACAGCAGGCTGTGCGTTTGGAAACGGAATATGATCAGGACCGTATCAAGGCTCTGATCGCCAATGACGGTTGGGCATGAGCTCGAAATCTATATGGGAGGCCGCTATGGCTTTGCTGAACTTCAAGAAACGTGATGCCGCCGAAAACGGTCCGGTAAATCCAACCGTCGAAGCCTTCCTGCAGGGCTATTCGATTGAGGTGATGCCGCGCACCGCCGAGAAGGTCGAGGATTTTCGCGCTTTGTTGCCTGAAGGCACACGCGTCTATATTGCCCATATCGAAGGCACTCCGATCGAAGACATGGTCAAGACCGCCAAGCGCATCGCGGCGGACGGCTATCCTGTTATGCCGCATTTCCCGGCGCGGATCATTAAAGACACGGCGACGCTGGAAAACTGGATTTCTATGTACCAGGGTGAAGCAGGTGTGGATCAGGCGCTGTTGCTGGCCGGTGGTGTCGCGAATCCTCATGGTGATTTCGACAGCTCGATGCAGCTGCTGGAATCCGGCCTGTTCGACAAAGCGGGCTTCAAGCGTCTGCACGTCGCTGGCCACCCCGAGGGCAACAAGGACATCGATCCCGACGGCTCGACCAAGAATGTCGATGACGCGCTACGCTGGAAACAGAAGTTCTCTGAGACCACAGATGCCGAAATGGCGCTGGCCACTCAGTTTGCCTTTGACGCCAAGCCGATCATCGCCTGGGCCGACAGCCTGAAAGAGGCGGGGATCGACATTCCGGTGCATATCGGGATCGCGGGTCCGGCCAAGCTGCAAACGCTGATCAAATTCGCCATCGCTTGCGGCGTTGGCCCGTCACTGAAGGTCCTGCAAAAGCGCGCCTTGGACGTGTCCAAGCTGCTGCTGCCTTATGAGCCCACGGATGTGATCACCGAGCTGGCCAACCACAAAGCGGCCAACCCGGATTTCAACATCACAAACGTACACTTCTTCCCGCTTGGCGGCATCAAGACCAACGCCAACTGGGCCATCAACAACGGCGGCGCTTCGGCAAAGCCTGTAACCTCCTAAGGATCGGACATGACCCGTACAGTCGTAGAATCAAAAACAAAAACCGCCGTCCTGGGCTTTGACGAACCGTTCTGCGTGATCGGTGAGCGGATCAACCCGACAGGCCGCAAGAAACTGGCGGCGGAACTGGAAGCAGGCGATTTTTCGACCGTTGAAAAGGACGCCCTCGCGCAGGTTGCCGCTGGCGCGACCGTTCTGGATATCAACGCGGGCGTTGTCTACAACTCGAACCCCAACCCGAACGAGACCGAACCGCCGCTGATGCGCAAGATCGTCGAAATGGTGCAGGGGCTGGTGGATGTTCCGCTGTGCGTCGATTCCTCGGTTCCCGGTGCTTTGGAGGCCGGTCTTGAGGCGGCAGAGGGCCGTCCGCTGCTGAACTCGGTCACCGGCGAAGAAGATCGTCTGGAACTTGTTTTGCCGCTGGTCAAAAAATACAATGTCCCTGTGGTGGCGATCTCGAACGACGATACCGGTATTTCCGAAGATCCCGATGTTCGCTTCGAAGTTGCAAAGAAGATCGTCCAGCGCGCCGCCGATTTCGGCATCCCGGCGCATGACATCGTCGTTGACCCGCTGGTGATGCCCATCGGCGCGATGGCAACCGCTGGTCAGCAGGTGTTTGCGCTCGTCCGTCGCCTGCGTGAGGAACTGGGCGTGAACACCACTTGCGGGGCTTCCAATGTCTCCTTCGGTCTGCCAAACCGCCATGGAATCAACAACGCCTTCCTGCCGATGGCGATGGGCGCCGGCATGACCTCGGCGATCATGAACCCCGTTGCCTTGCCGGTTGGTCCCAAGAAGCTGGCCGAGAAGAAGGCTGAGGTTGAAGCAAAGGGCATCATCCTGCCGGCGGACATGGATGATGAGACCTTCTGCCAGCTGTTTGGCCTGGGTTCGACCTTGCCGCGCGCCGGTAAAGAGATGGAGGCCATCCGCGCCGCCAACTTGCTGACCAACAACGATCCGCATGGCGGGGCTTGGATCAAATTCAACAAAGCCCCCAGCGAAGCCGGTGCTGAAGGGGCTGGAGGTGGCCGTCGCGGCGGTGGCCGTCGTCGCCGCGCATAAACGTTATAAAACAACATTCTGGCCGGATCTTTTGATCCGGCCTTTTTTGTCTTCGCCGTCGCAAATAGCCTGACGGTTTGGATCAAAACCGCTTGAACCTGATCTTGTACCGGTGATATTCAGCTAGCAGTGGCGGGTATGATGTAATGGTAGCCTGTCAGCTTCCCAAGCTGAACGCGCGGGTTCGATTCCCGCTACCCGCTCCATTCAGTTCGATCGACGCGCTTGGTACAGGTTTATCACCGCCGGGATGTGCAGGCCGGTTTCGGATGTGAACTGGGCGAATTCCTGACAGACCTCGTGCTGGATTGCTGCTGCGTCCTGTTCGGTGCCTTCGAAATGCGCGATGGTTCGCGCGGCGGGGCCGACGTGGGTGCACAAAGCGGCTATTTCCTCTGACCCGCCAGCGCCGGGCAGGTTTACGGAGATGGCTTGGGCCTGAATGTCCGACAGCCCCGCCTGTTGCATCATGCCGGTGACGTGATCCAGATCGTGAAACGCCAGCGGACCCGGCGCATAACGATCTACCCGAGGCGGCTGCCCAAGGCGTTTTACCGCAGCAATATGGGGTATTTTGAACCACGGGTTGTCATCCAATGGCCCCCAAGCTGCAAATGTCATCTGCCCGCCGGGTTTAAGTGCGCGGGCGATATTGGCGAATGCAGCAACCGTATCGTCAAAGAACATCACGCCGAACCGTGAAATCGCGGAGTCCAACTGATTGGCAGGAAACCCGAATATCTGGGCGTCAGCATGTTGGAAGCTGATGTTGCTCAGCCCGTTTTCCGAGGCTCGGGCGCTGGCACGATCAAGAAACGCTTGCGATATATCGGCGGCCAGAACATCGCCATCCGGCCCGACCAATCGCGCGGCTGCAAGAGAGCTTTCGCCAGTGCCACAGCCGATGTCGAGCACATGCATTCCTAGTTTAAGCTGGGCATTCTCCAGCACAAGGTCCAGAACCGAAGCCATCAGTTGATCCAACTGATCCTGATATGTCAGCCATTTGGCCCCGGATTCGGATTTTCCCCAGTATTCTGCCTGTTCCTCATTCACCGACTGCATCGTACCCCTCCGTTGTTGCCGCGACTATGACCTCCGGCGACGGCGGCGGCCAGAGTTTTCCTGATCTCCACCACCGGTGTTGAACGAGGGCGAGGGCAGGGTCGTCACTTTGGCCAATTCCGGGAATGGATCCGTCTTATGGGGGATCGCGTTCGCTGCCACGAAATGATCCTGAAACTTGGGCTCGATGGCGGTTTCAACCTTGGTGATTTCGCGCACTACGCGTTCAATCTCACTCCGCGATCCGATATTGCACAGTGCGATCCGAGCACCTGTACCGGCGGCGTTGCCCGCGCTTGAGACCTTGTTCAAGGGCGCATCCGGGATCATTCCCAGAACCATGGCATGTTTGGTCGAGATATGCGCGCCGAAGGCACCAGCAAGAACAATGCGGTCGACAGTATCCACGTTCATTTCGTCCATCAAAAGCCGCGCGCCTGCATAAAGCGCGGATTTCGCCAGTTGAATCGCGCGAATATCGCCCTGAGTGACTGTGATACGTGGGCCGCCTTCGGCGCTTGCGTCGTGGATCAGATAGGAATGGGTGCGCCCCTCGGGGACGTTGCGTGATGTGCCCGTTTGTTCTGCGGATCCGATCAGGCCGCTTTCATCCAGCAAACCCGCCATACGCATTTCCGCCACCGCTTCAATAATGCCTGATCCACAGATGCCACTGATGCCAGTGGTTGCGATGTCTTGATCAAAACCCTCTTCATCCGACCATTTCTCGGACCCGATGACGCGAAAACGGGGTTCTTTAGTGACAGGATCAATCTCGATCCGCTCAATCGCACCGGGGGCGGCACGCTGACCAGAGCTGATCTGCGCGCCTTCAAAGGCCGGGCCGGTCGGTGAGGAGCACGCCAGAACCCGGCTGGTATTGCCCAGCAAAATCTCAGCATTGGTGCCTACATCTACGATCAGAACCAGATCTTCGGATTTGCCGGGCTCTTCCGACAAAGCAACCGCCGCACAATCCGCACCCACATGACCCG
This sequence comes from Ruegeria sp. CDSC021, assembly GCF_059610845.1. Lineage (NCBI taxonomy): Bacteria > Pseudomonadati > Pseudomonadota > Alphaproteobacteria > Rhodobacterales > Roseobacteraceae > Ruegeria > Ruegeria sp. CDSC021. The sequence goes on from NZ_JBXWOK010000001.1 coordinate 504,436, forward strand.
CAATGCAGGGCAGGATGTAGACCTGCGCACGTGGGTTCATGTTGGTCAGATTCATTTCGCGCGCGGGCAAAGACATGCTTTCGGACGTAGCCAAGGCAAAGGGCGCTTGGCCCAGCTCGACCGGATCCAGCCCAAGCAGCAGATGGTGCATGACCGGGTTACAGACGAACACCGTTTCGACAATCAGGTTGGCGTCAATCCCGGCCTCATCCGCGATGGTTGTTGTCAGATCGTTTATCGCTTCGCGAACGGCTCGGGTCATCTCTTTGTCGCCGCCCGGATTCATCATCGAATAGGACACGCGGCTCATAAGGTCTTCGCCAAAGCGGATTTGGGGGTTCATCAGGCCTGAAGATGCCTTGACCTCGCCTGTGTCCAGATCGGTCAGGTGAGCTGCAATCGTGGTAGAGCCGAGGTCGATGGCCAGACCGAAAAGTCCGTTCTCGTGCAATCCAGGCCAGATTTCCACGATCCGTGCGACATCGTCCTTGTGACCTTTATGCACCGCAACGGTGACCTCCCACTTACCCTTGCGCAATATAGGCTGCAGTTTGGACAACAAGGAAAGATCAGCGGTTACGGCGTCGACGTTCCATTGCTCGCGCAGCGCGCGTTCCAGACGTTCCAGATCGCCGGTTGGTGAATGCATGTCGGGTTCTTCTACCGCAACAAAATACAGCCGGGTGGCCGGATCCATTGTGATGGTGCGTGCTGTGGCGGCCTTGCGTACGACCTGACGGTGCACTTGGCTTTCTGGTGGCACGTCGATCACCACATCCCCCTGAACCGTGGCCTGACATCCAAGACGGCGGCCGGGTTTCAATCCGCGCTTGTCGTCATAGCGCTGTTCAACCGCGTTCCATTCGCTTAGTGCACCGTCGGCTACGGTCACGCCGTGCTTGGGAAACTCGCCATAGCTTGGCGTGATCTGGCATTTCGAACAAATCCCGCGTCCACCGCAAACGGAATCCAGATCCACACCCAGTTGCCGTGCCGCAGTCAGAACCGGAGTGCCTACGGGAAAGTGCCCGCGTTTGCCCGATGGGGTAAAGACAACAAGAGGGTCGGTGGTCATGATTGGCCTGCCTTTTATATTCGCGCCTATGTCGGGCAAGATATGGTTTTGTACGCAAAGGGAAAGGCCATTCAGCGGCACGTTTTGTGTGCGTTGCGTCGTTTTTTGCCGCAGCACCGACCAGCAGGTAAAAACTAGTTTATGTCGGGGGCTTTTCCTTAGATGCAATCCATGCAATAGGGTCACCGTCAAACGGGCTTTTGCATGGGGTTAACAGATGCAGATTCGTGAGGCACTCACCTTTGACGACGTTCTTCTGGTTCCGGGCGCATCTTCTGTGCTGCCGGCCACGGCGGATACGACCACGCGCGTGACGCGGGAAATCACCATGAACATCCCACTGCTCAGCTCGGCGATGGACACGGTGACCGAGGCGCGCATGGCCATCGCCATGGCGCAGGCGGGCGGCATCGGCGTGGTTCACAAGAACCTGACGGTGGATGAACAGGCCCGCGAAGTGCGCCGGGTCAAACGGTTTGAATCCGGTATTGTTTACAACCCGGTGACACTGCGGGTGGATCAGACGCTGGCGGACGCCAACGCGTTGGTGCAGCGTTATAACTTCACCGGCTTTCCCGTGGTGGACGAAGAAGGCCGCGTGGTCGGTATTCTGACCAACCGTGATATGCGTTTTGCGACCTCGGATGATACGCCGGTTCACGCGATGATGACCTCGGACAATCTGGCGATGCTTCAGGAACCCGCCGATCTGGAAGAGGCCAAAAGCCTGATGCGCGCGCGTCGGATCGAAAAGCTTCTGGTTGTGGACGGGGCGGGCAAGCTGACGGGTCTGCTGACTTTGAAAGATACCGAACAGGCGGTGCTGAACCCAACGGCCTGCAAGGATCGGCTGGGCCGGTTGCGAGTCGCGGCAGCGACGTCGGTTGGTGACTCTGGTTTCGAACGATCCGAACAACTGGTGGATTCCGGTGTCGACATTATCGTTGTAGACACCGCTCATGGGCATTCTCAAGGGGTACTGGACGCGGTGAAGCGGGTCAAGACCCTGTCGAACGAGGTGCAGATCATTGCCGGTAACGTCGCCACTGGGGACGCAACTAAGGCGCTGATCGACGCAGGCGCGGATGCCATCAAGGTGGGGATAGGGCCGGGTTCGATCTGTACTACGCGGATGGTTGCCGGTGTGGGCGTGCCGCAGCTGACTGCGATCATGGATTGCGCCGCGGCCGCCGGCGATGTGCCGGTTATCGCAGATGGTGGTATCAAATTCTCGGGCGATTTTGCCAAGGCGATTGCTGCGGGTGCGTCCTGTGCCATGGTTGGCTCAATGATCGCCGGAACAGATGAAAGCCCGGGCGAAGTGATCCTGTATCAGGGCCGGTCGTTCAAATCTTATCGCGGCATGGGCAGCCTAGGCGCGATGGCACGTGGCTCTGCGGATCGCTATTTCCAGAAGGATGCCGCCAGCGACAAGCTGGTGCCCGAAGGGATCGAAGGGCAGGTGCCTTACAAGGGCTCGGCCAGCGCGGTTGTGCATCAACTGGTCGGCGGCCTGCGCGCAGCCATGGGCTATACCGGCTGCGCCACGGTCGAAGAGATGCGAAAGAACTGCAACTTCGTCAGAATCACAGGGGCTGGCCTGAAGGAGAGCCATGTGCATGACGTGCAAATCACACGCGAAAGCCCGAATTATCGAGTGATGTAAATTGCCGGAACCTGAACTGCGGCGCCCCGGCGAGGGCGCCGCTTTGCGTTTTTGCCCTGCACCATATCGGAGAATAAAATGACCCCCGCCGCACGTGTTCAGGCCTCCATCGAAATTCTTGATCAGATTCTTTCGGGTGCCCCGGTCGAAAAGGCCCTGACCGGTTGGGCGCGGCGCAGCCGTTTCGCCGGTTCCAAAGACAGGGCTGCTATTCGCGACCATGTGTTTGGTGCTTTGCGGTGCAAAAGGTCATTTGCAGCGGCAGGTGGGACGGAAACCGGTAGGGGGTTGATGATTGGCGCGATGCGCATGCAAGAAGTCGATCTGGATCAGATATTCAATGGCGAAGGGTACGCACCAGCCAGTTTGGAAGAACACGAACAGGCTAAACCATGTGAATCCGACGCCCAGAAATACGACATACCGGAATGGCTTTGGCCAACCTTTCAAGAGTCTTTGGGTGATTTGACCCTTCCAGTGGCCGAGGCATTGCGAGCTCGGGCCCCGGTTCATTTGCGGGTCAATCTGATTAAGTCGAGTGTCGATCAGGCGGTCTCGGTCTTGCTGGCGGACGGCATCCAAGCGAGGCCACATCCCGCTTGTTCGACCGCACTCGAAGTTGTCGAGGGCGAGCGGAAAATCTCAGGAAGCCGCGCCTATACTGATGGGTTGGTCGAACTGCAGGATGCGGCGAGCCAGGCCGTAGTTGAATCATTGGACCTAAACCCCGGAATGCGGGTTCTGGACTATTGTTCCGGTGGTGGCGGCAAAGCCTTGGCCTTGGCCGCGCATCACGGTGTAGATGTTTTCGCGCATGACGTTAATGCGGCGCGAATGCGTGATTTGCCCGCCCGGGCCGAAAGAGCGGGTGCACAGATAACGCTCCTGACCAATGACGAGATCTCTGCGCAGGCACCATTCGACATTGTGCTGACGGATGCCCCCTGTTCAGGCAGCGGATCCTGGCGTCGCGCCCCGGCGGGAAAATGGTCTCTTACACAAGATGGACTGAACCGGCTTACGGAAACGCAGCGGACGATCCTTGATGATGTCGCGCCTTTGGTGGGGCCAGCGGGTGTTCTTGCATATGCAACCTGTTCCATGCTCGAGGTCGAAAACGGTGCAGTGGTCGATGCGTTCGTGGCGGCGCACTCCGAATGGACCGAGAAGTTTCGCAAAACGTGGTATGTATCACACGGTACTGACGGGTTTTTCACGTCACACTTGACGCGGTAGTCGGCGGACAAATAGCAACCTAAAGGAGAATTGCTCACTTTGTTGGTTAAGTGGGCGTTAATCCTTTTGCGTTGGGTTACACCTAGCCCGGCAAGTTGAGTATTTAATGTCCGATACCGCAGATTTCTATTCTGACCCAAAGTTACGAAATACACCAAGTGGTTTGCGTCTAGCACCATTGGTTGCGCTAGGGGTGTTGCTCTCACTGCTGCCGCTGGCAGGAATCATTCCCCAAGCCTGGAATCTCGGCCTTGTGGTGGCAGGTGTGTCTTTGCTTGCTGCATCACTGTTGGTCGTGGTGAGGGCGCTGATTTCCGACGACTCGGTACGTCGTGAGCTTAGGGTTATGGAGGTTTTTGCCGAAGAAGAGCTGTACCCCTGCGCGATTGCCAATGCACAGGGTGATGTTCTGATTTGCAATTCTCATGCCCGGGCTCAGCTCCATGTTTTTCCCGGCAACCGGCTGGATGAAGGTCTAAAGTCTATTTTTGCGAACCCGTCGGCAATTTTGCTGCGCCTACAGTCTTTGGCCGAGATCCATGGCCGTGCAAGAGAAGACGTTGTCACTTTGGAGACAACCGTACCGATTTCTGTTCTCGGTGTTGGGAATAATTTTTTCTTTTGGCGGCTTCATCTGGATGGAACAGGTCAGTGGGATGCTGTGCCTGTGCCCATTTTGACCGAAGGCAGAAACGGAGCATTGCTGCGGATCAACGGGGCGGCGGAACAAATCCTGGGGCAACGACCCGACAACCTTGCACAGGTTCTGACTGGCGCGCAGCCCGAATTGGGTGAGGTTGTGCAGGTACAGACGGCACAGGGGCCAATTCCGGCTACGATGGCCGAACTGTCTCGGTCGGGAACCAAGCGCGATCTGCTTGTTCTACCGCTTGATCGTGCACAGGAAAGTGGAATTGGCGCGTCATTTGTGGATCTTCCGGTCCCGGTAATGACCCTTTCTCCCGACGGGAGCATCCTTGAGGCCAACAGACTGGCAACGCGTCTTGTCGGAAACATAGAGCCCGGAGAATCCAATGTTGTGCATATCATGCATGGTCTGGGATATCCGGTTCTGGATTGGCTGACGCAGGCTTCAAATGAGGGCGCCGTTCCACGATCTGAATTCCTGAGGCTGACACGGGAAGACCGCGAGATATTCGTACAGGTCACATTGAAACGTGTGCTGAGCGAGGGAGAAGTCAGACTGATTGCGGTTCTGAATGATGCTACCGAACTCAAGACTTTAGAAGCGCAATTTGTGCAGGGACAAAAAATGCAGGCCGTTGGCCAACTGGCTGGCGGTGTAGCGCATGATTTCAACAATTTGCTAACGGCGATTTCCGGACATTGCGATCTTCTGCTTTTGCGGCACGACCAGAATGACCCTGACTACGGGGATCTCGTACAAATCAATCAGAACGCAAACCGTGCAGCAGCTTTGGTGAGCCAACTGCTGGCCTTTTCGCGCAAACAGACTTTGCAGCCGGAAATCCTGGATCTCAGAGATACGATCTCAGACCTTATTCATCTGCTAAATCGTCTGGTCGGAGAAAAGATTAAGCTGACACTCAGCCACGATCCCGTTCTGAAAGCGGTTCGTGCGGATAAACGCCAGCTAGAGCAGGTGTTGATGAATCTTGTCGTAAATGCCCGCGATGCAATGCCTGAAGGTGGTGAGGTCAGGATCGAAACCGAAGTGGTCGTGCTGACAGAACGCTTCACAAGGGATCGCGCTACGGTACAACCTGGTGAATACGTCACCGTCAAAGTCATTGATAGCGGTACGGGGATTGCCCCCGATAAGCTACAGAAAGTGTTCGAGCCTTTCTTTACAACCAAACGCACGGGTGAGGGGACAGGTTTGGGCCTGTCGACTGTCTACGGAATTGTAAAGCAAACCGGCGGTTTTATTTTTGTCGACAGCATTCAGGGGAGAGGGACCGAGTTTATTGTGTACCTGCCGGTTTCAACCGCCCCCAAAAAAACCGAGGCAGCGCCTGCGCAATCCCCTGAGAATCCAACGGTTCGCCAGGGTGAGGGTGTCGTGCTGCTGGTCGAAGACGAAGCCCCGGTTCGGGCCTTTGCGACCCGCGCACTGAGGTTGAAAGGCTACACTGTGCTCGAGGCCGATTCGGGAGAAGAGGCTCTGAGGCTTCTCGAAGATGGCACATTGAATGTTGACGCATTCGTCACCGATGTGGTCATGCCCGGATTGGATGGTCCGACCTGGGTTCGTATGGCTAAGCAGAACAGGCCAGATGTACGGGTCATATTCATGTCTGGATACACAGAGGGTGCGTTTGGCGATTCCGTACCAGAGATTTCCGATTCAACTTTCCTGCCCAAACCATTTTCACTAAACCAACTGACCGAAGCTGTTTTTCAGCAGATCAATTAGGGTTTCAAAGTGCCGAGGCGTGGCAATCGAATTCCGCGGAGTGTGTGTTGCGGAACTTGGTCAATGTCTCTGCGCCCAGTGTTAGGTCTCGTGTGGGTGACACGTTTTCGCGTTGCAGCCGGATATCCATATTCAAGCGGTTTTGCAGGAAATCGAGAATTTTGTCCTGGTTTTCATATTTGAAGACATGGGTGGCGCCACGCCCGTTGTTGCGGGTGCGAAAAAATTGGCTTTGACTGCCGACATCGGCGAATTCAGGTCGGGGTGTGCGCATATAGGCCTGGACGAAATCATCAAAGCTCAGGTCATGTGTTGAATGCGGGTGGTCAAGACGCTCTTGGCGGCCGCGAAACCTGTACCAACTGCCCAGCCAATCGACCGGTTCACGAACAACCGCCATGATTTCCATCTCAGTATCGTACATTTTACGGAAAATGTTCTGGAAAAACCGATCATACCGGCGGACAGGTGCGTGTTTCAGATCTGGCGGATCGGTGACAACCAGATCGGCACGGTCCCGCAAAGCCGTATGATAAGCGGTGCTGCCGGTTTTTGGGACAGCCAGAAACGCAAGGCGTTCTTCATAAAAAACAAGCATTTATTCGTCCATCGGCAGTAATTATCTCCAGCTCAGATTGGCGTAAACGACTCTTTAATACAATTACAGAACAGTAAGTAATGTAAGTTTTAGTTGAAATGTTCTCTTTTTGGTCCCATAAGGAACAAGAGGCGAACAAAGCAGCGATTGCCGCCCGTTCAAGGGTGTGGCAAAAGGGAAGGCGACAGGACAATGGCGGATCTTCTGACGATGAGCGACAAGAAAAACGCAGATAAGCAAAAGGCGCTCGACAGCGCGCTGGCACAGATCGAACGGCAGTTCGGCAAAGGCTCGATCATGAAGCTGGGCGAGGATTCCAAGCAGGACATCGACGCCAGTTCGACCGGATCGCTGGGTCTGGATATCGCTCTGGGAATCGGCGGCCTGCCGATGGGCCGGATCGTTGAAATCTATGGCCCGGAAAGTTCAGGCAAAACTACGCTGACACTGCACTGCATCGCAGAACAGCAGAAACATGGCGGTGTATGCGCATTTGTCGATGCGGAACATGCCTTGGACCCGCAATATGCGCGCAAACTGGGCGTCGATCTGGACGAGTTGCTGATTTCGCAACCTGACACTGGCGAACAGGCGCTTGAGATTACCGATACGCTGGTCCGTTCGGGCGCGGTGAACATGGTCGTGGTTGACTCGGTCGCGGCGCTGACGCCGAAATCTGAACTCGAAGGCGATATGGGCGACAGCAGCGTTGGTGTGCAGGCCCGGCTGATGAGCCAGGCAATGCGTAAACTGACGGGTTCGATCAGCCGCTCGAACTGTATGGTGATCTTCATCAACCAAATCCGGATGAAAATCGGCGTGATGTTCGGCAGCCCGGAAACCACCACCGGTGGTAACGCCCTGAAATTCTACAGCTCGGTCCGTTTGGATATTCGTCGGATCGGTGCGATCAAGGACCGGGATGAGGTTGTTGGCAACCAGACCCGTGTGAAGGTCGTTAAAAACAAAGTGGCACCGCCCTTCAAGCAAGTTGAATTCGACATCATGTATGGCGAAGGCATCAGTAAAATGGGCGAGCTGCTGGATCTGGGCGTCAAGGCCGGTGTGGTCGAGAAGTCGGGCTCATGGTTCAGCTATGGTGATGAGCGGATCGGGCAGGGGCGTGAGAATGCCAAGCAGTATCTGCGCGACAACAACCGCATCGCGTTTGAGATCGAGGACAAGATTCGCGCGGCACATGGGCTGGAATTCGATGTGCCGCCCGGCGCGGAAGAGGATGATATCCTCGAGGCATAAGTGGTTCGGGAAGAAAGCGATTTTCGCTGCTCTTTCCTAAGAACGAACCATATTCCGAACAAAGCGGTCCGTCGGGGCCGCCTTGTTCCGTTCTGCGACGCTCGCCTGTGGACTATCCCGGGGGAGGCGGATAAACCCTTTTTGAAACAAACTGATCGCGCGCCGAGAGAGCCCTATGTCAACGTTGAACGAAATCCGATCGACCTTTTTGAACTACTTTGCCAAACAGGGGCACGAAGTAGTGGCATCCAGTCCCCTGGTGCCACGCAACGACCCGACATTGATGTTCGTCAACTCGGGTATGGTGCAGTTCAAAAACCTGTTCACCGGGGTCGAAACCCGTGACTATCAGCGCGCGACGACAGCACAGAAATGTGTTCGGGCCGGTGGCAAGCACAACGACTTGGACAATGTCGGCTATACTGCGCGTCACCACACATTCTTTGAGATGTTGGGCAATTTTTCGTTCGGCGATTACTTCAAGCCCGAAGCAATTCCATTCGCATGGGAATTGATCACCAAAGAATTCGGGGTCGATAAAAACCGCCTTCTGACAACGGTTTACCACACCGATGACGAAGCGTTCGAGATGTGGAAGAAGGTGGGCGTTCCCGAAGATCGGATCATCCGTATCGCAACCAGTGACAATTTCTGGCAGATGGGTCCGACCGGCCCGTGCGGTCCCTGCACCGAGATTTTCTACGACCACGGGGATCATATCTGGGGCGGCCCTCCGGGTTCACCTGAGGAAGACGGTGATCGGTTCATCGAGATCTGGAACATCGTTTTCATGCAGAACGAACAGTTCGAAGACGGCTCGATGGTCGAGCTCGACATGCAGTCAATCGACACCGGGATGGGGCTGGAGCGGATTGGTGCCCTGTTGCAAGGAAGCCATGACAATTACGACACCGATCTGTTTAAGACCCTAATCGAGGCCTCGGCGAGTGCCACCAATGTTGATCCTTATGGGGATCAGAACGTACATCACCGCGTGATTGCGGATCACCTGCGGTCGACCTCGTTCCTGATTGCAGACGGGGTAATGCCCAGCAATGACGGGCGCGGCTATGTGCTGCGGCGGATCATGCGTCGTGCGATGCGGCATGCACATCTGTTGGGTGCGAAGGATCCGGTGATGTATCAGCTGGTACCGACATTGGTCCAACTGATGGGTGCCCAGTACACCGAACTTGGTCAGGCTCAGTCGCTGATCGAAGAGACGCTGTTGCTGGAAGAAACCCGCTTTAAGCAAACATTGGATCGCGGCCTGAAGTTGTTGGATGACGAGGTCTCTGACCTGCCAGAGGGTGCGGCACTGTCTGGAGAAGCCGCTTTCAAGCTGTATGATACATATGGTTTTCCGCTTGATCTGACGCAGGATGCACTGCGTGAAAAGGGCCGGACGGTTGATACCGACGGGTTTGATACGGCGATGGCCGAGCAAAAGGCCAAGGCACGCGCTGCCTGGGCTGGATCGGGGGAAGCAGCGGATCAAGCCGTTTGGTTTGACGTTCTGGATATTGCGGGCGCTACGGATTTTCTTGGATACGATACAGAAAAGGCTGAAGGACAGGTCGCGGCAATGGTCGTGGATGGCGCTTTGGTCGACAAGATCGAGACAGGTTGTTCCGGCTGGGTCGTTGTGAACCAAACCCCGTTTTATGGTGAATCCGGTGGTCAGATAGGCGACACCGGCGAAATTCGTCGTCTGGAAGAGCGTGATGATGTCGCGCGGGTCGAGGACACCCGGAAATTTGCGGATGGCAAAATCTATGCGCATCGGGTCAGGGTCGATCACGGTACCTTGTCCAAGGGAGACGCAGTTGAGCTTGAGGTAGACCATGTTCGCCGCACCGCCATCCGGGCCAACCATTCGGCCACACATTTGCTGCACGAAGCATTGCGGGAAACATTGGGTGACCACGTTGCGCAGCGTGGTTCTTTGAATGCGGCTGACCGGCTGCGGTTCGACTTTAGCCACGCGAAGGCGATGAGCCCCGAGGAAATTCGGCAAGTTGAACGCTCGGTCAACGCTTTCATCCGCCAGAACTCGACCGTCGAGACCCGGATCATGACACCGGATGATGCCCGGGAACTGGGTGCGCAGGCCCTTTTCGGTGAGAAATATGGCGACGAAGTTCGCGTGGTTTCGATGGGCAAAGCGCCAACCGGCAAAGGCCAGGATGGTGAGACCTGGTCGATCGAACTGTGTGGTGGAACGCATGTTCGCCAGACCGGTGATATTGGCGCGCTTGTTGTATTGGGGGATAGCGCCAGCAGTGCCGGTGTCCGGCGGATCGAAGCGCTTACCGGTGACGAAGCCATGGTTTACCTGACCGACCAGGACCAACGTTTGGGGCAGATCGCATCTGAACTGAAAGCGCAACCGGATGACGTTGTATCTCGTGTCAAAGCTCTGTTGGATGAACGTAAATCCCTTCAAAATGAAGTTGCGCAGCTGCGCCGCGATCTCGCGATGGCTGGTGGTTCGGGGCAGGGCGGTAGCGCTGAGGCCAAAACGGTAAACGGTATCTCGTTCCTGGCTCAGTCCCTTACTGGCGTATCTGGCAAGGACTTACCCGCGCTGATCGACGAACACAAAAGCCGACTTGGATCGGGTGCTGCTGTGTTGCTGATAGCGGATACGGGCGGCAAAGCAGCCGTCGCGGCCGGTGTCACAGCTGATCTGACGGATGCAATCTCGGCCGTGGATCTGGTTCGGGCGGCGGTTGCTGAACTTGGTGGAAAAGGTGGCGGTGGACGCCCTGACATGGCGCAAGGTGGTGGCAAGGACGCTTCGAATGCTGATGCCGCGATCAAGGCTGCAGAGAATATTCTTGGAGGTTAACAAAATGTCCGCACTTTGGATTGCACATGTCAGTGTTACTGACGCCGAATCCTATGGAAAATATGCCGAGCTCGCCGGGCCAGCGATTGCCAAACACGGTGGTGCGTTTATCGCGCGTGCTGCGCGATACGTGCAGTTGGAAGGCAAAGAACGGCCGCGCAACGTTGTCGCCAAATTCCCCTCATTGGAAGCCGCTGTAGAGTGTTATAATTCGGTGGAATATCAGCAAGCACTGGATCACGCGCGTGGTGCAAGTGAGCGGGAATTGGTGGTCGTAGAGATCACAGATTAGAATCACCCCGTGCGATCAGGGATTTAATACCCCTGTCAGCTTATTCATTGGGCGGTTTTCAGCCAAAAGATGGCCGCCCAATTATGACGTTGCGGCAAGCGTCGACCTGAAGTCCCATAAATTTTTTATTTACAAGTAGTTAGCGGGTCTTGATGTCGGGCCTGCCAAGGGGTTCGTGTTTCGAATGTGGCGAGCAGCGCCAGATTCTTACCCAAAAATGCCATTTTCAATGACGGAATTCCGCCTCTTTTAGTTGCAAGATTTGAGACAGATTGCACAATTAGGCGTGTTTACCGATAGTTTCGGAAAACGGAATATGGTCCTGTTTTGCGGCAATCGCGGGGAAAACACGGATCGAGGGACAGGCATGGCGACCATGGGTACGGAATTTAGGGCCGTTAATGCGCGGATCTGGACTGGTTTTGGTAGAACTTTAGGAATCCTCGCATTGGCGTTGGGGTCCTCGGTTATGGCACCAGATGCGCAAGCGCGGGAAGGCAACTTTATCCGCACAGTCGCATCTTCGCCCCCGCCGTCTGGAGCGCGGCAACTGTGCCGTCAATACTCTTGGGCATGTTCCAGCAAGGCTTCGAATTCAATGTCGAGCCAGCAAGAGATGCAGATCATCAAAAAGGTCAACCGGCAGGTAAACGCAACCACCCGCTCGGTTACTGACCAAGCCCAATATAGAACTCGGGAACGTTGGGCGCTGCCGACTTCGCGCGGTGGGGATTGCGAAGACTTTGCTCTGCTGAAGAAAAGGGATCTTATCCGTGCGGGCGTCGATCCGAGCAAACTTTTGATCGCAACTGTTCTGGATACGCAGCGAAATTCTCATGCGGTTTTGGTTTATCGCTCGGCCAGTGGCGATCTGGTTCTGGATAACTTGACCAACCGCATCAAACCCTGGTCGGCGACGCGATATCTGTTTCTGCGGATGCAGGACCCTCGGCGGCCCAGTAAATGGGTCGGGGTCTTCGGCAGAAGCTGAGGAAAGCTAATCTCAGCTGGTTAGAATGCGAAAATGGCGAAGCTGTTGCTTCGCCATTTTCTGTAGTGCCTAAATTTGCTTACTTGGGGTTGCCCGGATTGTTGGTACCGTTCGGGTTCTGAGATTGGCCGCCTGGATTGGTTCCGTCGCTATGGCCAGAACGGTTGCCCTTGGGTCCACCGTCACCACCTTCGCCGCCTTCGCCGCCGTCACCACCTTCGCCGCCGTCGCCACCTTCGCCGCCGTCACCACCTTCGCCGCCGTCGCCACCTTCGCCGCCGTCACCACCTTCGCCGCCGTCACCACCTTCGCCGCCGTCGCCACCGTCGCCGCCGTCGCCACCTTCGCCGCCGTCGCCACCTTCGCCGCCGTCGCCACCTTCGCCGCCGTCACCGCCGTCGTCATCATCGTTGCCGTCACCATTGCCGCCACCGCCGCCGCGGGTATCACCGCCGCCGCCACCGCCGCCGCCGGTACCACCGCCGCCGCCACCGCCGCCGCCGGAACCACCACCGCCATTTTCATCAGCAGCGCCGTCTCCTGATCGTTGCTCATTTCCGAGAATAGATGCGGTTGGAAAGTCAGTCAGAACTGCTGCAAAAGCTGGGCAACTCTCCAATGTACGGGACAAGATGTCCTCGAAATCTGAGCGTCGCTGCAAATAGCGCAGCATCCGGGCGTCTACAACAGAACATGCACAAAGCGTTTCAGTCGATACCGACTGTTTGGCTGTTCGTATTGTACACATGTCTGAAGCTGAAGCGGATACAGCTGAAATAACTGGGAACGTTGCTGAAACAAATACTATTGAAAGTAAGCGAGACTTAATGCGCATGGCGCTACTCCTTGATACTCATTACTCAAAACTTGGCAGGCAAACAGGTGCCATACTTTGGACACAAATACATCCCTTTTGAGCCAGAATTACAAGTTTCCTAAAATTGTGAATGTTAAAAGTGAAACAACTTAAAGAGGAAAGTGTAGGTAAAACAAAAAGAAGGCCCGCTTTGAGAGCGAGCCTTCCAAGACGGGCCTTAATACGCGTGTGCGCAAATATGTCACGATTGTGTTATTGTTTCCAATCTGTGAACTGCATCACTGCAATGATCAGGCAGATCTTGCCATACGCTTGCGCTCGTGCGGATCCAGAAAGCGTTTGCGCAGACGGATTGCGTTCGGGGTCACTTCGACAAGTTCGTCATCGTCGATATAGGCGATCGCCTCTTCCAACGAGAACTGAATATGGGGTGTCAGGCGCACAGCGTCATCCGATCCGCTGGCCCGGACGTTGGTCAGCTTTTTCCCCTTCAGCGGGTTAACCTCAAGATCGTTGTCGCGCGAATGCTCGCCGATAACCATACCCTGATATACATCGGTCTGAGGGCCAACAAACATGCGGCCACGCTCTTCGAGGTTCCAAAGGGCATAGGCAACTGCCTGTCCGTTCTCCATCGAGATCAGAACGCCTGCGCGGCGGCCCGGAATTTGTCCTTTGTGCGGTGCCCAGTCATGGAACACACGGTTCAAAACGCCAGTACCGCGTGTATCTGTCAGGAATTCACCGTGATAACCGATCAACCCGCGTGACGGCACATGGGCGATGATGCGGGTTTTGCCCGTACCAGCAGGCCGCATCTCGGCCAGTTCACCTTTGCGGACACCTGTTATCTTTTCAATGACCGAGCCGGAATACTCATCGTCCACGTCAATGGTGACTTCTTCGATGGGCTCTAGGCGCTGACCGTCTTCTTCGCGGAACAGGACCTGTGGGCGAGAGATACTCAGCTCGAACCCTTCGCGGCGCATGTTTTCGATCAGAACACCCATCTGCAATTCGCCGCGTCCCGCAACTTCGAAGGCCTCACCGCCCGGCGTGTCGGTAATGCGAATGGCGACGTTTGATTCTGCTTCTTTCATCAAACGGTCGCGAATGACACGGGACTGAACCTTTTTACCGTCTCGGCCGGCAAGGGGCGAATCGTTGATACCAAAGGTCACTGTGATGGTCGGCGGGTCGATCGGCTGCGCGGGCAGAGCGTCTTCGACCTGTGGGGCAACAAGCGAATCTGCCACGGTCGCTTTGCTCATACCTGCGATGGTGACGATATCGCCCGCCTCGGCCACATCAATGGGTTGCTGCCCCAAACCGCGGAAAGCCAGGATTTTTGAGGCGCGGAAGTTCTCGATAAGTGTTCCATCCCGGCTGAGCGCCTTGAGGGTGTCACCTGCCTTGAGCGTACCACTTTCGACACGGCCAGTCAGAATGCGGCCGATGAATGGGTCGCTGCCCAGTGTCGTGGCAAGCATCCGGAAGGGTTCGTCCTTGCGTTCGATCTGTTTGGGAGCAGGGACGTGGTCAACGATCAGGTCGAACAGGGCCGACAGATCCTTGCGGGGTCCTTCCAGCTCCATATCTGCCCAGCCCGACCGGCCTGAGGCGTACATTGAAGGGAAATCAAGCTGATCGTCATCCGCACCAAGGTTTGCGAACAGATCAAAGCATTCGTCCAGCGCGCGGTCTGGTTCGGCGTCGGGCTTGTCGACTTTGTTCAGCACCACAATCGGACGCAGACCCAGCGCCAGCGCCTTGGAGGTCACGAATTTGGTCTGCGGCATCGGACCTTCGGCCGCATCGACCAGCAGGACAACGCCGTCGACCATGCTGAGGATGCGTTCAACCTCGCCGCCGAAATCGGCGTGGCCCGGCGTATCGACGATATTGATCCGCGTGCCTTTCCACTCCACCGAAGTGGCCTTTGCAAGGATGGTGATACCACGCTCACGCTCGAGGTCATTGCTGTCCATAGCGCGTTCTGCGACAGCCTGATTTTCCCGGAACGCACCGGATTGTTTTAGCAGCTCATCGACCAGCGTTGTTTTGCCGTGGTCCACGTGAGCGATGATTGCGATATTGCGCAGGTCCATGAGAGGTCAGCCTTTGAACGGGAAGTTGACGCGCGCATAACGCGGCTCGGCGAAATATGCCAGCCCTAACCGATCGTCAGTGTCCTGCTGTACCGGAAAAGAGGTGTATGATTAGTATTCCACCCAAAATCATGCTGAGTCCAGCAATCCCGGGTAAATCCAGCCTCTGACCAAAGACAATGAAACCGATGATGGCAATAAGCACGATTCCAAGACCGGACCAGATCGCATAGACGATACCAACCGGCATGTATTTGAGCGTGAGGGCCATCAGATAAAAGGCAATTCCATAGCCAACAACCACAAGCACTGACGGCCAGAACCGGCTGAATTGCTGGCTGGCCTGAAGTGCAGTTGTACCAATCGTTTCGGCAACAACTGCCAACAGCAGTAGAAGATATGCTTTGGGCACGGGGGTCTCGCATTCAATAAGGTTGCATTGGGTTGAGCACGAAATGACCGATACGCGCAAGCGATAGCAGGAGTTTACAGGCATCCGTCAGGGGTCAGGATTACCCGACTATGTGGATTTTCGGCAATGTGATACTTTGTCCGCGTTTTATCGTGTTTTTTTTATGAGTATCGCCATGACGAAATTTGCAAAATACGTCATCGCTCTTTCGGCACTTATTGTTGCGCTTGGGTGGCTTGCTGGCGGGGGGTCCGTCGAAACAAAAGCAGCCCGAAATGTTGAGCGATTGATTGGTACATCGGTTTAAGCGACTGCCGAATACAGGAAAAAGGGGTGTTATGCTCCTTTTTCCGCTGTGTTTTCAGCCTTCTGCAGTCTCAGAAAAGTAACCCCGAAGCAACGGATCCAGCCATGCCCACAGGGCTGGTGCACCGGGAATAATCACCGTGCCGACACGGCTGTGGATTTGTTCGTATGTGACGTTGTAATCAATCCAGGAACCGCCTCCTGTCTCGAGGTTGCCAACCGGGGTTTGGAAGCGATCAATCGCTTTGGCGAAACAGGCATCGGGGCTTTCGGCCTGTTCAAACTCATGCCAGATCGACATGAATTCTTGATTTTGGACCTCTGGGAGCATTCCAAACAACCTTTGCGCCGCAGCAAGTTCCTCGGCGGCTTGTGCCGCGTGGTCGACCTGCCCATGAATTGGGTGATCACCGGCGTCAATTTCAACAATGTCGTGCAGCAAAAGCATCCTGAGGGCGCGGTTTACAGAAACGGAAGGGGCTGCATATTCGGACAGGACCCAGGCAAAAAGCATGATGTGCCAGGAATGTTCGGCTGAATTCTCAAACCGGTTATCATAGAGCAGACGCGATGCGCGCTGAACCGATTTGAGTTGGTCAGTTTCGGACAAGAAACCCAAACGCAAAGAAAGCTCGGAGGTTTCGAGTTTGCCTCCATTCAGCAGTGCTTGGGCAAGATTATATGCGTCCGGGAAAGCTTGTTGCAGATAGGCAGCGCGACCACGTTTTAGGTTGTCATTCACGACAGCTAAATGCTCTGGGTTTGGCCGTTCTGCACACAGCACCTGAAACATCGGTTGCGACCGATCCAGAATCTTGGCGAATTTCGCGTCCGGCGTGGCGTCGGCTTCGAATTCTTGCCAAAGAGCAAGAAACGTCGTGGCCTGATCCGCAGGCAGCATGCCAAACAGCTCTTCAGCAGCTGTTTGTTCCGCCAATTCCAGTGCTTTCCAATCTGTTTTCAGGTGAATCGGGTGATCGCCTACGATGATTTCGACCAGATCATGCAGCAATAGCATTTTGATAACGCGGTCGATATTCACGTCTGGCCCGGCAACCGGTTCCAAAACCAGGGCCCAAAGCGCCAGTTGCCAACTATGCTCAGCCGCGTTCTCTGGGCGAGACTGATCCAACAAGGCGTTGGCACGATTGACAGATTTCAGCCTGTCCGCGCGTTTAAGAAAGTCGATTTGCGCGGACAGTCTTTGCGTCATTGTTTTTCTATAGCTTTCAGTTTTGACCGATGTTCGGTCAATTTCTCGACGACAAACTTGCGGGCCTTACGTTCGGCCATCCGGACACGGATCTCGGTCAGGAATGCTTCTTCCAATGTTTGTGAGGACGCCCCGATCACTTCGCCAACTTCCATGAAGAAGCGGTCGTTTCCGGTTTCGTCCATCACTTTCATTGTGTCTTCGGCCAGCTTGGAAGCAAGTCTGATGATCGTGTCGGACATTAGCGCGTGTTCTCTGTCAGCCGCCGTTTCACATAGTCACTTACGTCAGTGATCAGCGTATCCATGTGGCGATCCTGAAAGAAGTGGTCAGCACCCTCAACTTCGTTATGGGTGATTGTGATGCCCTTCTGTTCATGCAGCTTGTTAACCAAAGCAGTGGTGTCTGCAGGCGGGGCCACCCGATCAGAGGATCCGTTGATAATCAGACCCGAAGAGGGGCAGGGCGCCAGGAACGAGAAATCATACATGTTGGCTGGCGGAGAAACGCTGATGAAACCGGTTATCTCAGGGCGGCGCATAAGCAGTTGCATCCCGATCCAGGCTCCGAACGAGAACCCTGCGACCCAGCAGTGTTTCGAATTGTTGTTCATCGACTGCAGGTAGTCCAGTGCCGACGCCGCATCACTCAGCTCGCCTACGCCCTGGTCATATTCGCCCTGGCTGCGGCCAACACCGCGAAAGTTGAACCGCAACACAGTGAAACCCATGTTGTAGAACGCATAGTGCAGATTATAGACCACCTTATTGTTCATGGTCCCGCCAAATTGAGGATGCGGGTGCAACACGATGGCGATCGGTGCGTCTTTTTCCTTTTGCGGGTGGTAGCGGCCTTCCAGGCGGCCTTCGGGTCCGGGAAAAATCACCTCGGGCATGTGTGCATAGGTCCTGTCTTTTTCTTCTGGGTGTCCGGAAATACTTGACGATAATCGTCGGACACCTTAGAACGGTTCTAATTGTGATAGTCGGCGCAAGGGCGCTGTCAGTCGGAGATACGCACTGGCAGCGGCGGCGTCAATGATTTCGCGCGTTAACTGCCATAAGGGAATGAGAATGAAGCTTTCGACCAAGGGTCGTTACGCGATGGTGGCCTTGGCTGATATCGCTCTTCAGTCATCTGACGGACTGGTAACGCTGAGCGAAATTTCCGAACGGCAGGACATCTCGTTGCCTTATCTTGAACAGCTGTTCGTAAAGCTGCGCCGGGCCGAGCTTGTCTCGTCAGTGCGCGGTCCGGGCGGAGGTTATCGGTTGGCGCGCCCTGCGTCGGAAATCCGTGTAGTCGAAATTCTGTCCGCCGTCGACGAAACTGTAGACGCGTTGAAAAAAGGGGCAGGGGCATCCGGGGCCTCATCGGGCAGTCGTGCGCAATCGCTGACCAACCGATTGTGGGAAGGGCTGAGTGCCCATGTTTATGTGTTTCTGCATCAAACGCGGCTTTCTGATGTGATCAGGAACGACTTGGCGCCCTGTCCGGCTGTTCCTAATCTGTTTGCGGTCGTGGACGAGTAAGATGAATTTGCTTTGTCCAAGTCCCTTTGGCTGCCAAAAGGTGCATCCATGAATCGTGTTTATCTGGATCATAACGCCACAACGCCAATTCGCCCCGAAGCGCGCGATGCGATGATCACGGCAATGGATCAGATCGGTAACCCTTCGTCGGTTCACGCTGAAGGACGAGGGGCAAAGGCCATAGTCGAGCGGGCACGGGCGCAGGTGGCCGAAGCTGTCGGGTGCCGACCGCAGGAAGTTATTTTCACCTCAGGTGCGACCGAAGCGGCCCGGGTCCTGCAGAATAGACCTAATAATTGCGATGTGTTCGTCGATGCAACGGCGCATGACGCGCTTTGGTCGCATCTTGATCTATCGAACTGCAACGAACGCCCGTTCGGACCTGGTCACATCTTAGCAATGGGGTTGGCGAATTCGGAAACAGGTATCGTTACCTTGCCACCGAAAAAGGTCGAAGGTCAGTGGCCCTATGGCGCACGGCGGGCCGATTGGTTGTTGCTGGATATTACACAGGCTGTTGGCCGTATTCCCTTTTCCTTCGCCTGGAGCGATGCGGATATGGCGGTTCTTTCGGCGCATAAAATCGGCGGTCCTAAGGGTGTTGGCGCTCTGATCCTAAAACAAGGGCTGGACATCAACCCGCTTGCGGTTGGTGGCGGGCAGGAAATGGGCCGGCGCTCCGGGACGGAAAACGTTGTTGGAATCGCGGGTTTTGGTGCCGCTGCCGAGGCCGCAGTGAAAGATCTGGCTAACGGTGTTTGGGAAAATGTTGCTAAATTTAGAAATATTCTAGAGAACGCTCTTGAGGCCGGATCGAAAGCGACTATTTTTGTCGGGAAAGATCAGGAGCGACTCCCCAACACTTTGTGTTTTGCAACTCCCGGATGGAAAGGGGAGACGCAGGTTATGCAGATGGATCTGGCTGGATTTGCGATCAGCGCAGGTTCGGCCTGTTCAAGTGGCAAGGTAAAGACCAGCCGAGTTCTGACGGCAATGGGATATGACGAGGTAACGGCAGCCAGCGCAATTCGCGTATCGCCCGGCCCTTGGACGACAGAAGATGATGTGCTGCGTTTCGCGGATACGTGGCTGGAAAAAGAGAAAAAGCATCGCGCGCGTGCCGCGTGATCTGACGGAGGATAAGTCATGGCCGCTTTGGACCAGACTCAGGTAAAAGAAGGTGTCGATCAGGAAACCGTTGATGCGGTGCGCGAGGCCGGAACCTATAAATACGGCTGGAACACCGATATCGAGATGGAATACGCCCCAAAAGGCGTGAACCCCGATATCGTCCGTCTGATCTCGGACAAGAATGAAGAACCGGAATGGATGACCGAATGGCGTCTGGCCGCGTTCGAACGCTGGACCAAGATGGAAGAGCCGAAATGGGCGATGGTCAGCTATCCTGAAATCGACTTTCAGAACCAGTATTACTATGCCCGTCCGAAATCGATGGAGGTAAAGCCGAAATCGCTGGATGAAGTGGATCCGAAGCTGCTGGCTACTTACGAAAAGCTTGGTATCCCACTGAAAGAACAGATGATTCTGGCTGGCGTCGAAGGCGCCGAGGATATGCCTGCTGAGGGCCGCAAGGTGGCCGTGGATGCGGTGTTCGACTCGGTGTCCGTTGGCACAACTTTTCAGGCCGAACTGAAAAAGGCAGGTGTGATCTTCTGTTCGATTTCTGAAGCGATCAGGGAACACCCCGAGCTGGTCAAGAAATACCTGGGCACTGTGGTTCCGGTATCCGATAATTTCTATGCCACGCTGAACTCGGCCGTGTTCTCGGACGGGTCATTTGTCTACATCCCGCCGGGCGTACGCTGCCCGATGGAGCTGAGCACCTATTTCCGCATCAATGCGGAGAACACCGGTCAGTTTGAACGTACCCTGATCATTGCCGATAAAGGCAGCTATGTCAGCTACTTGGAAGGCTGTACTGCGCCTCAGCGCGACACTACGCAGCTGCATGCTGCCGTGGTCGAAATCATTATCGAGGAAGATGCCGAGGTAAAATACTCGACCGTTCAGAACTGGTACCCCGGGGATGAGAATGGCAAGGGCGGCATCTATAACTTTGTGACCAAGCGCGCGGATTGCCGCGGCGACCGGTCCAAGGTGATGTGGACGCAGGTTGAAACCGGCTCGGCCGTGACGTGGAAATACCCGTCCTGCATCCTGCGCGGCAATGAAAGCCAGGGTGAGTTCTATTCGATCGCGATTGCCAACAATTATCAGCAGGCCGATACTGGCACCAAGATGATCCACCTGGGCAAGAACACCAAGTCGCGGATCGTGTCCAAAGGCATCAGTGCGGGCAGGGCGCAGAACACCTATCGCGGGCTGGTCTCGATGCACCCGAAAGCCAAGGACAGCCGGAATTACACCCAATGTGACAGCCTGCTGATCGGCGATAAATGCGGGGCGCACACGGTTCCCTATATCGAAGTCAAGAACAACTCCTCGCGGGTCGAGCATGAGGCGACGACCTCGAAGGTCGATGATGATCAGCTGTTCTATTGCCGTCAACGCGGAATGGACGAGGAAGAGGCCGTGGCCCTGGTCGTCAACGGGTTCTGCAAGGACGTGCTCCAGGCGCTGCCGATGGAATTTGCGATGGAAGCCCAGCAGTTGGTGGCCATCAGCCTTGAGGGATCTGTGGGTTAATCCCAACCTTACCTGAATTCAGAACATACGAGGGGGCATGACCCCTTGCGATACGTCAAAGGAATAAAACATGCTGGAAATCAAAAACCTGCACGTCAAACTTGAAGAAGAAGACAAGCAAATCCTCAAAGGTGTCGACCTGAAGGTTGAGGCTGGCAAGGTACATGCGATCATGGGGCCAAATGGCTCGGGCAAATCGACGCTCAGCTATGTGCTGTCCGGTCGGGATGGGTATGAAGTGACCGAAGGCTCGGCGACCCTTGGTGGTGAGAACCTGTTCGAGATGGAACCGGAAGAGCGCGCAGCAGCCGGTGTTTTCCTGGCGTTCCAATATCCGGTTGAAATCCCAGGCGTTGGCAACATGACCTTTCTGCGCACCGCTGTGAATTCACAGCGCAAGGCCCGCGGGGAAGAAGAGCTTTCGGCAGCCGATTTCCTGAAAGAGGTGCGCGCCAAGGCCAAATCGTTAAAGATCGATGCGGATATGCTGAAGCGCCCTGTGAATGTTGGCTTTTCTGGCGGTGAGAAAAAGCGCAACGAAATACTGCAAATGGCCATGCTCGAGCCCAAAATGTGCATTCTGGACGAGACAGATTCCGGTTTGGATGTAGACGCGATGAAACTGGTTGCCGAGGGCGTGAACGCGCTGCGCGACGAAGCGCGTGGTTTCCTTGTTATCACGCATTATCAGCGCCTTCTGGACCACATCAAACCTGATGTCGTGCATATCATGGCCGATGGGCGGATTGTAAAAACTGGCGGTCCCGAGTTGGCACTTGAGGTTGAAAACAACGGTTATGCCGACATTCTGGCCGAGGTGAACTGATGGCGTTGCCCCAAGCAAAACAGACTGCGACGGAGGAGCGGCTGGCCGTCCTGTCGTTGCCCGATGCCGGATGTACTCGCGCTGCGCGCGAGGACGCGATTGCCCGTGTGCGCCAAATGGGCTTGCCCAGCCGGCGCGACGAGTACTGGAAATACACCCAACCCGATACGCTCGTATCGGTTGATGCAGCGCATGCGGCGCTGTTCGAGTCGGACGAGCCGCAAATGTTCGATGAATTCGACCGCTTGAAGATTGTCTTCGTTGACGGAGTGTTCAATCCCGAAGAGTCCGATGATCTGACACTCGAAGGTGTTTCGATCGACCGGCTTGAAGATATTTGCTGCAAAGATATCCATTGGGCCAAAGACTTGTACGGCGTTCTTGAAGCAAATGGACAAGTCCCGGTTCAGCGCCCGCTGGCCGCATTGAACACCGCATTTGCATCAGACGGCGTGGCCATCCATGTGACCGGTAAGCCATCGAAACCGATCAGCCTGATCTATCGCCATGCGTCCGAGGATTCGGATGCGATCCTGCATCACGTAGTGCGGGTCGAAACTGACGCCGAGGTTACCATTCTCGAAAACGGGCCGGCGGCATCGCGTTTCAACAAATGTATGGAAATTGACATTGCCGATGGTGGCTCGCTGCACCATGTGCGGGCCCAGGGTCGTGACCACGAGCGTCGTGCGGCGACGCATATGTTTACACGGTTGGGTGCCAATTCGGTCTACAAATCCTTCACCCTGACCATGAACGGTGTTCTGACCCGGAACGAACAGGTGATCGAATTGACCGGCGATGATGCGGTGGCGCACGTGGCCGGTGCCTGCGTCGGAGATGGCGACTTTCACCATGACGACACGGTATTCGTCACCCATGACGCGGTTGGTTGCGAAAGCCGCCAGGTGTTCAAGAAGGTGCTGCGGAACGGCGCGACCGGCGTGTTTCAGGGCAAGATCCTTGTGAAAGAGGGCGCCCAGAAAACAGACGGGTATCAGATCAGCCAGTCTTTGCTACTGGATGATGATAGTCAGTTCCTCGCCAAGCCCGAGCTTGAGATCTATGCCGATGACGTTGTCTGTTCGCACGGTTCGACATCAGGTGCGCTTGATGAAACGGCTCTGTTCTACCTGCGGTCTCGGGGTGTGCCCGTCAAAGAGGCAACAAATTTGCTGACCTTGTCGTTCCTGGCCGAGGCTGTGGAAGAGATCGAGGATGAAAGCCTTGCGGAGGCTATGGTTGACCGCCTTGAAGGCTGGCTTTCTCGGCGAAGCTGATGCCGGTAACGTCGGATATAGTGGCCACATACCGTGGACCAGGCCGGGTTGTAAGCCGGCTTTTGGATTTGGGCGAACGTGAGGACCGCGCTTTGGTCTTTGTAATGGCGTTCTGCGTGGTGGCATTCATTGCGCAACTGCCACGTTTGTCCCGACAGGCGCATCTCGAAGATCTCGAGCTTAACATGCTGTTGGGCGGTGCCTTGCTTGGAACTGTCATTATCTTGCCGCTGTTCTTCTACCTTCTGGCCTTCGTGTCCCACGGTGCGGCGCGTCTGTTCGGCGGAAAGGGGACTGCCTATGGCGCAAGGTTAGCTCTGTTCTGGGCGTTGCTATCTTCGACGCCGTTGATTTTGCTGAACGGCCTTGTCGCTGGTTTTATTGGTCCGGGGACAACCATGACCACTGTCGGGTTGGTTTGGTTCGTCGTATTCCTGTGGTTCTGGTTTTCGGGCCTTAGGCAAGCGCAAAGGTATGCGGAATGAATCCGGCCGTGCTGAGTCAGATTGCTGTTCTGACCCTGACCAACCCTGCCGAAGCGGCAAGACGGTTGCTGGATCTGCGTCCCGGGCGTGAAGTTGTCTGGCTGGCATTCTTTCTGGCTGTCGTTCTGAACGGTGCCATCCAAATTGGTATCGAACAGATGGTCCCTGTCCCCCAGGGTGAACCGCTTCCCGTTTCTGATCCTGTTATTCTGAACCTTCTGCGTTCGTCAGGCGCGATGCTGCTCAGCGTGGTGGCTCTTCTTTTTGTTGGTCGTACTATCGGGGGCGTTGCGACATTCAAAGATATCCTGATCCTGACGATCTGGCTGCAATTCCTTCAGATCGCAGCGATGTCGGTGACGCTGATCGTTTCGATGGTTGTTCCATTTATGATGGTCATGTTTTTGCTGGCGACCGCACTTGTCAGCCTTTACGTCTCAATGCATTTCCTGAATGAAGCTCATAAGTTCAACTCGATGCTGAAATCTTTTGGGGTCATTCTGTTATCCGCACTGATTTCAATCTCATTTGTCCTCATGTTCACACCCAGCGGCCCGGTCTAGGGAAGAAAAATACGATGTTCGATCTGCAGAAAATTCGCGCTGACTTTCCGATCCTGTCCCGAGAGGTAAACGGCAAGCCGCTGACCTATCTGGACAATGGAGCATCAGCTCAGAAGCCACAGGTTGTCATTGACGCTGTGACGCGGGCTTATACCGAAGAATATGCAAATGTGCATCGCGGGCTGCACTATCTGTCCAATCTGGCGACCGAGAAATACGAATCCGTTCGTGGAACTATTGCCCGATTTCTGGGCGTAACGGATGAAGATGAAATTGTTCTGAACTCGGGCACGACTGAAGGCATCAATCTGGTCGCCTATGGCTGGGCGATGCCGCGTCTTCAGGCCGGGGACGAGATCGTCCTGAGTGTGATGGAGCATCATGCAAACATCGTACCCTGGCATTTCCTGCGCGAGCGTCAGGGAGTGGTGTTGAAATGGGTGGATGTGGATGCGGATGGTGGGCTTGATCCGCAAGCTGTCATTGATGCCATCGGTCCAAAAACCAAGCTGGTCGCGGTGACCCATTGTTCGAACGTGTTGGGCACGGTTGTGGATGTCAAAGCAATCACCGAAGGCGCCCATGCCAAAGGCGTCCCGGTGCTGGTGGATGGCAGTCAAGGCGCCGTGCATATGCCGGTCGATGTCCAGGATATCGGCTGCGATTTCTACGCCATCACCGGGCATAAGCTTTATGGCCCATCAGGATCGGGAGCGATTTACATCAAATCTGACCGAATGGCCGAAATGCGCCCGTTTATCGGTGGCGGTGACATGATCAAAGAGGTCAGCAAGGATCAGGTGATCTACAATGATCCACCGATGAAATTCGAGGCGGGAACTCCTGGTATCGTGCAAACCATCGGACTGGGCGTCGCTCTGGACTATCTGATGGATTTGGGGATGGACAACGTTGCTGCTCATGAGGCCGAGATCCGAGACTATGCGATGCAGAGGTTTGCAGGGCTGAACTGGATTCAGCTTCAGGGGACACGGCCGGACAAAGCGGCGATCTTTAGCTTCACTTTGGACGGTGCAGGCCACGCACATGACATTTCGACGATTTTGGATAAAAAGGGCGTCGCTGTTCGGGCCGGGCACCATTGTGCTGGACCATTGATGGATTTCCTCGGAGTCACCGCGACATGCCGCGCCAGTTTTGGTCTCTATAACTCGAAAGATGAGGTCGATACCCTGATCGAAGCGCTTGAACTTGCGCATGATCTGTTCGCGTGAAACCTGTTTGATCCGGGTCGATTTTCAGTTGCACCCGGACCGGAACAAGGTTAGCTAACGGCTCAGGCACCTGTAGCTCAGCTGGATAGAGCGCTGCCCTCCGAAGGCAGAGGCCAGAGGTTCGAATCCTCTCAGGTGCGCCATTTCTTGAATATTTGGGCTCGTATTGAAAATCACCTGCGACAGCCGGTTTGCGCAGGGTTTATGAGGCTGCCTGAGTAGAATAGGCACCTCCACAATGGCAGATAAATCTGCTCATTCAAACGGTTAGGTGACCGACAAAGTTCTCTTGACGACAGGCGGGGCGGATCAACCGCCCCAGCTTCTTACCACACCGCAATCCATATGCACGAAGTTCGAGCGGTGGTATTTGCCAACACCACCAGCACGGCAAGACATCGCCGCTTTGGCCATTTGCGAGACCGAACGAGATGACAGGCGGAGGTCGGCTGCCTGGCCTTTCATGTGCAACGAATTCTTGGCAACACGGCGCGACCGTGACCGCAGCATCGCGTTGGTCTGCGGCGAGCGATAGCCCGACAGCAGCATATAGGGTTCGTTGACATCCAACAGATTATGCGACGCCGCCATGATGTCGATCGTGCGGAGGTCCATATCCTTGGCCTGGTCGGTGCGCCAATCGCGCATGAAGTGGTTCACTTCTTTGACCGCGTCTTTGATGTATTTACCGTCAACCCAATAGATCATATCGATCCGCTCGCCAGTGCGTCCGGAATACATGCGAATACGGCGAATATCACCACCGCCACGAAGGAATCCTGCTGCATTGGAGTAGGTTGGAGTTGCTACAACTGCTGTAGCTGCGAATGCGCCCAATAAAGCACGCCGGGTCAAACCCGAGGAACTGCTCGTCGTCATTTTGTGTTTCGTCCCGTACTGTTCCTGCCTGCACACGATGTTACGCGCGCTGTATTAATTTATTCCCATCCCAGATGAGGGATTTATGACACAGTCGTGAAGGGCGGCCAAGAAGTCTTTCAAATTCATCTTTTCAAGGGGGAATTTTCGGCAGTTTTTTGCGCAGGTGGTGCAAAATGGCAAAGATCCAACGTCTTAGGCCGTCGCGGAAATCTGTCCGATGCAAACAAGCATCACGCTTGGGTATAAGCACGAAATTGATGCATTTGTGAATAGACAATGGGTTTCAAGCAAAACCATAATTGTTCGGCATTGCCTGAAACGGCGTATTATATTGAAAATTCAAGGGCTCCAAATGTTCTCTGTTCTTCGTGCAAGCACCGGTATTGCTTTGGCCGCATGTTTTCTAACGACTTCGGCGATGGCGAACACTGAGGCCAAGCCTGACACCGCATTCCAGATGGCGGTTGCCGAATTTGCACCTTCCGGGTCTGAGATTGCCGATTTCTACCGTGAAAGAGGATTCGTGCCTGTTTGGATTGGCGACACGGCTGCACATGCTGAACGTCGTCAACGGTTGATTGAGGGGCTTTCTGCGGTCGAATTACACGGGCTACCCGCGAACGCCTATGATGCGCAGGGCTTGGTTGACCGGCTTCAATCAGCAAAATCAGCGCGTGAGCTTGGGGCGATTGAGGTCGAGCTGACGCGCGTTTTTGCGGCCTATGCACAAGACATGAGGACAGGCCTTTTACGACCATCCGATATAGACGATGGATTGGTCAGGAAGGTCGAGCCGACCTCGACAGCAGGGCATCTGCGTGGACTGACGACCTCGGAGGATGCAGCCTATTTCGATCAGTTGGCGCCAAGCTCGACCCAGTATCGGGCTTTGATGAAGCAGAAACTTGCGCTGGAAGAATTGGTTCGCCAAGGCGGTTGGGGAACTACTGTTCCGCAGGCTAAGCTCGAACTGGGAGATACGGGACCCGCCGTTATAGCGATGCGTAACCGACTGGTTGAAATGGGTTTTATGAACCCAACAGCCAGCCCTGTTTTTGACGATGCCTTGCTGGCAGGCGTTCAGCGGTTTCAGATCGCACATGGTCTTGCCGCAGATGGCGTCGCGGGTCCGGGCACAATTACTGAGCTGAACCGCACTGCTTCGGATCGTCTGAAGGCCGTCTATGTCGCGCTGGAGCGTGAGCGCTGGTTGCCGCGCGAGCGCGGTGAACGCCACATTCTGGTCAATCAGGCTGATTTCTCAGCCAAGATTGTTGATGACGGCTTTATTACCTTTGAAACCCGCGCTGTGATCGGCAAGAACACCCATGATCGTCGCAGCCCTGAGTTTTCGGACAAGATGGAGCATATGGTCATTAACCCCAGCTGGTATGTCCCACGCTCGATCATTACCAAGGAATACCTGCCGCAGCTGCAGTCCAACCCAAATGCCGTTGGGCATATTCAGATTACCGATCGCAGTGGTCGCCAGGTCAATCGCGGGGCAGTAGATTTCACCCAGTTCACCGCAAGCAACTTTCCATTTGCGATGCGCCAACCGCCCAGCAAAAGCAATGCCCTGGGGCTGGTGAAGTTCATGTTCCCCAACAAGCACAACATTTATCTGCATGATACACCGCAGAAAAGTCTGTTCGCTCGGGAATCCCGTGCCTTCTCGCATGGTTGTATCAGATTGGCGCAGCCTTTCGAATTCGCTTACGCACTGTTGGCGAAGCAAGAAGAAAACCCAAAGGCATTTTTCCATCGGATTCTCGCGACAGGAAAAGAGACCACTGTGAAGCTTGAGCAGCATGTTCCTGTCCACTTGATTTACCGCACTGCCTTTATTGGCCCGAAAGGTGAGGTACAGTACCGTCGCGACGTCTATGGCCGTGATCAGAAAATCTGGAATGCTCTGCAGAAAGCAGGGGTGGTCCTGCCGGACGTTCAGGGGTAATCACCGGGGGCAGGTCCTAGTTCCGGGAAGCCCCACATGAAATATACAGTTCAACAAATCGCAGATGCCCTTGACGCTGAGTTCCAGGGCGATGCCAGCCTGGTCGTACATGCTGCTGCTGAACCGTCGGATGCAACTGCCACTGATCTGGCGATGGCGATGTCGCCAAAATATGCCGAGGATCTGGGATCGGGTTCGGCGCAGGTCGCCATCCTTTGGGAAGGTGCTGACTGGCAGGCGTTGGGGCTTAAGGCAGCAATATTCGTTCGACGACCGCGCATGGCGATGGCCGGGATCACCTCCATGCTGGATAAAGGGCAGGGCTTTGGGTCCGGGGTTCACCCTTCGGCAGTCATCGACCCAACTGCGGATGTGGCAGATGGGGTCTCAATCGGCCCTCTGGCAGTCATTGGTGCACGGGCCCGTGTCGGCAGAGGGGCGAATATCGGACCGCAATGCGTCATCGGCATGGATGCTGTGTTGGGCGAAGACGCGGTTCTGCGCGAAATGGTCAGCATTGGTGCCCGTGTGCAGATCGGGGATCGTTTTATCGCGCAACCAGGGGCAAGGATCGGTAGCGACGGGTTCAGTTTTGTTACGCCCGAAGTATCGGGGGTAGAGAACGCGCGCAAGACCTTGGGGGATGCAGGAGACGCCAGCGCGCAAAGCTGGCTGCGCATTCATTCGCTTGGTTCTGTGGAAATTGGCGACGATGTCGAGATCGGTGCGAATTGCACGATCGACAACGGGACCATTCGTAATACTCGCATCGGGAATGGCACAAAACTGGATAATCAGGTCCATATCGGCCACAACACGCGCGTTGGTAATGACTGTCTGCTGTGTGGTCAGTCTGGTATTTCCGGTTCGGTTGAGCTTGGCAATAACGTGGTTCTGGGTGGGCAGTCAGGCGTCTCGGACAATATTTTCGTTGGCGACGGTGTGATTGTCGGCGGTGGTACCAAAATCCTGTCAAACGTACCTGCCGGTCGTGTGTTGATGGGCTACCCGGCTGTGAAGATGGAAACCTTTACTGATGTCTATAAGGCGCAGCGCAGATTGCCGCGGATGCTTCGTGACGTGGAGGCGTTGAAAAAGGCTGTTTCCAAACAGCCTCCGAGCGATTAAATCACATTCAACGTGATAATCAGAGGATCGATATGAGCATCACCGACCGCGTCATTGCCATCATTGCCGAACAAGCCGTGTTGGAGCCTTCGGATGTGACGCCCGAAAGTACGCTCGAAGATCTGGGGATCGACAGCTTGGGGCTGGTCGAGAGTATCTTTGCCATAGAAGAAGAGTTCGACATTACCGTTCCGTTCAATGCCAATGAACCAACGGCCAGTGACTTTGACATCTCAAATGTCGCCGCGATCATTGCTGGGATCGAAAAGCTTGTGGCAGAAAAGGTCTGACCCAAGCAAATGAAACGGGTAGTAATAACCGGGGCAGGCACGATCAATTCGCTTGGTCATTCAGTTCCAGATACGCTTGAGGCGATGCGGGAAGGCCGTTGTGGCATTTCGGAACTTGAATTTCGAGACGTCGACAGGCTGGCGATCAAGATCGGTGGGCAGGTCCGGGGGTTCGAAGCCGAGGGTCGGTTCAACCGCCAACAGATGACTCTGTATGACAGGTTTACACAGTTTACCCTGACCGCGGCCAAAGAGGCCATAGATCAGTCCGGGATCGAATTCCACGGTGAGTTGGCCGCACGATCTGGCGTGGTTCTGGGAACAGCAGGTGGTGGCGTTTCGACCTGGGACGACAATTACCGTTCAGTCTATGAGGACGGGAAGAACAGGGTCCATCCATTTGTTGTACCTAAACTTATGAATAACGCGGCGGCAAGCCACGTATCGATGGAACATAACCTCAAAGGTCCCAGCTTTACCGTATCGACTGCTTGTGCCTCATCGAACCATGCGATGGCGCAAGCCTTTCAGATGGTGCGCAGCGGGGCGGCCCCTGCGATGATCACCGGCGGCTCAGAATCCATGTTGTGCTTTGGTGGCGTCAAGGCCTGGGAAGGGCTCCGGGTGATGTCCAAGGATGCCTGTCGTCCTTTTAGCGCCAACCGAAACGGTATGGTGCAAGGAGAGGGAGCGGGCATCTTCGTGTTCGAGGAATACGAGCACGCGAAGGCGCGTGGGGCAGAAATTTTGTGCGAAGTTGTTGGTTTCGCGATGACCTCGGATGCATCAGACATTGTGATGCCCAGCAAGCAGGGCGCTGCCCGTGCGATGTCAGGGGCGTTGTCTGATGCTGGCCTGAATGCCAATCAGGTGGGTTATATCAACGCCCATGGCACAGGTACTGCGGCCAATGACAAAACGGAATGTGCCGCTGTAGCTGGCGTTTTCGGCCCGCATGCGGACGAACTTTTGATCTCATCCACCAAGTCGATGCATGGTCACTTGATTGGCGGAACCGGCGCGGTAGAGCTTTTGGCCTGTATCATGGCCCTGCGAGATGGGGTGATTGCACCGACGATTGGCTACGAAGAACCTGATCCGGAATGTGCTTTGGACGTTGTGCCCAACGAGGCACGCGAAGCGAAAGTCGAGGTTGCGCTAAGCAACGCTTTCGCTTTCGGAGGTCTGAACGCAGTACTTGCCTTGAAGCGGGTTTGAGAAAGCCGCTGGGTTAAACGGCTTTCTCGAAATGTAGTCTTCAGTTGGCTGCGACATCAACAATGTCGTAACCTGCAGTAAACCCGGACAAAGATAGGTCAAGTTCGATCACCTGATCCGGCGCGGGCGCTGGAACGATGGTCAAAGTCGCCTTGCTGCCCTGCTTCATTGCGTCGATATCCCCCTGGGTCAGGCCGATTTGGGCAACACAGCCAACAGGGTTACAAAACGAATAGTTGTAGCGTTTGGCAGGCGCTCCGTCGATTGAGAGGGTCAGCTGCGCTTGCAACAGGGTTTCAAGCGGAACCAAGATATTTGCTCCGGCTACGGCCGAACCGCCTTCGGGTAGGCGGAACATGGAAAACTCAGCCATAGGCACATCTTGCGGGCCATTTATGACCTGCAGCAGCGAACACAGATCTTTGCCCGCGTTCATCTTCAAACAGTTCAGGCTCCAGTCGCCGAATTTTTCTTTGTCATAGCGCTGTCCGACCTTGACGGTTTCATCGACCGGCTGCCCCAGGTCGAGACCATTGTCCACCTGCTCGGTCGTAGGGGATTCGGTGGCAGGTTCTGTCGTGTCGGTGGTCTCTTGCGCCAGGGCGGCGCCGTTAAAAAGAAAAGCTGCCGCAACAAGCTTTATCGGTGTCCTGAACATGATTGCCTCGTGATTGTTGATGTGGCTTTTCGCCGGGTCTAGCACCACTGGCGCGCAGTGTCAGGCATTATGCAGCGTAAAAAGACAGAAGTGATCGGAATCTCGCCTGAGGCCCCGTGGGCAACACGTGTGGCCAAGATAAAAGGGAGCCGGTGGAGCGGCTCCCTTTCATGAATTTTTCTCCCCGTCGGACCGGCCGACTTAATTATGAGCAGACGTTACGAGAGGGCGGCGCGGTGGTCAACTGCTAACCTGAAAATTTAATTATGAAGCTATGGTGGAAAAAGGGCCGCGCGTGAACGCGCGGCCAGTCGACAGGGAGGAAGTTTGTTGACCGCGCAATTCTCATACACGAACAACCAGAAAACTATCGCAGCCAAAGGTTAACTTTGTATGCTGGGCGGAGATCGGTAGGAAACAGGGCCTTAAGCATATGAGTGAGAACATATTTCTTGGCGGTGGTGGCGCAGATTACAGCCAACCGCAGACGTTGTCGTTGAAATACGCCAACCGCCACGGCCTGATTGCCGGTGCGACCGGTACTGGCAAGACCGTGACGCTTCAGATCCTGGCCGAGGGGTTTTCCAAGGCCGGGGTGCCGGTGTTTCTGTCTGACGTCAAAGGTGATCTGTCTGGTTTGGCGTTGGCGGGCAGTGAAAGTCACAAGCTACATGGGGCATTTCAGAAGCGTGCCGAAACCATCGGATTCACGGATTACGAATATGCCGCTTGCCCGGTCACTTTCTGGGATCTGTTCGGTCAGCAAGGCCATCCGGTTCGAACCACAGTATCCGAGATGGGACCTTTGTTGTTGTCCAGGCTGATGGACCTGAGCGAAGCACAAGAAGGCATTGTAAACATTGCATTTCGGGTTGCCGATGAAGAAGGTATGCCCCTGTTGGATATGAAAGATCTGCAAGCCCTGTTGGTCTGGATTGGAGAGAACAGAGCAAATCTTTCGCTGCGCTATGGGAATGTCTCAACCGCCTCGATCGGTGCCATCCAGCGACGGTTATTGGTTCTTGAAAATCAAGGGGGCACCAATCTGTTTGGCGAACCTGCCCTGGAACTGGCCGATCTTATGCGCACCGATGCCAACGGGAATGGCATGGTGAACATCCTGGCCTCTGACAAGCTGATGGGATCACCTCGTCTGTATGCGACGTTCCTGTTATGGCTGCTGAGCGAACTGTTTGAAGAGTTGCCCGAAGTCGGCGATCCGGACAAACCCAAGCTGGTATTTTTCTTTGACGAAGCGCATCTGTTGTTCGAAGACGCGCCCAAAGTGCTTGTGGACAAGGTCGAGCAGGTCGCCCGCCTTATCCGATCAAAGGGCGTAGGGGTCTATTTCATCTCGCAAAACCCGGCAGACATCCCAGAAGACATTCTGGGTCAGTTGGGTAACCGGGTACAGCATGCTTTGCGAGCTTTCACCGCCCGAGACAGGAAAAACCTTCGCCTTGCGGCTGAAACCTACCGCGAGAATCCAACCTTTGATACTGAGGCCGCCATCCGTGAGGTTGGCGTGGGCGAGGCGGTTACATCCATGCTGCAAAAGAAAGGGGTTCCGGGCATCGTCGAACGCACTTTGATCCGTCCCCCTGGGTCACAGTTGGGGCCGATTACCGCTGCCGAACGGCAAACGGTAATGAATGCGTCTCCGATGAAAGGCAAATACGAAACCCGCATAGATCGCAGATCAGCCTTTGAGATGCTCCAGGCGCGGACTGATGCCGCAGCACAGGCCGCAGCCGAGGCAGAAGAACAGCTTGAGTCTCAATCGATTGCAGAACGCGAATTTGCCACGGCTCGCCGATACTCAGGTAGCAAAGTAACGCGGTCTTCTTCGCGGATCGTGCGAAAGAAAGACACCTTTGCCACCGCCATGAGCGATGCCGTCATTAAAGAGCTTAAGGGAACAACCGGGCGCAGGATCGTCCGAGGCATTCTGGGCGGGTTATTTCGTAATCGTTGAATGGCGGGCCGGGCTAATTGCCCGGCCTCACAACGGTCACTTCAGGCGGCGTTGGCCTTCTTGTCTGCAATATGCATCAGCCTCGGGGACGGACATTTTTGTTGCCGGAAAGTCGATTGCCCGGTCCCAGTCCACGCGGTTCTGCCGGTAGAGCTGGCATGTTACCACGCCCTTGGGGGTCTGGACTTTGACCGGAGTGGTTTCCAGATCTTTTGGTGACGGAATACATGCGGTCAAAGAGGCAAGAACCGGCAGCAGAATGAGTGTCTTTGTAAGAGTGGTTTTCATCGGTGTTTTCTATTCCCTGCGGGCAAATGGTAGTAGTCTGCACAAAGGCAAATATTTGGTGAACACGACTGTGAAACTTGTCAGGCCGATGAGTTGCTCTAGTAAGTTCCTCACTCAAAAGCAAGAAACCGCACCAATTTCTTGACGCGGTTCCATATATTGGAGGTTCTGTGGCCCTATTTCTCGGGGATCAACCCTCTTGGGCTGAATCTAAGAACAATCAGCAGAATCAACCCCATCGTGAACAGTCGCATATGGGCCGCGCTGTCGATCAGATGCGTCTTGAGCGCACTGCCATCGGGCATTCCGGACGTGATCAGGTTCATAAGCCACAACCCAATCGGTTCGACCTGGACCCACAGGAACCAGATGAGGAACGCGCCCAGCACCGCACCAAAGTTGTTGCCCGATCCGCCCACGATCACCATGACCCAGACCAGAAATGTAAAGCGCAGAGGGTTGTAGGTACCCGGCGTCAACTGCCCGTCCAGCGTTGTCATCATTGCGCCCGCGATACCGCAGATGGCAGAGCCCAGAACGAAGATTTGCAAATGGCGGCGGGTGACATCTTTACCCATCGCCTCGGCTGCAACCTCGTTGTCACGGATGGCGCGCATCATGCGGCCCCAGGGGCTGCGCAGCGCCATCTGGGACATCCACAGCAGGATCAGAAGAACAACCATGAACAGCAGGGAATAGCCCAGCTTGACCGACAGGGTCGAGGCGATGACAGGGTCCAGCCCAAACCAATCGGCACGGGCAATGAAGGATGGATCCTGCTGCAGCTCAACCTCATAGCCGACCACGGGCGAGGGGCGTGGGATGCCGTAGACATTCTTGACACCTCGGGCCAGCCAGTCCTCGTTTTTCATGATTGCGATGATGATTTCGGCAATCCCAAGCGTCGCAATCGCCAGATAGTCCGAGCGCAGGCCAAGGGCTGTTTTGCCGATCAGCCAAGCGGCACCGGCGGCCAGCACGCCGCCCGCGGGCCAGGCCAGCAGAACCGGCAGATTCAACCCGCCAAGGTTGCCCGCAACGGCTGGGTCAATGGCTTCGACACCAGCAACGCTGGGGTCAAACACCGCACGGTAAATGAAAAACCCGGCGATCAGAATGGCGACGATGGCAATCGTCTGTACACGGCCCCTAGGCATTTTTGTTGCCACCAGAACCGCCGCAACGACGGTTGCAGCCCCCAACAGCAACGCAAGGACGATCCCGTATCCTCCGGATGACCACGCGCCGGGTGTCGGCGGGGTTGAGACCAGCACAACTGCCAGCCCGCCCAGCGCAACAAAGCCCATAACACCAACGTTAAACAGGCCCGCAAAGCCCCATTGCAAGTTCACCCCAAGCGCCATGATGGCCGAGATCAGCCCCATGTTCAGGATCAGGATCGCCGAATTCCAGCTTTGCGTGAATCCGGTCAACAGGATCAGGCCGCCAACAACCACGAAAAGCAGCGTATTTTTGACAGTCTCGGTCATACTGCTTTCCCCTTAAACAGACCTGTGGGCTTAAACAGAAGCACGATAAGCAAGATAACAAAGCTGACCGCGAATTTGTAATCGGTGGACAGGAATTGGACCAATCCCGAAGGCTCTAGATGTTCCGGTGCCATATAGGTCAGCACCTTTTTCCACGCATAGGTGATCGTCACCTCGGAAAACGCGATGATGAACCCGCCCGCGATAGCGCCCAACGGGTTGCCGAGGCCGCCGACGATGGCCGAAGCGAAGATCGGCAGCAGAAGCTGGAAATAGACAAAGGGCTTAAAGCTCTTGTCCAACCCGTAAAGCACACCCGCAGTTGTCGCCAGCGCCGCGACAAGGATCCAGGTGATCATCACCACACGTTCAGGGTTGATGCCGGACAGCAGCGCCAGATCCTCGTTATCCGAATAAGCGCGCATCGACTTGCCGGTGCGGGTTTTGTTCAAAAACCAGAACAAAAGTGCCACGGCGACAACGGCCACAACCACGGTGATGCCCTGAGAGGTCTTGATCGCCAGCCCCTCACGCAGCCCGGTCATTGCCTTGAATTCCCGCGCCGAAACGATGAACCGCTCACCGTCCGAGAACCTTTGATCATCCGGCCCGATTATGAACCGCACCAGCCCGTTCATTATGAACATCACGCCCATCGAGACGATCACCAGAATGACCGGCTTGGCCTTTTGTTCCCGGTAGAACCTGTACACCAGCCGATCCGTGATCAGAACCAGAACGATACAGCCGAGAATGGCAAAGGGCAGGGCCAGCAGAGCGGTCGGTAACGGCCCGAAACTGACACCGGCGGCCTGCAGACCCCATGTGACCAGCACCGCGATCATCGCACCAAAGGCCATCGTGTCGCCATGGGCAAAATTCGAGAACCGCAGGATGCCATAGATCAGCGTCACCCCCAACGCGCCCAGCGCCAACTGGCTGCCATAGGCGATTGCGGGAACAAGGACGAAGTTGGAGAGCGCCACAAGGGCGTTGAGGAAGTCCATTAGTTTTGTTTCCCTGCTTCGCAGAAACCTTTAACTGACCTGGTCAGTAGTTTGTCGCGTCCAACCAATGTTTCACTTAAGATTGCAGTTCCAAGTTCATAGTTGGGTTTGTCCGCATTAAAAACGCCTTGAAACACGTCGAGCCTTGGGCTGCCAATGTCTGGGCCATAGGCGAATACCGAAAGTATTGGATCATGCGTGACCCGAATATGCGACCAGTCACTAGTTGGGTATTCTAAGCCATTTTCGTGCCAGATTAATTGGTGCTCTGTTTCAGAAAGCATCACATTTCGTTGATTCTCAAACCTACAAAGAAGCACATTTTCTGATTCAGTTTGTTTTGATTGAAGTATCGCGCTCTCAGCAGAAGCGACGGTTACAAAAAGACAGACGAAAAAGGGGGCGAGACAGCTAAATCTATTCATCCTCACCCCCCCAAGAAACTCTTACGAACCTCTGGATCGGCCAGCAGTTCCTTGCCCGTGCCGGTATAGGCATTCCGCCCTTGAACCAGCACATATCCCTTGTCCGCGATCTCCAAAGCCTGACGGGCGTTCTGTTCCACCATCAGGATCGGCAGTCCGGTGCGGGAAACCTCGATAATCCGGTCGAACAGCTCATCCATCACGATGGGTGAAACACCGGCGGTGGGTTCGTCCAACATCAGCACTTTGGGCTGGGTCATCAGCGCGCGGCCCACGGCAACCTGTTGGCGCTGACCGCCCGACAGCTCTCCGGCGGCTTGGTTGCGTTTGTCACGGAGAATGGGAAAGAGGTCATAGACCTGTTCCATCGTGTCTGAAAAGTCGTCACGACGGATGAACGCGCCCATCTCAAGGTTTTCTTCGACCGTCATCGAAGTGAAGATGTTCGAGGTCTGCGGAACAAAGCCCATCCCCTTGATCACCCGATCCTGGGGCGACAGGTTGGTGATGTCTTCTCCGTCCAGTCGCACAGATCCCGCGCGGACATCCAGCATCCCAAACACGGCCTTCATTGCAGTGGATTTACCGGCGCCGTTGGGGCCAACGATTACAGCGATTTCACCGGCATCGACGGAAATCGTGCAATCATGCAGGATATCCGGGCCCTTGCCGTAGCCTCCGGTCATGGTGTCGCCGATCAGGAATGGGCCACCTTCGACGCGGTGCGTCTTTCCGCTTTTGCGATGTGCGGGCGTCATTGTGCCCATGCCGTGTGTATTGGTGATCGAGGCATCCTTGTTGCCGTGGTCATCCTGATAAGGATTATCGCTCATGCCCCGGCCTCCAGCTTGTCTTTGTTCTTCAGGCCGGTGCCCAGATAGGCTTCGATCACATGCTCATTGGCTTTGATCTCGTCCAGAGTGCCCTGGGCCAGAACCTTGCCCTCGGCCATACAAATGACCGGGTCGCAGATTTTGCCGATGAAATCCATGTCGTGCTCGATAACCACGAAAGTATAGCCGCGTTCCTTGTTCAGGCGCAGGATTGTGTCGGCGATGGTCATCAGCAGAGTGCGGTTCACACCCGCGCCGACCTCGTCCAGAAACACGATCTTGGCGTCGACCATCATGGTACGGCCAAGTTCCAGCAGCTTTTTCTGCCCGCCCGAGACCTGACCGGCCTTGTGATCGGCCAGATGTTCGATGGTCAGAAACTCCAACACCTCATCAGCCTTAGCCTTTAACGCGCGCTCTTCATTAGCGATGCGTTTGCGGCCGAACCAGGTGTTCCAAAGCGATTCCCCGGATTGCGCTCCGGGCACCATCATCAGGTTCTCTCGACAGCTCATCGAGGAGAACTCATGCGCGATCTGAAAAGTGCGCAGCAGACCTTTGTGAAACAGATCGTGTGGTGGCAAGCCGGTTATGTCCTCGCCATCCATGAACACGCGCCCAGAGGTGGGCGGGAGCACACCCGCGATCACGTTGAACAGAGTTGTCTTTCCGGCCCCGTTCGGCCCAATCAGGCCGGTGATCGAACCCTTCTGGATTTCCAGCGATGCCCCATCCACCGCATGAAACCCGCCGAAATGCTTATGCAGGTCCTCGACGACGATCATCTTTTCCCCTAGCCGCCGTTTTCGGCGTTCTTGTTTTCACACCCTCATTGAAGAGGTGCGGTCTTTTTTCACTGAAGCAGCCCGGACACAAGGTCCGGGCTGCTTATTTTCAGGTCTTCTTAGGTCAAAATCAACGGAAGTTGACGGTCTTGTTTTCGCCGTCGGTGACTTCGATCTCGCGATACGAACCTGCGCTTTCGCCGGGGCCGATCAGCTCAACGCCCGACGCGCCGACATAGTCGATGTCCTGACCTGCGGCCAACAGTTCCAGACCTTTGGCCAGCTCACCCGGATAGATCTTCTCTCCTGGAGCGTTGGCAACATCTAGGATCTTGCTGCCGTAGTCGGCCGGGTTGGTCGAACCAGCGGCCTGCATCGCCAGCATGAACAGCGCTGCGGCGTCATAGCTTTCAGGCGAATAGGGCGACGATCCGTCAAAACCGGCGGCTTCGGCCATGGCAAAGTACTTTTCAGCACCTTCACCACCTGAACCGGCGATCTGACCGAACGAGCCGTTCAGGTCGGGACCGACATTTGCGGGCAGCGAGTCACCGATCATGCCGCCCGGCAAGCCGAACGTGTCGAATGCACCGCTGTCCAGCGCTGACTGAATGATGCCCAGTCCGCCCTGATCGAGATACCCGGCTACAACCAGAATGTCGCCACCGGCCGAGGCCAGCGCGCCAACTTCGGCCGAGTAGTCCGCTTTGCCATCTTCATGCGCTGCCACGATTGTGACTTCGCCGCCCGATGCCTCGAACGAGGACTGGATCGCGTCTGCCAGACCCTTGCCATAGTCGTTGTTGGTGTAGGTCAGTGCGATTGAAGTGATACCGCGATCATTCAGGATATCTGCCATCACTTGACCTTCACGCGCATCCGAAGGGGCGGTGCGGAAGAACAGGCCGTTATCCTCCATGGTCGACAGGCCGGGCGAGGTCGCCGAGGGCGAGATCATGACCATCCCGTTCGGGATCGCGACATTCTGCAGGATCGCTCCGGTCACGCCAGAGCAGTCACCGCCAATGATGCCGGCAACGCCGTCGGCAATCATGCGTTCACCGTTCGAGGTGGACAGGCCGTTGTCGATACAGCCGGTATCAGCGCGCGATGCGGTGACGGTCGAGCCATCCAGCAGTTTGCCGGATTCGGTGACTTCGGCCATCGCCATCTCGGCGCCTGAACCCATAGCGGGTGCCAGCGATTCAATCGGTCCGGTAAAGCCGAACAGAACACCCAATGTGACGTCTTCGGCCATAGCTGCGCCCGAAAGAAGGGCGGTTGCTGCAGTTGCTGTAAGCAGCTTTTTCATATGGTTACTCCCAGTTGTGAACGTATTCGTTCTGGGCACGACCCTAGGCAAGCTGTTCGAAAAAGAAAAGTCCTAACGCAAACGTGTTTTTGTGGCGCACAGTTCTAGTTGTTCAGATGTGCCCGGCGCGGTGTTTTCGGTAAGGAGAACGAGATGTTTAGACTAGCTTTGATCTTCATATTTTCTGTTGTTTCAGGGTTGGCAGGGGCAGAATCGCTAACTACCAACTCCGGATCGGCGCGTGTGACGGCGATGGTGAAGGGGCTCGATACGCCCTGGGCAGTCGGCATCCTGCCTGACATGTCCTTTCTGGTAACTGAGCGCGACGGTGATCTTCTGTTCGTGTCGGAGGGAAACATAGTTCGCGTCAAAGGCACTCCCAATGTGGTTGCAAAGGGGCAGGGCGGTTTGCTGGACGTAACCGTTGCCAGGGATTTTTCGCAAAGCCGTGAGGTTTTCCTGACCTATTCCAAGCCTCAACCAAAGGGGGCAGGCACTGCACTTGCGATTGCGCGCCTGTCCGAAGACGGATCAGAGCTGACCGATCTGCGCACGATTTTCGAAGCGGAAAATGGTGGGGATTCTGGGCGTCATTTTGGCTCTCGTATTGTCGAGGCAAAGGACGGGACATTACTTGTCACTATCGGCGATCGTGGTGATCGCCCGACCGCACAGGATCAATCGAGTCACAACGGCTCGGTGATCCGTGTGAATCGGGACGGCTCGGTGCCGGCTGATAATCCATTTGT
Source organism: Ruegeria sp. CDSC021 (assembly GCF_059610845.1). Classification (NCBI taxonomy): domain Bacteria; kingdom Pseudomonadati; phylum Pseudomonadota; class Alphaproteobacteria; order Rhodobacterales; family Roseobacteraceae; genus Ruegeria; species Ruegeria sp. CDSC021. The sequence goes on from NZ_JBXWOK010000001.1 coordinate 545,241, forward strand.
CGGACAACAGGGAATTCAGCCTGAGATATGGTCTTATGGCCACCGGAATCCCCAAGGCGCAGGGCTGGATGCACGGGGGCATCTATGGGTATCGGAACATGGAGCCAAGGGCGGAGATGAAGTGAACCTAATCCGGCCGGGGCGGAACTATGGCTGGCCGGTGATTTCCTATGGCAAGCACTATTCCGGCCAGGCAATCGGCGAGGGGACGGCGAAACCGGGGATGGAGCAACCTGAATTCTACTGGGACCCTTCCATCGCCCCATCCGGCCTTTTGATTTATTCAGGCAAGCTTTGGCCCGAATGGAACGGTGATCTATTCGTCGGGTCGCTCAAATTCGACTATATCGCTCGGCTTGAAGGCATCCCTTTGACTGAGGTCGAGCAGATCAAGGGCCCTCAGACGGAACGCGTCCGCGACATTGTCGAGGCACCGGATGGATCAATCTGGTTTATTTCCGTCGGGCAGGGCGCTGTCTTTCGCATGACCCACAGCGATTAAACAGACAAGCGCCCGCTTTGCGCACCGCGCTCACGATAGGGCGTGGTGTTGTAATGCGCCCGGTAGCATTTCGAGAAATGGCTAGGCGAGGCAAACCCGCATGCCAGCGCCACGTTGATCACGCTCATGTCGGTCTGCATCAGCAGGTTCCGGGCCTTATGCAGGCGCAGCTCCATATAATAGCGTTTAGGCGATCGGCTGAGGTAACGGCGAAACAGACGCTCTAGCTGCCGCGTGGACATGCCGACCTCTTTGGCCAGAAGCGAAGGCGAGATCGGCTCTTCGATGTTCTTCTCCATCATCAGGATGACCTGGCTCAGCTTGGGATGGCGCACCCCAATCCGTGTCGGGGTCGACAGACGCTGGGTGTCCTGATCAGTACGGATCGAGGAATAGATCAACTGATCGGCCACCGCGTTCGCAAGATCTTCGCCAAAATCCTCGGCGATGATTTTCAGCATCAGGTCGATAGAGGAAGTACCACCGGCTGTTGTCATCCGGTTTCCGTCAATCTGGAATACGGATTTGGTCAGTTCGACCTCATCAAATTCTTCGGTGAAACTGTCTGAGTTTTCCCAGTGAATTGTCGCACGCTTGCCATCCAGTAAACCGGCCTTGGCCAAGGTATAAGCCGCCGTACACAGCCCACCAATGCGCAATCCCCGGCGTGCTTCGCGGCGGACCCAGTTCAGAATTTTCTTGGTGGTAGCGGCTTGAACATCGACACCGCCGCAGATCAGCACGACGTCATCACGCTGCAGCTCGGCTAGATCTGCGTCCAGTTTGAACTCGGTTCCTGCGGAACATCTGATTGTCTCGCCGCCTTCTCCAGACAGACTCCAACTGTAAAGCTCTTTGTCGGCCATTCGGTTTGCGATGCGCAGGCTATCCAGCGCAGAGGCAAAACACAGCAGCGAGAATTTGTCCAACAGGACAAACACGAAATGACGAGGGCTGGCCGCAGTGGTTTCCACCGTGACAACTTGGCGTTGCTCTTGCATGGCGAGGTGTCCTTGATTCGGCGCCGTTTGACCCTACGTCCGGCGACAGATTTGACCGCCACCATGATCAAAGCTTGTTTGCGACGTCAAGAGGTCCAAATCGTATATGGCCTCTCACCAAACGTTTTTGTATAGAGGCGACTTGAATACTTCAGCGGAGATCAAAGCTATGACCGAATGGCAAAAAACGAACTGGCGCAACAAGCCCCGGGTTCAGATGCCAGACTATACCGACGCAGCCGCGCTGGCAAAAGTCGAGGCTCAGCTTTCGCAGTATCCGCCGCTGGTGTTTGCAGGTGAGGCACGTCGGCTCAAGCAACATCTTGGTGCTGCGGGGCGGGGTGAGGCTTTCCTGCTGCAGGGCGGCGACTGTGCTGAAAGCTTTGAACAATTCAGCGCGGATGCGATCCGCGACACCTTTAAGGTGATGCTGCAGATGGCCATGGTTCTGACCTATGGCGCAAAGGTGCCGGTGGTCAAAGTGGGCCGTATGGCTGGACAGTTCGCCAAACCGCGCAGCGCACCGACAGAGGTGGTGGATGGCATTGAGCTGCCCAGCTATCGCGGCGATATTATCAACGAGCTGGATTTCACGCCCGAGGCGCGGATTCCGAATCCGTCCAAGATGTTGCAAGCCTATACGCAGGCAGCGGCAACATTGAACTTGTTGCGCGCCTTTTCGACCGGTGGTTTCGCCGATATGAGCCATGTGCATTCGTGGACACTCGGCTTTGCCGATGGCCAGGATGTTCAGAAATACTCTGAAATTGCTGACCGAATTCAGGATTCGATTGATTTCATGGGGGCTGCGGGCATCACCGCGGACACAACGCATGAATTCTCGTCGGTTGAATTCTATACCAGCCACGAAGGTCTGCTGCTTGAATACGAAGAGGCGCTAACCCGTCTTGATTCTACATCGGGCAACTGGTTGGCCGGGTCCGGCCACATGATCTGGATTGGCGACCGCACCCGTCAGCCTGATGGCGCGCATGTTGAATTCTGTTCCGGCGTTCTGAACCCGATCGGTCTGAAATGCGGTCCGACGACATCTGCCGAAGACCTCAAAGTTCTGATGGCCAAACTGAACCCGGAAAACGAAGAAGGGCGTCTGACCCTGATCGCGCGGTTTGGTGCAGGCAAGGCGGGAGAGCATCTGCCGCGTCTGGTCAAAGCCGTCAAGGAAGAGGGCGCCAAGGTGACCTGGGTCTGTGACCCTATGCACGGCAATACGATCAAATCGGCCACCGGCTATAAGACCCGGCCCTTTGATTCCGTGCTGCGCGAAGTTCGCGACTTCTTTGGTGTGCATCAGGCCGAGGGCACGATCCCCGGCGGTGTGCATTTTGAGATGACCGGGCTAGACGTGACCGAATGCACTGGAGGTGTACGCGCTGTAACAGAAGAAGATCTGTCAGACCGTTACCACACTGCCTGCGATCCACGTTTGAACGCGTCGCAGTCGTTGGAACTGGCCTTCCTTGTTGCGGAAGAACTGACAGATCTGCGCCGGAACCGCGGCAAACGCGCAGCCTCCTAACCACTTGGTCAGACGGTTTTAAAAAGGCGGGTCTAATAGGCCCGCCTTCTTTACATTTAATACGCGTTACTCGTTACTTATCCCGTGATACGACCAATCGAAGGTGAAATCCGGGACGTTTGAACTCTTGTTGTTCTTCGGCAAATCCTTCGACAACAGGCTGAACCGGTTGTTGAGGCGCCTGTATTTCTGACACAGCACGCAGTTTATGATGGCTTACATCAAAGCGCCGGGGGGTTGCCCCAATCGCCCTGTCACTGACCATGACGCCAAGAACACGGCTGACATCGCCCAAATCGCTTTTCAGCGGCAAAAGGATCATTCGCGCCTGAAGATCCGTGCGCCCAAACCCACCGGTCGAGGCCAATTCAAGTTCAGCAATGGCAGGACCGGCAAAAACCTGTTCAAGGATTTCCGTAACCTGAGTTCGCGCGCTGGGTTTGAAAAAAGCGGTCAGCGGCATTCCCCGGACCTCCATACCCGCCAGTGTGTTCAAGTGACTGCCGGCCAGACGAAACCGGGCCAGACCGGGTGCAATGCGTTCAAGGATGAAGGTGTTAGGCAGGATATTCTCAAGCCCGCGCGGGTCGATCTGAGATCGCATAGGAACACCATCGCCGGGCAGCAAGGCTGTCCAGTACGCTTCGGCCTGTTGTATGGGCGATAGACTGCGCCCACTGTCAAAACGATCCATTGCGACGATCTTTCCAAATTTAGTCCCGGAACCGTTACCGAAAAAGATCTTCATTTTCATCACCCTAACTGCAATCGACCGTCTTTTCATAAAATGCAAGATACCGGGAGCTTTTGTGCCTTGTCGGTACTTGCCTAGACGAGATTGGCACGGGTTGAGTCAATTTTGGAGTAATTCTTTAATGAATGGTTAACCTCTGTCCTACGCTGTCATTCTCAGCAAACTCTTGCCCTGCACACGAGGATGGCATTAGGTGCGGACAAGAACATTAGGCGGGCAAAGCGGAGAAAACAGGCATGATCAGATCCATGACCGGATTTGCCTCGGGCAAGGGAACACATGGTCCACACAGCTGGACCTGGGAGCTGCGCAGCGTAAATGGCAAAGGGCTGGATATGCGTCTGCGGGTGCCTGAATGGCTCACGGGGCTTGAGGCTGCGCTGCGGTCACGGATGTCCAAAGGTCTGGGCCGGGGGAATGTGACGCTGTCGCTCAAGCTGAGCCGCGAGGAAGCGACCGCCGATTTGGTGCTGAACCCGGTTGCGATGGCTGCCGCGCTTGATGCGATGGCACGAACGCAGACGATGGCAGAAGAACGGGGGATAGTGCTGGCCCCCTCAACAGCGGCCGAACTGATTGCGGTCAAAGGCATGTTGGAAACGGGTGGGGATGCCGATGATCCCGAACCTTTGGTCAAACATCTGATAGCTGCGTTTGACGCATTGCTGCGCGATTTTATTCAGATGCGTGAATCCGAGGGCCGCGCCTTGGCCGATGTGCTGGACGGACAGCTAACGCAGGTCTCAACCCTTACGGAACAGGCCGCCCAGCTGGCTGAAGAGCGTCGGGATAAGATCGCAGAAAACCTCCGAGAAAACCTGCAGCGCGTGATGGACAACGCTCAGGGCGCCGATCCAGACCGGGTTGCACAGGAACTGGCCTTGATCGCGGTCAAGTCTGATATAACCGAGGAAATTGACCGGCTGAAAGCCCATGTCACAGCCGCGCGCGATCTGTTTGCGCAGGATGTCGCCGTGGGGCGCAAGCTTGATTTCCTGATGCAAGAGTTCAACCGCGAGGCCAATACGCTGTGTTCCAAGGCACAAAGCGCTGATCTGACAACAGTGGGGCTTGAGTTGAAGGCGGTAATAGATCAGATGCGCGAGCAAGTGCAGAACGTAGAATAATGACAGGAGCGCCCTGATGGCGGATCGACGCGGCCTATTAATCATTCTGTCCTCGCCTTCGGGCGCAGGGAAATCCACGTTGGCCAAGCGTCTGATGCAATGGGACACGGATCTGGAGTTCTCGGTTTCGGCCACAACACGCGCGCCCCGGCCTGGGGAAGAACATGGGCGTGAGTATTATTTCCTGACAGAAGATACCTTTCGACAGCAGGTGTCCGAGGGACAGATGCTGGAACATGCCCATGTGTTTGGCAATTTCTACGGCTCTCCGGCTGGGCCAGTTCGCGAGTCCATCAATGACGGCAAGGACGTTCTGTTCGATGTCGACTGGCAGGGCGAGGTGCAGATTAGGAACTCGGATCTGGGCAAACACGCCCTGTCGATTTTCATCCTGCCACCGTCGATCCCCGAATTGCGCCGCCGACTGGAAAGCCGCGGTCAGGACAGTGAAGAGGTTATTTCCAAGCGGATGCTCAAAAGCTGGGATGAGATCAGTCATTGGGGATATTACGACTATGTGCTGGTCAATGACGATCTGGATGAGACCGAAGAAAAGCTGAAAACCATCGTCAGTGCCGAGCGAATGCGGCGTATCCAGCAACCCAAGCTTCAGGATCATGTCCGTACGCTGCAAAACGAATTCGAGGATCAGTCATGACCATCTATGCCCTTGGCTCTGATGTACCGGAAATCCACGAGGACACTTGGGTCGCCCCCGACGCCAATCTGATCGGCAAAGTCGTGCTCGAGCAGGGGGCCTCGGTCTGGTTCGGCTGCACGATCCGCGCTGATCACGAAGAAATCCGGGTTGGTGAGGGCAGCAATGTTCAGGAAAACTGCGTGATGCATATTGATGCGGGGTATCCTCTGAGCATCGGGAAGAACTGCACGATTGGGCATAAGGTCATGCTGCATGGCTGTACGATCGGGGATAATACCCTGATCGGAATGGGGGCCATCGTGTTGAACGGTGCCAAGATCGGCAAAAACTGTCTGATCGGGGCAGGGGCTTTGGTGACCGAAGGAAAAGAGATACCGGATAACTCTCTGGTCATGGGCTCACCGGGTAAAGTGGTGCGGGAGATCGACGCTGCGACCGCCCAGAAGCTGACCTTCAGCGCCTTGCATTATCAAGAAAACATGCGTCATTTTCGCGATACAATGCGAGAGCTATCCTAGCGTCCAACTGCGTTGCTAAGAGAACTGCCCCTTTATGACCAACGACCAACTTGAAGAAATTGTAACCGCCATCCCGATGCCCGCGCTGATGGTTGACCAGACGGAACGGATTATTGCGGTCAATACCGAAGCAAAGACGTTGTTGGGCCAGAATATCCTGCAGCGGCATTTCGCGACCATCCTCAGACAGCCGCAGGTTATCGAAGCGATTGAACAAAGCCTGCGCACGAAGGGAACGTCCAACACTCGGCACCTGTCCAATGACGGTGCCCAGGATACAACATTCGAAGTTCAGTGCCGGTATATGAATGGGGTCGGTGCAGTATCCGGCGGTGCGTTGCTTGCTGTATTTCAGGACGTTACGCATGTTGAGCAAGCAAATCAGATGCGACGTGATTTCGTCGCGAATGTCAGCCATGAATTGCGGACCCCGCTGACGGCATTAATGGGCTTTATTGAAACCTTGCGCGGTCCGGCCCGAGATGACGAGGCCGCCCGGGATCGTTTTCTTCAGATCATGAACGACGAGGCAAATCGCATGAACCGGCTTGTCGGCGATCTTCTGTCTTTGAACCGCGTCGAAAGCGAAGAGCGGGTTCGCCCGAAAGAACAACTTGAGCTGACGGCACTTCTTAAATCGACCCTCAATTCTCTGCGCCCATTGGCAGATGACGCGGATGTAGTGCTGAGCCTGGATGCGCCCGAAGACAAAATAATGCTAGTTGGCGACAGCGACCAGTTGCTCCAAGTATTTACCAACCTGATCGAGAACGGAATTAAATACGGCGGCAGCGGTGGTCGGGTAGAAGTTCGCGTCAAATCTTCGGATCACGATACTGCTATGCGTGGTCCCGGTGTTCGCGTTCAGATCGTGGATAGGGGACCTGGAATCGACCCGAAGCATGTATCGCGTTTGACCGAACGATTCTATCGCGCGGACAGTCATAGGTCACGGCAACTGGGTGGAACCGGGTTGGGCCTGGCGATTGTAAAACATATTCTAAACCGCCATCGCGGCAGATTGCGGGTGGAAAGCGATCTTGGAAAAGGCACTGTTTTTACAGTGATTTTGCCGCGCTGATCGCTTGGATCAAGCCAGTTGTCGGATCTGTTTTGTTTCTTTCACAGCATATGTTCTGTGGCGTATCGGCTGAAAATCCAAACATGTCATGAAACCGTTACACACTTGTCACAAAAGACTTACGCACGACTTTTAGAGGTTCGGCCAAGATCATCATGAGGATGATCCAGAAACATATTTCTCAAGGAGACTGAAATGTCCTTTGTAAAACTGTCGGCTTCGGTTCTGGCTATCGCTGCTGTTTCGGCCACTGCGGCCACCGCGCGTGATCAAGTTCAGGTTGCTGGTTCTTCCACCGTTCTGCCCTATGCTTCGATCGTTGCAGAAGCCTTTGGCGAAAACTTTGACTTCCAGACCCCGGTTGTTGAATCGGGCGGATCTTCGGCCGGCCTCAAGCGGTTCTGTGAAGGTGTTGGCGAAAACACCATCGACGTAGCGAACGCTTCGCGCCAGATCCGTGAAAAAGAGATCAAAGCCTGCGCCGAAAACGGCGTCACCGACATCATCGAAGTTCAGATCGGCTATGACGGCATCGTTTTCGCATCCGACATCAACGGCAACTCGTTCGAGTTCACGCCGGAAGATTGGTACAAAGCGCTGTCCGCTCAGATCGTAGTTGATGGCCAGCTGGTCGACAATCCCAACAAGACCTGGGCCGACGTGAACCCAGCATTCCCGGCGCAGCCGATTGCAGCCTTCATCCCCGGCACCAAGCACGGCACGCGTGAAGTGTTCGAAGACAAGGTGATCCTGGCCGGTTGTGAGCATCTGGGTGACTTTGATGTCTACAAAGCCGCAAATGGCGACGACAAGAAAGCCGCTGAAAAAGCCTGTATCGCTCTGCGTACGGATGGCGTTTCGGTCGACATCGACGGTGACTATACCGAGACCCTGGCGCGTATCGACAGCAACAAAGACGGCATCGGCGTCTTTGGTCTGGCGTTCTACGAAAACAACACCGACAAACTGCAGGTTGCGACCATGGCAGGCATCGTGCCTTCGACCGAATCCATCGCAACTGGCGAATACCCGGTATCGCGCCCGCTGTTTTTCTATGTGAAAAAAGCGCATATCGGCGTTATCCCCGGGCTGAAAGAATATGCAGAGTTCTTCGTCGCTGACGAGGTTGCAGGCCCCGATGGCCCTCTGGCTGCATACGGTCTCGTATCAGACCCAGAGCTGGTCAAGGTTCAGGAAATCGTAGCCAGCGAAACCACTTTGGGCGGCGGTTCCTAAGCTTTCACACGACTGAACCGGGGCGGTGTCTACGCCCCGGTTTTCTTAAATCCACTCCTGCCGCTTGACGGAGTTCTCATGGCACTAACCTGGCTGCTGCTCATTTTGCTGGCGATTGCTGTTCTTGGCTATTTTGCGGGCCGGTCCCGCGCGATGGCCAGCGCGGACGGAAACCTGCGCAATCTGCACTCTCTTCCATCCTATTACGGCTATAACGTCGCACTGACGGCTCTGATACCGGGGTTCGTTTTGTTGGTCACCTGGTTGCTGGTGCAGCCCTTGATCGTTAGCAATTCTGCCTCTGGGTTGCTGCCGGACTCGGCAATCCCCGAGGGGTCGACCCGCGGCTTGCTGATGAGCGAAGTGCGCCGGGTCGCCAACGGCCTGGACGGCGCGGTTGCCGCAGGCACCATGACCGAAGACTTTGCCCGCAGCGCGCATGAGGATTTTGCCGATGTGACCGCGCGACTGAAAGAGGCTGGCCAGATCATTACGCAAGAGGTAACCGCACCCATTCTGCTGGCGGCGCAGAAATATCGCTCGATGAGCGCAAGCGGAAACATTGCGATGCAGATCGCGGTTTTGGTTGTGACGCTGATCGGGGCCTCATTTGCCTATATCCGCACTCATAAAGAATTTCGCGCCCGAAATGTTGTCGAACAAGGCATTCTGGCGCTGCTGCTGCTGGCCGCTTCGATCGCAGTTCTGACCACAGTCGGCATCGTCCTGTCCATGTTTTTTGAAACAATGAATTTCTTTGAACTTCATTCGTGGAAAGACTTTTTCTTTGGCAGCACCTGGGCCCCGAACTTCCGGGGCGGAAGTGAACTGTCGATCCTCCCACTGCTGTGGGGGACTTTGTATATTTCTCTGATCGCGTTGCTGGTTGCGGTTCCGATTGGGCTGTACGCTGCGATCTATCTTTCCGAATATGCCTCGAGCGTGGCAAGGTCTGTGGCCAAGCCTTTGCTGGAAATCCTCGCCGGTATCCCAACCATCGTTTACGGTCTTTTCGCGCTGCTGACGGTCGGTCCGGCACTGGTATCTGTGTTCGGGCAGGGGGGTGCTTTGGGCGTTGGTTGGATGGCCAGTTCGAACGCTGTACTCACGGCGGGTCTGGTCATGGGCATCATGCTCATCCCATTCGTGTCGTCACTATCTGACGACATCATCAACGCGGTGCCCCAGTCAATGCGAGACGGATCGCTAGGCTTAGGCGCAACGCATTCCGAAACTGTCAGGCAAGTCGTCCTGCCGGCAGCTTTGCCCGGGATCGTAGGGGCAATCTTGTTGGCCGCAAGCCGCGCAATCGGTGAGACGATGATTGTCGTGATGGCCGCCGGTGCGATTGCCAAATTCTCGGGAAACCCGTTCGAAGCCATGACAACAATCACCACTAGGATCGTCAGCCAGCTGACCGGGGATACTGATTTCGCAAGCCCGGAGACTCTTGTGGCCTTTGCCCTGGGTCTGACCCTGTTCATCATCACGCTGGGGCTGAACATCTTCGCCCTCTATTTCGTGCGCAAATACCGGGAGCAGTATGAATGACTGACATGTCCCAAAAACAAGACGCAGCACCTGCCGCTAAACACAAAGGGGCTTCGCTGTTCAATCAGGACACACAAACCAAGCGTCGCAATGCGGCCGAAACCCGGTTCAAATTGTACGGTATCGCGGCCATTGGTATCGGTCTTGTGATGTTGATTGTGTTGGTGACCAATATCGTCACCTCCGGTACCGGCGCCTTTCAGCAAAGCTTTCTTGAGCTGACGGTTGAGCTGAAGGAAGACAAGCTCGACAAAAAGGGCAACCGTGACATCGCGGATATCAGCAAGGTTTCGACCTTCGGATACGCGCCTTTGATCGCCTCCGCACTGGAGGTTGAGGTGCAGAAACTGGGCATCCAGTCCGATCTGTCGCCCAAAGAGATGGGGCAAATCCTTTCCAAATCCGCACAGGCGGACCTTCGTAATTACGTCATCTCGAACCCGGATGAGATCGGAAAGTCGGTCAGCTTCCGTTTTTTGGTGAACAGCCGCGTTGATGGCTATCTGAAGGGCCGTGTGACACGCCAGTCCATCGCGAATGACAAGAGCATCTCGGTCGCACAGCTGGACTTCGTGGATCAGTTGCGTGCTGCTGGTGTGCTGTACAAGGCGTTCAACCCTGACTTTATCTTCGGGGCGGACGCCTCCGATCAGCGGCCCGAGGCTGCCGGGATCGGAGTATCCATGCTGGGCTCACTGTTCATGATGCTGGTTGTGTTGGTGCTGGCGCTGCCGATCGGGGTTGCGGCCTCAATCTATCTGGAAGAATTCGCGCCGCAGAACCGGTTTACCGATATTATCGAGGTGAATATCTCGAACCTCGCGGCAGTTCCTTCGATTGTGTTCGGTATTCTGGGCCTGGCCGTGTTCATCAACTATATGCACCTGCCGACCTCGGCCCCGCTGGTGGGTGGTCTGGTTCTGACGCTGATGACGCTGCCGACGATCATCATTTCGACCCGCGCGTCGCTAAAGGCGGTGCCGCCGTCGATCCGGGACGCCGCGCTGGGGGTAGGGGCCTCGAAAATGCAGGCAGTGTTTCATCATGTGTTGCCACTGGCCGCACCTGGCATCCTGACGGGTACTATTATTGGCCTGGCGCAGGCGCTTGGTGAAACTGCGCCGTTGCTGCTGATCGGGATGGTGGGCTTTATCGCCTCGAACCCGCCGGATGGAATAGTGGACGGTTTTCTGTCTCCGAACTCGGCCATGCCAGCACAGATTTACGAATGGTCCAAGCGCGCCGACCCGGCCTTTTACGAACGCGCATGGGGGGGCATCATTATCCTTCTGCTTTTCCTGGTAACAATGAATGCAATCGCAGTCATCCTGCGCCGCCGCTTTGAACGCCGCTGGTAAATGGGGTCAATTATGAACGATATGACACGAGTGGAGAGAACCGTGGACGCCAAAGACATCAAGATCGCCGCGAACAAGGTTCAGGTTTATTACGGTGAAAATCACGCCATCAAAGACGTCGACGTCAGGATCGAAGACAAGACCGTCACCGCCTTTATCGGCCCCTCGGGTTGCGGAAAATCCACCTTCCTGCGCTGCCTGAACCGGATGAACGACACGATCGACATCTGCCGTGTCGAGGGCGATATCCTGCTGGATGGCGAAGATATCTATGACAAACGCGTCGACCCGGTTCAGCTGCGTGCCAAGGTCGGTATGGTGTTTCAAAAACCGAACCCATTTCCCAAGTCAATCTATGACAATGTGGCCTACGGCCCGCGTATCCACGGACTGGCCAGAAACAAGGCTGAACTGGACGAGATTGTCGAGAAATCACTGCGCCGCGGCGCCATCTGGGATGAGGTCAAAGACCGTCTGGATGCCCCCGGAACCGGCCTGTCCGGCGGTCAGCAACAGCGCCTGTGCATCGCCCGTGCGGTGGCTACGGAACCTGAGGTTCTGCTGATGGACGAGCCGTGCTCGGCCCTTGATCCGATTGCGACTGCGCAGGTAGAGGAACTGATCGACGAATTGCGGTCGCGATACTCGGTGGTGATCGTTACCCACTCGATGCAGCAGGCCGCTCGCGTCAGCCAGAAGACCGCGTTTTTCCATTTGGGCAACCTTGTCGAGTTTGGTGAAACCGGACAGATTTTCACCAACCCCGAAGATCCCCGCACCGAAAGCTACATCACCGGCCGTATCGGCTGAACATAGGTATTCAGAGATGACAGAACAACATATCGCATCCGCCTTCGACCGGGATCTGGAAGCCATTCAGGCGCATATCATGAAAATGGGCGGCCTCGTCGAAGCCGCAATCATGAGCGCGGCACGGTCGCTTGAGTCGCGCGATGTCGAACTCGCGCAAGAGGTGCGTCAGGGCGACAAGGCCATTGATGCGTTGGAAGAGCTGATCAACGAAGAAACGGCGCGTTTGATCGCGCTGCGTGCGCCAACAGCAAGCGATCTTCGTCTGGTCCTATCGGTATTGAAGGTTTCCGCCAACCTGGAACGTATCGGCGACTATTCAAAGAACATAGCCAAACGCACGACGGTCCTGGTCAATACCAGTGAGATCAATGGCAGTGCCGCCGCCTTGCGACGTATGGCACGTGAGGTCGAACGGATGCTCAGGGACGCTTTGGACGCCTATGTCCAGCGCGACGCTGAGCTGGCGGCGGATGTCATCGAACGTGATGAGGAAGTCGACCAGATGTATAATGGTCTGTTCCGAGAATTCCTGACTTTCATGGCAGAAGACCCACGCAACATCTCATCCTGTATGCACCTGCATTTCATCGCCAAGAATATAGAACGTATGGGCGATCATGTGACGGCGATTGCCGAGCAGGTCGTTTATCTGGTGACCGGAGAGCGCCCGACAGAAGCGCGTCCCAAAGCCGATTTTACATCGCAATCCGTCTAGGAGATTTGAGAATGTCCGCTGATCAACCGACCGTTCTGGTTGTCGAGGATGAGCCGGCTCAGCGCGAAGTCCTGGCCTATAATCTCGAGGCAGAAGGTTTTCGCGTATCCAAAGCAGCCAATGGTGAAGAGGCCATGTTGCTGGTCGATGAAGACAGTCCGGACATTATCGTACTGGACTGGATGATGCCCAATCTCAGCGGGATCGAGGTTTGCCGCCGGCTGAAAACCCGCTCCGACACGCGGTCGATCCCAATTATCATGCTGTCGGCCCGGTCGGAAGAAATCGACAAAGTGCGAGGTCTGGAAACCGGGGCTGATGACTATGTGGTCAAACCCTATTCGATTGTCGAGCTTATGGCCCGGGTACGCACCCAGTTGCGGCGTGTCCGGCCTGCGACTGTAGGAATTAGGCTGGAATTCGCAGACATCGTTTTGGATTCTGAAACTCATAAGGTCAGCCGCGACAGCAAACCACTAAAGCTTGGCCCAACCGAATTTCGCTTGCTGAGCACATTCATGGAAAAGCCGGGCCGCGTCTGGAGCCGAGAACAGCTATTGGATCGCGTCTGGGGGCGGGATATTTATGTCGATACACGAACGGTCGACGTTCATATCGGCCGCTTACGCAAAGCACTAACGCAGTATGGTGGAGATGATCCGGTTCGCACTGTTCGTGGTGCGGGATACGCGCTGGGTTGAACGCGTGGGGCAGGTGGCTGCAAGCTATGAGTTTTACTCAAGGGTGGATGCGAAACTCTTACTGTTTTTTGGTGAGCCGACGGGTTAGTTTGCCGCGAAGCTGACAAAGCGGAGACGCACCATGAATGCCCCTGACACCAAGCCGACATTACGCGCCAAAGATGTGCCTGACATGGGCCAGTTCGCCTGGGATGATCCGTTCCGCCTGTCAGACCAGCTAGACGAAGACGAACGTATGATTGCGGCCAGTGCGCAAGCCTATGCGCAGGAAAAGCTTCAGCCGCGGGTGACAGAAGCATTTCAGAACGAAGAAACTGACCCCGAGATTTTTCGTGAAATGGGTGAAATGGGTCTGCTGGGCACTACGATCCCGGAAGAATACGGCGGGCTAGGGGGCGGATATGTCTCTTACGGCCTTGTCGCCCGAGAAGTGGAACGCGTGGATTCGGGCTATCGCTCGATGATGTCTGTACAAAGCTCGTTGGTGATGTATCCGATCTATGCCTATGGCAGCGAGGAGCAGCGCCGGAAATACCTTCCGAAACTGGCCAGCGGCGAATGGATCGGATGTTTTGGTCTGACCGAACCTGATGCGGGCTCTGATCCGGCAGGTATGAAAACGCGTGCGGAAAAGATCGACGGTGGATATCGTCTATCTGGCAGCAAGATGTGGATATCGAACGCCCCGATTGCGGATGTGTTTGTTGTTTGGGCCAAATCTGATGCACATGACGGAAAGATCCGTGGTTTTGTCCTTGAAAAAGGCCTCAAAGGTCTGAGCGCGCCGAAAATCCAGAACAAGCTGAGCCTACGCGCCTCGATCACCGGTGAAATTGTGCTGGAGGGTGTCGAAGTCACCGAGGATGCTTTGCTGCCTCATGTTCAGGGCCTGAAAGGCCCGTTTGGATGTCTGAACCGCGCACGCTACGGAATCAGCTGGGGTGTTATGGGCGCTGCCGAAAGCTGTTGGCATGCGGCACGCCAATATGGGTTGGACCGGAAACAATTTGACAAGCCATTGGCGCAGACGCAGCTTTTCCAGCGCAAATTGGCGGATATGCAGACAGAAATTGCTCTGGGTCTTCAGGCAAGCCTGCGTGTCGGGCGACTGATGGACAAGGCCGAAGCCGCGCCCGAGATGATTTCGATCATTAAGCGCAACAATTGCGGCAAAGCCCTGGATATTTCACGTCATGCGCGTGACATGCACGGCGGCAACGGCATTTCGCTAGAGTTTCAGGTCATCCGACATATGGTGAACCTAGAAACGGTCAACACCTACGAGGGGACGCATGATGTTCACGCGTTGATCCTGGGGCGTGCACAGACGGGATTGCAGGCGTTTTACTAAGTTTCCAGAATTCGTGTAATTGGTATTATGTTAAATTAATGCCAATGCGCTTGGGAAACTTTTCAAATCCTCACAATACCTTACGATCTGTTCCTGACACCTACCACATCATGAGGATCGAATGGAATTGAACGGAAAGATCGTTGTTGTGACCGGTGCCGCTGATGGCATCGGAAAAGGTTTGGCACAGCGATTTGCTCGTGAAGGTGCCACGGTTGTCTGCGCTGATATCAACAAAACCGGCGCAGACGCTGTCGCAAAAGAGATTGGCGGCCATTCATTCCATTGTGATGTTTCGCTTGAGGCTAATACAGCCGAGTTGATCGAAGCTGTAGAAAGCTCGGTCGGCCCTATCGATCTGTATTGTGCAAATGCCGGGATATTGACGATTGGTGGTTTGGAGGTTCCGGATGAAGACTGGGATCGTATCTGGAAAATCAACGTGATGTCCCATGTTTGGACCGCGCGGCATTTGGTGCCCAGAATGCTGGAGCGTGGCGAAGGCTACATCATGACCACGGCGTCTGCTGCGGGATTGCTGAACCAGCCAGGTGCCGCGCCATACGGCGTCACAAAGCACGCAGCAGTTGGGTTTGCTGAATGGTTGTCGCTTACATACGGGCATAAAGGTTTGCGGGTCTCGGTACTTTGCCCACAGGCCGTACGGTCCGATATGACGCGCGGGCACGAAACTTCCGTGGCTTCGATTGACGGATTGTTGGAACCTGAAGAAGTTGCCGAGGCTTGCGTAGAGGCAATATCTTCTGAGCAATTTCTGGTACTGCCTCATCCACAGGTTCTGGACTACATTCGCCATAAATCCGGAGATTATGACAGGTGGATTTCAGGAATGCAGAAGTTAAATCAAAAGTTTATCGAAGAAACTTAACTTTTGTTCTGAGGGCGCCTCATCAGGCCTTCCTGGGCGACTGATGCGACCAGAACGCCATCTTCGGAATAGATTGATCCACGGTTGAAGTTGCGCCCTCGCCCGCCCCATGGCGAATCCATGGAATACAGATGCCAATTCTCGAACTTGAGCGGCGCGTGAAACCAAATCGCATGGTCCAGGCTGGCGCCGTTCACCTGACCAGTAAACCAGCTTAGGCCGTGCGGGCGCATTCCCGAGCTCATGAGATACATATCTGAAGCATAGGCCAGCAACAGATGCTGCGTGACCGCATCGGCATTGGCCGCGGCCCCCATCCGGAACCAGATCTGGTTGCGGTCATCCGATTTCTCTGGGTTGAAAGGATCCAGATGGCCGACCTCGCGGACTTCGATCGGGCGCTCGCGTGTTAGTTCTCCGCGAAAGCTGGGCGGTACTTTGTCCAGATATTTCTTCTTGAGCTCTGATCGCGATGGGTAGGATTCGGGCGTTTCCATCTCAGGCATGTCGTGCTGATGATCCCAACCTTCGTCCTGAATGTGGAATGAGGCGGACATGTTTAAAATCTGCTTACCATGCTGAATTGCAACCACACGGCGCGTCGTGAACGAACCTCCGTCACGGGCCCTATCAACTTGATATATTACGGGAATGCTTGGGTCGCCCGGGCGGATGAAATAGGCGTGCAGGGAATGACACAGGCGGTTGTCGACGGTGCGATATGCGGCGGCTAGTGCTTGTGCGATGACCTGACCGCCGAAAATTCGCATAGGTGTTTCGCCGCCCGACCCTGTTCCCCGAAACAGGTCCACTTCCAGTCTTTCAACGTCCAGAAGATCCAGAAGAACTTTCTCTGCTTCGGTCATATGCGGTACTCCGATTAATCTTGGCGAATGGGTATCAGCGCGCCGAATGTCATTCAATGATTGACCCGAGGGTGAGCGCCTTCAATTCTGCGCGGGAGGGATAAGAGCTGGATGGTGACAGTTGGGTAAAAAAGATCGCTGTAAATTCGTTCTGACGATCAACCCAAAAGAAGGTCGATGCCATACCACCCCAGCTGAAATCCCCCATGCTGCCCGGAACACAGGTTCTGCCGGGGTTAATGACGACAGCGCCACCAAGGCCAAAGCCCATGCCCTCCATGGGTTGTTCCGCAAAACTCTGCGGTCCCATCGAGGCAATATCGCCGGGTAAGTGGTTGTGAAGCATGAATTCTACAGTTTTTGGTGCAAGAATCTGTTGATCACCGAACCTTCCGCGATTTCGGAGCATCTCTGAAAATCTAGCAAAGTCATCAATGGTTGAAACCAACCCTCCGCCCCCAGAGTACATTGTTGCCGATTCAAAGGGCGATGCTTCGGCATTGTCGACCAGACGCAATGTCTGCTCACCCGTACGGGCTTCGTTTAGCGCCATCGCATTGCCCGCCAAAGGCGTATAGAGCGAGGCAAACCGATCCCCTGCTCCCGCCGGAACCCCGAACCCGGTCTGGGACATGCCAAGAGGTTTGAAAATCTCTTCCGCAAGGAATTGCTCCAGAGATTGGCCAGAAATAACTTCTATCACGCGACCAATAACGTCTATCCCCACCGAATATTCCCATCGCGTTCCCGGCTGAAAGGCGAAAGGTAAAGTGGACAGCAAAGATACTCTTTCGGCCAAAGACCCTTCTTTAGGGCCAAAAACAAGATCAAGTTCGTCCATTGCCGCAGCCAGGATGCCGGGGTTGAAAGGATAGCTTAGGCCACTTGTATGGGTCAGCAGCTGATGAAGCGTTGGTGCAGGTGCAGGTTCGGTCTGATCCAACCTTGAGGCGCCGGGGACCAGCGCCTGTGTTGCGGTGAAATCAGATATATATTCAGACACTTGAGCGCCGAGGTGAACCTCACCGCGTTCGACAAGGATCATCAGGGCCGCAGTGGTTATCGGCTTGGTCATCGAATAGATGCGAACGAGGGTATCCCGCTCGAATGGCAGATTGTTCTCAACGCTTCTAAGCCCGCAGGAATGAAACAGAACCTCCCTGCCCTGATGCATCATCAAGAATGAGCTTCCGGCATATTTGCGATCATCCACATAGGATTGCATCCAATCGCAAATACGATCTAGCCGGGCTTGTTCGAACTTCATCTGTGTGCTCAACTTTGAGAAATTAACGTATCTTTCCCGGATATTGCGGGGTTAAGCGGAAAAAGGACAGCTAAATCACCTCAATCCAACGATGTCCCTGTACGCCAAAAGGGTTTTGCCTGCTAATGTGGTCGCAGATAGATTCGTGTCCGGTTCGACTCTCGCCTGATGGAGGAGAAATATGCCGCAACATATAGAATTTGTTTATGATTTTTGCAGTCCGAACGCCTTCCTCGCGCAGAAGATGATATCTGATATCGCCGCAAAGCACGAAGTCGGTGTTACATATGTTCCGGTTCTGCTGGCCACTGTTTTCAAAGCCACCAATAACCAAAGCCCGTTTAAGGCTTTTTCAGAGAACCGGCAGAAGACGGCCTATTTGACCCGCGATCTCCATCGCTTTGCGCGTCACCGTGGGTTGAGCTTTCATATGAGCCCACATTTCCCGATGAACACCAAATTCGCCATGCGCGGGGCTTTGTTAGCATCCGGTAAATCATGGGAAAACAGATATATAGCGTCCATATTTGATGCTATTTGGGTGCACGGCCAAAAAGCGGATGATCTGGGTGTCCTTTGCGACATTCTTCAGGATAACGGCTTGCCTATACGAAAACTGCGCGAGGCCATGATCAATCTGAACGTAAAGCAAAACCTGAAAAACCAAACCAAGGCTATGGTCAAGCGAGGTGTTTTCGGTGTCCCCAGCATGTTTGTTGATACTGAGATGTTCTTTGGCAAAAACAGCCTGGCCAACCTTGAGCTTGAATTGTCGAGATTTCATACGCCCTAGGTGGTTTCACCCTCGGCCCAATGCAGTCAGCCCTCGTTGTGCAAACTTAGGAACGTAACTACCAAAAATCTGAGCTCTTTTCGGATCAGAGGCGTTTCCGTCAAGCGCCCGCTTATAAACACCCTGCAAGATCGCGGCCATTCGGAAGAAATTGAACGCCAGATAGAAACCAAAGTTATCAATTCCAGGAAGGTCGCGGCGCTCGCAGTATTGATCAATGAAAGCCTGATCGGATGGCAGGCCGAGCGAGGACCGGTCTATGCCAGACAGACCCCGCCCCTCTTTTCCAGGTGGCATCTGCCATTGCATGATAATGGCTGCGAGATCGGCAAAGGGATGCCCGATTGTCGACAATTCCCAATCCAGTACGCCCAGACAGCGTGTGCCCTGCTTTTCGAACATCAGATTGTCGATGCGGTAATCGCCGTGAACCAGCGTTCTCTGACCATCATCCTTGGGGGTTGCGTTGGTCAAAGCCTCGATCAAGGCATCCATATCCGGAATCTGAGTGGTTTCGGACGCCCGAAATTGTTTCGTCCACCGCCCGATCTGACGCTCAAAATAGCTTCCCGGCGGGCCATAGTCGGACAGGCCAACCGAATCGATATCGACCTTATGCAGCGCCGCCAGAACGCGGTTCATCTCGTCGATAATTGCCGTGCGGGTTTCGGTTCTTTCGCCAAGCATTGTGGGTTCAAGAAACGTCCTGCCGTCGAGATGCTCCATCACATAAAACGCCGACCCGATGACGTCATCATCCTCGCAAAGCAGCAACATTTTTGGCACCGGCACATCGCTTTCGGCCAGAGCACTTTGAACCCTGAACTCGCGGTCAACGGCATGGGCGGATTTCAGCAACACTCCCGGCGGCTTGCGGCGCAGGACATAGGAATTCTCAGGCGTTTTTAACTCAAAAGTTGGGTTTGATTGGCCAACCTCGAATTTTTTCGCCTCCAACGGACCCCGATACCCTTTGAGATGCGTGCCGAGATAGGCATCGACGCGTTTCAGATCCAGAATTGCGCTGTCCATTTTGTGGCTCCCTTTGGCCGATGCTTCAGAGTGCTTCAGCAAAGATGTTGCCGGCGGTGACAACATTGATCCCGCCCGAAACCGGGATCACCGCGCCTGTGACATAGCTGCCGCCAAGGCCGCACAGGAACAGCATACAGCCTGCGATATCCTCGTCACGTCCAACGCGACCCAAGGGTACGGATTTGCCGACTTTTTTGCGCGTCCCTTCGTCAGATGTGGCAAAGGCCGTCATCCGAGAGACAAAGGGTCCAGGCGCCAGCGCATTGACGGTGATGTGATGCGGAGCAAGTTCTTTGGCCATGATTTTGGTCAGATGCAGCACAGCCGCCTTTGAGGCAGAGTAGCTATACGCACCGTCGCCCATAGGAACTTCGCCCATAACCGATCCAACATTGACGATGCGGGATGGATCTTCGGCAGTCCCGGAAGACATCAGAATCGGCAACAGTTTTTGGGTCAGTTCGAAGATTCCTGTCACATTGATCGACATGACTTTTTCCCAGGCTTCGTAGGGAAACTGACCCATCGGTGCGCCCCAGGAAACACCGGCATTGTTCATGAGGATATCCAGCCGGTCCGTGCGCTTGAGCACTTCGGCCACCAGATTGTCGACACCCTCTTTTGATCCGACATCACCGGCAAACCCTTCGGCGGTTCCTGTGGCATCCAGTGCGTTCAATTCGGCCGCGACCGCCTCGCACGCGTCGCCTTTACGAGACGCCAACAGTACACGTGCCCCCGCCCGGACCAGCGCCTCGGCCGCCATTCGGCCAATTCCGGTGGCCCCACCCGTGACCAGAGCGGTTTTGCCCTGCAATGAGAAAAGAGTTTCGGGGGTCATGACCTGCTCCTCGGTTTTTGATTTTGGCAAACTGTCTCATTTGTCGGTCAAGGGTAACGCCTAACCCGGTTGTGCCGGGTGGTTTCTTGACAACTCAGAACAGTAGGCCAAAAGTTCTTCCTTACCGAATAACAGGGACATTAGCGTAAACATGCAAGCCTTACTCAGCGTCGCTCCGGGCGGGCCGGAGACATTGGAACTGACCACCCTGCCCGATCCGTCGCCGGGCAAGGGCGAATTGCTTGTTCGCGTGCGGGCCGCAGGCGTTAATTTCCCGGATACACTGATGATACGCGACCTGTATCAGATAAAGCCACCAAGACCGTTTGCCCCCGGAGGTGAAATCGCTGGCGAGGTTATCGGGCTAGGCGAAGGTGTTTCGGGCTTTAACGTTGGCGACCGTGTGCTGGCCCTGACCGGACACGGAGGTTTTGCCACACATCTGGCGGTCAAAGCGGCGACAGCTGTTAAATTCCCGAGCTCAATGCCATTTGAGGACGCGGCGAGCTTTATCTTCACCTATGGCACCTCATATCACGCCCTGAAGGACCGCGCTGCGCTGCAACAAGGGGAAACGGTCCTGATTCTGGGTGCAGCAGGCGGAGTTGGTACGGCTGCGATTGAGCTAGCCAATGCCATGGGGGCTCGGGTTATTGCGGCAGTCTCATCGCAAGACAAAGCAGATTTCTGTCGTCAGATCGGGGCGGACGAAACGATCATTTACGCGCGCGACATGGACAAACAGGCGCAAAAGGCCTTTGGATCGGGCATCAAGGCCTTAGCCGGTAGTCAGGGCGTTGATGTCGTCTACGATGCCGTTGGCGGTGCCTATTCAGAGCCAGCGCTGCGCAGCTTGGGGTGGAAGGGGCGGTTCCTGGTCGTCGGTTTCCCAGCCGGAATCCCTCAGATACCATTGAACCTCCCTCTGCTTAAGGGTTGTCAGATTGTCGGTGTTTTCTGGGGCGCCTCGGTGTTTCGCGACCCGAAGGGACATGGCAAAAACATGAAAGATTTGTTCGGGTTATATGCCAAAGGTCAGATCAAACCACAGATCAGCGCGCAGTTCCCTCTGGACCAAGCGCAAGAAGCGCTAGAGCTTTTGGCCAGCCGAAAGGCCCTTGGGAAGATTGTCGTGACCATGGCATAGCCTCGTGTCCTAATGGCCGCGGTTCTGACGCATGATCCAGGTTCGGTGGACATCTCTACCTGTTCACGTTTAAGAACCTTGTTATGGGGACAGTATAACAATGCATAAAGCTCTTATTCTGAATGGTCCGAACCTCAATCTGCTGGGCACGCGACAGCCCGAGGTTTACGGAAGCACAACGCTGCAAATGGTCGAGGATGTGTGCCTCGAACACGGTAAGTCTATCGGGATGGAAGTGATTCATTTCCAATCTAACCACGAAGGCGCGTTGATTGATGCCATTCATGCCGCCAAAGGCGTGCAGGACGGCATTGTTTTGAACGCAGGTGCTTATACGCACAGCTCGATTGCCCTGATGGACGCAATCGCATCGGTTGAGCTGCCGGTCATCGAGGTTCATTTGTCCAATATCCACGCGCGTGAGGAGTTTCGACACCGATCCTATATCTCACGTGTGGCAGTAGGCATGATTTGCGGATTGGGTCCGCAGGGATATGTGCTGGCGCTGGATGCGTTGCGGTCCCATTTACAGGGTGAATGATCGCTATGAAGCTTTCTGAGTATCTGAATTTCCTCAGCTATACCAAAACCCTGGAAGAGCTCTGGGATGCCCATTGCCGGCAAATGGCAGAATATGGGTTCGATCGTTTGCTGTACGGATATACGCGATATCGCACCGAAACGTCGCTGGGGGATCCCGAGGATTTTGTAATCCTGACCAATCACAGCAAAGATTACCTGGATGGGTTTCTGGGAGGCGGGTTGTATTTCCATGCTCCGATGCTGAAATGGGCTTTGCATAATGAAGGGGCCGCAAGCTGGAGGATCGCCCAGGATCTGATGACTGATGGCACCCTGACCGCAAAAGAGCGAGACGTCATCGAGTTCAACAAAACCAAAGGTGTCGTCGCCGGCTATACGGTCAGTTTCGACTCGGTTTCGGTTCGGTCGAAAGGGGCAATTTCGCTTTCAGCGCATGGATCGCGTACACAAGACGATGTGGACGCTGTCTGGGAGGAATTTGGCCAGGATATTCTTCTGATGAACAACGTTGCTCATCTGAAAATCCTCACCCTGCCCTATAACGCACCAAATCGCGCCCTGACAAAACGTCAGCGTGAGGCGCTTGAGTGGGTCGGCGACGGCAAAACAACTCAGGACATTGCGATTCTGATGGGGCTGACTTCGGCCACTGTCGAAAAGCATCTGCGTCTGGCGCGCGAGGCCCTCGTAGTCGAGACAACGGCGCAGGCAGTTTTGAAAGCATCTCTTCAAAATCAGATGTTCATCGTTGGGGTTTGACTCAGGGGGTGACGCGAATATGCGTCAATTTACCTAGGGTAAGGAAAACATGACTTTCCGAATCTAACTCTAAAGTTGCAAAGTGGTATTGTTCCGTGAGTGGTGGCTTTAGCCTGGGAACATTTGGTCGGATCTTTGCAATAACAAAGCTCTCCGATCGCTCTGACAATAGGGCGCCTATTTGTCCGCGTCTCTTTGTCGGAATTTTGGGGGGCCTCGTCCATCCCCATCTTTGCGGGGCCCCTCATTTAAACCAGGTTTAACTTGTGGACGCTTTCGGCGTCCTTTTTCGTTTCTTGGCATCATTTCTACACTAAGGGCAAAGAAAAACCGGATACGCATGGCGTACCCGGTTTCTCAGATTGATACAGGCCCTGTTCAGGGCCTGTGATGCTTAGCCCTGAACTGCTTTTGCAACTTCAGCGGCAAAGTCTTCTTTTTCGACAACGATGCCTTCGCCAACTTCCAGACGCACGAATCCGGTGACGGTCGCGCCTGCTTCTTTGGCAGCGGCCTCAACGGTCAGGTCAGGGTTTACAACGAACTGCTGGTTCAACAGGGTCGATTCAGCGACGAACTTCTTCATGCGACCAACGATCATCTTTTCGATGACCTGCTCCGGCTTGCCGGATTCGCGCGCGATGTCCATCTGGACCTGCTTTTCTTTCTCGACGATCGCCGGGTCCATGTCTGCCTCGGACAGAGCTGCCGGGTTCACAGCCGCGATATGCATCGCAATCTGCTTGCCGATGGCTTCGTCACCGCCGGTCAGAGCGACCAGAACGCCGATCTTGCCCATGCCGTTGGTGGCTGCGTTATGGACGTAAGATACAACAGTGTCGCCCGACAGTTTGGACATACGGCGCACCGACATGTTTTCACCGATGGTGGCGATCTTGTCGGTCAGCGTTTCCGCAACGGTTTTGCCACCCAGATCAGCTGCCAGCAGAGCTTCGACATTGTCGACGCCTTCTGCGGCATATGCGATCTTACCAACCATTTCCTGGAATTCGGCGTTTTTCCCGACGAAGTCGGTTTCCGAGTTCACTTCAACTGCAACACCATTGTTGCCGTTTACGTGAACGGCAACTAGACCTTCCGCCGCGGTACGACCCGATTTCTTGGCCGCTTTGGCCAAGCCTTTGGTGCGCAGCCAATCAACGGCTTCGTCCATGTTGCCGCCGGTTTCGGTCAGCGCTTTTTTCGCGTCCATCATGCCTGCGCCAGTGGTGTCGCGCAGTTCTTTTACCATTGCTGCTGTGATTGCCATCTTTTGGCTCTCCTCAATTCAAACGGAATTGGGGCAGGTCATACCCTGCCCCAGATGTCATTTACGTGACGGGCAGCTTACGCTTCGGCAGGTGTTTCTGCTGCTGCGGGTGCTTCTTCCGCAACGACTTCTTCAACCGGTGCTTCTTCGAATGCGCCAAGATCAACGCCTGCTGCACCCATCTGAGCGGTCATGCCGTCCAGAGCGGCACGTGCTGCCAGATCGCAGTACAGCGAGATCGCGCGGGCTGCGTCATCGTTGCCAGGGATGATGTAATCGACACCATCGGGCGAGCAGTTGGTGTCGACAACTGCCACGACCGGGATACCCAGCTTGTTGGCTTCGGCGATGGCCAGTGCTTCTTTTTTGACGTCGATGACGAACAGCAGATCCGGGACGCCGCCCATTTCGCGGATACCGCCCAACGAAGCCTGCAGTTTGCCCTGGTCACGTTCCATGCCCAGACGCTCTTTCTTGGTCAGGCCTTCGGCGCCCGATTCCATGGCTTCGTCAATCTGGTTCAGACGGTTGATCGACTGGGAAACGGTTTTCCAGTTGGTCAGGGTGCCGCCCAGCCAGCGGTGGTTCATGTAGTACTGGGCTGACTTTTCAGCTGCTTCGGCGATTGGGCCTGCGGCCTGACGCTTGGTGCCTACGAACAGAATGCGGCCGCCCTTGGCAACAGTGTCACGAACAGCCTGCAGAGCCTGGTCCAGCATAGGAACGGTCTGGGTCAGGTCCATGATGTGGATGCCATTGCGCGAGCCGTAGATGAACGGGCCCATGCGGGGATTCCAACGCTGTGTCTGGTGACCAAAGTGAACGCCAGCTTCCAACAGCTGACGCATGGAGAACTCGGGAAGAGCCATGCTTTATTTCCTTTTTCCGGTTTACGCCTCGGCGGGGGTGAAAGAAGCGGATGCTCCAACCGGCGGGCCAGATAAGGATGTCTCCCCTATAAAGCCCAAACCCCGCCTGCGGGTTTGAATGGCGCGCGTATACGGCAGGTTTTCAGGCAGTGCAAGGGCCAATCGCCCTATTTTTCAAGCCGCGCATGGCTGTGCGCCTGACGCACGGTATCTTCGCAATAGGCGGCCAGGGCTTTTCGGTTCTCAAAGTCGCTGACCTTGGCTGGCGAATGATAAATTAGCTCTACGCCACCTTGGCGACGCGCTCCCAAAGTCTTTAACAGATGCGGCGCAAAATCCATGTCACCCCACCAGCCATAAAACCGGTCAGGCTCACCCTTAGGTGCATGGTAAACGACCGACACCGGTTGAACATACATGAAATCGCGTAGATCTTCGGTGAAGAATGCCGCAAAAAGTGTTGTTTTAAATGGTAAAATCCGCAAACCGTCGGTCGACGTGCCCTCTGGAAAAAACAGCAGCTTGTGACCGGCTGTCAGGCGCTCCTGAAACAGAAGTGTCTGTTCGCGTGCCTTCTTGCGGTCGCGCTCGATGAAAACCGTACCTGTCGCTCGCGCCAGCCAGCCTATACCGGGCCATTTGGCTACCTCGGCCTTCGAGACAAAATAGATTCTTTTACGGGCATTCAGCGCAAAAATATCAAGCCACGAGGAATGGTTCGCAACAACCGCACCACGCTGGGTCATAAGCTCGCCGGTTGTACGGTAGCTAATCCCGAGAATCCGGAACGCATTACGGCATACGAACTGCGTGATGAAGGGCGTGACCGGACGGTGAACCCCATAGAGCGGGCGCTCGATCATGCGAAGGATCAGCAGGACAATCAGCCCGCTGAATACAAATACAGCAAGTGGTAAACCCCGAAGGAAGACCAATAGCCATCCGCAGACCCCCAGATTGATTGGGTCAGGTGCGTCTTCACTGTGCCAAGAGGCGTCACTCATCACGTTACGCTCCGCCATAGATGCGCCGTTGTCGCTCATTCATCCGCGCCGTGTCGAGGATAAGGCAAACATCGGTGGTATTGAACATATGGTCGATAAAGGCACCCTCGCCCACAAACCCGCCGAGACGCAGGTATGCTTTTATCAGTGCTGGAACCTGCACCATCGCTGCGCGCCGATCCAGTTTATCGCTATCCAGCATATCCATGGGCTGGAACACTTTGGGCTGAGCCCGAACCCGAAGGTCCGGAGGCGCAAGGTGATTGTGATGTAACATGGACAAAGGCTGAGCCAGAGCTTGAGGATCGGTGCCGTGGAAACTGGCGACGCCAAACAAGACCTCGATCTCGCGCTCGGCGACATAGGCGGCCAACCCGTTCCACAGGTGATACATTGCAGTGCCGCCGCGATAATCGGGATGTAGACATGAACGTCCCAACTCCAACAGCTTGCGTCCGCCTTGTTTCAAGATGGAAAGATCGTATTCATCTTCGGAATAGAACTGTCCGATTTCAGAAGCACGATCACCTGGTAACAGCCTGTAAACGCCAACAACTTTTCCAGATTGATCGTCAATAGCCAACATATGATCGAAATAGGGATCGAACCTGTCGCGCTCCAACCCGGCATCGTGGTCGACCATTTCCCCACCGCCGCCCAGTTCACGTATGAACACATCATAGCGTAACCGCTGTGCAGCCCGCAATTCGGTGTCATTTTCGGCGAGTTTGACGGTGAAAGAAGGGCCTGCGTCCGGCATCAGAGGTTCCGTGTTGTTTCCGCGCTGATACCGCAGGTTTCAGGGGAATGGCAACATAGAGCGCTTCGATCAAACGTTAACCTTTCTTAAACCAGTTTCACGGATCAAAGACCGGCATCAGGGCGATGCGTGTCCCGTCGATTACCACTTTTCCCTGCTCGCGGAAGTTTACGGTGATCTTACCTGCGATGTTGGATTGTACCTGTCCAACGCCCCAATCGGGGAAATCGGGGTGGCGGACATACATGCCCGGTGCAAGAATGGCATTCAGGTCTGTCATCAAGGGGCTCCGGTCCGGCGGCAGATACAGCAGGAGGTACGCATGAGCGACTTGGACGTCAACCTGGCCGAACTGATCGGCTCGCGGATCTGCCACGATCTGATCAGCCCGATCGGGGCGATCACCAACGGCTTGGAGCTGCTTGAAATGGTTGGCGCGGTGCAAGGCCCCGAGATGGAACTGATCGCGGGAAGTGTCGGCAGCGCCGGCGCACGCATCCGCTTTTTCAGGGTCGCTTTTGGGTCGGCCAGCCATCATCCCCTTGGGCGGGCCGAGGTTTTAGAGCTGTTGAATGATGTCGAACGCGCAGGTCGTGTTCGCGTCAACTGGAACCTGACCGAAGCGGTACCGCGTAATCAGGTGAAACTGGCCTTTCTGGCGTTGATGTGCTGCGAAAGCGCGATGCCATTTGGCGGGGATGTAACGATCGTAAACGACGGGAAGAACTGGTCTGTGACAGGGACCGCGGACAAATTGAAGCTGGAAGCCGAGCTATGGAAGAACCTGCCCAGTGGACGGTTTACCAACAAGGTCACCCCGGCGCAGGTTCAATTTGCGCTGCTGCCTGAATCCGCATCGTCGATGGGACGGCGGGTCGCGACCGATACGGCCTCAACCCGCGTCGAAATCCGGTTCTAAGACCGAACAGTCCCTGAACCGCGCACCAGATACTGAAAACTGGTCAGTTGAGCCGCCCCTACGGGGCCGCGCGCGTGCATCTTTCCGGTGGCGATGCCAATCTCGGCCCCCATGCCAAACTCACCGCCATCGGCGAATTGGGTTGAGGCGTTATGCATCAGGATCGCGCTATCAAGCCGTTCAAAGAACCGGGCGGCTGCAGCGGGATCCTCGGTCATGATGCAATCGGTGTGGTTCGACCCAAACCTGCGGATATGCGCAATGGCGGCGTCGATATCAGCCACCGGCTTGGCCGCGATGATACTATCCAGAAACTCTTTGCCCCAGTCATCAGAAGTGGCCGCGATAGTGCCATCAACGGCCAAAGTACCTTCGGCGTGTACTTCGACACCTGCGGCCAACAGCGCCGATATGACATCCCGTCCCAGCGTTTCAGCGATATCCCGATGGATCAGCAGACATTCGGCAGCACCGCAGATTCCGGTACGACGGGTTTTGGCGTTTAAAACCACCTCGAGCGTCTTTTGCGGATCAGCGGCCTTGTCGATATAGATATGCACAATGCCTTCCAGATGGGCAAATACCGGGACCCGGGCCTCGCGCTGGACTAGCCCGACCAGACCTTTGCCCCCACGGGGAACGATTACGTCGACATAATCGGTCATGGTCAGCAGTTCCTGAACCGCCGCCCGGTCGCGGGTTGGGATAAGCTGAACGGCATCCTCGGGCAGGTTCGCCGATTTCAAGCCCTGAACCAAACAGGCATGGATGGCTGACGAGGAATGAAAGCCTTCTGACCCACCGCGCAGGATGACCGCGTTCCCGGATTTCAGGCACAACGCCCCCGCATCCGCCGTGACATTCGGGCGGCTCTCATAGATCACGCCGATCACGCCCAGAGGCGTGCGCACGCGCTGAATGTTCAGGCCCGAGGGCATGTCCCATTCGGTCAGAACCTCACCAACAGGATCGGCCTGCTCTGCAACGGCGCGCAGCCCGTCGACCATGCCCTGAATGCGGGCCTCATCCAGCATCAGGCGATCCATCATCGCCGGGCTCAACCCTTTGTCGCGCCCAAATTCCATATCTTTCTTATTGGCCGCAATGATCTTTTCACGATTGGCCCAAACAGCCTCGGCGGCCCCAATCAGGGCTGCGTGTTTACGCTCGGCGCTTGCAAATGCCAGCTCGGCAGCGGCGGCCTTGGCGCGTTTCCCAAGATCGGTCATCAGGTCGGGGATGCTGTCGAAATCCTTCATCTCAGGTGCCTTTCAGTCAGTGTTGTCAAACAGCCAGATCATCGCGGTGGATCAACACCGCGCGGCCAGGATAGCCTAGAGTGGCTTCGATCTCGGTCGATTTGCGCCCCTTGATAGCGTCTGCTTCTTGCGCGGTATAGCGGCTGAGCCCCTGCGCAAGCCGTCGCGCCTGTGGGTCCATGATCGAAACAGGATCACCGCGCCCGAAATCTCCGGACACTTCGACTATTCCTGCTGGCAACAGGCTTTTGCCATTGCTCAGCGCCCGCGCGGCCCCCGCGTCTACAACGATCTCACCCCGGGGTTTCATCGCTGAAATCCAGCGTTTGCGTGCGGCATGCGGGTCAACAGTCGCGATGAACCATGTACAGTTCGCGCCGTTTTCAAGCGTTTTCAACGGGTTCAGAGGGGAACCTTCGGTGATCGCCATGTCGCAACCAGCAGCCGTGGCCATTTTTCCCGCCAACAGTTTGGTCTTCATCCCGCCCTTTGATAGGCCGGAACCGGCATCACCCGCCATCGCCTCAATCTCGGGCGTGATGTCTTCGATGACGTCATACCGCCTGGCCGAGGCATCCTCATTTGGATTGGCCGAATAGAACCCATCAACATCTGACAGCAGGATCAGCTGATCCGCACCAACTGTGACGGCGATCTGAGCGGCCAGACGATCATTGTCGCCATATCGTATCTCATCCGTTGCCACTGTATCGTTTTCGTTGACAATCGGAACGACTCCAAGCCCCAGCAGCGTTTCCAAGGTGGCGCGTGAATTCAGATAGCGGCGACGATCCGCGCTATCCTCCAGCGTGACGAGCACTTGTGCAGTGGTAATGTTGTGAGGCGTCAGCGCTTCTTCATAGGCGCGGGCCAGCCGGATTTGCCCGACAGCGGCGGCGGCTTGAGACTGTTCCAACGGAAGCGTGGCCAGGGGCAGACCCAAAACGCCACGCCCCAATGCGATTGACCCCGATGAGACCAGAATGACGTCGGTCCCCTGCCCCTTTAGCCATGCGACGTCCTGAGCAAGCGAATGTAACCAATCAGATCGCAGCAACCCTGTGTTCCGATCCACCAGCAAGGCGGATCCGATCTTGACCACGAGGCGTTTGGCTGCGGTCAGGGTTGCCAAGGCAGTTCCTCCTCGGCGGGTTTCTGGCGCACGCGGTCATCGTCTATCCGACCGCGCAAAGCCCGCAGGACGTCGGTTACACCCAGATGTGCCACACCAGACATTGCCATTACGGAGCCTCCGACGGCCTCTTCAAGCTCGGTCTTGGCCAGTTCGCGTTCCTCGTCATCCAGGGCGTCGACCTTGTTCAAGACGGTGATGCGAGGCTTATCGGCCAACTCACCACCATAGGCTTCAAGCTCGTGAATGATCGTGCGATAGTCTTCGGCCACACTTTCCGAGGTGCCATCAACTAAATGCAGCAATACCGCGCAGCGTTCGACATGGCCCAGAAAGCGGTCTCCGATCCCGCGTCCTTCATGTGCGCCCTCGATCAGACCGGGGATGTCGGCCACCACGAATTCCACATTGTCGACACCCACCACGCCCAAATTGGGGTGCAAGGTGGTAAAGGGGTAATCGGCAATTTTGGGGCGTGCGTTCGATGTCGCAGCAAGAAAGGTCGATTTGCCGGCATTAGGCATCCCCAACAGGCCGACATCGGCAATCAGTTTCAGGCGCAGCCAGATCGTGCGGTCGATACCTGCCTGACCCGGATTTGCCCGACGAGGAGCTTGGTTAGTGGCCGATTTGAAGTGCAGGTTGCCAAAACCGCCATTGCCGCCCTTGGCCAGTAGGACCCTTTGGCCCACCTCTGTCAGATCGCAGATGACCGTTTCTTCGTCTTCGTCCAGGATCTCAGTGCCGACCGGGACGCGCAGAATGATGTCATCACCATCTTTTCCGGTGCGCTGCTGCCCTCGGCCAGGCTGACCGTTCTTGGCAAAGAAATGCTGCTGGTAGCGAAAGTCGATCAGGGTATTCAACCCATCCACAACTTCGACCCAGACAGAGCCACCTTTACCGCCGTCGCCGCCATCGGGACCGCCGTATTCAATGTACTTTTCGCGCCGAAAACTGACGCAGCCGCCACCGCCGGCCCCGGACCGGATGTAGACCTTTGCAAGATCGAGAAATTTCATGACTGTCCCCTACTGCAAAGGCCCCACCGGCCACAAGTCAGAGTTTTTTACTGTATGTCCAAGTGGGCACGTTCGCATCACGCGCCACTGAATAGATTTCGGCATCACCCAGGTATTCGAAACCACAATGCGTCAGCACCCTGGCTGAGGCTGGATTGTCCTGAAATACGCTGGCGAACATCGACGTGTTTTCAAGCGGATTGGCGACAACCAGTGCTTCGACCGCCAGAGATGCGATCCCGGTGTTCCAATAGACAGGAGCCACCCAATAGCCGACCTCGGATTGGTTGCGATCCAGGCGTTCCAGCGAGATCAGGCCTATCAGCTCCGGACCGCCATCCTTGGTCGCGTCCATCGCCCAGACATCCTCGCTGCGGTCTTCGGCCATGGACCGGGTCACAAAGGCCTCAACCGCGCCGGGCGGCAAAGGGTGCGCAATCCTTGTCGTCATACGCGCAACCCGCTCATCTCCGGCATAATGTTCGATGAGACCCAGATCCGACCGGCGCAGAGGGCGCAGATCGAACCGCTCGGTTTCTATGACCGGCTGGTTTATGATCGTCTCAAGTTTCATAGGTGCGTTCCTCCTCCGAACAACACAAAAAGTACAGACGCAACAGTGAGACCTGCTAACGTCCACATCAGATATTTTTCCATCGGCCGACCTTCAACCGCGTGGGCAATTCTATCCCCGGCAAATGTCCAGATTGGGTGAAGAATCACTTGACAAATCAACAAACAAGCCGCGATTGCGAGCGTTGCCTCAAAAGTTGGTGTTCCGATGGCGACAAACCCCGTGAACCCCGCAACGATCATGGCCCAGGCCTTGGGATTGAGCGGATGAACAATTAATCCAGCCAGAAACCCTGGCGCTGCGCCATCAGCCTCTTGCCGGGACAGCCGCGTGTTGGCGATCTTCCAGGCCAGCCACATGATATAGGCCGCCGAGGCGTATTTCAGAACAGCAAACACCGCCGGCGCCTGATCCGCCAATTGCAGCAACCCAAAGCCCACCGGCCAGATGATTAGCTGCTTGCCCAGAATGACGCCGCCCACAAAAGGCAGCGCTGCCCGAAACCCGTAACGCGCACCGGTTCCTAGCAGGACCATATTGGCCGGTCCCGGCGTGCCGACCTGACTGGCGGCAAAGATCAGGAAACTGGTGGTTGCGACTGTCATCGGACTGTTTGATCGAACCTGCGTTAAAACGAGAAAAGGGACCGGCATTTTCTGCCGGTCCCCCAAGAATTTTCAAACCTTATGGGTTTCGGCTTACTCTGCGGCCTCCGACACTGGCAGGACCGAAATAAAGGTGCGGTTTTTGAGGCCTTTGTGGAACTTCACAGCGCCATCAACAGTTGCAAAGATGGTGTGATCTTTGCCAATGCCTACGCCTTCGCCCGGCCAGAACTTGGTGCCGCGCTGACGCACGATGATGTTGCCTGAAATGGCGGCCTGGCCACCATACAGTTTCACGCCAAGGCGGCGACCAGCTGAGTCGCGACCGTTACGGGAGGAACCGCCAGCTTTTTTATGTGCCATTCTCTCTCTCCTTAGCCTTTAGCAAGCTCTTTGGCCTGCTCAACCCATTCGGGCTTCACTTTGACCGTTTCGATAGCAGCAATCTGCTCGTCCGACAAGGCGGCCAGAGCGGCAAAGCTCTCGATACCGGCCTCGTTCAGCTTTTTGGCAGCGGCAGGGCCGACACCGTTCAGCGCGGTCAGATCGTCTGCAGCAGCAACAGCGGCGGGTGCCTCTGCTTTGGCTTCTGCTTTCTTGGCGGGCTTTTTCGCTGCGGGTGCAGCTTCGCCAGCCGGCGCGGAACCGGTTGCAGCTTTGATGCCCGACTTGTCAGCGCCCGACGACAGGATGTCGGTGATCTTGACCAGGGTCAGCTTCTGACGGTGGCCAACGGTACGCTTCGAGCTGTGCTTACGACGGCGCTTGACGAAGTTGATGACCTTGTCACCCTTAATCTGTTCGATCACGTCGGCCTGAACGGCTGCACCATCTACAAACGGTGCACCAACAACCGGAGCGTCACCGCCCAGCATCAGAACATCGTTGAATTGAACTTTTTCACCTGCGTCGGCAGCCAATTTTTCAACGCGGAGGATATCACCCGCCTGAACCTTGTACTGCTTGCCGCCAGTCTTGAGGACCGCAAACATGCGTCTTTCCTTTGTCTAACCCGCGTTCTGTGGTCCCCTTGCGGGTGTTTTCGGCCTCAGCCACCTCGAACAGCGCGCCCTTTTTCGGGCTGTGTGAATGACCCATGGATCAGCCCCTTGGGTCAATAATAACGATACCCGGCGCGGAGATTCCGGCCGGGATGGGCGCTTATCCAAAGATTGCAGAGGAAAGTCAACATGAAATGGCGACTAAAGATCAGAGCCCTGTAAGACAGCCGCAACCGCCTTTCCCAGATCGTAATAGATCTGATCATACATACTGTCGAAGCTTTCGAACAGTGAGCTGTTCAGCGCTTGCCCTGTATCCGTTCGAGAAAACGCGATGTTCTTGCGCATCTGGGCGTTGCTCAGAGGGTTATAGGCCATCAACAGAAAGGAATACAGCCAGGTTTCTGTCTCTTGCTCGATCCCGTCCTTTTGCAGCAGAAGGTTGTCCAGAAGGTCGCTGTCATCGAGAACCTGGCCGTCATTTATCCCCCTGAAAAAGTTGTAATCCGCGCTCAAAGCGCTCCGCACGTTCTGTTTGATCAGGTCGTTGGCCAGTATGTACTCTTCGACCAGTTTGAACTGCATGCTGTCTTTGGTGTTTTCGAAATAGGCCTGTTTTGCCAAGTCTTCGATTGCCGGATCAACAAATGCAAGCCGTGCGGAATTCTCAAGGGAAACGATGGTCTGGCCAAGATCGCTTTCAAAAAAGGCGATGGCGCGTTCCAAATGCACTTCATCCAGGCTTTGCCGGAATCCCTGGACCAACTGATCATACATCCAATCGGGATCATAAATCGCCTCGACCCGAGTTTCGAACAGAGCGCCACCGTTGCCATCCAACAAAGTGGCGTCCATCTCTTGGCTCATCTTTCCGCCTTCGGACAGGAGGATTTCGATCAGGTTCTCCAGACGCATTGCCTGCGCCAGCCGATCCGCTTTTTCCACGGCGCCGGATGATGTGGCCCAGAAGATCAGGGCAAAAACGATCAGAATGCGCATCAGATGTCCTGTGCGGGGTGAAGCTCGGCCATTTTGGTTGCCAAGACTTCGAATTTCATAGCCATTATCTCATACTGAATGGCGTTCAAAAGTTCGTAGACTTCCTGCATTAGAGGCTGTTCCAACGCTTCGACATAGGTGATGACATCCGCATCCGAGAAATCCTGATAGGTATAAGCAGCACCGGCAAGTGCGGAGAGCTGTAAGGCCTGTCGCATCCCGGTTTCGTTCTGTTTCATCATTGCGCGCAATTCATCTGCATCCAACTGTAGTTCGATCACACCTGAAGCGCTGGCGGCGAGGAGGAACCGGATTTGTATTTCCTGAAGGGCGCGCAAAGAAGTACCGCTTGAGTCGATGGCAGTGTTCATCCTTTTTAGACTCTCAACACGTTGAGAGCCTTCGCGGACAAGTTGAGCGACTATCTCTTGCCCCTGCTGTTGTTTCGCTTCGTCATCTTCGATCAGATGGGAAGCGTTTTCAGCAGAGACCAGTCGTTGACCCAGATCTGATGCATAGAATTCTACCGCGTGATTCAGCGCCTGATCGCTGAGCGTCTGCTCTAAAATCGAAACTGCAGTTTCATGCATGTCTTTGGTATCGAAAACTTCTTCGGTCAGCCGCGCCCAGTCCGACCCGAATCCATCGGGGTCAAAACCCAGCATCTGAGGTGCCGAGGCCGAAGCCAGAGCAATACTTTCAAGAGCAACGTCGAAACCGGTCGTGGTCAAGAATGCCTCGATCCTATCGCGCCCGGTAGCGGATGCCGGGATTGGCAACATGAATACTGTGAAAAGAAACAGCGAAAGGGCGGTGGTGATGTGGTGCGTAAAATGTCTCATGTACAGAAGCCTAGGGGTTTTGCGGCATCTGGCAACGGAAAATCCTGGGATTGATAAATTATGAAACTTTCTGCTTGCACCCCCGGGTGTTCATCACTAAATCCCCCCCTCACAGACCCCCGCGGAGAGGTGCCGGAGTGGTCGAACGGGGCGGTCTCGAAAACCGTTGTGGGTGCAAGCCCACCCAGGGTTCGAATCCCTGTCTCTCCGCCATCAGCCATTCAGCGCATGATTGGCAACCAGCTTTCCGGAATTTAGCTCAAGCACCTGAAATGCAGGCCTTTGTCGCCTTATTCGCTTTGCGCGCCTTCCTACGAGAATTCTTAGCCTCTGTGCTTTCCTGTCGAACAGGCATTTGTGCGACCCTGTGGGTTGGTTGACAAGAATGACATCTCGGCCACTGGTTGTTCAACGTTGGCGTGTTATTGCCATGGGATCGGCCCAGATCGGCGTACACTGGCTCAATCCCTTGTTCTGAGAGGATGTTCCACGAATTCCCCTTTCCAGTCCGCTAGTTTCCCCCCATCTCGGCGACACATATTTCAAAGGAGAATCCCATGTCGCGTATAATCTTGCTAGGGGTCGTCGTCGCCGGCGTTGGCGCCGCAATCTATTACTATCTGAATCAACCTGCCGCTCCGGTCGAACAGCCGCAAGCCGCTGCTGAAGAAACCGGAAACGCCGTGTCTGAAGCCGTAGAATCGGTTACCGAACAGGCTGGCGAAGCTGCGTCTTCCGTTACGGAACAGGCGGCTGAAATCGTCGAACAGTCCAGCGAAGCCGCGTCTGACCTAGCCACTCAAGCCGGTGAAACAGCGACTGAGCTGGCCGATCAAGCTGGAGAAGAGGTCGCTGCCCTCACCAACCAAGGGCAAGAGCTGCTGAATTCCTGGGTTGAGAGCGGCGCTATGAGTGTTGATAACTTTGACTATGACGCCATGGTGGCCTCAGTTCAGGAAAGCACACTGGCAGAAGAACTGAAGGTAAAAGCGGTTGGTATTCTCGATGATATCAAAGCCTCACCTGCAACAATCGCGCTGAAAATTCAGGAACTTCAGGCCTTGTTGACTGGTCAGTAAGAATTAGAAAGACCGCCGAAACAGGCGGTCTTTCCCTACGTCAAAGAATAGTTCGATTGACGCGCCTTTGGCCATTTGCTTGGCTGATCTGAACACATATGCCACGGTTGATGTCGATCATGGCCATCATTTTCGAAATTGTTGGTTTGATGCAGTCAAGCAGGACCCGACAGTTTCCTATCGTTCAGAAAAGGTACGCTCATGACCCCCCTTCCCACTTCCATGTTTGCGATCGTTCAAACTCATCATGGGTATTCGGGCAAAGCCACTGGTCCCAGCATCCAAAATGCGTCTGATTGGCTGGCCGAAACGGAAATGCCTGTGCCCGAGCCGGGCGCAGGACAGGTTCTGATCCGCCTGAGGGCGTCATCGGTTAATCCGTCCGATCTGCATTTTATCAAGGGTGAATACGGGCAGCCTAGGGTAAAGGGGTCTCCGGCCGGGTTTGAGGGATGTGGAGACGTCATCGCCACCGGGGCCGGAGCCGAGGGTTTGCAGGGACAGCGCGTGGCATTCATGGCCACTCATTCCGGTGCCTGGGCCGAGTACGCTCTGACCGATGCACAAATGTGTATTCCACTGCGCCCGGATATCTCGGATGACGATGGGTCAGCACAGATTGTGAACCCGATGACGGCCATGGCGATGGTCGATCTGGCGCGTCAGGCCGGAGATGCTTTTATCGTATCTGCCGCAACCAGTCAGTTGGGCAAGCTTATGTGCAGCCTCGGTCGCGATCTTGGGCTCAAGCCGATTGCAATCGTGAGACGCGCTGAGACCGTTGCTGCATTGAAAGAGCTGGGCGCGCATGACGTGCTGGTAACATCAGACCCCGACATGCTGCAGAAATTCGCAGCGCTTAGCAAAGAGCTTAAACCTCGGGTCTTTTTGGATGCCGTCGCCGACCAGATTTCCGAACAGATTTTCTGTGCGATGCCGAAAGGTGCGCGCTGGGTGTGTTATGGCAAGCTCAGCCCTGAACTGCCCAAACTAACGCAGACGGGACAGCTCATCTTTATGGGTAAGAAAATCGAAGGGTTTTGGCTGACACAATGGATGACAGCGACGCCTCGCGAAGATGTGGTACGTGTCGTTGCCGAGGTTCAGGCACGCTTTGCGGACGGGCGTTGGAAAACAGATGTTTCTGAAAAGCTTACATTAAAAAATGTTATGTCCGGGCTGGTTGATGCG
Organism: Ruegeria sp. CDSC021; assembly: GCF_059610845.1. Lineage (NCBI taxonomy): Bacteria > Pseudomonadati > Pseudomonadota > Alphaproteobacteria > Rhodobacterales > Roseobacteraceae > Ruegeria > Ruegeria sp. CDSC021. The sequence goes on from NZ_JBXWOK010000001.1 coordinate 582,816, forward strand.
CTGCAAAAGAGTGACGGAAAGGTAATTATCACGCCATAGTAGTACAAACCCCGGGCTAAGGAGGAGGCCCGGGATCTAAATGAACCCGGAGCAACCGGTATAGGGAGGTGAGTTTGGATAATGCGCAGCTGCTGATTAGCGGGCTGGCGAATGGCTGTGTCTATGGGCTGATCGCGCTCGGATTTGTTCTGATTTACAAGGCGACCGAGGCAGTGAATTTCGCACAGGGTGACCTCATGATGCTGGGCGCCTTTGTTACCATCGGGCTTACAAATGCCGAATATATGGGGCTGCCTTTTTGGCTGGCCTTGCCGATCTCGTTGGGGATCATGGGCGCGCTGGGGTACTTGCTGGACCGGTTGATCATTCGGCGACTTTTCGGGGAAAGCCAGACGGCTGTGGTCATTCTGACCATCGCCCTGGGCTTTGTAATCCGATTTGTCGCTGGTCTGATTTGGGGGCACGAACCGCAGACGCTGCAGAATCCACTGGCCGGAAAAGAAGTGCGTTTTGGTGGCCTTGTACTGGGGATGGAGGACGTGGCGGTTATTGTCGTTACCGTTCTGCTGACCTGGGGGCTGTACCAGTTCTTCAGTCGTACCAAGCTTGGGCTTGCAATGCAGGGTGCCTCACAAAATCAGCTGGCGGCCTATTATATGGGTATCCCGGTAAAACGTGTGCAGGGTTTCATCTGGGCGTTGGCCGGCGTGGTTGCGGGTATCGCAGGCATTTTGTTTGCCGCCAAAGGATCCGTGGACCCGGCAACCGGACTTCTGGGCATTAAGGCCTTCGCCGCTGCGGTCATTGGCGGATTCGGAAGTTTACCTGGAGCATTGGCCGGAGGTTTGATCGTTGGCGTAATCGAACCGTTTGCCAGTCGCTATATCGCTGCTGGGTACAGTCAGATTGCACCTTATGCGCTGTTGTTGGCTGTCCTTATCTTTCGCCCCAATGGGCTGTTCAGCCAAGTTAGGGTCAAAAAGGTTTAAGCGATGCGGATCATTTTCAAGACCAGTTACATGCAAGATATCCGGCCTTGGAAAGACCGGTATCAACTGAGCCTATACCTGATCCTTCTAGGCGTCGTGATCGCTGCTCCGTTGTGGTTGGACGCATTCTATCTGGGTGAGCTGACAAATGTTCTGATCTGGGCGATTGCAGGTCTTGGGTTGATGATACTGACCGGCCATACCGGACAGGTCAGCCTTGGGCATGCGGCTTTTCTGGCTTTTGGGTGCTATGCGAATATCATCTTGATTGAGGCAGGCTTGCCATTCCTGCTGGCCTTCCCGATCGCCGGTATCCTGACCGGGATAGCAGGGGTGACCGTTGCTATCCCGGCCCTGCGCCTTCACGGTATCTACTTGGCAATCTTTACCATGGCCCTGTCGATCCTGATGGATGACGTGATTGTCCTGGCCGAGCCGATCACCGGCGGGGTCGCCGGTAAATATATCGGCGGGGTCGAGATATTTGGATTCATGGTCGATCGCTGGGCTACGCCGGTCCAATTCTTCTGGCTGGTGCTTGCAGTCGCGGTTCTGGTCACTCTGGGCTATATCAACCTGCTGCGCGCACCGCTTGGGCGCAGTTTCATCGCCGTGCGAGATTCTGAGGTCTCGGCCCAGGCGATGGGTGTTGATATTGCGCAGACCAAGATGATCTCATTTGCCCTGTCCTGCGCTGTGACCGGCTGGGCGGGTGCTCTGATGGGGATGTTCTCGGGCGCGTTCAATAACGAGACATTCAGCGTCCTAATCTCAATTCAGTTGCTGATGATGATCGTGATCGGTGGTCTGGGCTCAATCCACGGGGCATTCCTGGGTGCTGTCGTCATTGGGTTTCTGCCGCAATTTTTGTCGATCGCAAAAGAGTATGTCGGCGCAGTTTTCGGGGGCAGCACCGTCGCAATTCCGGGATTGGAATTTGGTATCTTCGGCATGATCCTGATCGCCTTTATCCTGTTTGAACCCATGGGGATGTATGGACGTTGGCTGAAGATCCGGACATGGTTCGAACTGTTTCCCTTCTATCGCAAGGACATGTTCAAACGTCAGAAATCCTATCTCAAGACGGAGCGTCTGAGATGAGCCTGCTTGAATTTAAGAATGTCACCTTGAAATTTGGTGGCGTGACGGCTGTGAACGACCTGTCCTTTTCGGTCGAAGACGGCGAGGTTTTTGCCATAGTCGGCCCCAACGGCGCGGGTAAATCGACCGTTTTCAATCTGATCTCGCGCTTTTATGAACCAAAAGAGGGTTCAATCCGGTATGACGGGCATAACTTGCTGCAGGTGAAACCGTCCGGCGTTGCAGCTTTTGGTGTTGCGCGGACGTTTCAGAATATCGAACTGTTCGAACACGCCACTGTTCTGCAGAACCTGCTGGTCGGGCGACATCGGCACCGCAAGACAAAACTTTTATCCGAGGTGCTGTTCCTGCCGTCGGCCCGGCGGCAAGAGATCGAAAACCGTGAAAAGGTTGAAGAAATCATCGATTTTCTTGATCTGCAGGCCTATCGCGACAAGATGATATCAGGCCTACCTTACGGTGTGCGCAAAGTGGTTGAAGTTGCCCGCGCCCTGGCCACCGATCCCAAGTTGTTACTGCTGGATGAACCGGCCTCGGGGCTGTCGGTCGAGGAAACGACCGATATGCGCTGGTGGATAGACGATATCCGGCGGCAGATGGGGATTACGGTGCTGATGGTCGAACATGACATGGCTTTGGTTTCGGGCGTCTCGGATCGGGTCCTTGCAATGGCGGATGGGGCAATGCTCGCACTGGGAACCCCTGCGCAGGTACAGTCACACCCGGCAGTGGTTGAGGCCTATCTGGGGAAAGTTTCATGAGCGATCCGATCCTGACCATTCGCAATGTCGAAAGTTTTTACGGGCCAATCATGGCAATCCGGGGCGTGTCGCTGGATGTTCATCCGGGTAAAATCGTGTCGATCCTTGGGGCCAATGGGGCCGGCAAGACTACATTGATGAAAACCGTGTCCGGCGTAATGGACCCGGAAAAGGGCAAGATCAGCTTTGACGGGGTCGAAATTCAAGGGGCCGAGCCGCATAAAGTCGTGCAGAAAGGCGTCGTCCACGTACCCGAAGGGCGCGAAGTATTCCCCCTTTTGACCGTGGAGGAGAACCTGAGTCTCGGGGCCTATACCTCGTCGGACCGGGGGCAAATTGATCATGATCGCGATCTGGTTTTTTCATACTTCCCGATCCTGAAAGAACGCCGCAATCAAGAGGCGGGGACCTTATCCGGAGGCCAACAACAGATGTTGGCAATCGGGAGGGGGTTGATGGCAAATCCAAGGATCATGTTACTGGACGAGCCCTCGCTGGGCCTGTCTCCTTTGCTTGTGCAAGAGATTTTCGGAATCCTGAAGCGCCTGAATGATGAACAGAACATGACGATGATGCTGGTTGAACAGAACGCCAATGCTGCGCTGGAACTGGCGCATCACGGCTATGTCATGGAGGTCGGGCGCATCGTCATGGATGGCCCCGCGGATGAGCTGATGCAGTCAGAAGACATCCAGAATTTCTATCTGGGCGTGCAGGAAGAAGGTTCGCGTGAAAACCGTCGCTGGAAACGCAAGAAGACGTGGAGGTGAGCAGCATGAATATAAGCACCCTGCCCTCTCAGATTATGATCAACGGTGTTCAGTACAACGCAAATCCCGGTCAGCGACCGGTCTATGTAGATGAATGCACAACCATCGGGCAACTATTTCAAAAGCGTTGTGCCGATTTGAGCGCGCGTACGGCGCATCGTGAAAAGGATTTCGGTATCTGGAAATCCTATTCCTGGGCGGATTACTGGCAGCACGCGAAATGGATAGGCCTCGCCCTGCAAAAGCTCGGTTTGAAACGCGGTGAGGTCGTATCGATCCTGTCCGAGGACCGAAAAGAATGGGCTTGGTTCGATATGGGCATTCAGGGCGTCGGGGGGATCGCCTCGGGCATCTATACGACGGATTCGGCCGCGCAACTGAAATATCTGATCAATGACAGTGACAGCCGTTTTCTGGTGGTCGAAAATGAAGAGCAGTTGGACAAGTTCCTTGAGGTCGAAGGTGATCTTTCCAATCTTTTGAAGGTTATCATCCTTGAGGATGAAGGTCTGCATGACCTGGACCATGACCGCTGCATGTTGATCGGCGATCTTTATGAGCTAGGTCAGCAAACCGAGCGTGAAGAGCCGAACCGCTTTGACGCCGAAATCGCGCTTGCATCCCCGCAGGATACCGCCCTTCTTGTCTATACGTCCGGCACGACCGGCATGCCAAAAGGCGCAATGCTGAGCCACGAGAACATCCTGGCCGCAATCGAAGCCGGCGCCCATTCCTTGCCCGCATTGGAAACAGATGAACAGCTGTGCTTTTTGCCGCTCTGCCACATCCTCGAGCGTGATGTTTCCATATATTTCCCGCTGGCAACGAAATCTGTCGTCAACTTTGCCGAAAGCCCCGAGACTGTTTTCGCAAATCTGCAAGAGGTTTCTCCTTCGACGTTTACGGCGGTCCCGCGTGTATGGGAAAAGATCTATTCTCAGGTTCAGATCATGGCCCAGGATGCAACCTCGACCGGGCGCGCGGCCTTTGGAATGGCGGTAAAGGCGGGTCTGGCACGTGCCGAATATATCCTGGCGGGCAAGCCGGTCCCGGCCAGTGTTGCCGCGCAGTACTGGCTTTGGGACCGTTTGGTTCTGCGTAACCTGCGCCGGATGCTGGGGTTGGACAATATGCGGCGCGGTGGAAGCGGCGCCGCTCCGATTTCGGCGGACTTGCTGAAATGGTACTGGGCCATTGGTGTACCTCTGGTCGAAGGTTTTGGTATGACCGAAACATCGGGCCTGGCGACATTGAATACACTTGGAAACAACAGGATCGGAACCATTGGAAAGGCTGTGCCGGTCAATGACGTCCGTATTTCCGAAGGCGGAGAGATTCAGCTTAAAGGGTTGAACATCTTTCAGGGTTACTGGCGAAACAACGCCAAAACAGCCGAGACTTTCACTGCCGATGGTTGGTTGCGTACTGGTGATATGGGCGAGATCGACCAAGACGGTTTCGTGACCATTACGGGTCGCCTCAAAGATCTTATCATCACGGCGGGCGGCAAAAATATAGCCCCGGCCGAGATTGAAAGCCGTCTCAAGTTCAGCCCCTTTATCTCGGACGCAGTTGTAATTGGCGATAAGCGCAAGTTCCTGACTGCACTAATCATGATTGATCAGGAAAACGTGGAGAAATTTGCGCAGGATCGAAAGGTTCCCTTCTCGAATTTCGCCTCTCTTTGTGCCTCCGCCGAGGTTCGGGACCAGATCAAAGACGAAGTTGGTGCCGCAAACAAGGATTTCGCACGGGTTGAGCAGATCAAGGATTTCCGCCTGATAGATGTTCTGCTGACGGCAGATGATGACGAACTGACGGCCACAATGAAGCTCAAGCGCAGCTTTGTGGAAAAGAAACACGAACATCTTATTGAAGACATGTACAATTAGACAAAACGTTATCCAAAGGGAGGATTATAATGAGGAATCTGATTAAACGGCTGTCCGCTGCCACAGTTTTGACGGCTGTCGCTACACTCTCCAGCGCTCAGACACAGGGTGTTACGGATGATGAGATCGTAATCGGCTCGGTCAATGATCTGAGCGGTATCTTCGCCGCTGTTGGTGTCCCAGCCACCAAAGGCGCCAATGTGGTGTTCGACCGCGTGAACGCTGCAGGTGGTGTTCACGGTCGGACCATCCGTTTTGTGGTTGAGGATAATGGTTATCAGATGCCGCGCGCGATGCAGGGCTACAACAAGTTGCTGAACCGCGACAAGGTGTTTGCGATGTTGCAATCTCTGGGTACGCCGATGAACCTGGCCGGATTCAAACTGCTGGATCCCAAGGGCATTCCGAATGTCGCGCCTTTGACGTCGTCACAGAAAATGCTGCAAGAACCAGTGCGCAACAAATTCACGTCCTTTTCCACCTATTTCGATCAGGCGCGTGTCGGCGTGAACTATCTGGCCAGCGAATTCGGATCGCAAACGGTCTGCACCATGTATCTGCCCACCGATTTCGGCGAGGAGATTCTGGAAGGCAGCAAGGCGGGTGCCGAAGAGGCTGGGATCGGTTTTGGCACAGAAACCACGCACAAGCCCGATGAGACCGATTTCGTGGGCTCTCTGAGCAAGCTCAGAGATGAAGGCTGCGACATCGTCACCATGGCCCTTGGGGTTCGGCAGGCGATCACTGTGGTTGGCACCGCCAAAAAGATGGGTCTAACGGATATGAAATTCTTGGGAACATCAGCCAGCTTCCTGACCGTCGTTGCCCAGGTGCCGGGTGGCGTGACGGATGGTTTTTATGCCGCCGCCTCATGGCTGGACTTGTGGGCCCGCGCGGATCAACCGGCCCCTGCAGCCTTCATCGAAGAGTATAAGGCTGCAACAGGCGAAGACCCCGTTGGATTTGCGATGTTGGGCTATTCTGCGGCTGAAATGATGGTTAAGGCGCTGGACGCCGCCGGCCCCGATCTGACTCATGACAGTTTTATCGCTGCGATGGAGACACTCGACTACAACGACGAACTGGTTGGAAATCACATCTCGTTTTCGCCGGACGACCACCAGGGTGCCGACACGGTGTTTGTGAGCGTTGTTGAAAACGGTGCTTGGAAGCTGGTCCACGAAGAGTAACGACTGAAAAACAGAGTTTAATCAGCATTCAGGCGTTAGAAACCATGAGCCGTCCGTTCCAATACGGACGGCTTTTTCATTTTGTTTTGGGCTATCCACCTGCGGATAATTGGTTCCAATGCAAAACCGCTATAGTTAGGCGAAATGGAAAAAACTCGAATCGAAAATCTGTTATCGTTGAAAGATCGTAAGATCATCGCGCAGGGTAATCGGCAATTTGTCTATCAACACCCTGATCTGCCGGACACTCTGCTGAAGATCCCGCAACCTCAGACGATAGATGACGAAGCTCATCTTGTGACGGATACCTGGTTTGATCGGATGTTTCGACGCTCGACGGCGTTCAAAGGATTTCTGCGCGAGTTTCACGAGTCGTTTGATCTTATGGTGCGTCACCAGAAATCCGCTGCCCCTATCCCCGTATGTGAGGTGCGAGGTGTGGTTCAGACGGACCTGGGTCTGGCACTTATGTACGAGCGGATTTCCGAGCCTGACGGGCAGCTATCGCCCAGCCTTATTGGTATGGTCCAAAGCCGTCGCCTTAAGCCGCATCACTTGGATTCTTTGAACGCGCATTTTGACATTTTGGTCAAAGAGAACGTTTTGGTCAGTAACCAGAACCCCGGCAACATCGTCTATCAGACGTTGGCCGACGGCTCAGGACGATGGGTCTGGATAGACAGTTTCGGAAATAAGCAGGCGATCCCAGTTCGCAGGTGGTTCCCAAGCCTGAACAAACGAAAGATCGAGCAGACTCGGCAGAAATTCCTTGCTTTGGCTCAACAGGCTTTAGGACGTGAAGCGGACTGACAAATCCGTGTTGGAGTGACTTTCTTTTCGTCTCACGCTTGACGTGTGCGGGCTGTTAATCTCAACATTCAGAAATGTTTTTTGTGCGTCCTCGTCATTACAACGATAACGGGACCAATTCGGTAAATGGTATTCTAGGTAGTTAGATAAAAAATGCGGTCAAAAATTCTGAACTTTCTGATCATCGTGATGATCTCTGCAACGCTTCTTGCTGGTGTGGAGCTGGGCATCCGTTGGCTGTCACCACAAGGCGTTCTGACAACATATCCAGAGGGTGGTCCACTTGGATTGAAGGACCCGGTCGTCGGGCATACGAACAGGCCAAACACCGTCGTCGCCATCAATGCACCAGAGTTCACGGTTGAGTATAAAGTCGACGAAAACGGGTTTCGTGAAACCCGCTTTCCAGCCAGTGCATCAGACGATGGAAAAACCATCAAGATCCTGTTGCTGGGAGATTCCTTTACCTTCGGCGCCTCAAATGAGCTGGGCGATATCTGGCCAGAACTCTTGGCCCAGAAGTTCCTGGATCAAGGCATGCCTGTTCAGCTGATCAACGCAGGTGTTCCGGGATATAACACATCTCAACAGGCGCTGTATCTTGAGCGGTTAAGCGAAAAATATAACCCCGATATTGTGCTGGTGACCTTTCTTCCCAACGATATGTTTGCAAATGAGCCTATTCGGACCGTTGATGGCGTTGATGTCGCTTACAGCGATGTCAGCTCGGTTGTGGGGTCCGGGAATATCAAGAAATCCTCGCTGCACTCGGTCACGATGTTAAAGCGAATGCTGATGGCCAACGATCAGAGCTATACCCAACTGTACCTGATGACGCCGCGAAAGGCGTTTTTCACCACCCCGATGAGCGAGCTGTTTCAGGCCAAAGTCGAGACGACAAAGCAGGTGTTTACCCGCATGGCCACCTTCACGCAGTCGCAGGGATCCGAGCTTGTGGTCGTGTCTGTCCCACAGTTGTTTCAGGTTCTCCAGGCCGCAAAAACATCTTCTGATCCCGAGGTTGATCCCGGCCTACCCGACCGCCTGATGGAGGGTGTGGTGGCCGAGCAAGGATTTCAGTGGCACGAAGCGTTGCCCTACCTCACCGAAGAATACAGCTCCACAGGTAAAGATCTGTATTTCAGATACGATGGTCATCTGAATGCCGACGGCAACAGGGTTCTGTCTGATTTCATGTTCCAGATTCTGGCCCCGCTGATCGAAACCAAAGCAGCTGGCTGAGTTCGAAAACAGATTCGGCAAACCAAATCCCAATCAACAAAAGAAAAACGGCCGCAACATTGTGCGGCCGTTTGAAACAGTCTTGAAGGTTCGTGCCAGCGATTAACGCTTGGAGAACTGGAACGAACGACGCGCTTTGCGCTTACCGTATTTCTTACGTTCCACAACGCGGCTGTCGCGGGTCAGGAAACCAGCGGCTTTCAGTGCGCCACGCAGCGACGGATCGTACAGTTGCAGCGCTTTCGAGACGCCGTGCTTGACCGCACCGGCCTGACCGGTCAGGCCACCGCCTTTGACGGTTGCAACAACGTCGAACTCACCTTCTACGCCGGCAACCTGAAACGGCTGGCGCAGGATCAGCTGCAGAACGGGGCGTGCAAAGTACACGTCCTGGTCTTTGCCGTTCACGGTGACCTTACCGGAACCCGGCTTGATCCAAACGCGGGCAACAGCGTCTTTACGCTTGCCGGTGGCATAGGCACGACCCAGTTCGTCACGTACGGGTTCACGCACGATGACTTCTTCGGCCACGGCTTCAACGCCTGCAACGGCGCTCAGCTCTTCGAGAGTATTGATCTGATCAGCCATGGTCATTAGCTCCGGGTGTTTTTCTTGTTCATGGATGCAACATCCAGAACTTCGGGCGCTTGCGCCTCATGGGGATGCTCGGCACCGGCATAAACACGCAGGTTGGTCATAACCTGACGCGATAGGCGGTTGCCCGGCAGCATGCGCTTGACCGCCTGGGTCACGACGCGCTCGGGGTATTTGCCCTCGAGGATCTGCTGCTTGGTGCGCGACTTGATGCCGCCCGGGTGGCCAGTGTGCCAGTAGAAGTTCTCTTCGCGCTTCTTGCCGGTCATCTGGATTTTGTCAGCGTTGATCACGATGACATTGTCGCCCATGTCCATGTTCGGGGTGAACGACGCTTTGTGCTTGCCACGCAGACGCATGGCGACGATCGAAGCAAGACGGCCCAGAACAACGCCCTCGGCGTCGATCAGGATCCATTTCTTGTCGATGTCTGCAGGTGTTGCAGAAAAGGTTTTCATGGCAGGATAGTCCTGTTTGATGTGAAAGACCGCCCCCATACGGAGCGGTCCGAATTCGATGGATGGGGTTTAAACCCAGGTGATAGGCGGGTCAATACGCACAAATCAGATTTAATTATGCAAAAACAATGCATTAGAAAATAGGTATTATTTTACCCCATATTCTTGCCAGTCTTTTTCTGTCAATACCCAACGCATCCACTGCCCAGCCCCGGTACCAAGAACAAGTTGCTGGGTATCAACGTACCGCGCCCCAAGTTTCGCGGTCCCTTTTTGTGATCGCAAGTTGGTTGGGTCGATATGAAACCAGACCTCATCCAGTTCGCCGAACACCCGATTTACCATCAGCGATTTGATCGCCCGATTGCTGGCTCCGCCCCAGTGATCACGGGTGATAAAGCTGTATCCGATGCCGATGCCCCCGGGAACTTCGGGAGGCTCATAATAGCGAGAGCACCCTATGACCCGGCCTGTCGCCTCTTCGCGTACTGTCACTGACCCACCTGCGCTCAACAGAAAATCGAAATAAGGGGCGAAAACTTCTTTCTGATGGCGGGATTTGGCGGGATGCCCGGCCCAAATCAACGGATCGCTGGCTGCAAGGTGCAGGTCTTCGAAGTCACTTTTGAGCATCGGTGTGACGACAAATCCCCTGTCCCGCATTTCCCGAATATCCATTAAGCGTCCCCTTACACCGAAATCTGTTCGGGTGGATTATCCAGCAAACGCCTGAGACGCTGCATTGCGTCCTCGAATTGATCCAACGATACATGCCCGTTCATGGCAATGCGCACCGCATTGGGCGCGCGCCCGTCACGCAAAGCAAACTCATCGGCAGACCGCAGTTGAATTCCCTCTCGCTCGGCTGCGCGGCTGAACGCAGCCGCTCGCCAACCAGAAGGCAAGTTCAGCCAGACAAAAGGTACATCTGAGGCCCAGTTCAGGTCGAACCCACCCAGGGCGTTTACGGCCACGCGCACATATTCCCCCATCCGGGTCCGGACATCTTTTGCGATTTGGCGCGTCCGCGGATCAGACAACATCAGCCGCGCCAGTTCGGCAAGCGGCTGAGCAAGGCCAAAATAGCCATATTCCGCTGAACGGCGCAGATCAACGCTGCGCTCGCGCGGCGCTATGGCAAACCCGACACGCAGTGCGGGCGTCAAGATCTTCGAGATCGACGACACATGCCATCCCCTTTCCGGCGCCAGGGCGCGATAGCTGGGCGCTCTTGCATCACCCATGCGGTAGCAGTCGTCTTCGATTATCTGGACGCCAAACCGCCGCGCGATTTCCACAACTTCTTTGCGGCGTTCCAGTGGCGTATGTGAGCCGGTCGGATTTTGAACCTCGGGTGAGACACATATGGCCTGCGCCGCCGACTGGCGAAGGACATGCTCCATAGCGTTGGGATCCACGCCCCATTTGTCCATCTTTACGCCAACGACCTCTGCACGCATCAACTCACCGGCGCGTCGGAACCCCGCGTATGACAGATCCTCAACCAGAACGATCGGCTTTGGTCCGCGTAATATTGTCTGAAATACAAGGCAAAGGCCGTTTTGTCCGCCGTGGGTCAGAACGATATCGTCCTGCGAAATTGGTCCCAATGGCAAATCGGAAAGCCAATCTACAACAGCCTGTCGCATAGGTTTATACGCATCGCGGGTTGGATAGTTCATAAACAGGCGTGGATCGGATTGTGCCACTTTCTGCATACATTCGCGGATCAGGGCCACCTGCCCCATATCGGCGAGCCTTGGGCTGAACAGGCTGACATTGGCTTCATATTTGTCATCTCTGAGATGAAGTTGCCGAGCCCAGACATCATCGAGCAGAGGCGCCTTGGGCGGGGCCACAAATGTACCACGTCCTACTTCGGCGCTGAGCAGACCTTCGTCTGTGAGTATCGTATAGGCGCGCGCAACGGTGCCGGGTGTGATTTGTAACCTATAGGCAAGTTCCCGCACCGGCGGCAGCTTTGTACCGACTTCCAAAATATTGTTATCTATAGCTTTTCGAATTGTATCGGCGACCAGTGTATATTTTGGCCCTTTGGATTTAGGCAGTGACTCTGGCCAAATTGTATCCATTACAATTCTTCCTTTGATTGCAGCACAATTATGAATGTATCAAGTGTTCATACCGAACATATAACGTTTGTGTCAATACAATTTGAAAGGAACCCCAAGATGACACGCGCAATGCACAACCCCGCCCTGATAGCGCTTAACGACAGCCCCCGGCTGCCGCTGATTGCCGCACTGGCCGTGCGGTTTGCGGCGACGGTCACAAAATGGGAGCGGCAACGCCGCAGCCGAATTAACTTGTCCAATCTCGATGACAGGCTGCTGAAGGATGTGGGCCTGACTAATTATCAGGCCAGACGAGAGATCGAACGCCCTTTTTGGCAGGGCTAGGTAATCCCCAGTCCCTATATGGGACCTCTTCCTTGGCCGGGTTTATCCCGGCCATTTTTTCACCCAAAAGCTGCCGCAGCTGACCCCTCTGGTGGTAAAGAATAGGTCATCGTTGCGCGAGCGACGGGTTTGTCTGACCCTTCCGAAAATATTAGAACGTCACCTACGGCAAGGGTTTTTCCTAGCTTCAGCAAGGTGCAGCGCGCAATCAAATCTGCATTTCCATCCGGTTTACGCATGAAGTCCATTGAACAACCGGTTGTCACGGCCAGAGATTGCTGGCCCCTGCGCGCCAGGATCAGTGCGTAAACGCTTACATCAGCTAATCCAAACATAGACGGCCCCGAGACAGTCCTACCGGGGCGCAAATGACGGTCGCCAACGGAAAGTCTCATGACGATGGACTCTTCGGTCAGATCCTGGACCGAATAATCCTGACTGACCTGGGGGAAGATTTGGCTCATATAATCCTCCAGTTCCTCCCGATTCATTGCCAATGACATACTTCCCCTCCTGGATTTGCCGACCTAGAGTTGGCCTCACATCAGATCGGAGGGCAAGATGGGAATTCTGGAACGAAATGACGCAGACGCCGTGGCTAGGCTTACAATGAATGCGCCAGACCGACTCAATGCCCTAAGTGACGAAATGCTGGCTGCGCTACAGACTGAACTTGATGCCCTGCGCGAAGACAGTTCCATCCGGGCGGTGATCCTTTCTGGTAAAGGCAAAGCTTTTTGTGCGGGTCATGATCTGAAACAGATGACAGCAGGGCGCCAATCTGAAGACGGCGGCAAAGCCTATTTCCAGGACCTATTCAATCGCTGTGCGAAAATGATGCTTTCAATTCAGTCGCTTCCGCAGCCGGTTATTGCCCAGGTGCACGGCATTGCTACGGCGGCCGGATGCCAGTTGGTTGCAACCTGCGATCTTGCTGTAGCTGCCGAAGGGACGCGGTTTGGCGTAAACGGTGTGAATATCGGGCTGTTCTGTTCGACTCCAATGGTTGCTCTTAGCCGAAACATTCCACGCAAACACGCCTTCGAGATGTTGACGACCGGAGATTTCATTCCGGCGTCACGAGCTGCTGAGCTGGGTCTTGTCAATCGCGTGGTGCCAGAAATGCTGTTGGAGCATGAGGCTGTTTCACTGGCCGAGCAGCTTGCCTCAAAACTGGGATCTGCCGTGAAAGTCGGAAAACAGGCCTTCTACCGCCAGTTGGATATGCCATTGGATCAGGCCTATTCCTATACCGGCGAGGTAATGGCTCAGAATATGATGCATCGGGATACCGAAGAAGGAATATCTGCATTTATCGGAAAAAGAGATCCAAATTGGAGCCAATAAGGAATTTGTCATGCATATTTTTCCGCAATGTCGCCATTTTTGGACTTTTCAAATGGGCGTTACTGTGGCAAAGCTGAGACGAGGCTAAGGCCTTGAACACTTTTTGGGTCGCCGTGGGCGGAAGGTCCCTCCGAGCTGGTTTCTCTCACTGGCGCAGACATTCCCGCATCGGCGACCCCAAAAATCCCTTGAAAACATGATTTCCCGTGCGCCATCGCTGCTGTGTTGCGTTGCGATCTTCTGTGCCCTATGTGGCAGCTTATGACACAGAAATTGCATATCGTGGGCGGCGGCATGGCCGGGTCCGAGGCTGCCTGGCAGGCGGCGGAAATGGGCGTCGAGGTCGTGATTCACGAAATGCGCCCAAAAGTCGGAACTTTTGCGCATCAGACCGGCAACTTGGCCGAGATGGTCTGCTCGAACTCATTCCGGTCGGATGATGACGAACAGAACGCCGTTGGACTGCTGCATTGGGAAATGCGCGAGGCCGAAGGGTTGATCTTGAAAACGGCAGATGCGCACCGACTGCCGGCCGGGGGCGCATTGGCTGTGGATCGCGATCCGTTTGCGGAATCTGTGACGGCCAAGTTAAAGGCTCACCCCCTTGTCGAAATCACTGGCGAAGAAGTGACCGCCCTGCCCTCTGACGGCCAATGGATATTTGCCACCGGCCCTCTGACGTCTGCTGGATTGGGAGAAGCAATCCGCGCGGAAACCGGCGCCGAGTCGTTGGCGTTCTTTGATGCCATTGCACCAATCGTCTATGCAGACAGCATCGACATGAGCAAAGCTTGGATGCAATCTCGGTATGACAAGGGTGAGACCGAAGAAGAACGCACCGCTTACCTGAATTGTCCGATGGACCGAGAACAGTACGACGCCTTCATCGACGCCCTGCTGGCCGCGGACAAGACCGAGTTCCATGAAGGAGAGACCGCAGGCTATTTCGACGGTTGTCTTCCGATAGAGGTTATGTCCGAGCGCGGTCGTGAAACGTTGCGCCACGGACCGATGAAGCCGGTCGGCCTGACGAACCCGCATCAGCCCGAGGTAAAGCCTCACGCGGTGGTTCAACTGCGCCGAGATAACGCCCTGGGAACATTGTTCAACATTGTCGGCTTTCAGACCAAGATGAAATACGGAGCCCAAACCGATGTGTTTCGCATGATTCCGGGGTTGGAGAATGCCAGTTTTGCGCGGCTGGGCGGTATTCATCGCAATACGTTCATCAACTCTCCGACATTGCTGGATTCCCAGATGCGGCTGAAATCAAAGCCCAATATCAGGTTCGCTGGTCAGATTACCGGTGTCGAAGGCTATGTGGAAAGCGCCGCGATGGGTCTTTTGGCCGGACGTCTGGCTGCTGCCGAGATGTTGGGCCGTACCGTTCCCGAAGTTCCGCAGGACAGTGCCATGGGCGCTTTGATCCACCACATCACTGGCGGTGCCGAGGCAAAAACATTCCAGCCCATGAACGTGAATTTCGGTCTGTTCCGTCCTGTCGATGGGTTAAAAGGCGGTCGGCGTGGCCGAAAAGACCGCTACAAGGCCTATACTGACCGGGCCAAGGAAGAATGGACCAAGTGGTTGGCGCATTGGTGACTGGACGGGTCCGGCCCCGACGTCCTAACATATCGGTATGAGCGATAAATTCCTAAAGGATGTCTATGGGCTGGATTCGCCTCAGGCGACCAAAGCACATTATCAAAAATGGGCCTCGTCTTATGATGATGAGGTTGGGTCAAACGGTTATGCGACCCCGGGACGTATCGCCCGGGCTCTCTGGTCGCAACTGCCCGAGCCCAAAACCCCAATTCTGGACTATGGCTGCGGTACCGGTCTGTCGGGTGTCGCACTGAACGCGGTAGGATTTGAGGTCGTCGATGGAATAGACCCCACCCCGCAGATGTTAGAGGGCGCTCTTACAAAGGGGGTTTATCGCAACCTAACCAGTTTCGACATCACAGATCCCAACCCTCTGCAAGCTGGCGCATATAAAGTAATCACAGCGATCGGAGTCATCGGCGTCGGCGCCGCACCGCCAGAGACACTGGATATGCTCCTAAACGCATTGCCATCACACGGTCTTTTAGCTTTTTCTTATAATGATCATACGCTTGAAGATCACAGCTATACCGTTCGCCTAAGTGAGTGGCTGGATATGGGCGCAGCACGATTGCTGTTCCGGGAATATGGCCCGCACCTTCCGGGAATGGACATGAAGTCTGACGTTTATATTGTTGAAAAAGTGTGACTTTAGTAACCAGATTTGCACCATCACCTACAGGACCGCTGCATCTTGGCCACGCTTATTCGGCGATTTTGGCACATGATTTTGCAAAGTCGAAGAATGGCCAGTTTTTGCTGAGGATCGAGGACATCGACCGATCTCGCTCGCGCCCGGCATGGGAAACCCAGATTTACGATGATTTGCATTGGCTTGGCCTGTCTTGGCCTGAACCGGTGCTGTACCAATCCACACGAGCTGCCGCCTATGATGCCGCGCTAGACGATCTGTGGTCGCGGGGGCTGCTGTACCCGTGCCGCTGCAACCGAAAAGACATCGCCAACGCGGCCAGCGCTCCCCAGGAAGGAGCCCCACTTCTTGGTCCGGACGGGATTATCTATCCGGGGACGTGTCGCACACGCTGGAAACAACAGGGTCCATCGGGTAAACCACGCCCGTTTAGTATTCCGTTGCGATTGGATATGGCCGAAGCTTTGAAACAAACATCCAGCCTGTTTCAGAGCGATAGTAACACCGCATCGTTTCAAGAGATTGGAAAAGGTCCAGGCGCTGAGTCCGGCTGTGTCTGGTTCACACAGGCAGAGATGCTGGAAACGGTTGGTGATGTCGTTCTGTCGCGCCGGGATATGGGCACGTCGTATCACTTGTCGGTCGTTCTGGATGACGCTGCACAAAAAGTTACGCATGTGGTTCGTGGTCAGGATCTGTTCGAAGCCACACGTATCCACGTTCTGCTGCAGACGCTGTTGAGTTTGCCGACACCGATCTACCTGCATCACCGCCTGATCCGCGATCAGGCCGGCAAACGGCTGGCCAAACGCGACGATGCGCGCGCCATTGCCAAGTTCCGCGATGAAGGTGCGACGCCCGAAGATATTCGGGCGATGGTGGGGCTTTGACCAATTAGGTCATGGGGTGCATGATTTCGACCTCATCCCCGTCTCTGACCGCTGTGTAGAAACAAGATCGACGGTTGGTGTGGCAGGCCGGACCGGTCTGGCGCACAAGGACAAGCAGGCAATCCCGGTCGCAATCCACGCGGAGATCAACCAATTCCTGCACATGGCCCGAGCTTTCGCCCTTGATCCAGAATGACTGGCGCGAGCGGGACCAATAGGTAACGCGTCTGGTTTCAAGCGTCTTTTCAATGGCGCTCTGGTTCATCCAGGCCATCATCAATACCTCGCCCGTATTTTCGTCCTGAGCGATGGCTGGAATCAGCCCGGCCTCGTTGAATTTCAAACTCGATGCATCGAACGCGACTGAGGAAGACATGACAAAAACCTTTTGCATCCCGGTGGATGGCCACTATGTATTGGGAACATTCAACGAGGGAAAGCCATGTCCGGCGAGAATGACCTGATAAAGCTATACTCTGGCCGAATTCTGGCCCTTGCTGCTGACATCCCACACCTATGCCGGCTTGATGACGCTGACGCTACGGTGAAAAAACGCTCGCCCCTATGCGGGTCGACCATCACTGTTGATGTAAAAGTTCAGGATGGCAGAATTTCAGAGTTCGGTCAGGACGTGAAAGCCTGCGCCCTGGGACAGGCCTCTGCTTCGGTCGTTGGCGGAGCAATCGTCGGCACAACGCGTGCTCAGGTCGAAAAGGCGCGCGAGCAACTGTCCTCGATGCTGAAAAAGGATGGATCGGCACCCGAGGCCCCATTTGATGGGCTTGAGGTTTTGATGCCCGCACGGGAATATAAGAACCGTCATGCCTCGATCCTGCTGGTTCTTGATGCAACCGCAGAGGCATTTGAACAGGCGGAACGTGCAAATTGCGCCTAAACATGGTTTTGACGGGCGAAACGTTATAGCCTTTCGGAATAAACGAAGGGAATTCCAGTTTTGAACGGTTTACTTGAGCATTTTGTCACGCTTTGGGTTGTTATTGATCCGATTGGAACAATCCCGGTCTTCATCGCTGTTACCGCAGGGCTTGGGGCCGCCGCACGCCGTAAGATGGCGCTTGTGGCCTCGCTTATAAGCGCCGGGATTCTATTGTTTTTCCTGGTCTTCGGGCAACTGCTGATCGAGGCGCTGGATATCGGCCTGAACTCTTTTCAAGTCGCTGGCGGCATTATCCTTTTCCTGTTCGCGCTGACCATGATTTTTGGCGAGCCCAAACAGGAAGTCGAGCAGCGCGCTGCCGAGGACGACATCAAAGACGAACTCCACAAACACAACCCAGCGATCTTTCCTCTTGCCGTCCCCTCGCTTGCCTCACCAGGTGCGATGCTGGCCATCGTCATCTTGACCGATAACAACAGGTACAGTGTTGCTGATCAGGGGATCACGGCTTTGGTCATGCTGTCGGTTGTTGCGATTGCCTTTGTCCTGATGTTGCTGGCCGAGCCGATCATTCGGCTGATCGGCCATTCAGGCGCCGCCATCATCAGCCGTGTCATGGGGATGATCCTGGCATCGGTCGCAGTGAACTCGGTTCTGTCGGCGTTGTTGGAAATTATGAAAACCGGTCAGCTCTAAAAAAAACCGCCGCACCTTTCGGGCGGAAAGGGCGGCGGCAGGTAATGCGTTTCTCATGTGGGGTCCGGATATCCGCGCGGGGCCGAGGCATGGCCCTTCAAGGGTATTGGGACAGGCAGGTCACCCTTGATTGAAATGGGGATGACAAGCGCGGCGTGATCGGCATGAGATCGCAGGCAGAAAGACTTAATACGTTCCGGGAAGATGAAGTGCGACCATAAGTATGACCACCAGTGCAACCGCACCTGCTGCGTCCTGCAGCAGCGTCGACTGGGAACGATTTAGGGTGGTCTTGATCTGGGTCAGCATATGGGTTCCTCCGGTCAGGGTTTTAATCCTTTGTTGACCTTTTGTTCTCATATTTTGCTGTCTTGGTAAAGAACTTTTTGAGAACATTTGTGAACTAATGTTCCTGTTTTCGTCTAACCAACTGATATCAAACGGATTGCCTGATCCTGTTTCATCAGCCACAAAAGAACACGAGCCGCCTTGCCCCTTTTCGTTTCAAGTTTGGCGTCCACGCCCAGCAGAGCCCTTGCGTCAGACTGCGCAACTGCCATCAAACCGGCCTGCCTTTCCAAATCGGCGATACGGAACTTCGGCAGACCTGACTGCGCAGTACCGATCAGATCGCCCGCTCCGCGCATTTGCAGGTCTGTCTCAGAGATTTTGAACCCGTCTTCGGTTTCGCGCAGAACTTCCAGCCTTTTGCGCCCCCCTTCGCCGAGGGGTGGCTGATACATCAGCAGACATGTCGAATCTGCCTCGCCTCGCCCAACACGACCGCGAAGCTGATGCAGCTGCGCCAGGCCAAAAATCTCGGCCCTTTCGATGACCATGATCGAGGCATTTGGAACATTCACGCCAACCTCGATTACCGTGGTCGCCACCAGAACTTTGGTTTGCCCCTGCTGAAATGCCTTCATCGCTGCGTCTTTGTCGGCGGGCGGCATTTGGCCGTGAACCAGCCCCACTATCCCGTCCCCCAAAATGGCACGCAGCCTTTTGAACCGTTCCTCGGCAGCGGTCAGATCCGATACTTCGGATTCATCGACAAGCGGGCAGACCCAATAGCATTGGCGGCCCTCAGCAATAGCTTTTTGCAGATGCGAGACAACTTCTTGAATCCGTTCAGTGCTCACAACCGCTGTTTTGACACGTTTTCGCCCCGGCGGCTTTTCATCAAGCACGGACACGTCCATGTCACCGTATTGAGTCAGGGCAAGACTGCGTGGAATAGGCGTTGCTGTCATGACCAAAACGTCCGCCCCCCTGCCTTTTTCCGACAGCTCCATGCGTTGACGGACCCCAAATCGGTGCTGTTCGTCGACGATTGCCAGCCGTAATTCCTGAAACGCGACATCGCTTTGAAATACGGCGTGAGTGCCCACCAGAATGTGAATATCCCCCCGTTGAAGCGCCAACAGCTTGGCACGCCGATCCGCCCCCTTGTCGCGACCGGTCAGGATTTCCAGAACCACGCCCGCCTCTTCGGCGAGGGGGCGCAACCCTTCCAGATGCTGCTGAGCGAGTATCTCGGTAGGGGCCATCATGACGCCCTGCCCGCCCGCCTCGACCGCGACCAGCAGTGCCATGAACGCAACCAGAGTCTTGCCGGACCCAACATCCCCCTGAAGCAATCTGTTCATGCGCGTATCCGAGGCCATATCCCCGGCGATCTCTTGAATAGCGCGCTGTTGGGCGTTGGTGGGCTTGTATGGCAGGTTCGACAACACACGGGATTGCAGCTTGCCCGTACCAGCGCTGGCGATCCCCTTGACCCTGCGCTCTCGTTGGCGGGCCAATGCCAAGGTCAGTTGATGCGCGAACAGCTCATCATAGGCCAAACGCTCATGCGCTGGAGAAAAAGACGCTACATCATCCGCACCCTGCGGATTATGCGCTGCATGTACAGCGCTCAGCCAGTCTGGCCAGTTCTCTTTTGCGACCTGCGCGGGATCAATCCATTCCGTCAATTCCGGCGAGAGTGCAACCGCGCTACGCGCGGCCTTGAAGGCAGTTTTCTGGGTCAGCCCCTGGGTCAAATGATAGACAGGTTCAAACTCAGGGATATCCTTCGCATCCGCTGGCGGCAGCATGTGATCCGGGTGGACCATCTGAGCGATCCCGTCGAACAGCTCTAACTTGCCAGAAATCACCCTGCGCGCGCCCTGAGGGAGCACTTTTTGCAAGTAATCGCCGCGGGCATGAAAGAACACCAACTGAAATTCAGTCTGGCTGTCTTCAACATGGACACGATACGCACCGCCCTTGTTTCTAGGGGGACGATGGATGCCAACGGTGACTTCTACGGTCAGCGTCGAGGGCAAATCGACGCCTTGAATGGTATCGCGCCTGCGCCGATCAATCACCGCATAAGGCAGCCCGAACAAGACGTCGCGCGGGGTCTCGACACCTGACTGCGCCAAGACCTGAGCCGTTTTCGGCCCCACGCCGTCAAGCGTTTCCAGCCGCGAAAACAGCGGGAACAGAGATTCGGGCCGACCACTCATTTGCCGTCGATCAGCTGCAACCAGCCATCTTCGTCGAGCGTCTCAATACCAAGTTCAGCCGCCTTTTTCGCCTTTGATCCAGCACCCGGTCCTGCAACCAAAAGATCGGTTTTATTGCTGACCGATCCCGACACTTTGGCGCCCAATGCCTCGGCACGAGCCTTGGCCTCGGCGCGGGTCATCTTTTCAAGCGATCCCGTAAAAACCACGGTCTTTCCCGCAACGGGGCTACCCGAGGTATCGGGCCGTTTCGCGTCTTGGACATCAAGCTGAGCCACAAGATCGTCGATGCTCTGCCGTTCGGCAGGCTGGGCGAAGGCTGAAACCAATGCGCGGGCCATAACCTCACCAACACCGTCAACGTTCAGCAGCTCATCCCATTCTGACCCGGTCTGACTATGCGCTATGGTAACCGCTTTTTCCAGCTCATCCCATGATCCGTAATGCGTTGCGATTAGGTTCGACGCTGCCTCGCCGACATGTCGAATGCCCAGTGCAAACAGCAACCGACCCAGTGGAATAACTCGTTTTTCATCAATCGCTTGCCACAGATTGGTGGCGCTCTGCGCCCCCCATCCCTTGCGATTAGCCAGCCTGTTCAGGTTCGCACTATCTCGTTGTTTCAGAGTAAAAATATCAGCCGGGGTCCGAACTGGCAGATCGGGATCGTCATAGAACATTTCAATCTGCTTTGCTCCAAACCCTTCGATATCAAAGGCCTTGCGTGAGACGAAATGCTTCAATTTCTCAACGGCTTGCGCAGGGCAGATAACGCCACCGGTACAGCGACGGACCGCGTCACCTTCCTCGCGGATCGCATCGCTGTGACATTCAGGGCATTTTTCCGGGAAGATGAACTTTTCGGCATCATCCGGGCGTTTCGAAATGTCGACATCGGCAACCTTCGGGATCACATCGCCGGCGCGATAAACCTGAACCCAGTCGCCGATCCGAATGTCTTTGCCTTCGCGTATCTCGCCGCCTTTTGCGTCTTTACCAGAAATGTAATCTTCGTTGTGCAACGTTGCGTTCGACACGACCACACCGCCGACAGTAACCGGGTGCAGCCTGGCCACCGGGCTCAGCGCGCCGGTGCGGCCAACCTGAATGTCGATCGCTTCAAGACGGGTCCAGGCAAGCTCGGCCGGAAATTTATGCGCAATTGCCCAGCGGGGTGTGCTGGACCGGAACCCAAGCCGTGATTGCAGCGCAAGATCGTTTACCTTGTAGACCACACCATCAATGTCATATCCAAGCGTCGCACGCTGCAGCTCGATGCTGCGATAGTGATCCAGAATCTGCTTTGTATCCGTGCATAAACGGGTTAGCGGGTTGGTTGAAAATCCGAATTCCTTCAGGCGCTGTATGGCTTCGTATTGGGTGCTTGCCAGAGGCTCAGACAGCTCCCCCCAGGCATAAGCAAAAAACTTGAGGGGACGAGAACGGGTAATTGCGGAATCCAACTGACGAAGGGATCCTGCGGCGGCATTTCGCGGGTTGGCGAAGGTTTTTTCGCCTTTCTTGGACTGGCTCTCATTTAGACGATCAAAGTCGTCGTGAGACATATAGACCTCGCCGCGAACCTCAAGGATGTCTGGTGCGCCGGTGATTGCCTGTGGAATATCCGATATGGTTAGCGCATTTGCGGTAACATTTTCCCCGACTTCTCCGTCTCCCCGTGTGGCCGCATGGACAAGCCTACCCCTCTCATACCGAAGCGAAAGGGAGAGACCGTCGATCTTGGGCTCAGCCGTATAGCTCAATCCCGTCTCGTCATCCAACCCTAGATATTTTCGGACAGACCGATCGAAATCAGAGACGTCCTCGTCATGAAAAGCGTTGCCCAAAGACAGCATGCGCACGGCATGTGAAATCTTGGAGAACCCATCGGCGGGGCGGGCACCAACGATATCCGATGGGCTGTCAGATCGCTTGAGTTGCGGAAATCGCGACTCGATTTCTGAGTTTCTGAGTTTCAGCGCATCATAGTCGGCATCAGAAATCTCGGGGGCGTCTTTCTGGTGATACAATGCGTTCGCATGATGTAAAAGCCCAGCCAGCCGCGCCAATTCATTGCGTGCCTGATCTTCCGTCAGGTCTGATACTGAAATGGAATTGCTCATGCCCTCGCCCCGTCAAATGTTCTTGGAGTTCAGTGATAGGGCGAGGGCATGGCTAGGTCTAGACGTGCTGTTCAGTGAGCGAGGGTGTCGCCCCGGACCCTTGGCGACGAAAAACTTGCGCGCCTAGGCGCCAACCGCAATGCGAGGTTCATCGACGCTGTTTTTCTGAGGATCGCGCAACACATACCCCCTGCCCCAGACGGTCTCGATATAATTTTCGCCCTCGGTGGCATTGCTAAGTTTTTTGCGCAATTTGCAGATAAAGACGTCAATGATTTTCAATTCGGGCTCATCCATTCCCCCATAGAGATGGTTAAGGAACATCTCTTTAGTCAGGGTTGTTCCCTTTCGAAGGCTCAGAAGTTCGAGCATTTGATATTCTTTGCCGGTCAGGTGAACAGCCTTGCCTTCCACTTCGACGGTTTTCGCATCCAGATTCACTGCAACGCGCCCGGTGTGGATTATGGATTGAGAATGCCCTTTTGAGCGGCGAATAATGGCGTGAATACGTGCAACCAATTCTTCTCTATGGAATGGTTTGGTCAGATAATCGTCAGCACCAAATCCGAAGCCTTTAATTTTACTTTGTGTATCGTCGGCCCCCGACAGGATCAGGATCGGCGTTTCCACCCGCGCAACCCGCAACTGGCGCAGCACTTCATGCCCGTTCATATCCGGAAGGTTGAGATCAAGGAGGATCAGGTCGTAATCGTAAAGTTTTGCGAGGTCGATCCCTTCTTCGCCTAAATCTGTCGCATATACGTTCAGATTGGCATGTGTCAGCATCAGTTCGATGCTTTTGGACGTGGTTGGATCATCCTCGACAAGAAGTATACGCATTTACTGCTCCAATTCAGCTCAATTTACCAATTAAAATCGAGCCTGCTCAAAAATGGTTAATCTGACGTTACCGTTGAATCATTTATTCACGCTCTCCTTTAGGTTGTCGATATTTTTTTATCGTAGTGACCTTTAATGCGTCCGTTCCGTGTTCTGCGACCGCAGAAACCCAGGAATTAAATTCTTCATCGCTGAGGCCATATTGGTTTTTGGCTTCCGAAAGCGTAATCAATCCGTATAGAACGCCACGGACTACAATCGCTTTACGGGATGCCACCCAGCGGGTTGTCTCTTTTGGCGGCAGATCAGCCCGGGATAAAACCGTTCCATCCGGCAGGGTTACCGACCTGGGCCCCTCTACTTTGTGCAAATACATCTTTCGGTCCTCTTCGTGCTGCGACAAAGCTGACACCATGCTACTTAATGTGTTGTGAAACCGCCCCTTGAGAGTATCTAGAATTTTCCTATATTCTGCCGGTCTTTCTTAACCCGTACTGGAACCGTCATGGCCCTCGACACCGAGACACCGCTGAACTCTCTTGGCTTTGCCAAGCCCCCGTCTGAAACGCGGGTGGTTGTTGCCATGTCCGGAGGCGTGGACAGCTCGGTCGTGGCCGCGCATTTGGCGGATCAGGGGTATGACGTCATCGGCGTCACCCTGCAGCTGTATGACCACGGTGCTGCGCTGGCCAAAAAGGGGGCCTGCTGTGCCGGTATCGACATTCACGATGCGCGCCGCGTGGCCGAGGAACGCGGGTTTCCGCATTACGTTCTGGATTATGAGAACATCTTCAAGGACGCCGTGATCGACGAATTCGCCGACAGCTATCTGGCCGGTGCGACGCCGGTTCCCTGCATTCGCTGTAACGAACGGGTGAAATTCAAGGACCTGCTGGAAACCGCCAAGGATCTTGAGGCTGATTGCATGGCCACCGGCCACTATATTCAGCGCAAGACAGGCCCCAACGGGCCGGAATTGCACAGCGCCGAGGATGCCAACCGCGATCAATCCTATTTCCTGTTCTCGACGACCCCGGAACAGCTGGATTTCCTGCGCTTTCCACTGGGCCACCTGCCCTCCAAGGACGCAACGCGCGAAATGGCTGCGCAATATGGGTTGGCTGTTGCCGACAAGCCCGACAGTCAGGACATCTGTTTCGTGCCCAACGGCAACTATGCCAGCGTAATCGAAAAGCTGCGCCCCGGCGCGGCGGAACCGGGTGAGATCGTTCATGCGGATGGTCGTGTGCTGGCCCAGCATAACGGGGTAATCCACTATACCATTGGTCAGCGCCGCGGGCTTGGTATCGGAGGCCTCAGCGATCCGCTTTACGTGGTGAAGCTGGATGTCGACAAAAAACAGGTTGTGGTTGGCCCCAAAGAGATGTTGGCCACCCGCACCATTCCGGTGCGTGAAATCAACTGGCTGGGCGATGAGCCGTTTACGTCACGCGATGAATGGCACGTCCTGGTCAAGGTTCGCTCGACCCGACCCCCGCGTGAGGCCATCATCCGCCCACTTTCGGAAACCACGGCCGAGGTCGAGTTGCTGACCCCGGAAGAAGGTGTGTCGCCCGGTCAGGCCTGTGTCTTCTATGCATCCGAAGGCAGCCGCATCTTCGGCGGCGGTTGGATTTGGCGCGGATACTAAACTGCGTCGGTCCACGAGTTGCTGAGAATATAAAGACCAGCGCAGATCATCACGTAAGGAACAAGCATCTCAAGCTTGCGCGCGATGCGACCACTGATGAGCGGAGATTTGGCGCCCAGCAGCGCCAGCGTGGCCAATCCTACCACGGCAAGCCCTGCGCCGAAGGCTCCGGCGATCCGAAAGCCTAGCGTTGAATCCGCCAATAACGGCGCCAGAACGGCCAAAGTGTCCATCGACAGGCTGGTAAACAGTAAGGTTGTCACCAAAATTGACGCTCCGGCTTCGAGATGCGCCGGTGTATCGGCGCCCTGCCCGCGCCATTGGCGGATGGCGGCCAGACAGCCCAGTGTCAGCGGGATCATCCCCAGATACCCGGCCCAGCCCGGTATCACGCCCTCGATCCCCATGGCGAACAGCAAGGACGCCGAAATCACCAAGCCCTGTGCGAACAGAAAGCCAAAGACGGCCCGCTTGTCCCCTGACACCAAGATCAGCGCCACCAAGGCGGCAAGATTATCCAGATTGGTCAGTATCAATGCCAGAAAGGCCGAAAAACCAAAGAGGATGAACTCGGCCATCAGGACGGCATTCTGGCCAACACGGCCTTTGCAGCTCTGAAACCAGGGGCGTCGCCGCCACGGCCCAGGCGTTCCATTGTCAGATCCATCGCGCTGCGCTGCGCGTCAGGTTTCAGGGCGACCTCTCGTAGCGCTACGGCAATCTTGTCCGGCAGGCAGTCATCCAGCAGGCATTCCGGGATGGAACGCGTTTCCGAGACAAGATTGACCAATGTAACCGTGTCCAGATTGACCATACGTACTGCCAGTTTCTGGGTCAGCCAGCTGAGGCGGTAGGCAATCACCATGGGTGTTGCTTGGGCTGCAAGTTCAAGCGACACGGTACCCGATGCCGCCAGAGCAAGGTCCGCTGCGGCAAAAGCTGCGCGTTTCTGCTGAACCGCCTCTTCGGTCGGAACATTGCGCGGGTCGATCACGACGGGATTGCCTGGCCATGTCTGCAGATGTTCGGTTACGGCCTCGACCATATGTGCAACCGCCGGAACAATAACCCGCGTACCCGGCCGGTCGACTAGGAATTGCCCCAGGGCCTGACCAAATACAGGGGCCAGACGGTCAACCTCACCCTTGCGCGACCCCGGCAAGGCAAGAACCAGCGGAGCATCCCCAAGATCATAGGCGGCGCGAAACTCCTGGATATCGCGATCTGAGGCGATGGGTTCGCTTGCAACCGGATGGCCAACAAAATCGCATTCCATCCCGGCGCGTTCCATATAGGGCGGCTCAAACGGAAGCAACGCCAGCACATGGTCGATGACCTTGGCCATCTTATCCGCACGCCCCGGTCGCCATGCCCAAACGCTGGGGGCCACATAGTGGACGGTTCGAGTATCGCTTGCCGCTTTGACCAGCTTGGCAACGCGCAACGAGAAGTCCGGACTGTCGATGGTGATCAATACGTCAGGTTTGGTGTCCAGCACGGCCTGCGCTGTCTCAGATATCCGGCGCTTGAGGTGAAAGAATTTTGGCAATACCTCAATCAGGCCCATCACTGACAATTCGGACATCGGAAAGCGGCTGTTCAGACCCTGGGCCTGCATCAATGGTCCGCCGACCCCGTCGAATGTAACATCTGGGACAAGGGCACGTAGCCCTTCCATCAACGCGCCGCCCAATCGATCGCCCGAAGGTTCGCCGGCGACCAGAAACACCCGCATCAGTTGGTTCGCTCACGCACATAAAGGAACAAACCCAGGCGATCGCACTCAGCAATTACACGTTGTCGCTGCAATACAAGCACCCCGCCTTTTTCGATCACGATCCCGGACAAACCAGCTGCGACGGCGCTGGAAATGGTTTCGGGTCCAATAGCTGGCAGATCCGCGCGAAAGTCCTGATCGGGCTTTGGACCCTTGAAAAGCACCCCACCCCCCGCATCGGGCCGTTGAGTCAGAGACTCGAGCATCCATGCGGTGCCAAAAATTCCTTCGATCGCCAAAGCCTGCCCTTTGGAAACTGCACAGGCCTGGCCGATATCAGCTGCCCCCATGGCACGCAGGATACTGGATGCCCGATCCGCATCTGCGCGATCCGCGTCTGAGGGCTGTGCCTCTGTCAAACAACCAAGCGGAGGCAGCAGTTCAGGCGCAATCTCATGCGCGGCACGGACATTCAGGCCCGAGTTTTCGAATATCCCAATGACAGCCCGTAATGCGCCGTCATCGCCGGATTGAATCGCCTGCACCAGAATAGGCACCAACGGCATCGTCGCGGCATCAATGCGCGACGGGTCAACGGCGGGACGTTGAACCGCTCCGGCCATACAGATTTCAGTTACGCCACAGGTTTTGAGATCCGCGATGAATGATCCAAGCTGTTCCAGCGGGAAAACGATGTCGGCAGACAGAGTATCCGGGGCAAAGCCTTCCATCGCACAGATCAAGGGCCGTTCAGCCAGACAGGAAACCACTTCGTCCGGCAACACACCTGTTCCCGCGATCAGTGCCAACATGATATTACTTCCTCGGTGTCAGAAAGGACCGATCCGAATCGCCGGTTACGAAATTGACGATTTCGCGGACATATTCGCTTTCGGCATCTTCACCCAAGCGCTTGGCGCGGTCCATAAAAGTTCCGTCACCATCGGACAATTCGCGAAACGCTGCGCGTAAAGCTGAAATATCAGCTCGTGCGACACCGCGCCGTTTGAGGCCAACAAGATTCAGGCCGTCCAGCTCGCCGCGAGGCGCTTGAACAAGCCCATAGGGAATCACGTCGTTGGGCACCATCGTCAGCGCGCCGATAATCGCCCCGCGGCCCACACGAACCCATTGATGCAAACCCGAAATCCCGCCGACGATAACATCGTCTTCGATAATGCAATGTCCCGCGGCACCAGAATGGTTCACCATGATCACGCGATTGCCAATCTGAACGTCGTGAGCCACGTGAACACCAGCCATCAGCAAACAGTCATCGCCAATCCGGGTTACACCGCCACCGCCGTCTGTTCCAGAATTCACTGTTACATGTTCACGGATACGGTTTCGTTTGCCAATTTCCAGCCGCGTATCTTCACCGCCGAACTTAAGGTCTTGCGGGATTTCACCGATGACCGAAAAATTGAAGATTATGGTGTCTTCATCCACCTCGGTGTCACCAGTAACAACAACATGCGACTTCAGTTCTACCCGGTCTTTCAACCGCACCCTTGAACCAACAAAACAAAAAGGGCCGATGACACAGCCCTCTCCGATCTGAGCACCGTCTTCGATGATTGCGCTAGGGTGAATGCCACTCATGTTGTCTTTTCCATGTCCCAATCAACATAGGCTGAGAACTCAGCTTCGGCTGCGACCTCTCCATCAACCGTGGCCCTGCCAGAGAACTTGAAAATCTTGCCACCCTTCTTGCCGCGCACAGTTTCAACATGCATCTCGAGCACGTCACCGGGCACGACTTTGCGGCGGAACTTGCACTTGTCGATATTCATGAAATAGATCAACAAGTCGCTGTCGATGACATCCATCCCAACGCCAAGCATAACACCTGCGGTCTGCGCCATTGCTTCAACAATGGTCACACCAGGCATAATCGGTGTACCAGGAAAATGGCCCTGGAAATGCGGCTCGTTCATAGTGACGTTCTTGATGCCGACCGCTGACTGAAAGCCTGAAATCTCGACCACCTTGTCGACCAGCAGAAACGGATAGCGGTGCGGCAATATCCGTTGAATCAGCTGAATGTCGGCGCTTTTGGTGTCCGTGCTCATAGTTCTGATATCCTGTTCTGGATTTCTCTTTTCAATGTGGTTAGCAACACCGCGACCCGAGGGCAAGCAAACCTATTCGCCTGTACCTTCGTCAAGTGTTGTTCCATCACCAATGGCTGTATCAATTCGGGTGATGGCGGCATCTGTCACATCGGACAGATCCGAACTGAGAAACACGCTGGAGCGTTGAATAATGACAGAGGCGCCAGATTCGCGCAAAAGATCGATCAATACTGGGCGGGCGAGTTCAAAAAACATCTGTCGTGCATCTTCACTGCGACGCGCAAGGGCATCAAGCTTGGCGCGCTGCCCTTCTCGGTGGTTCTGAACCTTTCTGTCGAACGCCTCTGCGAGGGGACGAAATTCTTCAGCAGACAGAGAGGCGCGCTTTTCGGTGAGGTCCTTCTCCTCCGCGCTGAGCTCTGCAACGATCCGCTCGTTCTCGGCAGCAAGCAGAGTCCCCTCTGCTTCGATCTCACTGAGAATGCGACGTCCAAACGCCGAGTCAGAAAACAACCGTTCGCTGGAGATTGTCAGGACGCTGGCTTGTGTCACGCCAAGCTGCTGTCCGGTAACCGGTCCTGCCAGGGTTAAGGTCAGAAAAAGACACAGGGCCCGAATGGGGCCCTGCATATAGGTTCGAAGACTACCTCGCATCCGAGATCAGAACCTCGCCTGAATGGTCAGGTCGAAATTCTGTTCCTTGTCAAAGTCCTCTTTCTTGAGCGCTTGCGAAAAGTTAAAGCGCAGTGGGCCAAACGGTGTTTCCCATAGGACTGCAACACCCAGAACATGACGGATAGACCCATCCGCACCGACAATGTTGGCACCCGAAGTGTTTACATCGTCGATATTGTACAGGTTACCGAAATCATAGAACACGCCTCCACGCAGGCCCAATTCTTCGGGCAAGCCCAGAGGAAAGTCCGATTCCAGACGCGCGACCCAATAGTAATTCCCGCCGATAGCGTCATCCTGACCATTTGACAGATCCCGTGGCCCCAAACCGGCTGGCTCGAACCCGCGGAATTTATTGGGGCCCAACACAAAGCGATCCAACGTCCGGCTGAAATCGTTGCCAGTCCAGTGCATTGCACCCATTTCAAGCGATGCACGAAGAACGACTTCTTCACTCAGAACGCGTGTTTGGGCAATCCCGCGTGCGCTGGTTTTGTAGAACTTGTTGTCCCCACCCAGCCCAGCGGCATCCAGGCCAACCTCAAACAGAACACCGGCATTGGGGTTAAGCCCACCAAGGCGGCTGTCATATACATAGGACACACCCAGAGAACTTGTCGTGCGTTCACCCTGATCAATCTCAGAGGCGATGACCGCGCCGTTTGCCTCGTTGTCCTGCTGCTTCATCTCGCTGTTTTCCCAGGCATAGCGAACGCGCAACGAAGAAAGCTCTCCGATCGCATAGCTCAACTGAGGGTTAAAGAACACACGCTCGGTGTTATAGCTGGCAAAACTGGAGTCGGTCGACGCCAAACCCAGACCAAGATCAAAGCGAAGCTTGCGGCCCAAAAGATAGGGTTCGGTGAAATTCAGGGAGTACTCTTCTGAATCCTGTGCGGTCGAAATCGTAACCCCGACGGTCTGTCCACGGCCTAGGAAGTTTGACTCACTTAGGCCGATTGCAATGCCGAAACCGTCAGAGATCGAGTAGCTACCACCGAGGCTGAGCGAGCCTGTTGGCTGTTCTTCGACGTCGACATCCACGATCACTTGGCTGGGCGTCGAACCCTCGCGCGGTTCAACATCAGCGACGGCGAAATAGCCCAATGCCCGGATACGTTCAGCCGCCTGCCGAATTTCTCGCGGGTTGAACGGGTCACCCTCGACGGTGTCGAATTGACGACGGATCACGCGGTCAAGCGTTGTGGTGTTGCCCTCGATGTCGATACGCTCGACAAAGATACGCGGTCCTTTGGTCAGAACGAATTCAACATCCAGCGTCAAATCACGTGCATTGCGCGTGACGCGCGGCTCAACCCGCAGAAAGTCCACCCCTTGCCGAATGCCCAGACGCTCTTGCCTGGCGATAGAGTTTTCGACCAGTGAAGGAGAATAGGTGACACCCGGCTTGATCTTGAGTGCGGCCTGATACTCTGCCGCATCAACACCGGGTATTTCGCTTACGGTGGTGATCTTGCCGAATGAGAATTTCTGACCTTCAGTTACATTCATCACCAGGAAAAACGCGTCGCGCTCACGTGTGAATTCAACATTGGCGCTGTTGACGCGGAAATCGACATAGCCACGCGACAAGTAGAAATCACGGATGACTTGTTTGTCGAACTCGATCCGGTCAGCGATAAAAGTATCGCCCCGCAGGAACGTGCGCAGGAAATTGGCTTGCTTGGTTTCAAGCACACGGCGCAGACGCCGGTCGGAATAAGCCCGGTTGCCAACAAAGCTTACGCGCTCAACCTCGATCGTCGTACCTTCGGAGATTTCAAAAACGAGGTCTACCCGATTGTCGCTGCGGCGGATGATTCTGGGGATGACGGTTGCTGCAACACGTCCTTGAGCCAAATAGATTTCGGCAATCATGTCTGCGTCAGCTTCAGCGACCTGAGGCGTAAAGACCCGGCGGGGTTGAGACGAAACGGCATTGAGCAACAGCTCATCCTTGAGCCTCTTGTTACCCTCGATGCTGATCTGGTTGATCGTCGGATATTCCTGAACTTTGATGACCAAAGTGCTGCCACGAGGGGTCAAATCGACTGTTTCAAAAACACCACTGTCAAGCAGCCGTTGGAAGGCATCGTTGAGTTGTCCAGCTGTCACCGTCTGCCCAGGTTCGATTCCCGAACGTGCAATGATTGTCGATGTCTCGATGCGCCTGTTCCCCTCAACTTCGAACGAGTTGATGGTGTAGCTTTGCGCCTGAGCAGCCTGCGGCAGTGACAGCAAACTAACTGTGGCAAATAAGAAAAAGAATGTTAGGGCCTGCCACAAAATCTTGTTTACCGGCTTTTGCCCCCCGCAGGATGTGCCTGCGCCTCGCCTGTCGGTCATATTTTTCTCTACCCAGAATTTTAAGACTTTAAAGCTGAGTAACGGGATTGTCTGGCCTTGTCAAAAGCCGAAAAACAGAAAGCGGCCCATTGGGCCGCTGTTCAGCAAATAAAAAGAAAGGAACAGAATCACATGGTGATCAGATAAGCGCATCCACCCATAGCCAACGCAGTCGCGCCGAAAAACAAGATCGAGTCCCAGTTCAGCGCAAGCAGGAAGCTAAAGCTGCGATATGATTTTTTGATAGCATTCGCCATGATCGCCTCTGACAGACAAAATTATGAAACGAACACATCCTATGAGGGAATTGGGGCGGAATTGCGACTAGATTGTGCAAGCTCCGCCCAAATCAACAGAACAGGTCATTTGAGACGGAAAACAGCATCAGAGCCAGAATGATTGACACTCCGATGCCCATCAGAATCCGCAGCGCTTTGTCGCTGGGTGGTTTCCCAGAGATGGCCTCATATGCGTAAAATACCAAGTGTCCCCCATCCAAAGCCGGAATCGGAAACAGGTTTAGCAAACCGACAGCAGTTGACAGAACAGCGATAAAGAAGATGAAGTTCTGCGCACCCTGGCTGGCCATCGCACCCGAGGTTTCGGCGATTCCGATTGGGCCGGACATGTTGCAAGTGCTGATCGCTCCGGTCACCATGTGCCAGATACCTGAAAGAGACCCGTCAATGATACGCAATGTTTGTCGTACACCGCCGCCGAGAGATGTCAGGATGCCCGCCCTTTCGGTTGCAGGTTCTAGCATCATGCCGCCGACGATCCCGATCCTCCAATGCGTTACAAAACCACCATCAGACTGCGGCTCATCCGTGCGGCGTGGAGCCAGGGCAAACTCCAGTTCCGCTCCGTCACGCCAGACATTCAACAGCAGTGGCCGCCCATCAGAGCTTTCCACATGGTCCTTGAGCTGTTCAAAGGCATAAACCGGGTCGCCATTAACCGCTGTTATGACATCCCCTTGTGCCAGGCTGATATCCATTGCTGCGCTGCGCGGAACAACCTGTTGTATCAGAGGGGGGAACAGCCAAGGTGCGGAAACGTCCAATGTGTCACCGTCACGAAGAACTGTGTAATCAAGAACGGGGTCAACGGGCAAAGAGTCTACGAACTCGCTCCACGATCCTTCTTGCTCGAAATCTGGCAGGTCAATACCTGCAATCGCGTGGATTTCATCACCTTCACGCAGCTCTTGCACTGTCCCGGGCAGAGGATGCAGAGACCCAACGGTCAGAGGGTCTCTGGTTGCGCCTTGAGTAAAGAAAATTAGGGCAAAGACCAGTATCGACATTGCGAAATTAAAGATTGGCCCTGCCGCAACAGTTGCCGTCCTGGCCCAAAGTGGCGCGCCATGCATCGTGCGGCGCAGCTCCTCCGGGCTTTGCTCGGAAATTTCAGACATTGCGGCTTCGTCTTTGCCGGATGCTGCATTGGCATCACCCAGAAACTTGACATACCCGCCGAATGGAAGCGCTGCGATCTGCCAGCGCGTTCCTCTTTTGTCGATACGGCTCCAGAGTACGGGACCGAAACCGATTGAGAACACTTCGGCGTAGATGCCGGACCAACGGCCAACAATGTAATGCCCGTATTCATGTACGGCTACGATGGCGGATAACGCGATCACAAAGGCGAATATGGTGTAAATCAAATTGCCGAACTGTGGGATCAGTGAGAGTACGTCCAATTTATTTTCCTGCTCGTTGCGCAACGGCGTTATCGACCCATATACGTGCCAGATGGTCGGTTTGCAGCACGTTATCAAGGGTCATTGGGGCGTCAATATGGTTGTCCTGTGCATCGAAACGATCCAAGACGGCGGCCACGATGTCTGCCATATCAAGGAAACCAATGCGACCTGCAATGAAATGGTCGAGTGCACATTCTTTGGCTCCGTTGAAAACCGCTCCGGACAGCCCGCCCCGCTCCATGACTTCGCGTGCTAACCGCAAAGCCGGATATCGGTTTTCGTCTGGTTCGTGAAATCGCAACTGTCCCAGCTTTGCAAGGTTCAGCCTTTCGACCGGAAGGGTCTGACGTATTGGCCAATTCAGGGCATATCCGATCGCGTGGCGCATATCTGGCGCGCCCATATGGGCCATAACCGCGCCATCGTTAAACCCGACCATCGCATGAACGATGGATTCAGGATGCACGATCACTTCGATCATATCCGGGGAAATGCCGAAGAATTCGCGTGTTTCGATCACCTCGAGCGCCTTGTTGAACATCGAAGCGCTATCAATCGTGATCCGCTGCCCCATATTCCAGTTCGGGTGGCTCGAGGCCTGCTCAACCGTGGCTGAGGCCAATTTGCTTATTGGCCAATCACGGAAAGCGCCGCCGCTGGCAGTGATGATGATACGCTCGACCGATGCCATATCTTCACCGACCAGAGCTTGAAAAACGGCAGAATGTTCGCTGTCCACCGGCAGCAATCGGGCATTGTGCTTTCGGGCAGTATCCAGAACCAAAGAACCCGCGCAGACAAGCGTTTCTTTATTCGCCAAAGCCAGCGTCGCGCCCTGTTCAAGCGCCGTCAGCCCTGGTTGCAACCCCGCAGCCCCAACGATGGCAGACATGACCCAGTCAGCCGGTCGCGCCGCAGCTTCGGCCAGAGCATTCGCGCCGGCGGCGACCTCGACATCAGAACCGGCCAAGGCCGCTCGCAGGTCCTCAAGCCGGTCTGGGTGGGCTGTAATCGCGATATCCGCCTTCAAACGTTTGGCGTCACGTGCAAGTTGTTCGATATTGGCTCCACCAGTCAGGGCGACAACATCATACGCTGATGGATTTCGGTCAATCAGATCTATCGTGTTTTGCCCGATAGAACCCGTCGCGCCAAAAACAGAGATTTTGCGCATCACATGGCTCCGGGGGAAAAAATCAACCCCACAAGCAGAACGAACAGAGCGGCCCCCATCATCCCATCGAATCGATCAAGGAAGCCGCCATGGCCGGGAATCAGGTTCGAACTGTCCTTGACGCCGAATTTTCGTTTGGCCGCGCTTTCGACAATATCGCCGGCCTGGCTGGCCATTGACGCCAGAACCGAGATCACGATGAACCAAGTTCCGAAGCCGCCGTAAGCCGCAAAGGCTAAGCCAACAATGGCAGCCGCTACCCAGCCTCCTGCTGTTCCCGACCACGTCTTTTTCGGGCTGACTCGTGGCCAGAATTTTGGCCCACCCAATGCCTTTCCGACAAAATATCCGGCGACATCCGTAGCAACGACGACCGATATCAGCCAGACCATCCAGACAAACCCCATATTCGTCCGGATTGAGATAAAGCCCAGCCCCGCGGCCGCGATCCACAGCGCAAATAGGGTATAGATACCCCGGTACCGGCTGACCTGCCCTGCCCCGACCAGTGCCGGAGCAAGCAAGAAGGGAAGTTTATAGAGTGCCGGAAGATGGTAACTCAGCACCACCGCAAAACCGGTCAATATGGCAAGCTGGATCGCAACAGCTTTCCTGCCCGGGTCGATCATACGGACCAGTTCCCAGGTCATCAGCCCGCAAGCAATGGAAATGAAGGCTTCGAACCACAGACCGCCCAGCCAGACCTCGACAGCGCCAACGGCAACAAGGACACCCGCCGATAATACGCGGGCAGTCAGGTCGGACCAGCGCCCGTCACTCATGCCGGTACAGCTCCGAACCGTCGGTCGCGGCTGCCATAGCTCAGGCACAGGCGCTCAAGCTCTGCCGCAGTGAAATCTGGCCAGAGCGTGTCGATGAATTCGTATTCCGAATAGGCGGATTGCCATAACAGAAAATTGGAAATTCGCGCCTCGCCGCTGGTTCGGATCACCAGATCAGGATCGGGAAGAACATGTGTGTCCAGATATTTCGGCAGCGTTTCTTCGTCTACATCATCAGGATGCAAGCGCCCGTCAGCGACATCCTGTGCCAGACGTTTGGTAGCCCGCGCGACTTCATCCCGACCGCCATAGTTCAACGCAATGGTCAGGTGAACCAGATCATTTCCCTCGGTCTCGGCCTCAAGCGTATCCATCAATTCGATCAGTTTGGCATCCAACCTGACCCTGTCACCGATGAAACGCACCCGAACACCCGAGTCTCGGAGCGTCCGGGTTTCCTTGATAATATAGCGCCGAAACAAGCTCATCAGACCGGCAACTTCGACCTGAGTGCGTTTCCAGTTCTCGGTCGAAAACGCAAAAACAGTCAGATATTTGATACCAAGCCTCGGGCAGGCCTCGACCACATCGCGCACACGTCTTGCCCCGGCGTGGTGGCCAAACAGGCGAGGTCGCCCGCGGGCCTGCGCCCAGCGACCATTGCCATCCATGATGATCGCGACATGCTGGGGCCCTCTTTCGGGCATGGTATGCGAGGAAGAGGGCATCACCCGGTCTCAGACCTGCATGATTTCTGCCTGCTTGGTCTCAAGCGCGGCATCTACTACCTTGATCATCTGGTCGGTTAGATCCTGCACTTCGCTTTCCCAGAACTTCTGGTCATCTTCGGACATACCGTCAGCCTTGGCCTTCTTGATCTGATCCATCCCGTCGCGGCGCACATTGCGGATCGAAACGCGCGCGTGTTCGGCATATTGTCCGGCGACTTTGCCCAACTCGCGACGGCGTTCTTCGTTCAGTTCCGGGATCGGTAGCATGATGATCGTTCCGTTAAGCTGAGGGTTGATGCCCAGCCCACTTTCGCGGATCGCTTTTTCCACTTTGCCGACCAGCCCTTTATCCCAGACATTGACCGTTACCATACGCGGCTCGGGCACATTGACCGTTCCCACCTGGTTGATCGGCGTCATCGAACCATAGGCATCGACCATCACCGGCTCGAGCATCGAGGCCGAGGCGCGCCCGGTGCGCAGCGATGCAAATTCGGTTCTGAGGTTTGACATTGCGCCGTCCATGCGGCGTTTCAGGTCGTCTGTGTCCAGTTCGAAATCGTCAGACATTCTGCTCACTCCCCGTCTTCAGGTACTGTTTGCATGGCTCATAAGCCATTCAATTTGGGATGTATAGCAATGATGGTCCGTATTTACGCCATTGACCAGAGGTGTTTGCCGGAATTCCGCGAACCTGCAGCCACAAAATTAACCGACCGCAAATCAATGCGGTCGGTCAGACATATTCATTCCGGATCAGGCGTTTACGTCTACGACAACACGACCTTTTACCTGACCTTGCAGGATATCCGCCCCTAATTGGGGCAGATCGCTCAGCTTTGCGGGATGGATCATCGCCTCAAGCTTGTCCATCGGAAGGTCGGTTGCTATCCGCTGCCAGGCCCGCAGCCGATTTTCATAAGGCTGCATCACGCTGTCGATCCCCAAGAGGTTCACACCGCGTAAAAGGAACGGGATAACAGTTGCCGGAAGGCCCGCGCCGCCAGCCAACCCCACGGCCGAGACCGAGGCACCGTATTTCATCTGCCCCAGAACGCGTGCCAGCATTGCGCCGCCAACTGCGTCCACACAGCCAGACCATGCCTCGCTTTCCAGGGGGCGCTTAGTTGTCTCGTTCAACTCTTCGCGTGGCACAATGGTCGTGGCGCCCAAAGACTTCAGGTAATCGGTGGTTTCCGGCCGTCCGGTGACGGCTGCCACTTCGTATCCCAAATTGGCAAGAATCGCCGTCGCGACCGAGCCGACACCACCTGCCGCGCCCGTGACCAAGACCGGACCGTGCCCCGGTTTCAGCCCATGATCCTCAAGCGCCATAACCGCCAGCATCGCGGTGAACCCAGCGGTTCCGACGGCCATCGCCTGGCGGGGCTCCAACCCATCGGGCAGCGGAACCAACCAATCGGCACGGGCATTGGCTTTTTGTGAGTACCCACCCCAATGCGCCTCACCGACACGCCAACCGGTCAGGACCACTTTGTCACCCGGTTTATATCGCTCATCCGAAGACGACTCGACCGTCCCCGCATAGTCGATGCCAGGAACATGCGGATAGCTGCGTACCAGCCCCCCGCCTTTGGGCGACAGGCAAAGACCATCCTTATAATTTACCGTTGAATACTGAACCGCCACGGTAACCTCACCCTGCGGCAGATCCCCTTCCGAAAGCTGCTGAACCGAGGGGCTGGCCAGCCCGCTTTCCTCGTCTTTTTCCATCACCAGTGCGTTGAACATCAAAATGTCCTCCTGTTTTGGACGTCAGAGTACAGCCCCGACCCCGTGTAATAACCTGTTTCTGAACCCGATACGCCGCTTGCGATCATATCCAGAATTTTTCCCTTACAGTCGCCTCACGCATACCGTCGGGCGTTTCGACCTCTATCTTCGTGCCTTCGTCCCAATGGCTGAGCTTGAGCATCCCAATGGAAACATTGGTGTTGAAATCCGGAGACCAAGCGGCAGAAGTGATTTGACCGACCCGTTTCCCCTGCGCGTAAACCGACCAAGGAGCAACGCAGGCCCCCACCGCCGGCCCAGCGATTTCAATCGGACGGATTTGCTGGATCGGCCCTTCTTTTGCGACCCGCAACAACGCGTCCCGGCCAATGCACCCAATCGCGGTATGCGTGTTACAGAATTTGCCCAAACCACATTCATGCGGGGTGTTGTCGTCGGTCATATCGTTTCCGTAGGACAGCAACCCAGCCTCAATGCGTTCGATCAGGTTGGGACAACCTGCGCGTACGTTCAAATCCTCGCCTGCCGAAAACAGCGCATTCCACAGCGGCATTCCGATATCGCTGCCTTCGACATAGATCTCGAACCCGCCCTGTTTGGAATAGCCTGACCTTGCGATGGCCAGATCACGGCCCGCAAATTCGAACATGTCGAATTTGAAGAACCGGATATCTTTGACGCGCTCGCCGAATACGCGGGACATCAGCTCATCCGCCATCGGACCTTGTATGGCCAGGGGTGAGACGTCCGGCTCATCCACCAGAACATCCAATCGATAGCCGTTCGCTATCCCCTTGACCCACAACAACAAATCGCTGTCGGCGATGGAAATCCACCAGCGGTCCTCGGACAGTTTCACCGCAACCGGATCATTCAACATGCCACCGGTCTCATCAACGATAGGGACGTAATAGCATTGACCGGGCAACATGCCCCGCAAATCACGTGGCGTCAGCATTTGCATAAGGCGTGCCGCGTCGGGACCTCTGAGTTCGACCTGTCGCTCACACGAGACATCCCAGACCTGCACATGCTTTTTCAAGTGCCGGTAATCAGCCTCGACGCTGTCGAATACAGTTGGCAATAGCATCCGGTTATAAACCGTGAATGCCTTTACGCCTGCGGCTTCGACCCCTTCAGAAAAAGGTGTGCGCCGCAACCGGCGAGAGAAGGAAATATTGGCCACTCAAGCCTCCTCGGGCATAATGCCAGATCACAGTTCGAAGCCTGCGGTCCCGTCAGAATCTGGTGCAACAGGCCGCGATGGCGTGTCTGGCGATTGAAAATTTGGATCACGTATTGCACGTAATCCTTTGTGATTTCGTGTTATTTCGGCCCTTGCCAATCGATTGGGCAGATTTCGGCGGATTTTCCACCGAAATCCCAGACCCGACCGTAATCGCGGACCTTGGATTTGGTGCCGCGCGCCACGATAATGTCCGGTCCCATCCAGTATTTCGAGTTTGAGACCATCACCGGATGCTCAGGGTCCTTGCCCGCCAACATCTCGATTTCGCCCTGGATTTTCCGACCAATCATGATGCGGCGCTTGGTCCCGTCGCGTTCGATTTGAACCGGAGCACGTTCGGCCCCGATAATTTCGCTGACCAGCATGGTAAACAAGCCGGTCGTGCCCCCGGCCTGACCGCTGAATATCTGGAGCAACCCGTTATAGGCCTTACCGCTGGCCCGTTCGTCGACATAGGCGGCAACTTTCCACTGCCCCTCACCCATGCGACCCGGAATATCGACCAGAAGGCCAACATTGAGGCCCGACAGATCTTCGCCCTCGTAATGGCCCTCATCGATGACAATCCCCATCCAGGCATGACAATGACCCTCGGTCGGAGGATGCGCGCCCAGCGATACGACACAGGGGCAGAACAGATCGCACGAGCAGTTAAGGATCAGCTCTCCCTTGATCGCCCAATTCGTCGGGCTCATCTCACGCCGCTTGGG
Organism: Ruegeria sp. CDSC021; assembly: GCF_059610845.1. Lineage (NCBI taxonomy): Bacteria > Pseudomonadati > Pseudomonadota > Alphaproteobacteria > Rhodobacterales > Roseobacteraceae > Ruegeria > Ruegeria sp. CDSC021. The sequence continues at coordinate 623,177 of NZ_JBXWOK010000001.1, forward strand.
GTTGGGCATGCGGCTGTCGATACGCTGGCTGATCGGCAGGCGATCCGCCTCTGGTTTTTTGTTCTTAGCCAATAGCTTATCCTCCATAGATAAAGGGGTACACGAGCAAGGCACAGCCGCCCGCGATAAGAGCAAATCCCAGCGGTCGTGTAATCACGTGACCGATCTGGGGTAGTTTTTCGAGAACCATGAAAAATGTCGCCAGACCCATCCACAGCAGACTCATGACGCCGCCCACAAAGCCGAGCGCCATAAAGCCCCAGCAGCATCCAACGCAGAACGCACCAAGGCCAAGCCCCATGCGAAAACCGCCTGAAAAACCGGTTTTCCAATGGCCGAAAAAATAGGTCATTGGCGCATGGCAGACCCCATGGCACAGCTCTTTGGCGCGGGTGAACTGAAAGGCGCCGACGGCGATCATCAACCCACCCGCAACAAGCCCGGATTTAGCAATGCCCAGCATGTCGACAACGCCGCCAAACAGCAGAACCAGTTGCACCCCGGTAATGAGCGCGGCAAACCCGACCCAGACGACGAAATAACCCACCAAGACGCCAATCCAGCCGGACCGCGTCCCATTTGCGCTGCGGATCAGATCGTCATAGCTGCGCAAAGTTGGGACAATGGTCGGCAACATCATTGCGGCCATCATGATGGCCCACATCCAAAACAGCGGGCCGAACTCTGCCATGGGCATGTACATGTCCATCCTGGGGTCCATGGCACGCATAGCCTGCCCCATCGCTCCGGGACGACCGATCCAGTCCAGATCCATGGCGCGGTTCATCACAAACATCATCCACCACGCCCACAGGATCAGAGCGTAGAATCCCAGCCAAAACCCATTACGTAGAACTGCGCGACTCACTTGTCCCTCCCGACTCAGTCCTTGCAATTCAAATGTCAGACTTTTAAATGTCAGACAAATGAAATTTTGCCTGCGGCCCTGCTCAAAATGAAAATCGACCCCAAGAAACCTGCTGATCTTTCGGTTCAGATCGCCCAATCAATCCGAGATGCGATCATATCGGGTCGGTTGATTGTAGATGAACGCCTGCCTTCTGAGGCGGAACTGTCCGACCAGTTTCAGGTGTCCCGACCAACCGTGCGCGAGGCCCTTAAACGCCTTGCGGCACAATCCCTGATCCGCACCCAACGTGGCGCGACCGGCGGCGCATTTGTCAACCGGCTGAGCTATCAGGATGCGTATTCCCAACAGATCACAACATCTACGTTGCTGCTGTCCATGAATGCGGTCAGTTTTGAAACGGCTTGCGAGGCTCGGTATTCGCTGGAACGCGCCTGCGCAACTTTGTCAGCCGAACGCAGGACGGCGGATCATCTGGCGACGATGCGTGCCGAGATATTTCGGCAGGCTCAACCCGGGCTGACAGACGAAGCCTTTTGCGCCTCGGATGTGACCTTTCACCGGGCATTGGTCGATGGGGCCGGCAATCCGGTGTTGTCCTATCAACTGGCCGGCGCCGTCGAGGCGATGCAGCCTTTGATGAACATGATCACGTTTACGGCGCGGTCCCGAGAAGAGATCATCGTGTTGCACAACCAGATTGCCGATGCTTTGGATCGGCGGGACGCTGCTGCGGTAGATTCAGCACTGGTGGATCTCGAAGCTTATACCCGTAAGCTTGCCCTGGACGTTGCCAAACAGCGGCGCAAACCAACCGAATGAGGGTACAATGACGTCGATTTTGAATGTTGCAGCGGCGGTTCTGACAATCGGTTTCGGCCTCTTTGGGTTTCTCGCGCCCGCCTGGACCGCGGCCTCGCTGGATCTGGCACCCACGAACAGCACGATGGGTCTAAGCGAAATGCGAGCTTCGGTCGGTGGACTTTTTGTTGTCACCGGAATTGCGGTCATTTGGCTGAACACTCCCATGGCCTATGCGATGTTGGGCGTTGTTTATGCCGGCGCAGCCTTGGGCCGGTTTGTTTCCGTCATTCTGGATCACCCCCCTTTGATCAAAGCGATGACATTTGGGGGAATCGAGCTGATATTGGCGCTGTGGCTGATCCTGGCAAACATTAACCGACCAAGCTAAGGCGTTATTATATAATCCGTCTTTTAGTTGAAGTATGGGGTTTGCTTTCCCCTTGTGGCTCACCTATATAAGGGATGTCCTTCGGGACTATGGACATAAACGCGCTCGTAATAAGCGGATCGGACCCGGGGGCGGTACCCGGCGGCTCCACCAATATCCTTCATTTGAGGATCGCGGGGCCGAAATAGGATCGACGAACGTCTAAAGGGGTTAGCTTTGTCTCGGCGGGGTGCCACCGTACCGGCCCAAACAGTACAATTGCAAATGACAATCGTGCTCCGGTTGCAGTTGCTGCGTAAGCAGTAGCAAGACCGAAACTTAAGCCCTTGCGCCTAGCAGCGTAAGGCGGGGTTCGCAGGTACCTGGCAACAGAAACCTGCATTTTCCCTTAAATGTCTGCTGTTTAACCCTGTCTGTGTTCACGTTCAGAGTTTGTTCACTCATTCGCGTCATGCTCGGCCCGTGAGGAAAAGGAGAGCTGGGATGTCACACGCAGATATACTCAGAGAATGGTATTCAGAGGTTTGGGAAAACGGAAATACCGATGCGATTGATCGGTATTTCGCGCCGGAAACGACAGCCGAAGGACTGATTCCGGAAATGCAGGTGGGGGCCGATGATTTTCGGGATCTGGTCATGGCGTTTCGCCACATTCTGGGCGATATCCATGTTGAGCTGCCCAAAATCATCGAAAATGGCGATTGGGTATCGGCGATATTGCAGGTCAGCACAACACGCGCCGATAACGGCGCACCACTGCAGGCCTCTGGCAGTATGATTGGCCGCATTAAAGAAGGTCGTATTGTCGAGGCGTATAACCAGTTTGACTTCATTTCCTTATTTGAACAGCTTGGTCAGTTTCCCAAGGACACCCTGCCCGTATGCATGACTGGTCAACGGCTGGACTGGGCCTAGGAAATGAGCTCGCAATCTTGACCCCGACCGGCCTGTCGCGGTAGCAAAGCCTATGGGGTAAGATTGCGAACGCCCCGTGAGGCGACAGCCCAAGTTTCGCATGTATCCGTCGATCACAGGAGACATGCCATGCCTGCGCCTAATGCTATCACACCGAAACAACTGTTACGTCTGATCGGAACGTCCCGGGCGCCTGTTTTGGTGGACATCTGCACTGACACCGATTTTGAACAGGACCCTTATCTGATACCGGGCTCGGTTCGTCATCCGGCGAAGGATCTGGATGGGCTGAAGGGGCTCATCGCTAACCGCCCCTGCATCATCATTTGCCAAAAGGGCAAAAAGCTGAGTCAGGCCGTTGTTTCCTGGCTGAGGAGTGAAGGCGTGGCCGCTGAGTATCTGGAAGGCGGCATGTATGCTTGGCGCGAGACGCCCGATGCACCGCGCATCCCATTTGCAGATATACCAGCGTCTCCTTCACTCTGGGTAACGCGCCATCGGCCTAAGATTGATCGCATTGCTTGCCCCTGGTTGATCCGGCGTTTCATCGACCCCAACGCACGTTTTCTGTTTGTTGCCCCATCCGAAGTGGCAAAGGTATCCGAAGTCTTTAACGCCACCCCGTTCGATGTTGAGGGCGTCCGCTGGAGCCATCGTGGGGATAACTGCACATTTGATGCTTTGGTAAAAGATTTCCAGCTTGCTACGCCCGCAATGAACAGGCTTGCGACAGTTGTCCGGGCCGCGGATACGAACAGGCATGATCTGGCGCCCGAAGCAGCCGGGCTTCTTGCGGTCTCGGTGGGGCTATCGCGCCTATATAAAGACGACCATCAGGCCATCGAGGCCGGGATGCATCTGTACGATGCCTTGTATCTCTGGGCCCGCGACGGGTTTGATGAGAAACATGATTGGCCGGCAGTCGAGAAATGAGCACACCAACATATCCTGAACTCATCCGCGTGTTCGGCCGCATTGGATTGCTGTCCTTCGGCGGCCCGGCAGCCCAGATATCATTGATGCATCAGGAACTCGTCGAAAGGCGTCCCTGGCTGGACGAAGAAACCTATCTACGGGCTCTGTCGCTGTGCATGTTGCTGCCCGGCCCCGAGGCGATGCAGCTTGCAACTTATTCCGGCTGGCGTCTGCGCGGCGTCTCGGGCGGTATGATCGCAGGCAGCCTGTTTGTTCTGCCCGGTGCGATCATTATCTCAGCATTGGTGGCACTATACGCGGCCTATGGCGCGCTTCCTCTGGTGCAGGCCGCGTTTCTCGGCGTCAAAGCTACGGTGATCATCATCGTGCTACAGGCCCTGCGAAACCTGTCCCGCAAAGCGCTGTCGGACGTCTCACATCGTGCGATCTCGGGCCTCGCGTTTCTGGCAATCTTTCTGTTCGACCTCCCCTTCCCCGCGATCATCGCGGCGGCAGCCCTTTGGGGGTATCTGAGCTTCAACGGCGTCGCCGCCCGACCGGTCGACACCCCCACCCCGCGCCTAAGCGATGTGCTGCGGAACGCGTCAATCTGGTTGGTTCTGTGGCTTGGCCCGTTGTGGCTGTTAAGTCTTTCTGGTCAGAAACTTCTCAGCGATCTTGGCTGGTTCTTTGCCCGCCTCGCAGTTGTGACATTTGGCGGGGCCTACGCTGTTCTAGCTTACATGACGCAGACCGTTGTGGATCAGTATAACTGGATATCCACAGATCAGATGATCGACGCGCTTGGTCTGGCGGAAACGACACCGGGGCCTTTGATTTTGGTAACACAATTTGTCGCTATGCTGACCGGTCAGATCTCGGGCGGATCGATGCTGGCCATCGCCGCAGGTATCGTTGCACTTTGGGCAACATTCGTTCCCTGCTTTCTGTGGATATTCCTCACAGCCCCCTATCTTGACCACATCGCTGCGCGGCCCCGGTTATCGGCGGCCCTGCAAGGTATTACCTCTGCTGTGGTTGGGGTGATTCTCAACCTATCCGTGTGGTTTGCCCTGAATGTGCTGTTTTCAGAACTGCCAAACAAAACCTTTGGACCAATCAGCCTGCCCTGGCCTGAATTGACCTCATTGGATGTGAAAGCCGCTGTGCTGACTGTCTTCGCCGGAGCGTTGATTTTTAAACTTAAATTCGGCATGGCGCTTACGCTAATGGTTATGCTAGCTGCTGGCACCGGCCTGTTTTTTCTCTGAACAGTCAGCGTGTAACCGGCCTTTCGTTTCCAAAGGAATCCCTTATGCTTAGGGAAGCCACTTTTGAGGATGACACATGTCGCAAGACATCGACTATGGGAACCTGATGCACACCGCCATGCGCGGGCTGATCAAGACGGTTCTGACCAGCGTTTCAGAAACTGGCCTGCCGGGTGCGCACCACTTTTTCATTACGTTTGACACCAGGTGTGACGGCGTGGAAATTGCCGACTGGCTGCATGATCGTTATCCGGAAGAGATGACTGTTGTGATGCAGCATTGGTTCGAAAATCTTGAGGTCGGCGAAAGCGGATTTGCCATCACGCTCAACTTTGGCGACGCGCCGGAACCTTTGTACATCCCCTATGCCTCGATCAAAACATTCGTCGACCCCTCTGTGGAATTTGGCCTGCGTTTTGAAAGCCCGGATGAAGAGGATGACTTTGATCCGATGGACGATGAGATAATCGAGGTCGAAGAAGAACCGCAACAGCATGACGCTGATGTCGTGTCGCTGGACAGCTTCAGAAAATAGTATATGCGCTGGAAAGCCTCGCGGTTTGCGGGGCTTACTCTTTCGTCAGGAACGTCTCTACGGAACGTGATTTGGTACCGTTGCGGAAACGGGAAAATGACAGGTTCAGACCGCCTTCTGCCAGCGTTCTGTCATATTGCTGCAGCTCATAGCCGCCATTTTCTGCAATGAACAACGAAAACACGGTCAGAGTTTGACCCTCAATCCGGCCCCAGACGAACGGTTCCCCCTGCATCGGGTCAAGCGGAACTTCATGGCCGAATACATTGCGCTTCATGGCCGCGGAAAAGATGTCCGATCTGTCCGAGGTCTGAAAATCAATCGAGAATGCCTGTTCCTTGACGCGGCCATTCAGTTTGTAAGTTGTCGTCTTCCAACTAACATTGAACCCGTTCTTCAATTCCTGGATTGACACACTCATATCACGAGGTGTTTCGGTCCCGTTTGCATCGACAACATTGGCAGACCCAACGTAGCTGCCAACAAAGGGCTCAATATCTGCCGCATGAAGCGGATTTACCACCAAGGAGGCCCACAGAACGGTGGCAAAGGAATAGATAATGAATTTCAGGCAAGTGGTCGGGTGATTCAGACGCATTGCGGCCTCCGGCGTGCTCTGACTCTATAGTAGCTCACCCACCGGCGCGTACAATGGCGGTGATGGCGATTGCGACGAGAAAAATGACGCAGCTCTGCGCCTATACCTTTGTCAGGCATAAGTTTATGATGCGCGCAACTGGCCGATTGCACCGCGACGCTGCTGACTGTAATTGGCATGCAATGGTATACATGACGGAGTGACCGATGTCTCAAACCCGCACCGAATCCGACAGCTTTGGCCCGCTGGAGGTTCCCGCAGACAAATACTGGGGTGCGCAGACCCAGCGTTCGATTATGAACTTCCCCATTGGATGGGAAAAACAGCCTGTTGCCATCGTGCGGGCCTTAGGTGTGATCAAAAAAGCCTGCGCCATGCAGAACAAGTCGACCGGGAAACTGGACGCGCGAATTGCGGATGCGGTGATTCAGGCCGCGGGTGAGGTTTTTGAAGGTAAGTTCGATGACAACTTTCCGCTGGTCGTCTGGCAAACAGGATCCGGCACCCAGTCGAACATGAACTCGAACGAGGTTATTGCGAACCGGGCTATCGAAATCCTGGGTGGTACAATCGGCACAAAAGACCCGGTTCATCCAAACGATCATTGCAACATGGGCCAGTCCTCGAACGACACGTTCCCGACGGCCATGCATATCGCCACGGGTATGAGCGTTCGGGACGTTCTGCTGCCGGGTCTGGAAAAGCTGGCCTCGGGGCTGGAGCAGAAGGCCGAAGAATTCAAAGACATCATCAAGATCGGCCGGACCCATACGCAGGATGCCACGCCGCTGACACTGGGTCAGGAATTTGGCGGCTACGCCCATCAAATTCGTCAAGGTATCGCACGGGTCAACGCCGCGATGCCTGGCATTTACGAGCTTGCCCAGGGCGGCACCGCTGTTGGTACCGGCCTGAACACCCAAACCGGGTGGAGCGAGGCAGTCGCTGTGAATATGGCTGATATCACCGGCCTGCCCTTTGTGACCGCTCCGAACAAGTTCGAGGCGCTGGCCGCCCATGATGCGATGGTTTTCCTGTCAGGCGCACTGGCGACCATCGCTGGTAGCTGCTATAAAATAGCGAATGATATCAGGCTGTTGGGCTCGGGTCCGCGATCCGGTTTGGGCGAATTGATCCTGCCCGAGAATGAGCCCGGATCGTCGATCATGCCGGGCAAGGTCAACCCGACCCAAGCCGAAGCGCTGACTCAGGTCGCAGCCCATGTCATGGGCAATGATGCCGCCATCAAATTCGCCGGCAGCCAGGGACATTTCGAATTGAATGTCTATAACCCCATGATGTCCTACAATCTTTTGCAGTCGATCCAACTGCTTGGTGATGCCACAGACAGCTTTACCGAGCGGATGTTGCTGGGCATTCAGGCCAACGAACCACGCATCGAAAAGCTGATGAAGGAATCGCTCATGCTGGTCACCGCCCTTGCCCCAACCATCGGGTATGACAACGCCACGACCGTCGCCAAGACCGCGCATAAGAATGGCACCACCCTCAAGGAAGAGGCCATCGCGCTTGGCTTTGTCGACGCCGAGACCTTTGACGCGGTTGTGCGTCCCGAACAAATGATTGGGCCCAAGGACTGATGGCAAAGCCGGTCAATCTGAACCGGTACAGAAAAGACAAGGCGCGGGCCGAGAAAAAGGCCCGCGCCGACCAGAACGCTGTGTCATTTGGGCGCAACAAAGCCGAGAAAGACGCAAGTAAAAAACATCTGGAAAAGTCGCGGCGCGACTTGGATGGGCACGAGATCGACAAATGAGTGGACGTCCCATCAAACGCTCATTGACGCTTAAAGGTCATCGAACCTCGGTATCTCTTGAGGACGAGTTTTGGAAAGCCTTTCGTGCCATTGCAGCTGATAAAGATATGGCAATCAACGCCTTAGCTGCGGAAATTGATTTTAACCGCGACCCTGAGGTCGGATTGGCTTCGGCAATACGCGTTTATATTCTGAACTGGTATCGCGGCTGACTTTCCGTTCTTGATTTGACCTCTGAAAAACGCCTATGCTCATACCAGAACAAAAGGGGTACATCGCGATGAGCAAGACAGTTACCGGCCCAGACGGTCAACCGCGTTGTGCATGGTGTCAGTCTGCGCCAGAGTTTTTCGACTATCACGACAATGAATGGGGCTATCCGGTCAGCGACGATCAGCGTTTGTTTGAGAAGCTCTGCCTTGAAAGCTTTCAGTCCGGCCTCAGCTGGCGCACCATTCTTTCCAAACGCGAGAACTTTCGAAAAGCATTTAAACATTTTGATTACAACGCAATAGCGAAGTTTGATGAGGCAGATGTCACCCGTCTTTTGCTGGATGCAGGCATTGTCAGGCACCGCGGAAAGATCGAAGCAGTCATCAACAACGCCCGGCGTGCCCAGGAGCTGGTGGCAGCTGAGGGGTCGATTGCAGCTTATGTCTGGCGCTATGAGGCCAGTTCACCGCCAGCGCCACAAACAGCCTCAACTTCGGCTGAATCTATTGCCATGTCCAAAGACCTTAAAAAGCGGGGATGGAAGTTTGTGGGCCCGACCACGGTTTTTGCATTCATGCAGGCCATGGGTCTTGTAAACGATCATGCGACCGAGTGCTCTATGCGGGAAAAAGCGGCACAGATGCGCCGCGATTTCACTAAACCGGAATAGCGCAGCTTAGGCAGAGGCGCGAGAAATCTTATCGATATTGCTGCCGAGGGCCGTATTGAATTCGGCATCTGACTGCTTTTTCGACAGTCCTTCGGTCAGCGCACGAGAGAAAGACGCAATCATCTTGCTATTCTGCGCCAGCAGATCACAGGCTTGTTCGGTCGAATATCCGCCGGACAGGGCTACGACCCGCAAAACTCTGGGGTGGTCAGCCAGATCGTCATACAGATTAGCCTGGCTGGGGATGGTAAGCTTAAGCATGACATCCTGACCATCATCCAACTGATCTAGGTTCTGCAAGATTTCCGATTTTAGAATTGCTTCGGCTTCGGCTTTGGTGGTCGAGTTGATGTTCACCTCGGGCTCGACAATCGGAACCAAACCGGCGGCAACGACTTCACGCGCCACATCGAACTGCTGCGCGACAACGTTTGCGATGCCTTTGGCGTTGGCCTCATGAATCACGGAACGTTCCTTAGTGCCGAAAACGCCTTCGGCTTTAGCCAAAGTGTCGGCCAGACCGGGGATCGGTTTCATGACCTGAACGCCATTGGCCTCATCCTCGAGGCCCTTGTCGATCTTCAGAAACGGAACAATGCCTTTTACGTTCCAAAGAAAATCTGCGACTTTACGGCCATCTATCTCTTCGCCGAGCGTGCGTTCGAACAGGATCGCGCCGATGACTTTGTCGTTTGTGAAGCCATCCGCCAGAATGATACGCGCGCGCATCTTCTGGATTTCGCCGAACATCTCTGCGTCCGAGCCGTATTCTGACGCGTCTACCCCATAAAGCGCCAGCGCCTTTGGGGTCGAGCCGCCACTTTGGTCCAGAGCAGCAATAAAACCGGCACCGTTGGACATCTGCTCGCGCTGTTGTGTTTTGGACATATGACTTTCCCGTTCGAAATGATTCCGCGTTTTTCAACCGCATACAGCATGGAGCATGCCGATGGTAGTTTGTTAGCGCTCAACCAGGCGCAACCAAATTCCATCTTTGGATCTGACGGTCAGATGAGCCACCGGAACCGGCTCTGGCGTGTCCGAGATTTCGAACCTGAACTTCCGCAGTAGTGACGACAGCAATAAGGGACCTTCGACCATTGCAAAACCGGCACCGATGCAAATGCGCGACCCGGCCGAGAATGGGATGAATGCCTCTCTGGGACAACTTTCCTCATTGCCCTTGGCCCAGCGGGACGGGTCGAACCCGTCGGGGTCTGCCCACAGACGTTCGTGCCGATGCAGGTGCCATGGGCTGATGACTATCTGCGAGCCCGGTTTAATAGCCCGGCCCCTGAAGTTTTCGCGGCATGTGGCCTCTCGCACCATCATCGGGACCGGAGGGTACAGGCGCAGCGTTTCCCGAAACACATCGCGGCTGAGCTTCAGCAGCGATACGGAGGTAAAATCGGATAGGTCCAGCCCTTGCGCCTCGGCCGCCAGCTTGTCCTGCCAATCCGGGTGGGTCGCCAAAAGGTACAATGCCCAAGCCAACGCAGAAGCGCTGGTCTCGTGGCCTGCCAGAAAGAAGATCGCCACCTGATCAGCCATCTCCTGCGTGTCAAAACACTTGCCGGTCTTGGGATCAGCCGTTGTCATGATCTTTGTCGCCAGATCATGCGGCGCCTGCCCGGCCTCAATCATCCTCGCGCGTTGAGCGGTCATTTCGGTGATCAGCATCCTGATTTCACGCGCGGTCTTGCGAGTTTTTCTGGAATGTAGCCGCGGCATCCATTTGGGCAGAGGCAGAAACGCCGCCAAGTTCAACAGCGGTTGCTCTCTTTGATAGGTTCGGAATTTCTCAAAAACCTGAGACGCAACGCGGTCTTCAATCGGTACAGAAAAAAGCGTTCGAAAGATCACATCCGCGGCGAGGTGACTGGTGACCTCTTCGCACTCGATGACAGAACCGGCCTGCCCGCGCAGACGCGCGACGCAGGCCTCTGCCGCCTGGACCATGGCCGGATAGGTATCTTTCAGGCGCCCGCCCTCAAACGCCGGGTCGATAACCCGGCGCTGGCGTTTCCAGTTTTCACCATTGGTCAGAAAGACCGAATTCCCCAGCAACGGCCGCAGACCCTCGCCAATACGATCTGATTTCGGAAAATCATCGGGGCGTTTTTTCAGAACGGTTTCAACAAGTTCTGGTTGGTTCGTCAGATATGATCGAAAGAACGGCGTCTTAAACTCGGCCATCCATGCGCGGTACAATCGCTGCGGCTGTGCCGAGAGGATGTCCTTGCGAAACAACCTGAAATAGCGCCACAGCGAAACCCTGTCTGGCCGCGATGTGGGCTTTGGCGGGGTCATGGCTGCACCGATACATATTTGGAAACGGATTGCGCAATCCGTGATCCCGAGGGTTTACGCCCTGCGAACCGATGCCCAAGCGACAGAGGCCCGGCAGTCACGCGGAAATAATCGTACCTGTCCGGGTGATCAAAGGCGCAGAGATATTGGAAGTGCAGTCTGAAAAACCGCCACCTCAGGGCGCGCCACCGTTCTGCTGACAGCGTTTGCGTAAACGCGGCAGATAACACCAAAGGCCAGCGCTGATCGGCATCGGCTACCCCGCTTACAGCGACAGGATCACACAGAGCGAATGCGCAGCCGTCCCCAGGTGCAGAAATGTCGACCCAAGCCAAGTCTTCGCGTTTCGAAAGAAACCCCAGGTCCGCGCGCAGATCATATGCGTTGGGCAGGAACGAGACCATGGGAACCACCTGCCCCAATGTCAGAAAGGACAGCTCAGGCCCGTCTGTGCCCACCCGTCCGGATCGGATCAGATTGGCCAGAACCGTGACACCCAGATGAGCGCCGGAACTGTGGCCGACGATCAGAACCTCATCCGTCTCATCGGTAAGAGCTGCGGCAATCGCATTTGTGAACTCCGATAGGCGTCCGGCCAATTCAGGAGGTGTTTTACCGCCTGAAGCCGCTGAATAGGCGTAATCGTGCATCAGATAATAGACGAACAGCTTGTTGTCGATTTTCCGGAACCACAGCATCAGCACATAGGCAACACCAATAGACAGAACCAACGCCACCAAAGACAGGACCGGCGCAATCAGAACTGTCAGCCCGATGACCACAGCCATTGCGACCAAAAGCTGTGCGATCAGCATCACGATCGGATAAATCGCGGCAATCACCGGACCTTTGCGCAATCGCATCAGGCGCCATAACACGCCGGTCGAGATATAGATCCATGCCGTACGCAGCATCTGCAGATAGGTGGCCGCAATCGAGTTCGACATGCTGGAGCGTACGATGTCGGACCAGACCAGCACCTCGACATCTGTGTGAACTTCAGCCCCGTCCTGAACCGAATGGACGTGCCATCCATACAAGCCCTCTCCGGTTTTGGGCGAGACCGAGATTTCATACCCTGAAATAGCCGCCTGTCTTGCGCTTTCACTGCGGTAAAGCTCGCGATAGCGCCGTGGGGGGATCGGGTCATATCCGGGAATATAGAATACCCTACGCCGTTTCACTCGAGGCTGATTTGTCTGACTGCTCATGGTCTTACCTTCTGCGACGCAGGTTAGCGCAGCATTACAGCCAAAGTAAGTCAGATAAGAGGGTTACCCAAAGTTTGCCAGCGCCGGGAAGGCTTCCAACAGCCACCAGCTGAACTCAGTGAACAGGCCGGTGATCAGCATGATACCAACAAACAGCAACAGGCCACCCATGATCCTCTCGATCAGTGCCATATGGGGCTTTATTCGGTTCATCACCGACATGGATCGGTTCAGGAACATCGCGGCGAGCAGGAAAGGTATGCCAAGACCCGCTGCATAGACGCCCAGCAACAATGTCCCACGTGCGACGGATGCCTCGGAGGCAGCCAGCGACAGGATCGCACCCAGTTGCGGGCCGATACAGGGCGTCCAGCCAAAGGCGAAGGCCAGACCCAGAATATAGGCCCCAAAGACAGACCCGCCGCTGTCTCCGGCTTCGATCCGGGCCTCGCGGTCAAGGAATGGGATGCGGAAGACGTTCAGAAAATGCAGGCCAAAAACGATGACCACCGCGCCTGAAATCTTGGCGAACAGCACTTGGTTCTGCAGCACGAACGCCCCAAACGCCGAAGCCGTGAAGCCAAGCAACAGAAACACCGTGGACAGCCCCATGACAAAGAACAGCGCCGAAAGTGTCGCTTTTCTGCGTGCGCGGGCCTCATCCTGCATCTCGTTGATCGTGACGCCACTCATATAGGCGAGATAGGGCGGCACAATCGGTAGCACGCAGGGCGATAAAAAGCTGATCAACCCACCGAGCAATGCGATGAACATGGCGGGCAACAGCCCTGCGTCAATGATATCAATTCCGAACATGTTTCAGCACATATGTCATGAAGTCGCCCGCGTCACGGGGCCATTCGGTCACATCCTCGTGGTTGCACGCTGGACACCGTCTGAAAGTGGAAATATCTCAGGTACATGTCAAACCAAACCGAGACACTGGACGCGTTGGGGCTGCTGTGCCCTCTGCCCGTCCTGAAGGCCCGTAAACGGCTCAAGTCAATGCCCGCGGGAGCGGTCTTGAAAGTGCTGGCGGATGATCCCGCTGCAGTCATTGATGTTCCACATTTCTGCATGGAAAGTGGACATCGCTTGCTGTCACAGGAAGAATCTGACGGGCATCAGGTCTACACCATCCAGAAGTCCGTTTGAGACCCGTCAAATAAAAAGGCGGGCTCTGAGGCCCGCCTTTTCAAGTTACTGGCCCAACGACCACCAACCGCGCCGTTTTGGCTTGGCAGGCTCCGATGGCGTTTCCGGTTCATCCGCAACCACTTCCAGCACAGGCTCTGTGACTTCTACTGTTGGTTCCTCAGTGGCTTCAACCGCAACAACCTCTTGAACAGGCTCTGCCGCTTCCGGCGTTTCTTCTGTCGGCACGGCAGTTTCCGAAACCGTTTCCTGTTTCGGTGCTGCTTCGGCTTCGACAGTTTCGATTTCTGCCGGAGCTTCCGTTTCAGCTTCGACCTTGGCCTCTGGTTCAGCTTCGACGACCTGTTCGGTTATCGTCTCGGCATCTTCGGCGTCCTTCTTCTTGCGACGCGGAGCCCGGCGGCGTTTAGGCTTGGCAGGCGCTTCTTCCTGCGTCTCTTCCACCGCTACTACGGCATCTGTTGCAGGTTCTTCCACAGCTTCCTCGGACGCTTCAGCTGTATCTTCATCAGCCTCTTGCCCGTTAGAATCCTGCCCCTCGGCACCACCATTGCCCTTCTTGCGACGACGCCGACGGCGCTTGCGCTTGGGTTTGGTTTCATCTTCAGCCTGCGGCGTTTCTTCTTCGACGGTCTCTTCTTCAGAGGCGTCGACCATTTCCATCAGCGTGGCATCAACCGATACAACCGGCGCACTGGCTTCGGGAACAATCCGGCTGGCGGTCTTGAACTTCTCCATCGAGAAATCAGGGCTTACCAGATGCACATCCCCTTCGATGCGAACCGACAGACCATAGCGCGCTTCAATCTGTGCGATATGCTCGCGCTTTTGGTTCATCAGGAAGTTGGCGATGCTGACCGGGCAGCGCACCAGCACCTCGCGTGAGCGACGGCGCGTGCCTTCTTCCTCGATCTGGCGCAGAATGCTCAGCGCCATGTTGTCATCCGAACGGATCAGGCCGGTGCCATGGCAGGCCGGACAAGGCTGTGTCGTTGCCTCCAACATACCGGGACGCAGGCGCTGTCGGCTCATTTCCATCAGACCAAAACCAGATATGCGACCAACCTGGATGCGCGCACGGTCTGTTTTCAGTTTTTCTTTCAGGCGTTTTTCGACAGCGGCGTTGTTCTTCCGCTCGTCCATATCGATAAAATCGATGACGATCAGGCCGGCCAAATCACGCAGACGCAACTGGCGGGCTACCTCTTCGGCGGCCTCAAGGTTGGTCTTCAGGGCCGTTTCCTCGATCGAGCCTTCTTTGGTTGCCCGACCCGAGTTCACGTCGACCGCCACAAGCGCTTCGGTCACACCGATCACGATATAGCCACCCGATCTCAGCTGTACCGTCGGGTTGAACATCCCCGCCAGATAGCTTTCCACCTGATAGCGCGCGAACAATGGCAGCGCGTCTTCGTACCGCTGCACATTCTTGGCGTGCGACGGCATGATCATTTTCATGAAGTCCTTGGCGATGCGATATCCGCCTTCGCCTTCGACCAGAACCTCGTCGATGTCGCGATTATAGAGATCGCGGATCGACCGTTTGATCAGGTCGCCTTCTTCATAGATCTTCGCAGGCGCGATGGATTTCAACGTCAGCTCGCGGATCTGTTCCCACATACGTTGCAGATATTCGTAATCGCGCTTTATTTCGGATTTGGTGCGTTTCGCCCCGGCGGTCCGAATGATAAGACCCGCCCCTGTCGGGACGTCAATCTCAGCCGCAATTTCCTTAAGCTTTTTGCGATCAGGCGCGTTGGTAATCTTACGGCTGATGCCGCCGCCCCGCGCGGTGTTCGGCATCAAAACACAATATCGGCCAGCAAGTGACAAATAAGTGGTCAGAGCTGCACCTTTGTTGCCACGCTCTTCCTTGACGACCTGCACAAGCAGAACCTGGCGTACTTTGACGACTTCTTGAATCTTGTACCGGCGCGCGCGCGGTTTGCGCGGTGGACGGATGTCTTCGCTGTCATCTTCGTCGGCAACCGACTCAATGGTCTCGTCTTTTGCAGTGGCGTCCGTACGGGTGTTTTCTTCTTCGTCGTCGCCAGCCTCGTCAGGGGCGTCCTCGGCGTTGGCTTCAGCGCTTGTCGCGTCATCCGCGTCCGTCTCAGTCGCGGTGCTTTCCTGCGCCTCGGCTTCTTTGTCCGTGCCGTCCTGATCAGCGCTAGCATCTGATTGGTCGACTTCTTCCGCAGGCGCGTCTTCAGTTTCTGCGGTTGCTTCTTCCGCCTCCGGTTCGTCCGTCGGCTCTTCTACAGGAGTTTCTGCCACATGATCGGCCGGAGATGTTCCTTCTTCTACAGAAGGATCATTGGCCTCATCGCTCTCATCCAGGTCAATCGTTTCCATGCCTGTGGGTTCGGACGAGACTTCGACCGATTCCACTGCATCATCCGATTTGATATCGGCAGCCTTGGCGCGCGAGCGCGAACGGCGTCTTTTGGGCTTGGTTTCCTCAGCCTCATCACGCGCACGCATTGCCTCGGCATAGGCGCGCTCTTCTTCCATCAGAGCTTCGCGATCAGCGACGGGAATCTGATAATAGTCGGGATGAATTTCCGAGAACGCCAGGAATCCGTGGCGATTTCCGCCATAGTCAACAAAAGCTGCCTGCAGCGAGGGTTCGACCCGTGTAACTTTTGCTAGATATATGTTGCCAGCAAGCTGACGTTTGTTTTCGGATTCAAAATCGAATTCCTCGACCTTGTTTCCGTCAACCACCACGACGCGGGTTTCTTCCGCGTGGGTGGCATCGATAAGCATTTTCTTAGCCATGTTTCCTTAGTGCACCGCGCCAAACGCGTTGTCCTAACCCGTCCAGGAGGATGGGTGCTTTTGGGGTGGTGTCTTGTCAGGGCGATTTCAGACGGCGCGCTGCAGGGTCTGGCACTATGGCCCCCTGCCCGTACACTCAGTCGTTGCGCGCGCGTCATCGCGGTTCTTCTCCGACAGGCGCGAACAACCGCTGCCTGCCCATTTATTCCTTTCGCCCGCTTTTCTGCGGGCTCAGGCGTTCAATCACCCCGTTAAGGGGCACAATCGGTCTGCTTGGCCAGTGTGGGACCTGGTCTCCACCAGTGGCGTAGCAGCGAATCTCAAAGATCGGGACTTTTCGGCGTCAAATCCGCCCAGCCCGTCTGGTTACAATAAAAGCAGTCCTGTGGAAAAGACAATGGGCAAACTGCATTGAAGACCCCGACCACCGGTCGGGATCTCGTTATCCAGCTAAAAACATTACTTGGTATCACCCAAAGGGCCACAAAGGCATCGCCTCAAGCCCGTCACAGGTAATCGGAACGTTGCAGGCCATATTTGGCCATCTTCTCATTCAATGTCCGACGCGGCAGGCATAGTTCATCCATAACCGAGGCAATCGACCCCTTATGTCGCCGCATGGTATTGTCGATCAGCATCCGCTCGAATGCCTCGACATATTCCTTGAGCGGCTTGCCTTCGGTCGTCATCACGGGCTGCATTTCTTCGTGATCAGACATCAACAGAGACGCGATCGTCCCCGATCCGCGACGGGATTGCAGCACGGCACGTTCCGCGATGTTTATCAGCTGCCGTACGTTTCCGGGCCACGGCGCTTGCAAAAGCTGAGCCGCCTCTTGCGCACTGACCTGAGGTGCATCGCAGCCGTATTCTTCGGCGAATTGCTCGCTCAGCCGTGTGAACAGGGTCAGAATGTCTTCGCCGCGCTGACGCAGCGGCGGCATTGTGATCCGCAACGCTGCAAGCCGGTAGAACAGATCAGGGCGCAGAACGTCCTCGCTGGTCTTTCCGGCTTCCTGAAGGTTGGAAATTGCCACGATGCGGGTTTCGGCAGGTGTGCCCTGATCGTTCATGACACTCAGCAGTTTCGCCTGAAGCGTATCGCTGAGCGCCTCGACATCCTCCAGAACCAGGGTTCCACCCCGGGCTTCCTCAATCGCGGGCAACTGGCTGTCTTCTGGCATCATCGGGCCGAACAGACGCTTTCCCAAGGCCTCTTCTTCGAGGGCAGCACAGGAAACTAGAACAAATTTTTTGCCTGCGCGACTGCCAACAGCGTGCAACGCATGTGCAACCAGGGTTTTCCCGGTGCCGGTTTCTCCGTCGATCAGAACATGACCGTCAGCCTGCCCCAGGTCCAGAATATCCTCGCGCAAGCGCTCCATCACGGGGCTGGCACCGATGAGCTTGTTCATGATCTGAGTGCCACCGGACAGCTCGCGGCGCAGGGCCCGATTGTCCAGCGTCAACCGGCGGGCATTGCTGGCACGTTTGGCCAGTTCGGACATCCGATCCGGGTTAAACGGCTTTTCGAGGAAATCAAACGCACCCACGCGCATGGCCTCGACCGCCATTGGCACGTCACCGTGGCCTGTGATCATGATCACCGGCAAGGTGCTGTCCGCGCCCATCAGCTTTTTCAACAGCTGGATCCCGTCCATACCAGGCATCTTGATGTCCGATATGACGATACCCGGATAATCCGGACCCAGAACTTTCAGTGCATCCTCGGCGCTGGAAAAGGTTTCAGTGTCATATCCCGACAGTGCCAGCCATTGGCTGATCGACTGGCGCATGTCCTGTTCGTCATCAACAATGGCGATTTTCATGGCCTGTGCCATATTCATTCCTCGTTATTCAGCGGCCTCAAGGCCATCGCTTCCAAGTATCGGCAGTTGCATCTCAAACACCGCGCCACCGTGCTGGCTGTTGCGCGCGGTCAGCCGTCCCCCATGGTCGTTCACGATACCGGATGAGATGGCAAGCCCCAGACCGACTCCATCGCCGGGTTGTTTGGTCGTATAGAACGGCTCAAACAGGTTTTCGATGTCTTCAATCCCATAGCCATTATCGCGTACAGTCAGCACCGCCTGGTCACCCGCGGCCAGTATGATTTCAACATCCGGTTCCGATACAGACTTGGTGGCGTCCAAGGCATTACGCAAGAGGTTCACCATCACCTGTTCGATCCGCATGCGGTCGCCCATGACTAGTACGCTTTCTTCCGGCAGTATCTGCGTAATCTTGACGTGCCTCTGTCGCAGTTGCGGCTCCATCATGGAGAGGGACGAAGCGAGCGCTTCGCCAAGGTTAACTGGTGAAAACGCATCCGCACCCTTGCGGGCATAGGACTTGAGCTGGCGTGTTATTGCGCCCATTCGTTCAATCAGACCGTCGATGCGGCCAAAGCTGGCCAGCGCCTCTTCGGGGCGGTTCCGTCGCAGCAGCAAACGCGCGCCGGCAAGATAGGTCTTCATTGCAGCCAAAGGTTGATTCAGCTCGTGGCTGACGGCCGCAGACATCTCGCCCAGGGCTGCGAGTTTCGAGCTTTGGGCCAGCGTCTGCTCGGCTACTTCCAGCGTCTTTTCAACCCGTTCCCTCTCAGCGATTTCCCGCTGTAACCTTGCGTTCAATGCGCGAAGCTCTGCCGACTCGCGCTGGAACAAGGCCATTCTGAACGTGGCCCTACGGCTGAGCGCATAGAAGGCAAGCGCCAACAGAATCGCAAAACCCATGATTTCCAATGCAAGAACGCTGTTTACCTTCTCACGGATCGAGGCGTAGGTCGTGAACGAGGTCATCGTCCAGCCGCGGAATGGAATGCGTGTCTCCATGCGGATCACCGCCTCGCCCTGCAAATAGGCGTCGGGGGGCAGAGCCGTCCAATCGGTCGTGGCCCTGATAGCGCGCTGGATGGCACTTTGCGGCGGCTGCCGCAGCATGGCAGCCCCCTCCTCTACTCCGCGCCATTGCGGTTCGGTTGACAGAATAATGGTGCCCGTACTGTCAGCGACCAGAACAGCATCGGAGATACCTGCCCAGGCGCGCTCAAATTTTTGCAGATCAACCTCGACGACTATGACCCCAAGGATGTCCGACGAGGCCTCCATCCGGCGCGAATAGATAAAGCTGTAACCACCGGATTCCTTTTCAATCACGGTGAAGATGGTCGAGTTTGACCGAATGGAATCTACAAAATACGGCGCGTTCCGGTGCGTCTCGCCCAAACGATTGCGATCGGTTGCGGCCACAGACCGGCCATCCCGATCCAACAGCATCAATGACGCGGCGCCTATCTCTTCGACAAAAGAAATAAGTCGCTGCGTGGACAGTGTAAAATCGCTGGATTGCAACGCCGAGATCAGCGTCGGATCCCGTGCCAGCAGCTGCGGCACAATCGCATTTCTGCGCAGCTCGCTCAGCAGGTTCCCGGAATACAGAGCAAGGCGCAGCTCGGCCCGGTTTCGCGTGGATTCAGTAAACCGATCCGTCAGCAGACTGTTGGTTATCCATATCGTCGCAACCGTTACCAACAAAAGCACCAGAACAGCCGCGCGCAAAGGCCAGCCAAGAGGCGCAGCGCGGAGCGGTTTGAACAGTGCAGACCAGGTAGAGCGTGTGTCGGAACTCATCCCCGAAAGTTACGCGGGCTAAGATGCAAGCTCAAGTCACGCAGGTGCGACGATGCCCGACAATGCGCGAAACAATGCCGTTCCATCGGTGCCACCATGCCCTTCGTCTGCCGCTCGTTCGGGATGCGGCATCATACCAAGAACACGGCGGTTTTCAGACAGAATGCCCGCAATGTCGCCAACCGAGCCGTTCGGATTCTCGGTATAGGTGAATGCGATCCGGTCGTGATCCCTGAGCGTGGACAATGTAGCCTCATCCGCGAAATAGTTTCCATCATGATGCGCAATCGGAATGCCGATCACTTCGCCAGCGCTATAGCCTTGGGTAAAGGCACTGTCGCTGGTTGCGACCTTCAGGCCTACGGTACGACAGATATATTTCAGGTTCGCATTGCGCAGCAGAGCTCCGGGCAGAATTCCGGTCTCGGTCAGGATCTGAAACCCGTTACAGATACCAACGGCGTATCCGCCACGCTCGGTGTGGTCGACCACGGCCTTGCAGATCGGGGATTGTGCGGCAATCGCTCCGCAACGCAGGTAGTCTCCATAAGAAAACCCGCCGGGGACACCAACAATGTCCACGCCCTTGGGCAGAGCAGCATCTTTATGCCAGACCATGTCTACCTGAAATCCGGCCTGTTCAAAGGCAACGGCAAGATCCCGATCACAGTTGGAACCGGGGAAAACGATGACAGCTGCGCGCATGGCTAGCCCTCCTGCAAGCGGTTCAGACCAGTTCGATCTCGTAGCGTTCGATGACCGTGTTAGCCAGCAGTTTTTCGCACATCTCGGTGACGTCCGATTCCGTCGCACCCTCGGCGAGTTCAAGATCAATCACCTTGCCCTGACGGACGCCTTCGACCTGATCAAAACCCATGGCACCCAATGCGTGGCGCACCGCTTCACCCTGAGGGTCAAGTACCCCGGTTTTCAGCATCACATGCACACGTGCTTTCATTTACTGCAACTCCAGCTGAGGGCCGGTATTTGAGGCCCGTTCCGTTGTGCGCGGGGATAGCGCGACTGTCGGCGTTCGACAACCCTTGTCAGCACCTACTCGGAACCCTTTAGCGCGGGATAATGCGTATCTATTGCGTTGAAGGTCCCTGTCAGAACCATTTCAACCGCTACGGCAACCAAAATGATGGCCATAACACGGGTGATCACATTGATCATTGTCGGCCCAAAGAACCTGGAAATAGGGTCAGCGAATAACAATCCCAGCCCGACAATAGCGCAGGCAATCAAAACGGCCGCCCCCAAAGTTACTACCTCGGCGCCGTCGGGCAAACTATGCGCGAACACAATGGTTGTCGCGATAGTGCCGGGCCCAATCGTTAACGGGATAGCCAGGGGAACAACCGCAATGTTCTTCTTCTGCGCGCCATCTTTAACGGCTTTCTGATCGCTTTCTGACCGGTCAGACGCGTTCAGCATCGACATACCAACCCCAAGAATGATCAACCCACCAGCGATGCGAAAAGACGGAATGTCGATACCGAAAAGCGCCAGAATTTCTTCGCCGATCAGTACCGAAATCAGTGATACAATCACAACCGTGGCTGTCACAACCATTGCAACGCGTTTACGTTCTGGCGGGCTATACCCCTCGGTCATGCTGAGGAAAATCGGGATGCCGTATAGCGGGTTGAAAATCGCCAGCAGCGCAGCGAGGAACTTTAAAAATACTGCCTGATCAAATAGCTCGGCCATTTTTATTCACCCGATTACGCTTGTTCAACAAACAATGCCGGACAAGCTGCGGCCCTGTCAAATACCCGATCTCAAATAAAAACGCCGCCCAATATCGGCGGCGTTTTTGCGTTGTTCTTCGGCTTTCGATCAGTTGATCAGGGTCGGTTTGGACACATTGCTTTTCGGCAGAACGCCTAGGCGACGCGCAACTTCCGAGTAGGCGTCGGTCAGGCTGCCCAGGTCGCGGCGGAATACGTCCTTGTCTAGCTTCTGGCCGGTTTCGATATCCCAAAGACGGCAGCTGTCTGGGCTGATTTCATCCGCTATGATCAGGCGCTGGAAGTCACCTTCATAGACGCGACCGATTTCAATTTTGAAATCGACCAGACGAATGCCAACCGCCAGCATCACACCGCTCATGAAATCATTCACCCGCAATGCGAGGCTAAGAATGTCTTCCATGTCCTGCTGGCTGGCCCAGCCAAAGGCGGCGATATGTTCTTCGGTGACAAGGGGATCACCCAACGCGTCGTCCTTGTAGCAGTATTCCACTATCGGGCGCGGCAGCTGTGTCCCCTCGGCAATGCCAAGGCGTTTGGACATCGTGCCAGCCGCGAAATTGCGAACAATAACTTCAAGCGGTACGATTTCGCAGTTGCGGACCAACTGTTCGCGCATGTTCAGGCGACGGATGAAATGGGTCGGCACACCGATTTGATTCAACCCGTTCATAAAGTATTCGCTCAGGCGGTTGTTCAGCACACCTTTCCCGTCGATCACGTCCTTCTTTTCAGCGTTGAAGGCAGTGGCGTCATCCTTGAAATACTGCACGATTGTACCCGGTTCAGGGCCTTCATACAAAATCTTGGCCTTACCTTCGTAAATTTTCTTGCGACGCGCCATAAGCGACCTTTCCAGACTGTCGCGAGGGAAAAAGTTCCTTCGCCTTGGCGCTCTCTTAGTCCAACCCCCACCTTCCCGCAAGTTCCGAGGACCGAGAGGCTTTGACGCAGCGCAAATACCTTGCACCCGGATCGTCGTATCGTCATATCATTAAGGAAAGAACTACCAACCCAAGGGGTCCAACTGATGACTACGTTTGACGAGCGCGAAAACGCATTCGAAGCTAAATTCGCCCATGATGAAGAAATGCAGTTCAAAGCACAGGCGCGTTGCAACAAACTGCTTGGCCTTTGGGCGGCCGAAAAACTGGGCAAAACCGGTAATGAAGCCGATGAATACGCAAAATCCGTTGTGATTTCAGACCTGGAAGAAACCGGGCACGAGGATGTCGTGCGCAAAGTTTCCGGCGATCTCGGGGATCTGTCTTCGGATGACGATATCCGTGCAAAAATGGCCGAGTTTCTGGTCGAGGCCAAAGCACAGGTTCTCAACGAAACCAACTAAGGTCTCCCCGCAATATTCATGATCTTCATGAGATTTATGAATTTGATTTGACGCCCCGGTCATGAGACACGGGGCGTCTCGCATTTTTAGCGCGGCTCGCCAGTTTCGGAATATTCTTATGACAAATGCGCTCAGCAAACTTCTGGACTCCAACACGACTCTTTTGGCGGATGGAGCAACAGGTACAAACCTATTCAACATGGGCCTGCAGTCGGGCGACGCGCCCGAGCTTTGGAACGTCGATGCACCGGATAAAATCCGCGCGCTGTATCAGGGTTCGGTGGACGCAGGCAGCGACCTTTTCCTGACCAACACATTCGGCGGGACATCTGCGCGTCTCAAACTGCACGAGGCTCAGAACCGGGTCGCTGAACTGAACCGCGCAGGCGCAGAACTTGGCCGTGAGGTTGCTGACAAAGCCAACCGTCCGGTTATCGTCGCGGGATCGGTCGGACCAACCGGCGAGATCATGCAGCCTGTTGGCGCCCTGTCCCATGCCGATGCCGTGGAAATGTTCCACGAACAGGCGCAGGCATTGAAGGACGGCGGTGTCGATGTTCTTTGGGTCGAAACCATCAGCGCCCCAGAAGAGTTCAGGGCCGCGGCAGAAGCCTTTGCGCTGGTCGATATGCCTTGGTGTGGCACGATGAGCTTTGACACGGCTGGCCGCACAATGATGGGTGTCACATCCGCCGACTTTGCTCAGTTGGTTGAAACGCTCCCTAACCCGCCGGTTGCCTTTGGCGCAAATTGCGGGACTGGCGCGTCTGATATTCTGCGCACTGTCCTTGGATTTGTCGCACAAGGTACGGAACGGCCGCTGATATCAAAAGGCAATGCCGGTATTCCGAAATATGTGGATGGACATATTCATTATGACGGCACGCCGGAACTGATGGGCCATTATGCGACCATGGCGCGAGAGGCTGGCGCAAGCATTATCGGCGGATGTTGCGGCACAATGCCCGAGCATCTGCGGCACATGAGAGCTGCGCTTGACGGTGCCCCGTCCGGTATACGCCCAACCCTTGATCAGATCACAGACGCGCTGGGCCCGTTCTCATCCGCAACTGACGGGACTGGCGAGTCCGCCCTTCCGGAACGGCGCGTGCGTAAACGCCGCCGCGCCTGACAACCTCAACGCCCTTCGAATTTCGGGGGGCGTTTTTGCATGAAGGCAACGACGCCTTCGGAAAAGTCTCGGCTGCGGCCACATTCACCTTGCAGATGCGCCTCTGCCTCGAGCTGTTGCGGCAGAGTGTTTTCATAGGTGCCGCGAATAGCCTTTTTGATGGCGCCAAACCCTGAGGTTGGACCTTTGGCCAGATACATGGCCCGCTTGCGCCAATGCGCTTCGAACTCCGCGTCGGGAACGGCTTCCCAGATCAGGCCCCAGTCGTCGGCCTGTCGAGCACTGATCTTATCGGCAAAAAGAGCAGCGCCCATGGCTTTGGCGAACCCCATCTGGCGCGGCATAAACCAGGTGCCTCCAGCGTCGGGCAACAGGCCGATACGGGCAAAAGCCTGCAGGAAATAAGCACTCTCCGTCGCGATCACGATATCCGCGCATAGCGCCAGATTGGCCCCTGCCCCCGCAGCAGCGCCATTTACTGCGGCGATTGTTGGAACCGGGCAATTATAGATTGCTTCAAGCATGGGCTCGTATTCGTCGCGCAGCGTGCGCTCAAGATCAATCTTCCCGGTGCTTGAGGCATCACCTAAATCCTGACCCGAGCAAAAAGCGTTTCCCTTACCGGTCAAAACAATCGCGCGGGCATGGGTGGCAGCGTGTTTCATCGCGTGCGTGACTTCGGCCCGCAACTGAGCGGTCATTGCGTTCAACTTCTCTGGGCGGTTCAGAGTTACCACTGCCAGATCATCCGCAATGTCCAACAGGATCGCTTCGTATTCCATCCACCCCTCCAAGGTTCGCTGCGCCTGCGACCCTGCCTCAATTTCCAATGAAGGAAAAGGTGAACCGAAGGTCAATCTTTGAGGATTTCGCGTAATCGTTCTTTCTCGGCGTCGCTAAGGAGGCCGTCACCTTCCCTTCGGTCCTGTTCCGCCGATCTTTTGCGTAAAAAGCTGAAACCAGTCGCCACAGCGATCAAAAGCATGATCGGACCGGCCAGCCACAAAAGGATGTTCGATCCTGACGTTGTTGGCCTTAGCAAAACATATTCGCCGTAGCGATCAACGATAAAGTCAATCGCCTGTCCATCTGTATCGCCGGCCACCAGGCGTTCGCGCAATAACAGGCGCAAGTCACGGGCCAATCCTGCATTGCTTTCGTCTATGCTTTCGTTGCGGCAAACCAGACAGCGCAAGCCGGAACTCAGATCCCGCGCCCTCTGTTCCAGGATCGGATCATCAAGCACCTCGTCAGGTTGGACAGCCATGCTTGGCGTTGCCAATAAAAGCAGTATCAGTAGAAACCGTTTCATTCCGCCGGAACCCCCTGCGTCGGCGTCTTGCGCGCGCCTGCCGCAACGCGAAAACGCCTGTCGCACAGGCTAAGAACGCCACCGAGCGCCATCAGTAGGCACCCGCCCCAAATCCAATTCGCTAAAGGCTTGATATAAGTCCGCACGACCCAGCCACCATTTGTCTGCTGATCTCCAATGACGACGTAAAGATCCCTGAGAAACCGATAGTCAATCGCAGCTTCAGTCGTTGGCATCCTTGAAACTGGGTAGTCGCGTTTTTCCGGATGCAGTGTTGCGATTGTTCGACCGGCCTGTTCGACCTTAACATCGGCTGTGGTTGAGAAATAGTTGGGCCCCTCGACATTCCGAACCTGTTCAAGTGTCAGGGTGAACTGGCCAACCTCGAAAGGCTGCCCCGTCTGCGCAACGCGGATATCCTCGACCTCCCATGCGGTCAGCCCGGCGATGGCAAAGATCGTAACCCCCAGTCCGGTATGGGCTGCAGCCTTGCCCCAATCGGCACCGGGCAGTCTGAACAGACGCTGCAGGTTGTTTTTTCTTCCAGTACGGCTCCAAAGGTCCACAATAGCGCCAAATGTGATCCAGGCCCCCAGAAACAGCCCCACGGGTCCCAATGCGCTGCGACCGGTCTGCATGACCCAAACGAGCAAGCCAAGCGCAACCGCCAGAAGGAATGCGAACCGCAACGAATGCGCCGCCTTGCCAAGCTTTCCACGTTTCCACGGAAGCATTGCACCAAGCGGTAATACAATCCCCAGCGCAACCATGAACGGTGTGAACGCCGCATTAAAGAACGGCGCGCCGACCGAGAGTTTGCGATCAAATGCCATCTCGGCCACCATCGGCCACAAGGTTCCGAAGAACACAACGAAACAGCTGACCGCCAATAGAATGTTGTTCAGCACCAGGGCGCTTTCGCGGCTGACCATACCAAACACGCCCTTGGCCTCCATCGCTTGCGCGCGTGCCGCATAGAGTGTCAACGCACCGCCAATGAAGACCACAAGAATGATCAGGATAAACACGCCGCGTTCAGGATCATTGGCAAAGGCATGTACCGAAGTCAAAAGCCCCGATCGCACAATGAACGTCCCGATCAGCGAAAAGCCAAAGGCGATAATCGCCAGAAGGATGGTCCAGCTCTTCAGCGCTTCACGCTTTTCGACCACGATAGCAGAATGTAACAGGGCTGCCGCCAATAGCCACGGCATGAAAGAAGCGTTTTCGACCGGATCCCAGAACCAGAACCCGCCCCAGCCCAGCTCGTAATAGGCCCACCAGGATCCAAGCGCGATCCCAATAGTCAGAAAAATCCATGCGGCCAGCGTCCAGGGACGCACCCACCTCCCCCAAGAGGCATCCACGCGCCCTTCGATCAGCGCGGCCACTGCAAAGCTGAATGCCATGCTCAGGCCGACATAGCCCAGATACAGAAACGGCGGGTGGAATGCCAAACCTGGATCTTGCAATAATGGGTTGAGATCCCGCCCATCGAACGGGGCGATAATCAGACGGTCAAATGGGTTCGAGGTGAGCAGGATAAAAGCGTAAAACGCCACCCCTACGGCCGCCTGAACCGCCAGCACGCGCGCTTTGAGAGTCGGAGGTAACCCTGCGCCAAAAAAAGCGGCCATGGCCCCGAAAACTGCGACGATCAGGACCCACAGTAACATTGACCCTTCGTGGTTGCCCCACGTGCCGCTGATTTTATACAGCATCGGTTTGGCGGAATGGCTGTTTTCAACCACTATCCGCAATGAGAAATCAGAGGTGGTAAAGGCCCAGACCAACGCCGCGAAAGAGAAGGCGACTAACAGAAACTGTGCAATAGCGGCGGTTTCTGCAAAGGACATCCAGCCAGTCCACCGTTTCGCCGCCCCTATCAGCGGAATGACCGTCTGAACGATGGCGACGAGAAAGGCGAGTATCAGCGCGAAGTGACCAAGTTCTGTAATCATGGTCCCGCATATATTCCTGTTGAGGGACAATCACCAATCACTTTCGCCTCTGCCGGACGCACATAGTGTCGCGGGTCAGGCGGACCGACCCCGCCGCCAATCCTCGAGCGCAGGGTTGAAATCGGGTTTTAGGACCTCATCGGCCAAGCCTGCATCTGTCCCAGTATCAGCGACCCCAATCAAACGTTCCCGCATCTCTGCCAGTGTTTCGATGTTTTCCATAACTTTCGGAGTACGTGTCATCGTTGCCGAAATTTCACGCTGCAGATCCTGCACTTTGGTCTGGTGTCTTGCGCCGAAATAGAACGAGACGACCACGCCCAACAACCACCACAAGGGCTCAGGTACCAACGCAATCCCCTGCATCCGAGCGGCAAACCAAAGCGGATCGACCATAGCGGCGATAAACAGCCCCAATGTTCCCAAGGCCATGGCGGGGCGCGGCAGCCGGTTGAGCCCATCCATAAAACGGTCAAATGCACTTTTTTGAACCCGCTCGAACTCAGCCCTATACTGTTCCAGTACTCCCTGTTGTCGCGTCAGGTCGCGTTTAGCGCCCTGCTCAGCATTTTCACGAAAGACTTCGGTTGTTTCACGCACGACATTCCGACCCTCGCCAAACAAGAACGCAAATATTCCCGAGATCAGCCCCATTCAGAAACCCTCCTTTGAAACTCTGCGTCGCTAAGATGATAGGTCGGTGACAGGAATTCCTCGGCGCGTCGTATCCAGCCACCTTTTGCCCCAGACCGGGACCGAGCATATTTGCGAGAGGTTGGACGCCGTTCCGCTATCCGGAAATAATAGTTTCTCCTGGCAACGCCATAAGCATCCCGCAGCGCGACAGGGTCCGGTTCAGACGCAGCACTGCAAGCCTGCGCCGTCTGCGGGCCCACAACGCCATCTACGACGACATGATACCCCATTTCACGCAGCAAATATTGCATAATTTTAACAGCTTGAACGCCTGAATTCACGTACATGTCGAAAACAGATGGCTGCAGAATGTTAGGCAGTAGGTGTAATCGCGGTTTTGAGAAATAGTGGCGGATAAAGATTTCAACGGCCTGCGACCGGCTCAGCCGCTTTACATCGGATACATCAACCATCCCGTCCTGCGTCAGGTCCAGTTGCAATCTGCGCATGGTATGGACTGTTACGCCGAATTTTGTCGCTCCACCCGGATCGTCGGGGTCATCGACAAAACCACCTTCACGCGTAACTATCTGTTCCGCGATCTGCCGAACCGTCTGCATGTACTGTTCTCCAACTTGGGACAGACAGACGCTCGGACAATTCTGTTAATACAGCTAAAATAGAAAGGGCGCTGCATGTCGATCCACGCAACGCCCGAATTCCGATCTCAAAGCCTATGGCTCAGCTCTCGCCGGCCTCCTTGTAAATACCTTGTTCTTTCAACGCGTCCACAACCTCTTTTGGCATATAGGTCTCATCGTGTTTCGCAAGAATTTCTGAGGCTTCAAAGACTCCGTTTACGTAGCTTCCGGTACCAATCATACCCTGGTTTTCCGAGAACAAATCAGGCAAAACCCCAGTAAACGTGACCGGCACACTTTCGCCACCGTCCGTCACCACGAAACGCACGGTTTCCCCTTGCCCCCGCACGATCGAACCCTCTTCGACAAGACCACCGATCCGGAATATTTCAGTCGGTTTTGGTGGCTCTGCCATTACTTCACTGGGTGAGCGGAAGAAATTGATGCCGTCCTGCATAGCGTATCCGATCAACGCCGTAGACACTGCCAAAGCAACGATTGACAGAAGGATGATCTGAACGCGACGACGTTTCTTGAGCGTTTTCATTTGTTCCTCATGGGAAAAGTGGGGCCATCATCAGACCCGCAGTTTCAGCTTCACCTAACATCAGGTTAGCGTTCTGCAAGGCTTGGCCACTGCTACCTTTTGTCAGGTTATCCAGTGCTCCGATCACAATGGCGCGCCTCTCGATCCGGTCGCTGGCCACGCCGATATGGCAGAAATTTGAGCCGCGCACATGGTGGGTCGAGGGTGTTTCGCCAAATGGCAGCATCTGGATAAATGGTTCGCTTTCATAGGTTTTCACAAGCGCTTCATAAACGCTCGTGGGGTCACCTTTGACATATGTAGTCGCTAGGATACCCCGGTTTGCCGGAACCAGATGCGGAGTGAACTGAACATGGACCGGGCGCCCTGCAAGGGCAGAAAATTCTTGATCGAATTCCCCCAAATGCCGATGCGTACCGCCAACAGCATATGCGTTATACCCTTCGCTAAGTTCGGCATGCAGCAGGTTTTCTTTCAGCGACCGCCCGGCACCAGACACCGCGCATTTGAGGTCCAGAATGATGTCATCCAGATCAATGACGCCGGCCGAAATCAAAGGGCGCAAAACATATTGTCCGGTGGCGGCGTTGCAGCCTGTTCCGGCAACCAAGCGGGCCGTGCGAATTTGATCGCGATAAAACTCGGTCAGGCCGTAAACGGCCTCCTCCTGCTGCTCCAAAGCCGCATGAGGGTTGCCATACCATTTTTCATATTCCTCAGGGTCGCGTAGCCTGAAATCGGCGGACAGGTCGATGATTTTAAGGTCCTTCGGCAGATCGCGGATAACTTCCTGGCTGGTTTTATGTGGCAGCGCGCAAAAGCACAGGTCGATCCCTGAAAAGTCGATTTCCGAAATCTTGCCAAGAACCGGAAGCTGCAGGTGCCGCAAATGAGGGAACACCTGCGCCATCGACTGTCCGGCTTTCCGCTCGGCAGAAAGTGCAGCGATTTCCATATTCGGATGCTCGGCGATCAACCGAACCAGTTCAGCGCCGGTATAACCCGAAGCGCCCAGAATTGCGATTTTGTGGGTCATCTTGGACCTCTTGAAACTGTATGCCACTGTTCATGCCCGCCACTGTGACGGTCATGGGATTACGGGTTCTTTCAGGCCGCGTCTTTGACCAAAGTCAGACAGCCTCGAAAGTAATTTGTCGTCGGAGGAATTGGGTGGCGCGATCACTGACAACGCCTGGCTTACCAGTGGTCAGATAACCGCCCTTTGCCGCACCCTGCATGTTCGGGTGCCGCTGCAAATAGTCTGCCAGACTTTCGGCAACCAGATCACCCTGGCTGAACACCTCAACGTCGGGTCCTAAGGCCTTCTGAAACGCCTCTGCCATCAAGGGATAGTGCGTACAGCCCAGAATTGCGGCCTGAGGATCTGGCATCTTGCGTTTCAGGGCGTCCACATGGCTTCGCACCAGCGCTTCGGCCAGGATCATGTCGCCTTCCTCGATGGCATCAACGACCCCACCGCAGGCCTGCGCCTCAACATCTACGCCAATCGCACGAAAGGCCAACTCGCGTTGAAACGCGCGACTCGATACGGTGGCCGGGGTCGCAAACAAAGCGACGTGTTTGACCGCGACTTCACGCGGCGGGCTGTTGTCACCCCATTGCCGCTCAGTCAGCGCTTCGATCAATGGAACAAAAACGCCCAAGACGCGCTTGCCTTGAGGCACGCCCTCTTCCTGCATCCGCCGCAAAGCAGCAGCGCTGGCCGTATTGCAGGCCAGAATCACCAGATCACATCCCCGGTTCCAGAGGTCGTTCACCGCACCCCGGGTCAGCTCATAAATATTCTCTACATCACGCACCCCGTAAGGCGCATGTGCGCTGTCCGCGTAATACAGGAAATCAACGTCGGGAAGACGTTTCTGCGCGGCGTTCAGAACGGTCAGACCGCCCAAACCAGAATCAAAAATGCCTACTGCCATTTGCCCCTTTAGGCGCGATGCCGTTCCTCAAATTCATAGCCATAGTCATAAGACTTTAGTGGCTTTGGAGACAGCTCATACGTTGCTTTGCGCAAGAAATCCATCATCTTGCGCGTATCCTTGGCCAACGGGTCCAGAACGTCGCGGCCGATGGGCTCTCCGATCACCACCTGGACCGGGGTATCAACGCGTTTTTTGAATTCCTTGATTAGCAATCCCATGCGCAATGTATTGTGCAGATGGCTGGCGATCTGAAACAGGCGTGAGGTATGACCGTCAAAAAAGACCGGCACAACTGTCGCGTCTGATTTGGCAACCATCCGCGCCGTGAAGCCACGCCAGCCCGGGTCCATCGGGTACGAGAAAGGCTTTGCCCCTGTGCTGACGGTACCGCCGGGAAATATGCCAATCGCGCCGCCCTCGCCCAGATAGTTCAAAGCTTTCTTGCGGGTCTCCAGGTTCTGCTTCATCGCAGCTTTTGTATCGTCGAATGAAATCGGCAGAACGACCCGATTCAGATCCTCTGCCTTACGAAACACATGGTTGGCCAGAATGCGAAAATCCCCACGCGTACTGGACAACATGTGCCCCATCATCAACCCATCCAGAATTCCATATGGGTGATTGGCAATCAAAATCAGAGGGCCATTACGGGGAATATTAGACAATGACCCGCCAACCACATCCAGAGACAAACCGTATCTCTCAACCATGACCGACCAGAAATCTCGCCCGTTGGCCACGTCTTTTTCGTACCCATCAGCACGCCTGATAAGGCGCAGGCGGCCTGTGGTGTTCTCCATAAGCTTGATGACCATCCGTCCGCTTTTGGTTTCGGCGGAATAGGCATAAGAAATGTCACGTGCAACATGGCGTCGCGAGGGCATGGAAATCTCCGGTTTTGTACTTGCATTTTAAATGCAAGTAACAATTTTGCCTAGCTGTCGTGACACGGTTGTGACGAATTACTCGGCGGCGGCCTGTAATTCAGGTCCTCCGTTCCGTATCGTGGTCAACAATTCCTCTCTGCGTTTGGCGGCGCTCGCCTCATTCGCCTTAAGGACGGGTCCAAAACCTTTGATATCCAAGGGCAACTTAGCGAGCGAAATTACGGCATCCTTTGTTTGGATGGAAATCAGCGGAGTGATCTCTTTGAGATCACGCTCATACTGCTTGATCAGCGCGCGCTCCA
The DNA here is from genome assembly GCF_059610845.1 of Ruegeria sp. CDSC021. NCBI lineage: Bacteria > Pseudomonadati > Pseudomonadota > Alphaproteobacteria > Rhodobacterales > Roseobacteraceae > Ruegeria > Ruegeria sp. CDSC021. The sequence continues at coordinate 655,683 of NZ_JBXWOK010000001.1, forward strand.
TTCGACGTTCGACACTATAGCCAAAGATATCCAGCGGAGTACCTCGAAGAACTTTTAGCCGAGACATGAATTTCAGCGGCTTCAACATCCATTCGCCGAAACTCCGTTTGCGGGGTCGGCCATCTGGTCCTTTGCCACCAAGCAGCGGTGGGGCAAGGTGGAAAGTCATTTTGAATTCGCCATCAAATTCGGCGGCGGCTTTCTCCCGACTGGACAGTAACAACCGGGCCACTTCGTATTCGTCCTTGTAAGACAACAGCTTATGATACCCTTTTGCGACAGCATCACGAATTCCTGCATCCTCAAACGAGTCAACGATTTTGCGGTAGCGTTTCGCCAGACGAGCGCTTTGATACTGGGTTAGATGATCGGCGCGGAACGCGATGACCTGCTCTGGTGATTTCGGGAGGTCGGAAACACTTGGCCGTAGAATCTCATCAACTTTTTCCGGGTGTAAAACCGCCCAACGACCGATCTCAAAGGCTCTTTTGTTGCGTTCTACCGCCGTTCCGTTCAGATCAATGGCTGCAATCACCGCATCGAGGTTGACGGGTATCAGCCCGCGCTGCCATGCGGCCCCCAAAACCATCATGTTCGAATAGATTGAGTCTCCCATCACTGCGCGCGCAAGCTCAGTGGCATCAAACAGGGAAACGTCTTCTTTCAATCGTGCTTGCAGCGCCAATTCCAGCCTCTCACCAGGAATCCTAAACTTAGTGTCGCGCGTGAAGTCACCGGTAACGGTTTCGTGGCTGTTGACCACCGCTCCGGTCTGACCCAAGCGTGTCAGGCCAAGTGTTTTGGCCCCGGCGGACACAACCAAATCACCACCGATCAATGTGTCGGCTTCACCCGTTGCCACACGTATTGCACTGATATCTTCTGGCCGGTTGGCAATACGGCAATGAATATGAACCGCACCGCCTTTCTGGGCCAAGCCTGCCATCTCCATCATTCCGGCGCCTTTGCCGTCAATCTGGGCCGCCTGTGCCAGAATCGCCCCCAGCGTGACAACTCCGGTCCCACCGATGCCGGTGATGACAACATTATGTGTGCCCACTATTTCAGGCAGCTCGGGCATCGGAAGATCGGGCAGATCAAGTTCGGTCGTCGCTTCTTTGCGAATCTTCGCGCCTTCCAGCGTAACAAAGGAGGGGCAGAACCCTCTCAGACACGAAAAATCCTTGTTACAGCTTGATTGGTCAATCGCGCGTTTCCGGCCAAGTTCGGTTTCCTTGGGAACAATCGAAACACAGTTCGATTGGATGCCGCAGTCACCGCAGCCCTCACAGACATCCGTATTGATAAAGACCCTTTTGTCCGGGTCGGGAAAGGTTCCGCGTTTACGACGACGGCGTTTCTCAGCGGCGCAGGTCTGGACATAGACGATGATCGAGACGCCCTCATAGGTGCGGAATTTCTCTTGCACATTCATCAGTTCGGCGCGCTCAAAGCTCTCTACCCCTGCGGGTAGGGCTTTGAAGTTTACATCTTCTTTTTCGTCATAGACCAACGCGACATGTGTGACGCCCATAGCCTTGACCTCGGCCGCGATCCTTTCGGCGGTCAGATCACCCTCATTGCCCTGCCCGCCCGTCATTGCGACTGCATCGTTGAACAGAATCTTGAAGGTGATGTTCGTACCCGCCGACAAAGCTGCCCGGATCGCCTGAACACCGGAATGGTTATAGGTGCCGTCTCCGAGGTTCTGGAACACATGATTGGTGGTCGAGAACGGCTCTTCCCCGATCCAGTTTGCCCCTTCGCCACCCATCTGAGTAAAGCCAAATGTGCTTCGATCCATCCACTGAACCATGTAATGGCATCCGATGCCTGCATAGGCCCGGCTTCCGTCTGGTACCTTGGTCGAACTGTTATGCGGGCATCCAGAACAGAAATACGGAAGGCGCGAGGCTATTTCCTCGGCATTGTCCGCCCGGCGCGCTTCGGTCAGCTTGGTCAAACCTGCGCGGACCCCGTCGGTATCACGGCCTTCTTCAATCAGAATACCGCCCAGTTTTTCAGCGATCATGTTCGGATCAAGGGCACCGCGGGTGGGAAACAGCTCTTCCCGATGCAGCGTCCCAGCACCGCCCTTGTACCAGCCATAGACTCGTCGACCACGGCGGTCGTCAAAGATCGCTTCCTTAACCTGAACCTCGATCAGTTTGCGTTTTTCCTCAACGATTACGATCAGGTCCAAACCTTCTGCCCAGTCATGAAATCCGGACATATCCAGAGGGAACGTCTGTCCGACCTTATAGGTCGTGATGCCAAGGCGCTCGGCCTCGGCCTCATCAATATTCAACAAGGAAAGCGCGTGGGTAAGGTCCAGCCAGTTCTTGCCAGCGGCCACCAGACCTATCTTTGCGCCGGGTTTGCCCCAGACACGTTTGTCCATCCGGTTGGCCCGTGAAAACGTTTCAGCCGCAAAACGCTTGTAATCAATAATGCGCTCTTCCTGCAGATGAGGCGTATCGCCAAGCCGGATGTTCAGCCCTCCTTCGGGCATATCAAACTCGGGCACCAAGACTTTCATGCGATCAGGGTTGCCATCAACGACCGAGGTCACCTCGATCGTGTCCTTCATGGTCTTGAGGCCGACCCAGACACCGGCGAACCGACTGAGCGCGAATCCGTAAACGCCGTAGTCGAGTATCTCTTGTACTCCGGCCGGGCTGACCACTGGCATGTACATATCAACCAGCGACCACTCGGACTGATGCAGAACGGTCGAGCTTTCGCCCGTGTGATCATCCCCCATGGCCATCAGAACGCCACCATGTGCCGCCGTCCCTGCCATATTGGCATGGCGCATCACGTCGCCTGACCGATCTACACCAGGTCCTTTTCCGTACCACAGACCAAAGACGCCATCGAACTTGCCGTCACCCCTTAACCCGGCCTGCTGACTGCCCCAAAGCGCGGTTGCCGCAAGATCCTCGTTCAGACCGTATTGAAAAGTGACATCGCTTTCTGTCAGCTGTTTCTGCGCGCGCATCATCTGCTGGTCGACCGCTCCAAGGGGCGATCCGCGGTATCCCGTCACCAATCCCGCAGTGTTCAGACCCGATTTCGTGTCGCGCGCCTTTTGCATCAGCATAAGGCGCACAAGCGCCTGAGTGCCGTTCAATAGAACCGTGTTTTTACTTAAGTCGAAACGGTCGTTCAAAGAAATTTGTGGCTTACTCATCAAACGCCTCCCCTCGTCAGATCAGTGTGCTTCATCTGCTTCCATATTAGGTCATAATAACTGACCTGCCTAGAGCTTATCCTCTGAAACGCAAGGATTTCGCCGTTTGAATGTGGAAGTTGTCACCTATTTCATATAGGCGTTCGGCAGGATAACGAAAGTTGCGGCGATGGATTGGGACAAGCTTAGGATATTTCACGCGGTTGCAGATGCGGGCAGCCTGACACATGCAGGCGATAAGCTGAACCTATCTCAATCGGCAGTCAGCAGACAAATTCGGGCATTGGAAGAGTCACTTGATTCGACGTTGTTCCATCGTCACGCCCGCGGTCTGATTCTGACCGAACAGGGTGAGCTGCTGTTCGACGCCACCTCGGCAATGTCCAAGCGACTGGACGCGGCAGCGGCGCGCATACGAGACAGCGAAGAAGAAGTCTTTGGTGTGCTGCGGGTCACAACCACATTTGGCTTTGGGACCCTATGGCTCGCTCCGAGGTTGCCAAAGCTGTATGAACAATACCCGGACCTAAATATCGACCTCATGCTTGAGGAACGCGTTCTTGACCTGCCAATGCGCGAGGCCGATGTCGCCATTCGTATGAAAGAGCCTAGCCAGGCTGATCTGGTGCGCAAGCGCCTGATGACAGTACAGATGCTGCTTTATGCTACCCCGGAATATCTAAAGGAAAGCGGTCAACCTGCCTCCCTCGAAGAAATCTCGAGCCATCGACTTATCTGTCAGACCCCCTCAGCCCCCCAAGTAGGGGCCAGTGCGGCAATGGTACGGCATCTGATGACCTATAACCCGGCGTCGTTGCTGACAGTGAACAACTATTTCGGTGTCTTGCAGGGCGTACTGCACAATCTGGGAATTGGCTTGCTGCCCGATTATGTCACGCATGATTTCCCGCATCTGCTGCCGGTACTTTCAGACATCGAAACGGCAGACGTTCCTGTTTATCTCGCCTACCCCGAAGAGTTACGCCACTCCAAACGCGTGGCAGCCTTCCGCGATTTTGTGCAGGACGAGATCATCGCGCAGCGTAAACACCTGAAGAAAATGGGGAAACTATAGCTATGCGTCAACGTCATAGCGGACATGACGGACTATCACACTGAAACGCCTTGATCGTTATCAAACTGATGCCTAAATGAGCACTCGAAGGCGGTGATGCTGTAACGCTCATCATCTTCATACCTCCCTGTTGGACTACGGCCGAGCTTAGTGCTCGGCCTTTTTTTTGGCCCTGACTTAATCGGTGACACCGAACAGCCGAAAATTGCTGGGAAATTTCCACCTCCGCGCCTATAATCCCGTAAAAGATCAAAAATTCGTGTTCGAGGGAAAATTCATGCACCATCCACTCCGCCTATTACTGGCGTTGATTTCCGCCATTCTTCTTGCGGTACCAGTACACGCACAAGACAGTGGGGCCGTGTCGTCTACGGTAACAATTCCAGAGGACCTGACGCCCGATCAGGTTGATGGCTTGGTGGCACGTATGTCCGACGATCAGGTTCGCGCCATTTTGCTGGAACGGCTCGATGCGGTTGCAGAAAAGCAGGCGGCAGCAAACGAAAACCATGAAGATCCGCTTACCGAAATCAGTGAAATCTGGGCCGAGATGGTTACCTCTTGGACGCAGGTTTTGACCACATTGCCAAATATCGTCGGCGCCCAGGTTGTGGCGTTCAGCAATTTCTCAGCGAAATTCGGATCTACCGGGGTGTTTGGCCTGTTTGGGTTGATCCTAGCAGTTCTGGTGGCCGGATACGCTGCTGAGAAATTGTTTGGGTTTCTCACCCGCAAATGGCACGAAGAGCCCGATGGGAATTCTGATGCCGATCTTTGGAGCGCGGTACGTTACTTGTTCCGCCGATTCTGCCGGGAAATCGCAGGACTTGTTGTGTTCTATGTTGTTATCCGGGCGATTGGACGGGGCTTGCTGACGACAGAACAGCTTACCTATGCCGCCCCATTCGTTTTCTACCTGATTTGGATTCCGCGTCTGGGCGCAGCCGCCTCACGCTTTGTGCTGGCGCCCAAAAAGCCACATTACCGGTTGGTCAACATAGACGATCATTGGGCCAAATATCTGCATCGCAACCTGATTGGCCTTCTTCTATTGATCGGCCTCACGCTCTTTATCGTACGGTTCAACTTGCTTAACGGTATCACCCCGGCCGATACGCGTATCGGTTTCTGGCTGAACGCTGGCATCCATATATACATTGGGATCATCGCTTGGACCGCGCGCGAAGGGTTGTCTCAGATGATGTTGGGCACGGATCCGGACCACACCAAATTCGATGAAAAGGTCGCTCATTACTATCCCTACTTCGCTATCGGCGTTTCGGTGGTGATATGGTTCCTGGTCGAATTCCTGATCGCACAGCGTGATCCCAGAACACTTGCCCTGCTTGGCAAAGGGCCACATTTCACGACGATGTTCTGGCTGCTGATCGCACCAGCGCTTGATACGCTGATCCGTGGCCTAGTGCGCCATCTTCAACCCCCAATGTTGGGCGACGGACCATTGGCCGAACGCGCCTATAAATCAGCCAAGCGCAGCTATATCCGGATTGGTCGCGTGCTGGCCGGCCTGTTTGTGGTCTTTATGATCGCGCGGGTCTGGCAGCTTGATCTTCGACATGTCGCCTCTGCCGGGATCGGAACCGACGTTGGCGGTACGGTAATCGAATTCCTGATGATCATCGCTGTCGGATACATCTTGAACGAGGTCGTCTCACTATGGATCAACCGTCGTCTTGCCAAGGAACAGACAACGGCAGAAGAGCTGGATGAAGAGGCCGGTGGCGAGGGTGGCGGCGCAGGCGGTTCACGTCTGGCGACGGTTCTTCCCTTGCTGCGGATCACGGCGCAAGTCACGATTGCGGTCATCTTCGGCCTGCTCGCATTGGGCGCGCTGGGCATCAACATCACCCCACTTCTGGCAGGTGCTGGTGTCCTTGGTCTTGCGATCGGTTTCGGCGCTCAGAAGCTGGTGGCAGATATCGTCGGCGGTGTCTTCTTCCTTATCGACGATGCGTTTCGCGTGGGTGAATATGTCGATGTCGGCGGCACCATGGGCACCGTCGAGAAAATCTCGATCCGTTCGATGCAGCTCCGCCATCACCGTGGGCCCGTTCACACGATCCCCTATGGCGAGATTCAAAAGCTGACCAATTTCAGCCGTGACTGGGTGATCATGAAGCTAAAGTTCACCGTGCCGTTTGACACTGATCCCAACAAGGTCAAGAAGATCTTCAAGAAGATCGGCGCCGAGATGATGGCGGACGAAACCCACAAAGAAGGCTTCTTGCAGCCCTTCAAATCGCAAGGTGTTTTCGACTTTGACGATGTTGGCATGATCATCCGCGGCAAGTTCATGGCCAAGCCGGGCAAGCAGTTCACGCTTCGCAAGGAAATCTTCAACCGGGTGAAGGCCGAGTTCAATGCCAATGGCATCGACTTTGCCCGCCGCGAAGTTCGCGTAGCAATTCCTGGTCTGGAAGAGGCCGAGAACCTTACCGAACAACAAAAAGCTGCTGTTGGGGCCGCTGCGGCGGACTCGATCAACAAGGGAGAAACCCCAGCTTAAAGACCAGATACAGACGCCACGCGGCTTTTGGGCCGTCTGGCAGGAAATACTATAGACGGAACCGGCCACTAGCGCGGTTCCGTTTTTTTTTCTGGGTACACAAAGCGCAGAAAAGCTCGAAATTGGCATATGCCGGTTACGTTATTCGACCCTGCGCTGACTTGGCCCTTCCCACAGACGCGCCCTTGCCCTACAAGGCCCGCAATCTCGGCCACCATGGATACAGGACAAACGATGCAAGAGCCCGCCATCACACCGGATCTGATTGCCGCGCACGGGTTGAAACCCGAAGAATACGAGATGATCCTGGAGATTATCGGGCGCGAGCCAACCTTTACCGAGTTGGGCATTTTCTCGGCCATGTGGAACGAGCATTGTTCCTACAAATCTTCTAAGAAATGGCTGCGCACCCTGCCCACCTCTGGACCCCAGGTGATCTGCGGACCGGGTGAAAATGCAGGTGTGGTCGATATCGGCGATGGTCAGGCCGTGGTCTTCAAGATGGAAAGCCACAACCATCCGTCTTACATCGAACCCTATCAAGGTGCAGCCACAGGTGTTGGAGGTATCCTGCGCGACGTTTTCACCATGGGTGCGCGCCCAATTGCCTCGATGAACGCGCTGTCTTTTGGTGAACCCGGCCACCACAAGACCCGTCAGCTGGTCAATGGCGTGGTCGAAGGTATCGGCGGCTATGGCAACTGTTTCGGCGTCCCTTGCGTTGGCGGCGAAGTGCGCTTTCACCCGGCCTATAATGGCAACTGCCTTGTGAATGCCTTCGCAGCCGGGCTGGCAGACAGTGACAAGATTTTCTACTCAGCCGCGTCGGGCGTCGGCATGCCCGTTGTCTATCTCGGTGCGAAAACCGGGCGCGACGGCGTCGGCGGTGCCACCATGGCCAGCGCCGAGTTTGACGACACCATCGAAGAAAAGCGCCCCACCGTTCAGGTCGGCGACCCCTTCACCGAAAAACGCCTGATGGAAGCGACGCTGGAGCTGATGCAGACCGGCGCGGTGATCTCGATCCAAGACATGGGTGCGGCGGGCCTGACCTGTTCCGCAGTTGAGATGGGTGACAAAGGCGGTCTGGGCGTTCGGCTTGATCTGGAAAACGTCCCCCAGCGCGAAGAGAACATGACAGCCTATGAGATGATGCTGTCGGAATCCCAAGAACGCATGTTGATGGTTCTCAAACCCGAGCTTGAGGCCGAGGCTCGCGCCGTTTTCGATAAATGGGACCTAGATTTCGCCATCGTGGGTGAAACCGTCGCCGAAGATCGCTTTCTAATCATGCATAATGGTGAGGTCAAAGCCGATCTGGTTCTGTCCAAACTCTCCTCAACCGCGCCCGAATATGATCGCCCGTGGGAGCCTACACCGCAAGCAGAAGATCTGGCCGACGTGCCTCAGATCGACCCAATCGACGGTCTGCGCGCCCTGCTCGCTTCGCCAAACTATGCGGGCAAGCAATGGGTTTACGAGCAGTATGACACCATGGTTATGGCCGATTCCGTGCGTACACCTGGTCTGGGCGCCGGCATGGTTCGTGTACACGGCACCGACAAGGTTCTTGCTTTCACCAGTGACGTGACCCCGCGCTATGTGCGAGCCAACCCTGTTGAAGGCGGCAAGCAAGCTGTTGCCGAAGCCTACCGCAACCTGACCGCCGTCGGGGCATTGCCGCTGGCGACCACTGACAACCTGAATTTTGGCAACCCAGAAAAGCCCGAGATCATGGGCCAGTTCGTCGGCGCGATCCAAGGCATTGGTAAGGCCGTCGCAGCGTTGGATATGCCCATCGTGTCCGGCAACGTGTCGCTTTACAACGAAACCGACGGTCAGGCGATCCTGCCGACCCCGACAATTGGAGCGGTCGGCCTTCTGGCGCACACGGACGAGATCATAGGTAATGAGGTCCGCGACGGCCACGTGGCTCTGGTCATCGGCGAAACGCAGGGGCATCTGGGCCAATCCGCGCTTCTGGCCGAAGTGTTCAACCGCGAAGATGGCGACGCGCCGCATGTCGATCTGGACGCCGAAAAGCGCAACGGAGAGTTCATCCGCGCAAACCGAGAGATGATCAAGGCCTGCACCGATCTTGGCGATGGTGGTCTGGCATTGGCAGCCTTCGAACTGGCCGAAGCAACCGGCGTCGGCATAACGCTTGACGACGCCTCGACCGAATTCCTGTTTGGCGAGGATCAGGCCCGTTATCTGGTCGCCTGCAACTTTGACCAGGCCGAAGCCCTGATGATTGCTGCAGGTCAGGCTGGCGTTCCACTGGTATCGGTCGGGCGGTTCACGGGCGACAGCGTCCGCATCGGCTCTTCTGAGGCCTTGCTTGATGAACTGACTGCCACTTTCCGCAACAGCTTCGCCGAAGCCGTCGCCTGATTTTGGCACCTGCGCTTCTGAAAACCTGCACTTTGACAAGTGCAGGTTTTTGTCATTTCGGGGCGTCTATCTGACCCTTGCGCGCCCCGCCCCGGCGCACTACATCTTGGGAAAGACTTTCAGGAGAAACCTACATGCCGATGAGCGCCCACGAGATTGAGAACCTGCTGCGCGACGCGTTTCCCGATGCGGACATTCAGGTCGGCGGCAGCGACGGCGTACATATGTCGGCCATGGTCGTGGATGAGAGCTTTCGTGGCAAAAACCGGGTGCAACAACAGCGAGCAGTCTATGCAGCCCTCAAAGGCAAGATGGACGGCCCGGATGGCGACTTGCACGCGCTGGCGCTGACGACGAAAGTGCCTGAGTGAGCACGACTTTTGGGGCATATGCTATTTGGGGCGTCGTGCTGATTGCCATCCTTGGTATTTATGTAGTGGTTATTGTCAGACGTAGCCGCTCTGACCGAAAACCAGTTACGCGCGATCCCAAGGGGGCAACCTCCAGCCAGAATGCGACTCTAGTCGCGTCAACGACAGACGGAGGCAGAGGCGGTGGTGTTAGTGCAATCGTTATTCCTCGGGACCCACAGGCATACGCAAAAACCATGGCCCCCAAGAAATGAACCTTTGGCTCGTCAGCATTTGCGCAATCGCAGCATTGATAGTTGTCGCCGCGCTGATCGAGGCCTATGTAAAACGCAACAGAAAGCGTAAATTTGCTGACATGCGCCCGGACCCCGACAAAATCAGCAAGGTTGGCGGCATTGAACGGTACGGGCTTGATCCGGTGACGCTGGCACAGGCCGAGCACCAACGATTGGAAAAAGAAGGCTGGGCTCCTGGCCAAGCAGAGAACGAAACGACCGCCGAAGATGCGGGCGAAAAGGATGACCAAGATGACCGACGTGAAAACCCAGATCGACGAGACCGTCAAAGCCAATGATGTGGTGCTATATATGAAAGGCACCAAGGAAATGCCGCAATGCGGATTCTCCTCGCGCGTGGCAGGCGTGCTGAACTACATGGGCGTAGAATTTGCTGACGTGAATGTACTAGCCGACGAAGGCTTGCGTCAGGGGATCAAGGACTATTCTGACTGGCCGACTGTTCCGCAACTCTATGTCAAAGGCGAGTTCGTAGGTGGATGCGACATCATCACCGAGATGACCCTGTCAGGTGAGCTGGACACCTTGTTTGATGACAACGGTGTCGGCTACAACAAGGAAGCCGCTGATAAAATCAGGGAAGCAAACGCCTGATCAGCGGCTGACGCAATTTCCCAATAAGACCTGCTCGCTGGCGGCATCTGCACCTGTCGCCAGAAAGCTCACTGTGGCGTCCCAGCCTTTGGAGCGCAGGATGTAAGTGCCAGTTGTTCCGTCGGATTCATAGCGAATACCAGAGCCGCTCTGAGCTTGGCGCAAAGTCACCAGCTTATTGTCGACCATCATGGCTGCCGCGCTGGATCCATCCTCGGCATTGAAATAGGCAACCTCAAGAGGCACGCCGTTATCACAAGTAAATGTGACGGGCAGAATATCGATCCCAGCCCAGGAAACCTGCGCTGACACAGACATGAAAGTTGCAATAGCAATAGTACGCATATTTATCATTTCGTTGACTTTTCTTCTATGAATGCCGCCATTGCCTCGGCCCGAGCAGCCAATTCTGCCAAGGTGTCGGTGACCGAAGGTGGAACCACGGCAACTTCAATTCTTTCCGGCTCGGGCTGTGGCATGCTGCGCAGGTTCCGAAGCTCGGCTTCGGCCTCCGCTAGCTTATTTTCCAGCGAGTTGATCTTGTCACCCGTGGCGGCGGCTTTGTCTGCCAACATCAATCCAGCCATCAAAAGCATCCGGGATTCAGGCATCCGACCGATCTGATCCGACAATACCTGCGCTTCATCATCCAGCAATTTAGCAGCAGCTTGCAGGAAAACCTCTTCGCCTTCCTGGCATGAAACCTCAAAGCCGCGCCCCCCGATTTGAATGGTCAATTCAGGCATTATTCCACCTCTCCTTCGGCCAGTTTCGCCTGAGACAGCAACGGTTCCAACCGGGCCAGCACGGCATGTGCTTCGGCCGCATCGGTGGCCTGCGCTGCGCGCGTTGCCTCAAGCTCGGCAGCTGTGGCACGGTTCAATAGATCCGCATCGGTCATTCCGTCTTCTGCAGCTGCGCGCAGCTCTTCGATCGACATTCGTAGTTGTTCGTTGGCTTTGCGCATGCGCTGGAGATCATCATCCAGACGCGACATCGCCGCGCCATGGCTACTGCGTTCGGCGCGCAGCATTTCTAACTCGGCGCTGAGTTCCGCCACGCGTTCACTATCCGCCAATTCCGAACGAAGACGGGCATTTTCGGCTTTCAGTTCTTCGACAACATCCTGATCTTCCAATGCAGCCTTTGCGCTTGCCAACTCGGCCCGTGCGGCTTCGACCGAGGCAAGCTGTGCCCTGGCATCGTCGAGTTGCTCGCGCAGCGCTGCACTTTCCTGATTATCGGACGGGGTATTACGCAAGCCTTCGATTTCTAGGCGCATGGCATCGACTTCGGAATCGTGCCTTTCTTTTAATGATCTGAGACGCTCTTCAAGTTGAGCATTCGCAACCCTCTCATCATCCAGAGCTACACGCAGAGTGTCATCTTCTCCACTGTTGCCTGCGCCAACTTCCGCCATTGTCGCAATGCCGGATCCAATCCGATCCATCGCGGCCACAATACGGCGTTGTAGTTCTTCGATCTGGCTCATGCCCCTGCCACCTTTTTTATCAAGGTTCCTTTGTTTCGCGAGGTTATCCGAATCAACCTTGTACGCGTCTTGGCCTAGTCTAACCCAATGGCATCGAAAATACCCACTGTTTGCTTTCAACGACTTGGGTCACATTCTTGATCCAGCAAAACCCTGCAGCACCCAGTTCTACTTGCACTTTGAGGGCTGAATGGTATTGAGCGGCCATCTGCCTGTAATCCAAAGGAACAACACCCGTGGACCTGACTGCGCTGCGCAATGCCAACCCCGAACACTGGGACAAAGCTGCGGCCATCCGCACATTGACCCTCGACGCCGTCGCCGCCGCCAATTCCGGCCATTCCGGTATGCCAATGGGCATGGCCGATGTCGCGACTGTACTGTTCGAAAAGCACCTGAAATTCGATGCCTCGGCCCCAAACTGGCCCGACCGCGACCGGTTCATCCTGTCCGCCGGTCACGGCTCGATGCTGATCTATTCGCTGTTGTATCTCACTGGGAACGCTGACGTTACGCTGGAACAGATCAAGAATTTCCGTCAGCTGGGCGCAAAAACTGCAGGTCACCCCGAGAACTTCCTTGTCAACGGGATCGAAACAACAACCGGCCCGCTGGGTCAGGGGATCTCGAACGCCGTTGGTTTTGCCATGGCCGAGGAAATTCAGCGCGCTCATTACGGCAAGAAGATCGTAGATCACTATACCTATGTCATCGCGGGCGACGGCTGCCTTATGGAAGGCGTTAGCCAAGAGGCCATCACGCTGGCCGGCCGTCACGAGCTGGGTAAGCTGATCGTGTTCTGGGACAACAACAACATCACCATCGACGGCACGGTCGACATCGCTGACCGGACCGATCAGGTGAAACGTTTTGCCGCCTCGGGCTGGCAAGTCATCGAGATTGATGGTCATGATCCGCAGGCCATCGACGAGGCCATCACCAAGGCGAAATCGTCAAACAAGCCGACCATGATCGCCTGTGAAAGCCATATTGCTTTGGGTCACGCCGCGCAGGATACCTCGAAAGGCCACGGCGCCCTGACCGATCAGGAACAGCTGAAAGCGGCCAAAGAGGCCTATGCCGCCCCGCATGGCGCGTTCGAAATTCCGGCAAATGTCAAAACTGCCTGGGAAGCAATCGGTTCCCGCGGCGCGGCCGAGCGGTCTGCGTGGGAGGAGCGTTTCGCGCAGATCTCTGAACGCAAACAGGCCGAGTTCAACCGCTCTTATGCGTTCGAGGCACCCAAAAAGCTGGCCGGTGCCATCCGCTCGTTCAAAAAGCAGATGTCGGAAGATCAGCCCAAACTGGCCACCCGCGCCTCGTCCGAGAAAGTTCTGAACGCGGTCAACCCGATCATGCCGGAAACTATTGGCGGCTCTGCTGACCTGACCGGTTCGAACAACACGAAATCGGCCGATATGGGCGTGTTCCTGCCGGAAAACCGCAAGGGTCGGTACATCCATTACGGTATCCGCGAACACGGCATGGCCGCCGCGATGAACGGTATGGCGCTGCATGGCGGCATCCGTCCCTATGGCGGTACCTTCATGGCGTTCACCGACTATGCGCGGCCCTCGATGCGGCTTGCAGCGCTGATGAAGATACCCACGGTCTTTGTGATGACCCATGACTCGATCGGTCTGGGCGAAGACGGCCCGACCCACCAGCCGGTCGAGCATCTGGCAATCTCACGCGCGACACCGAATACCTATGTGTTCCGCCCGGCGGATGCCGTTGAAACAGCGGAATCCTGGGAACTGGCGCTGACCTTCAAGGACAGCCCTTCGGTCTTGTCTCTGACCCGCCAGGGCGTGCCGACCGTACGCAAGGATCACAAAACCAAAAACCTGACTGCACAAGGCGGCTATGTTCTAGCCGAAGCCGAAGGCAAGCGTCAGGCAATCCTGATCGCAACCGGTTCGGAAGTGTCGCTGGCGATGGAAGCCAAGGCGATGCTCGAGGCCGAGGGCATTGGCACGCGCGTCGTGTCGATGCCATGCATGGAACTGTTCGCCGAGCAGGATGAAGCGTATCGCAAGCGGGTTCTGCCCGGTGGAGCCGTCCGTGTCGGCATCGAGGCCGCCGTCCGCGCCGGAGGCTGGGACCGCTGGCTGCTGGGTGAACGCGGCCGTGACGCCAAGGCAGGCTTCATCGGCATGTCGGGCTTTGGCGCGTCTGCCCCCGCTGATGAACTGTACAAACATTTCGGCATCACTGCCGAGGCCACAGTTGCAAAGGTCAAGGAATTACTGGAGCTGTAATTCCCAATTTCAAACATCAAGCGAAGGGCGGCCATGCGCCGCCCTTTTCGTTTTCTGATTAATGCGTTTCAGATTTCCGAGACAAAATCGGCGCGACCACTTTGGTTGCAATCGGGATCAGCACGAACCCCCAGGCCAGTCCGAAAATGCCATCCATCGTGGCTTTGGAAATCCACTCCACGGCACCTTCCCATTGCGCCGAAACCGCATGCCCGGCTGCATAGGCCATGTCATGGATCTGATGTCCCAACCAGCCAAAACCCAGAACCTCAAGCCCGTGAATGATGATCGAGCCGCCAACCCACAGCATCGCAGCTGTGCCGACAATCGACAGCACTTTCATGACAACCGGCATCGCCTTAACCAATCCACGCCCCAATCCGCGCCCGATCGGCGTTGGTGCGTTCCGCGCCAGGAAAAGGCCCACATCGTCCATCTTCACGATCAAGGCGACCGAGCCATAAACGGCCAGGGTCACACCTAGTCCAACAACGGCCAGCGTTGCCGCCTGCATCCAGATATTCGGTGCTTCGATGGCGGCAAGGGCGATTGTCATGATCTCGGCGGACAAGATGAAATCGGTTTTGATCGCCCCCTTGACCTTCTGCTCTTCCAGATGGCCCGGGTCTTTGACCTTCATATCTTCGTCTATAACGTGGCTGCCATGAGGGAAAAGCAGGTGAAATATCTTTTCTGCCCCTTCGAAGCACAAATAGGACCCGCCAAGCATCAACAAGGGCGTTATCAACCAGGGTGCAAAATTGGCCAGCAACAAGGCGACTGGCAACAGCAGGATAATCTTGTTGAAAATCGAGCCGCGCGCAATGCGCCAGATGATCGGCAATTCCCGCGCCGGGGCAAAGCCCTGCACATATTTCGGAGTAACTGCTGCATCATCGATGATCACGCCCGCAGTCTTGGCCCCGGCCTTGCCGGCGGCAGCGACCACATCGTCCACTGACGCTGCAGCAACCTTTGCTATGCCAGCAACATCATCCAACAGTGCCAACAAACCACTCATGCGTGTTTCCTCTCATCTCACCTGTCGCCAGGGGACCCTACCCGATCCGACGGCTAGCGCAAGCGTTAGCGCAACCGGCGAAGGTTTGCGCTAACACGTTAAGAATATGTCACTTTTGCCCTTTTGAGAAAGCGTCTGTGCCGCTATATGCCCCGCAGAGCAAGCGCATTTTTGGAGACGTCAGATGACCATCAAGGTCGGCATCAATGGATTTGGCCGTATCGGCCGCTGCACCCTGTCGCATATTGCGGCATCGGCCCGCAACGACATCGAAGTGATCAAGGTCAACGCGACCGGCCCATTGGAAACTACCGCCCACCTGCTGAAATACGACAGCATCCACGGCCGCTTTCCCCGCGATGTTTCGATCGAAGGCAACACCATGGATTTGGGCCGCGGCCCAATGGAGGTGTTCTCGACTTACGATATGAACGAGCTTGATTGGGAAGGTTGTGACGTCGTTTTGGAATGCACCGGAAAATTCAACGATGGCCTGAAAGCCAAAACGCATCTGGAACGCGGTGCTCAGAAGGTTCTTTTGTCTGCGCCAGGCAAGAATGTTGATAAAACCATTGTCTATGGCGTGAACCACAACAGCCTGGTTACTGAAGATAGAATGGTTTCGAATGGCTCTTGCACTACGAACTGCCTTGCTCCGCTTGCCAAGGTGCTGGACGAAGGTATCGGGATCGAACACGGTATCATGACTACGATCCATGCCTATA
This sequence comes from Ruegeria sp. CDSC021, assembly GCF_059610845.1. Lineage (NCBI taxonomy): Bacteria > Pseudomonadati > Pseudomonadota > Alphaproteobacteria > Rhodobacterales > Roseobacteraceae > Ruegeria > Ruegeria sp. CDSC021. Next base: position 671,632 of record NZ_JBXWOK010000001.1, read on the forward strand.
CCGGCGACCAGCCGACACTGGATCGCCGTCATAGTGACCTGTATCGCGCGCGCGCTGCGGCAATGTCCATGATCCCAACTTCAACAGGTGCAGCCAAAGCTCTGGGCGAAGTTCTGCCGAACCTGAAGGGTCGTTTGGACGGCTCGGCTATCCGTGTACCAACACCAAACGTTTCTGCTGTCGACCTGACTTTCCATGCGGCGCGTGACGTGACTGTCGAAGATGTTAATGCCATCGTTCGTGAAGCATCACGGGGATCAATGCAGCGCGTCGTGGGCTATGAGCCTGCGCCGCTGGTCTCGACCGATTTCAATCATACCGAAGAAAGCTCGATTTTCGCACCAGACCAGACACGGGTTGTTAACAACCGCATGGTTCGTGTTCTGGCTTGGTATGACAACGAATGGGCCTTCTCGGTCCGTATGGCAGACGTCGCCGTGGCCATGGGACGGCTTAACTAAAACGCCGTAGAAATGTTGTACCTTTACACCCGCTCAGTTTATCTGGGCGGGTGTTTTCATTCGGGGCCAACATGACCAATCAAATTGCTATCTGGCTTGGCCTTCTAATACTTGGCTGTCTGCTAGTCGATTACGCAATGTTCGGTTCTGAGAACCTGATCTTCCTGGGAAAGAAACTTTACACCTTCCTGGACTGGCTCGCCTTCTGGCGCTGACAGAGGTTTTTCTTGACTTTTTCCTTGATCTAGCTTTGTTAGCGCTAACTTTGCAATAACAGACACCCAGACGGAGCAGACCATGACACTCAAGTTGGCAATCAATGGATTTGGACGGATCGGGCGCGGTGTTTTGCGGGCCTTGATGGAATCTGGGCGGACCGACGTTCAGATCGTGGCCATAAACGATTTGGCCAAGCCCGAAATTAACGCGCATCTCTTTGAATTCGACAGTGTGCATGGACGTTATACAAAGCCCGTTTCCCTGACCGACGCCGGTTTGGATGTCGGTGCAGGCCCGATCCGCCTAACCAGCGAACGCGAGCCTGAGAAACTCGATTGGTCCGATATTGACGTTGTTCTCGAATGCACAGGCGTGTTTCGCACGCGCGAAGCCGCGGCGCGCCATTTTGACAACGGCGCCAAAAAAGTTTTGATTTCTGCTCCTGCCCGCGGGGATGGTGCGGTCAAAACTATCGTCTTCGGGGTAAATAACCATGAGCTGACCGTCGAGGATACGATCGTTTCGAACGCATCCTGCACGACCAACTGTTTGTCGCCCGTTGCTGCGGCGCTGGACGAGGGTTTGGGCATTGTCCACGGAAACATGACAACCGTTCATGCCTATACAGCCAGCCAACCAGTTCACGATACCGCCGGAAAAGACCCGTATCTGTCACGCGCGGCTGCATTGTCGATGATTCCCACCACTACGGGGGCAGCCTCAGCCGTAGGTCTCGTATTGCCCCAGTTGGCAGGCAAATTGACTGGACAGGCAATCCGTGTTCCCACTCCGAACGTCTCGGTTGTGGATCTGGTGGCCGAGGTGTCGCGCCCAACAACCGAAGAAGAGGTCAACCAGTTGTTCATTGATGCCGCGGCCAATATTCCCGGTGTCCTGGCTGCGGAAAACCGCCCACTAGTGTCGATCGACTTCAATCACGACGCACACAGTTCGACCGTATCTTTGGCTGAAACCAAGGTGACAGACGGCACGTTGGTCCGGGTGCTGGCCTGGTACGACAATGAATGGGGCTTTTCGAACCGGATGCTGGACACGGCGGCCGCGATGGGCGCGCTATCCTAAGCGCGCACGCAGCGCGTCATTTACGCGGGGCGTGACGAAATTCGACACGTCCCCGTTCAATCGCGCGATCTCTTTCACCAGTTTCGAGGCAATCGCCTGATGGCGGGCCTCAGCCATAAGGAACACCGTCTCGATCGAGTCGTCCAATGCGCGGTTCATACCGACCATCTGGAACTCATACTCGAAATCCGCAACAGCACGCAGGCCTCTGACAATGACCTGAGCACCTACGTCGCGGGCACAGTTGATAAGCAGGTTTTCAAAAGGATGGGCGACAATTTCAGTTCCGGTCTGTTCGGAAAGAAAGGAACATTCGGCTTCTATCATCTCGACCCGTTCTTCCAACGAAAATAACGGCCCCTTTTCCCGATTGATCGCCACCCCAATCACGAGCTTGTCAACCAGAGCGGCCGCGCGACGGATGATATCAATATGACCCAGGGTGATCGGATCAAATGTTCCGGGATACAATCCAACCCTCATTGCCGCCTCCTGCGCAACGAAATTTCTGCGCAAGCAAACATAACTTGGCTATGGGTGCAAGTAGTTGCGTCGCGTTTCTAAGGGCTTAATGGCCCATGATCATGCCTTCCAATGCGTCTTTTTCCATTGCCAGTTCGGAAAGCTGTGCTTTGACAACGTCGCCTAGGGTAACAATGCCAACGAGGTTACCGTCCTCAACAACCGGCATATGGCGAAAGCGCCCTTCGGTCATCCGCGACATTATATCCTGGACAGTATCCTGTTGCGTCGCTGTCACCAGCTCGCGGGTCATATAAGCGCTTACGGGTTTTGATAGGCATCCGCTGCCGCTTGCGGCCAGTTCGCGCACAATGTCACGTTCTGATAAGATGCCTGATGCGGTCTTACCGCCATCTTCTGATACAACCACCGTTCCGATGCGCTTTTCTGCAAGGATTCCTGCAACCTCTGAAACTGTGCGCGAAGGAGCAACTGTCACCACGCCTCCGGTGGCTTTGGATTTCAGAATGGCCTGAACAAGCATTGACGTAACCTCCGAAATAACTTCGTGTTTTCCAAAGCGTTGCCGGAATGAAATAGCCTGTCAAGGTGAAGCTTCAGCCTCAAGCCGCTCAACTTCATCGCGAATCCCTTGGGACAGGGCCTGCGCGAACCGATTCAGCCGCTCGTTTCGTTGGTCACCTTGATGTCGAACCAGATGAAAACTGCGTGTCAAACTCACTTGATCAACCAGTATTTTCTTCAACTTCGGGTGAAATGGCAGTGTGAAATCATGCGCAATGCAGATCCCTGATCCCTGCGAAACCTGCCGCAGTTGGACAGAGACCGAATTCGAAGCCAGCGCGACTCGGTCAACACCCAGATCGACCAGATAGTCCAGTTCGCGGTCGAATATCATATCAGGTATGTATCCGATCATACGATGCCCCCCTAACGTGCTGATGGAATGAACTGCAGGGTGATCGGCAAGGTATTCCTGCGTTGCGACAAGATGAAGTTTGTAATCGGTAATTTTCTGTACAAGCAGTTTTCCAGCGGTCGGTGCACTAACGGTCACGGCCATATCGGCTTCACGGCGGGAAAGGTTGATGACGCGCGGCAAGGCCAGAATTTGTATGTCCAGATTGGGATTGGCGTCACAAATCTTGCCACACACCTGCGGCAACAAGTAGTTCGCACACCCGTCCGGTGCGCCGATCCGGATTTGCCCGCTCAACCTCTCAGATGGTTCTGCCATGGCGCCTGCTGCAGCGCGCATCGCCTCTTCGGCTTTTAGACCGTGGTCCATCAAACGCTCACCAGCTGAGGTCAGCACATATCCCTGCTGCGATTTGGTGAACAGCGGCGCATCCAGAGACGCTTCCAACCGCGCAACACGGCGTCCGACCGTAGCCGGGTCAATCCGAAGTAATCGTCCCGCCGCCGAAAGGCTTTCTTCGCGGGCTACGGCCAGAAAGACCCTCATATCATCCCAATTAGGTGTCACGCTTCACCTTTGCAATTTTGCAAAACACCTTTGGGACATTGCCTCTGTTCAAGCCATTTATGCAAGCCTATTCTGCGCGCAGACCTTCGGAGGAATTCGCAATGAACGAACTGTCCCATTTCATCAACGGTGAGAATGTCGCCGGCACGTCCGGCCGATATGATGACGTGTTCAACCCCGCTACCGGCGAGGTACAGTACAAATGCCCGATGGCAAGTGCTGCCGAGACCACAGCAGCCATTGCTAGCGCTGCAGCCGCACAACCGGCCTGGGGTGCAACGAACCCGCAAAAACGCGGGCGCGTGATGATGGCGATGGTTCACCTGATGAACCGCGACATGGACAAGCTGGCCGAAGCGCTGAGCCGCGAGCACGGCAAGACGATCCCTGACGCGAAAGGCGATCTGCAGCGCGGTCTAGAAGTGATCGAATACTGCATCGGTGCTCCGCAGATGTTGAAAGGCGAATTCACCGACAGTGCGGGCCCAGGCATCGACATGTATTCTATGCGCCAGCCTTTAGGGGTCGTGGCCTCGATCATGCCGTTCAACTTCCCGGCCATGATGCCTCTGTGGCATGTGGGCCCTGCCCTGGCCTGTGGCAACGCTGTTGTTCTGAAACCGTCCGAGCGCGATCCTTCAGTACCTTTGATGCTGGCGGAACTTTTCGTTGAGGCAGGTTTGCCCAAAGGTGTGTTCCAAGTGGTCAATGGCGACAAAGAGGCCGTGGACACCCTGTTGGACAGCGAGATCATTCAGGGCGTTTCCTTTGTGGGCTCGACCCCTATCGCGCAGTACATCTATTCGCGCGCCACGGCCAACGGCAAACGCGCGCAGTGTTTCGGCGGCGCCAAGAACCACATGATCGTCATGCCCGACGCCGATCTTGACCAGGCAGCAGATGCCCTGGTTGGCGCCGGTTTCGGCGCGGCTGGCGAACGCTGCATGGCCGTATCGGTTGCCGTCCCGGTCGGAGAGGATACCGCCGACGCGCTGATCGAAAAGCTTATTCCTCGTATCGAGAAACTGAAGGTCGGCCCCTACACTGCCGGCGATGATGTTGACATGGGACCGGTCGTGACCGGTGCTGCCAAAGAGCGCATTTTGGGACTGATCAGCTCGGGCGTTGAACAGGGTGCCAAACTGGTTGTTGATAATCGCGACTTTAGCCTGCAGGGCTATGAAGACGGCTTCTTCGTCGGCCCTCACCTGTTTGACCACGTGACGCCCGACATGGACATCTATAAGCAAGAGATCTTTGGTCCGGTTTTGTCGACCGTCCGCGCAGGATCGTACGAAGAAGCGATTGGCTTGGCTATGGACCACGAATACGGCAATGGCACGGCGATCTTCACCCGCGATGGAGATACCGCGCGTGACTTTGCCAGCCGGATCAATATCGGCATGGTCGGTATCAACGTTCCGATCCCGGTTCCGTTGGCCTATCACACCTTTGGCGGTTGGAAGAAATCCATGTTCGGTGACCTGAACCAGCATGGTGCGGATAGCTTCAAATTCTATACACGCACAAAAACGGTCACCGCGCGTTGGCCTTCAGGCATCAAAGAAGGCGGCGAGTTCAACTTCAAAGCCATGGACTGATCCAAACGAAAGCTGTGGATCCACAGAGCCCGGCCACCACTGGCCGGGCTTTTTCAATACACGGCCAAGTTTCGCTTGTGATGTTCGCTTCACAATAAATTCACTCAACACTCCCTAGGAAATCTGATCAGAAAAACATAAGTTACACGCAGTTCCGCGCGAGCAGTTCCTGAACCGGAGGCCAATTTGTCAGATCCCCGCATGACCCGTCGCTCTGCATTGTTAGGTGCAGCGTCTCTGTTGATGACACCTGCACTGGTGCGCGCACAAAGCAGCGCCGATGCTTTCCCACTCGACGAAGAAGCGATCAGCACACAGCTAGCTGTGCGGCGGAATGTCTCCTCATTCTCGCACCAAAATTGGCAGGATCACTTCGATCAGTTAGGTGTCGGCTGCCTGCTGGCAGATATCACAAGCCGCGCTGTACACTATTGGGGGGCTGACGGGACGTACAAACTGTACCCCAGCTCAGTCCCTATGAGCGAAGAACTCACAAGGCGTGGTTATACCGAAGTAGTACGCAAGCGCGAAAACCCAAGCTGGACCCCGACCGCCTCAATGCGCGAGCGCGACCCGAACCTGCCCATCCGAATTGAAGGTGGCGAGTCCGGAAATCCGCTGGGTACGCGGGCGATGTATCTGGGCTGGCCAGCATATCTGGTGCACGGCACGCACGATACACGCAAGATTGGACGCCAAAGTTCTTCTGGATGTATTGGCCTTTATAATCAGCATGTTGAAGAGTTATATCCGCTGGTTCAGGTTGGCACCAAGGTCAGATTGGTCTGACAGAATGCCCCGGCCATAACGGCCGGGGTTTTTGCTTGATCACGGTGGTTGCCAATTATTCCGGCAGGATCACCGCATCGACGACGTGGATCACGCCATTGCTGGCCTCGATATCGGCCTGCACAACCTTGGCGCCATTCACTTTGACGCCGTTTTTACCATTCACACTCAGGCGATCACCCTGCACGGTCAGAACTTTGGTGCGCTTGCCAGCGATGTCCCCAGACATGACTTTGGCCGGAACCACATGGTAAGTCAGGATTGCGACCAGTTGGTCTTTGTTCTCGGGCAGTAGCAGCGTTTCCACCGTCCCTTCGGGCAGTGCGGCAAAGGCCTCATCCGTGGGGGCAAAAACGGTGAACGGACCGTCCCCTTTCAGCGTATCGACCAGACCCGCCGCTTGAACCGCTGCAACCAGTGTGGTGAATGATCCAGCAGATACGGCGGTATCCACGATATCGGCGGCCTTCGCTTGTACCGGCAATGTAAGTGCGATTGCGGCGGCGGCGCTCAGGAAAGTACGGCGAAACATATTTGAGATCTCCTATCCAGGTTGTTATGGAAAGGGGTACGGGCGTTTCGCTGCACCGGATCAATTTGGTGTCAGATTTATTTGACCTGAACCCAAATACTTTGCGCGCGCCCATCTTTCAAAAACGGCAGCGCCTCGACCGCATCCTGGCGATCCTGTTGCAAGAAGTATCCAGGCCAAAGCATTGAATATGCACTAGATTGCAACAATGCATGCAACATATATTGCTCGCCCCATCCCGGGCAGTCATAGAAGAACCGCTTGGGGTATTCGTAGGGTAGAAAAACATCGTGCACATGGATCACAACGCCTGGTTTTAAGGCCGGTATGATGCGACAGAACAGATGCGCGACATCATTGCTCATCCGGACAACATGGCTGGAATCGATGAACAGGATGTCACCCGCTTCAAGCTGTTCGAAGAGGGCTGGATCGACCTCTTCCAACCGTTTCTGTTCGAATTGATCAACAACATGCGCGATGTCCGCGCGCGGATAAGGATCAATCGCGGTGATTTGCGTCTGCAGCCCGCCATCCAATACAGCCTGCCGTGTCACGCGCGTTGAATTACCGCAGCCAACCTCAATCACCCGCTTGGGTTTGAAACGTCGGACCATAAGATACAACGCATCCGCATCTGGGCTGTCATAATACCCGTTGCCGATCCTATACCCGGTTTGATTGCGGGACGGATCTTTCAATGCAGCCAAAGCGGCGGCATGTTCACCATATTCGGCTACCAGCTGCGAGATGTCGAAATCGGCCATTCCCGGTGACAACGAATAAGCCGGACGGGTCAGCCCGCCTGCCCTTTCGAACGCCTCCAGCCGGGCGCGCTCGTCCCGTTCCGTGACTTTGTCAATCAGCCTGACACCAAATCGGTCGAGAACGGCATTCAGCCGGGGGAATTTCCTGGGTTTCACACAAAGGCTCCGGGGTTCTTCTGAACTTTGACCCGTTCCTTACCGTTGCTAGCCCGATGACCGCAAGGACTCTGCCGGTAAACACTTGGCAAAAAGCGTATTTCCGTATTCACTGTTTCGCATAAAGCTAGAAAGAGGGCCGCCATGCAGCAGGAATACACGCTGGGCATTGAGGAAGAGTATCTTCTGGTCGACCGCGACAGCCTTGAACTTGCCCAAGCACCCGCTGCCCTGATGGAAGCCTGCCAGGCCGATTTTCAGGGCCAGGTCAGCCCTGAGTTTCTGCAGTGCCAGATCGAGGTTGGCACCCGCCCCCATGCGACGATCCGCACGGCCCGAGAAGATTTGAAACGCCTGAGGGCGGGTGTGGCGGATCGGTCCGCCGAATACAATCTGGCCCCGATTGCTGTGTCCTGCCACCCCTTTGCGGACTGGAAGAAACAGCACCACACGCGCCGAGAGCGCTATGACGCCTTGCAGCATGCCCTGGGCGGTGTCGCGCGACGGATGCTGATCTGCGGGATGCATGTGCATGTCGGTGTTGAAGAACCATCCTTGCGGGCCGACCTGATGCCGCAGCTTTCCTATTTCCTGCCGCATCTGTTGGCGCTCTCCACATCCTCGCCCTATTGGAACGGAGAGGATACCGGCCTGTCTTCCTATCGTCTGACCGTGTTCGACAACCTGCCCCGCACCGGATTACCACCGGTCCTGGCAAGTTGGTCGGAATATGAACGTACGACAGGCATTCTGGTCGAACTTGGCGTGATCGAGGATACCTCGAAAATCTGGTGGGATTTACGACCTTCTCATCGCTTTCCAACGCTCGAAACCCGCATAATGGACGTGCAGCCTAGGTTGGAGCACACGTTGTCACTGGCTGCAATGGTACAGGCGCTGGTCCGAATGTTGTGCCGTCTGAAAGACCGCAACTTGCGTTGGCGGCAATATGACAGGTTCCTGATTGGTGAAAACCGGTGGCGGGCGCAGCGTTACGGTGTCGGCGAAGGCATGATTGATTTCGGGGATCGATCCATCAAACCCATGCCGGAACTTATGGGTGAACTGATGGGGATGCTGGCCGAAGATGCCGAAGCACTGGGCACCATGACTGAACTTGCCCGGCTACAGCAAATCGCACAAAATGGCACATCTGCCACGCGGCAACGACGTGTTCACGCCGAAGCGACGGCCAAAGGTGCGGATGCAGGCAAGGCTGTGGTTCAGCATCTGATCGAAGAATTCCATCAGGATTTATGACCTGCCTCAAAGTATGATCTAATCGTTTTCGCAATATCCCTGTCAGGAATTGCTGGGCGTGCAAAATTTCTGTAAGAATCAGGAAATAAACACTCGTTCAATTCATCCGGCGACGTGGGAGGAAACCAATGGATTTTGCACCAACCGAAGAGCAAACTTCTATCTTCGATATGGCCTATGAGTTCGGGCAGGAGCATATTGCACCCTTCGCCCGGCAATGGGAGGCAGATGGCACTATTCCCAAAGACCTTTGGCCCCGTGTAGGGGAGCTTGGCTTTGGCGGTCTCTATGTGTCCGAAGATAGTGGCGGTTCCGGTCTTAGTAGGCTGGATGCGACGATGGTGTTCGAGGCCCTTTCGATGGCTTGCCCTTCAGTCGCGGCCTTCCTGACGATCCACAATATGTGCGCCAAGATGTTGGACACATTTGCCGCGGATGAGCTGAAATCGCGGATCATGCCGGATATTCTTAACCTGAACACAGTCCTCAGCTACTGCCTGACCGAACCCGGATCAGGCTCGGACGCAGCCGCGCTGAAAACTCGCGCCGAACGCACGAACGAAGGTTATACGCTGAACGGAACAAAAGCCTTCATCTCGGGCGGCGGATACTCAGATGCTTATGTCTGTATGGTGCGCACCGGACAGGATGGTCCTAAAGGGATTTCAACCCTGTATGTCGAAGATGGCACTCCAGGTCTTAGCTTTGGCGCACTTGAACAAAAGATGGGCTGGAAAAGCCAACCAACGGCGCAGGTTCAGTTTGACGACTGCAAAGTTCCGGCGGGCAATCTGGTGGGTACAGAAGGTGACGGATTCAAATATGCGATGATGGGCTTGGATGGCGGTCGCTTGAATATTGCCTCATGTTCCTTGGGGGCGGCACAAGCCGGTCTGAACATGACGCTTCAGTATATGTCCGAGCGTCAGGCATTCGGGAAGTCGATTGATCAGTTTCAAGCGCTGCAGTTCAGGCTTGCGGATATGGAAATAGAATTGCAGGCGGCCCGGACGTTCTTGCGTCAGGCAGCCTGGAAACTTGACACGGGCGCACCGGACGCCACCAAGTTCTGTGCAATGGCCAAGAAATTCGTGACTGAAACCGGATCAAAAGTGGTCGACCAATGCCTGCAACTGCACGGCGGTTATGGGTATCTCGCCGATTACGGTATCGAAAAGCTTGTCCGCGACTTGCGCGTTCATCAAATTCTGGAAGGCACAAACGAGATCATGCGCGTCATTGTTTCTCGTCAGATGCTTGCCCAACGCTGAGACCCCGATGTCAGAAATTGAAATTCACACTACAGGCCGCGCTGGACGCATCACTCTGACACGCCCCAAAGCTTTGAACGCGCTGAGTTATGACATGTGTATGGCGATAGATACGGCCATGCGCAACTGGCGCGAGGACGAGTCAGTTGACCTGATCATACTGGACGCCGTTGGCGATAAAGCATTTTGCGCCGGGGGAGATATCGCAGAGCTTTATGATACCGGGTGCAAAGGCGACTTTGCCTATGGGCAGACTTTCTGGCGCGATGAATACAGGCTGAATGCACTGATTTTCGAATACCCCAAGCCCGTGGTCAGTTTCCTACAAGGGTTTACTATGGGTGGCGGCGTCGGAATTGGGTGCCATGGAAGCCACCGCATAGTCGGTGAAACATCTCAGATTGCCCTGCCCGAGTGCTCTATCGGTTTGGTGCCGGATGTTGGTGGCTCTCTGATGCTCGCGCTGGCTCCGGGTCGGCTAGGAGAATACTTGGGCACAACAGGTCACCGAATGGGCCCTGCGGACGCCATTTATGCGGGCTTTGCCGACCATTTTATCCCCATTGAAGAATGGCCCGGCCTGATCGAGCTGCTCGAAGCTTCCGGGAGCACAGACCTGTTGGTGGAGCATTCCCAGACACCACCCACAGGTAACCTTGAAAAGGTCCAGGCGGAAATCGACGTGCTTTTCAATGGCGAGGGGTTGAACGACATCCTCAACGCGTTGCGCTTCTCCGAAACCCCGTTCTCTGACGCGGCGCAAAAGTTGATGGGCCGCAACTCTCCACTATCGGTGGCTTGTACCATTGAAATGATTCATCGGCTTAAGGCGCTGGATCTGTCGATCCGAAAAGCCCTGGAGATGGAATACCGCTTTACGGCGCGCGCCATGGAACACGGAGACTTTCTAGAAGGTATCCGCGCGCAGATCATAGACAAGGATCGCTCTCCAAATTGGCGTCACCATGGCAAACCTGTTCCCGCCGTGGATATTTCCGCAATGCTGCGGCCCCTGGGCAGCGTCGCCCTGACATTCGAGGAGGATTAAAGAATGAAAATCGGGTTTATCGGCCTTGGAAACATGGGCAATCCAATGGCAGTCAATCTTGCCAATGCCGGGCATGAAGTCGCTGGGTTTGATATGGCCGAGGTGTCGGTTTCCGGTGTTACTTTGACTGGGTCAGGGGCCGACGCTGCAAAAGACGCAGACATCGTCATCACCATGCTTCCGAATGGCCAGATACTTCGATCCGTCGCAAATGAGATCATTCCAGCGATGAATGAAGGGGCCGTCTGGGTCGATTGTTCGACAGTGGATGTCGACAGCGCCCGAGCTGTTGCCGATATGGCATTGGCTGCGGGAGTTTTGGCCGTCGACGCACCCGTCTCGGGCGGTATCGGAGGTGCCTCGGCTGGGACGCTGACATTCATGGCAGGTGGAAGCGCCGAGGCATTCGAAAAAGCCCGGCCCTTGTTCGACATCATGGGGCAAAAGGCAGTGCATTGCGGAGACGCGGGCGCGGGTCAGGCGGCCAAGATCTGCAACAACATGATTTTGGGCGTCACCATGATTGCAACCTGCGAGGCCTTCGCGCTGGCCGACAAGTTGGGGCTAGACCGGCAGAAAATGTTCGACGTTGTCAGCACCTCCTCGGGCTATAGCTGGACGATGAACGCATACTGCCCTGCCCCAGGCATCGGCCCGCAAAGCCCGGCCGACAATGGTTATCAACCCGGCTTTGCCGCCGAACTGATGTTGAAGGACTTGCGTCTCAGTCAGCAGGCGGCGGAAAGCTCGGATGCCGACACCCCAATGGGGATGATGGCGACCGAGCTGTATCAGCAATTCGTCGAAAGCGAAGATGGGCTGGGGCTGGACTTCTCGGCCATGCTTCCGCGATTTGAAAAGCGCGGTCGGAACTAGGATGCCCTTGGGCGGCTTCCTGCCCATAGGGTTGACCCCTTTCCTGCCGATGTCCATCTAATGGAGAGGTTCAGCATCGATTCTTGGGGCTACGATGACGCATAATTTGGTCAAAGCGCTTACTGTTCTTGCTCTGGTCGTGACCCCGTTGGCGGCCATGGCCGGTAACGGGAAGGGAAACGGCAAGAACAAGAATAGCAATAAGGTCATCCGCATTGCGCCTCAGGGCGGTATTGTTGCAACTGGAAACGCTGGCCACTGCCCGCCGGGTCTGGCCAAGAAAAACGTACCGTGTGTCCCTCCGGGACAGGCCAAAAAGCTGTACAGAAATGGCGAGTTTATCAATGGCGACTATCGCTGGATTGATGATCCGTTTCGGTATGGCCTGAATAGGGGAAGCTATGTCCGCGCAGGCGACTACGTGTATCGTGTCGACCCGGATACACGCAAAGTTCTGAACCTGATCGGCGCGGTTGCAGACATCCTGAACTGACAAGCGCGGCCTGAATTCAAGCGGGCGAAAACCAACCTCAGTCGATTTGAGAAAGTAAGCAGGCTCGGGCATTTTCCGGCCTGTTTTAAAATTTTGACGCGATCTAACATCATCATAAACCTCACTATTTCGAGGTTTTATTATGAATACTGAAAACGTGCTATTTGAGTCCCGCGGCCGATGGAACGTACCGATACATTTCATCCTAAGCCTTATTTTTCTGGTTTTGATCGTTGTCGGATTTAACGCCGATCCGGTCAACCTGCCCTATGCGCTCGCCTTCGTGGCGATTTAGTTGATTTCGATTCTCCTGCACGAGTTGGGCCACGCATGGGGCTGTCTTGCGCAAGGTGTGCCAGTCAATCGAGTCGTCCTTTATGGGGGCGGCGGATTCTGCGAACATCGCCGGTCAACCTCGGCATATGAAGACGAATTGATTGTGGCCATGGGGCCGATTGTGAACCTGACCCTGTGGACCGTGTGTTCATTGCTGGAACCGTTTCCAACTCGCCCGAAATTGGCTGGGTTCTGGTGGTGACGGCAGAGCTAAACCTGTGGCTGGCGCTGTTTAACATGCTGCCCCTGATACCGCTGGATGGGGGGCGTCTGCTCTTTGCTTTGCTCACGCGCATTATGTCGGCGAACTCAGCCGCGCGTGTTTCCGGGTTTACTGGGCTGGTTGGCGTTCTGCTATGGATCCCGATGATGATTTTTGCCTATGTCAGCTTCGGCTTCGTGTTCCTGTTCTTTCCGCCAATACTGCGCCACTGGCAGACGCTGCGATACGCCAGATATTGAAGTTGCCGCGACGGAGGTTATTCCGCCGCGACCCGCTCGGGGTTCAGCAACTGTTTCAAATACCTGCCCGTATGGCTGCGTTCCACAACAACAACATCTTCGGGCGTTCCCGTGGCGACAATTTCACCACCACCATCACCGCCTTCGGGTCCGATATCAATGATGTGGTCGGCCGTTTTGACAACATCCAGATTGTGTTCGATCACAACAACCGTGTTACCCTGATCAACCAATTCATGCAGCACTTCCAACAGCTTGCGGACGTCTTCGAAATGAAGACCGGTCGTCGGCTCATCCAGAATGTAAAGCGTCCGACCAGTTGAGCGTTTGGAGAGTTCTTTTGACAGCTTCACCCGCTGCGCTTCACCGCCCGACAGGGTCGTCGCCTGTTGCCCGACCTTGATATACCCCAGACCGACCCGCGCCAGCGCGTCCATCTTATCGCGGATCGACGGCACGGCTTTGAAGAACTCTTGTGCATCTTCCACTGTCATATCAAGGACATCCGCGATGGACTTGCCTTTGAATTTGATCTCAAGGGTTTCCCGATTGTACCGCGCGCCTTTGCAGGTTTCGCAGGTTACATAGACATCGGGCAGAAAGTGCATTTCGATCTTGATGACGCCGTCGCCCTGACAAGCCTCGCACCGACCGCCTTTGACGTTAAAGCTGAACCGGCCAGGCTTGTACCCGCGCGCCTTGGACTCGGGCAGACCGGCGAACCAGTCACGGATCGGCGTGAACGCCCCCGTATACGTGGCCGGGTTCGAGCGTGGTGTACGCCCGATGGGCCGCTGGTCGATGTCGATCACCTTATCCAGATGCTCGAGCCCCTTGATCGTCTCGCACGGCGCGGGTGTCTGCCGCGCGCCGTTCAGCCGCATGGAGGCTGTCTTGAATAGGGTTTCAATCGTCAGGGTCGATTTGCCACCGCCGGATACGCCGGTCACACAGACGAACTTGCCCAGAGGAAAATCAGCGGTCACTTTCTTCAGATTGTTCCCGGTGGCCTTAACCACAGTCACTTTCTTTTTGTTCCCCTTCCGCCGCTCGGACGGCACCGGAATTTCGCGTGTGCCTGACAGGTATTGGCCGGTGATCGAGGCTGCATCGGTCGCGATCTCGGACGGGGTACCCTGGCTGACGACCTGTCCGCCATGCACGCCTGCGCCCGGTCCGATGTCAAAGACATAGTCGGCTTCGCGGATGGCTTCCTCGTCATGTTCTACGACGATGACCGTGTTCCCCTGATCCCTCAGGTTTTTGAGAGTACCCAGCAAGCGGTCATTGTCGCGCTGATGCAACCCGATCGAAGGTTCGTCCAGTACATACAAAACCCCGGTCAGACCCGAACCGATCTGGCTGGCCAGACGGATACGCTGACTTTCCCCGCCCGAAAGCGTTCCACTTGAACGTGACAACGTAAGGTATTCCAAACCAACGTTATTTAGGAACCCAAGCCGCTCACGAATCTCCTTGAGTATCACCCGCGCGATTTCATTTTTCTGAGCACTCAGATGGTTTGGTGCATCCTCAACCCACGCCAGCGCCTCGCGGATCGACATCTGCACAACCTGCCCGACATGCAATCCGGCGATCTTGACGGCCAGCGCCTCGGCCCGCAGTCGATAGCCTTCGCAACTGCCGCAGGACCGGTTGTTTTGGTAGCGTTCGAATTCTTCGCGTATCCAGGCGCTGTCAGTCTCGCGATAGCGGCGCTCCATATTCGGGATAACGCCTTCGAAACTGCGGGTTACCTGATATACCCGGCCACCCTCGTCATAGCGGAACTGGATTTCTTCCTCGCCCGATCCGCGCAGAAACACCTGCTGCACCTTGGCGGGCAGATCTTTCCACGGCGTATTCTTGTCGAACTCATAATGTCGCGCGATGGCTTCGATAGTCTGCAGGAAATAGGGCGACTTGCCCTTGCGCCAGGGCGCCAAGGCGCCGTCATACAGTTTCAGCGTCTGATCCGGCACTACGAGGCGTTCGTCAAAGAACAGCTCGACCCCCAGCCCGTCACAGGCCTGACAGGCCCCGAAGGGCGCATTAAAGGAAAATAGGCGCGGTTCGATCTCGGGGATGGTGAAGCCACTGACAGGACAGGCGAAATTTTCACTGAAGGTGATCCGCTCCGGGTCGCCTTCAGGCGGTGCGGTTTCCAAAATCGCAATGCCATCGGCCAAATCAAGCGCTGTGCGCAGGCTGTCCGCCAGCCGCGTTTCCATACCCTCGCGCACGACCAACCGGTCGACCACAACGTCGATGTCATGGCGGAATTTCTTGTCCAGTGTCGGCGGCTCGTCCAGCTCGTGAAACGCGCCATCAACCTTGACGCGCTGAAAGCCCTGTTTGCGCAGTTCCAGGAACTCTTTTTTGTACTCGCCCTTCCGGTCTCGCACGATCGGGGCAAGCAGATACCCGCGCGTGCCCTCCTCCATCGTCATGATCCGGTCGACCATATCCTGCACCTGCTGGGCTTCGATCGGCTTGCCCGTGGCAGGGCTGAACGGTGTACCAGCGCGGGCAAACAGCAGACGCAGATAGTCGTAAATCTCGGTCACGGTTCCCACGGTAGACCGTGGGTTCTTTGAGGTCGTCTTCTGTTCGATGGAAATAGCCGGAGATAGACCACTGATATGGTCCACATCTGGCTTTTCCATCATATCCAGAAATTGCCGGGCATAGGCCGACAGGCTTTCGACATACCGGCGCTGCCCTTCCGCATAGATCGTGTCAAAGGCAAGCGACGACTTGCCCGAGCCTGACAGACCAGTGATGACCACAAGCTGGTCACGCGGAATATCCACGTCAATGCCTTTGAGGTTATGTTCGCGCGCGCCGCGCACCTCGATATTCTTCAGCTCAGCCATGTTTGGCCCCCAACACATAAGTGTCCTAGAGATAAGCGAGCCACACTGAGTCTCCAACAGAAAAGTTAGAACAAAATGTGAACGAGAGAGATGTTGCCGCCACCTACTGACAACAAAACCAATAGAGTCACCCGGTAAACGGTATGATTTCTGAAAACTAGTGGAAAATGGCGCGGTTGACGGGGCTCGAACCCGCGACCCCCGGCGTGACAGGCCGGTACTCTAACCAGCTGAGCTACAACCGCGCATCTATTTCGTGGCCTTTACCCTGGACCAAGGATGGCAGCGATGGCGCGGTTGACGGGGCTCGAACCCGCGACCCCCGGCGTGACAGGCCGGTACTCTAACCAACTGAGCTACAACCGCCCGCTGCCCGTTCGTTGCTGAACGTTGGGGTGTATTATGGCCACGCCCGGACATCGTCAAGCGGCGAATTGAAGTTTTTTCTCAGAACGTAATTTTTGTTAGAGATGTTTTCTCGTCACACGACGAATGGCCAAACAGAAACCAGCCGATAATTCACGACCCACTGCCTTTGGCCAGACAAAAATATTCTGAAACCTTGAGCAGCACATCACCTGGCATGGGTCCGCTAGATCCAGATCTTAGGACAGCCCCCAAGCTCATCCCCAAGCTCATCCCCAAGCTTATTCTGGCATAAACCCAAAGCGAACAGTCATATCAAATTGCTGGCAGAGAGTTACTCAAAGCTTGCCGCGTTCTGCCTCATTTCAACCACAAATGGTCTGCAAGACGATTACAAACACCTCTGCCAAAAGAGACTTCATACGCTCGGTTGATCCTCGGGCCAAAACGTTGGAAATTTCTGATGCCAAAGGAAGAATTACCGATTCTAGAACCGGTCAAAATATACGGCGCTAATTTTGTATTCCGGAAAAACCGGGAACAAACGGCGTGTTAGACAAGGAAGAAATTTAAGATGTCAGTTGCCAGCACAACTTCTCCGGGTGCAAATGTTACCGGTCATGTTTATGTAGACAGCCTGATTTGGGGCACGTCTTGGGACACCAGCGCCGGAGGCGTCAGTGCTCCGGGCACAATCACATACTCCTTCGATGATGGATCGTTAGGTCGCCGTGGCTTTGCCTCCTACATGAAGGAAGCAATCCGCAAAGCATTTGCAATTATCGAAACGATCATTCCGATCGAGTTCAACGAAGTCGGCTTTCTGACACCAGCAGGCGAGATTAATGACGTTAACATCACCTACGCTTTGCTGACCCAAAACGATCTTGGCGGACCCGGATCTCTTGGTGTCCATCAAGTTCCGGGTGACGACCCCCTGCTGCAGGATTCTGGCATCGACGCCCTGTTCGGCATCTTTGCCTATGATACGCCTCTGTTTAGCAAAGAGGCGCTACGCAAAGGCGGTGAAGGCTTCGCGACAATCATTCACGAGATTCTTCACGGCCTTGGTCTAGCCCACCCACATGATGAAGGCGGCAGCTCGACAATTTTTCCGGGGGTTACGCAGCCCTTCGACGACTACGGGACAGATGGGCAGAACCAGGGTGTTTATACCATCATGTCCTACAACTCGGGCTATCCCGAAGTTGTTCCTCTGAAGACATATAAGGCTGGCGGCACGGCCTCGCCCATGGCCCTTGATATAGCTGCGCTGCAGGCGATCTACGGAACGACGGACCACAACACCGACGACAGCGTCTATAAAATCAAAGGCAAGAATGGCGCCGGAACATTCTGGACATCCATCTGGGATACAGATGGGATCGATACAATTTCGGCAAAGGGTGTTGATCGTAGCGTCACGATCAACCTCAATGACGCGGATCTTGATGGCAGCGATGCAGGTGGCACTCCTTCCCATGCCAAAGGCGTAACCGGTGGATTTACGATCGCAAATGGGGTCGTCATTGAGAATGCGCAGGGCGGCAACAAGGGCGACATCATCGTCGGGAATGAAGTTGATAACCGGTTGGAAGGATTTGGCGGTAGCGATGTTATTTCTGCTGGCGAGGGTAATGACATTGTTCTTGGGGGTGGCGGCAATGACACCCTGACCGGAGGTCTTGGAAACGACGAACTGTACGGCCACAAGGGCACGGACAACTTTGTGGCCGAGGACAGCGACGGCGACGATATTATTGACGGCGGAGAGGGCCTGGATTGGTTGCGTTATATCGGCACAAGCGCCGTAACCGTTGATTTGTCTGACACCAATTCACAGGCAACCGGATACGGAACCGATACCATTACGGGTGTCGAAAACGTCGATGGGTCCGAGCAAAATGACGACATTACAGGTACGGACGGTCGAAACATCCTGCAGGGTAATGGAGGGTCTGACCGCCTGGACGGGGGCCTTGGCAAAGATACCCTGAATGGTGGCGCAGGCAGCGATACTTTGATCGGTGGTGCCGGAAGGGACACCATGACCGGCGGCGAAGGGGCCGATGAGTTTGTGTTCACGTCAACAACCGAAAGTTCGCGCAAAGCAAAATATGCCGACCGGATTACCGATTTCACTCAGGGTGAAGACAAGATCGACCTAAGTGCGATCGACGCAAGCACCGTAATTGACGGCGATGATTCATTTGTCTTCAACGGTACAACACCGGCCCAGACGTCGGACGAAGGCGAAATCTATTACGTCAAGAAAAACAACGCAGGCACCAAGAACGACTTCACACTTGTTCTTGTGGATACTGACGGCGACAAAAATCCTGAGATGGTTATCAAGATCTCTGGCTTGCACGATCTGACCCAGGACGATTTCATTCTTTGACATCAAAAAGTGAAAGGGCGGCCCCACAAGGCCGCCCGTTTATGGGCACCTCGACTGGGCATTTGCGGGGTAATCCCCGGGGCCCAAAAGGCGCAAAGACCTCTTGCGGCTTTGCTGAACTCCTTATAAGACCCCTGCTCACGGGTGATTAGCTCAGTGGTAGAGCGCTTCGTTCACATCGAAGATGTCAGGAGTTCAAATCTCTTATCACCCACCATTTCTCTACTCTGCGATCCGATATGCAAAGCCAGTAATTGGTTGACTATTTGGTCTGACCAAAGAAAAAGGGCGAGGTGCTAACCCCGCCCCTAATTGCCATATTCTGACCTTTAGTGCGCCCTGGCGGACGGGGACGTGTTCTCAGCCGTTTTGGCTGCAGCCGCGGCGGCCTCTTCTGCGGCTTCGTCCCATTCGACAGGTTCAGGATCCCGAACCAGAGCGTGTTTCAGAACTTCCGAAACATGCGTGACCGGGATGATTTTCAGCCCTTCCTTCACGTTGTCAGGAATTTCGGCCAGGTCTTTCTCATTCTCTTCCGGAATCAGAACAGTCTTGATCCCGCCGCGCAGAGCCGCCAGCAGCTTTTCCTTCAAACCACCGATGGGCATCGCATTGCCGCGCAGGGAAACCTCTCCTGTCATGGCAATATCCTTGTGCACCGGGATACCCGTCAGAACCGATACGATTGAGGTCACCATTGCCAAACCGGCCGAAGGACCATCCTTGGGCGTTGCCCCGTCCGGTACGTGGACGTGGATGTCCAGGTTGTCGAATTTGGGCGGCTTCACCCCGATCTTAGGTGAGATTGACCGCACATAAGATGAGGCTGCATCGATGGATTCCTTCATCACATCGCCCAGCTTACCCGTGGTCTTCATCCGCCCCTTACCGGGCAGTTTCAGCGCCTCGATATGCAGCAGATCGCCGCCAACGGAGGTCCAGGCCAGACCGGTTACAACCCCAACCTGATCGTGCTGTTCAGCCAAACCATAGCGGAACTTGGGCACGCCCAAGAATTCATCCAGATTGTCCGGCGTCACCGTGACCGACTCCGCCTCTTTCTTGATGATCTTGGTCAGCGACTTCCGCGCCACCTTGGCGATTTCGCGTTCAAGGTTCCGCACGCCAGCTTCTCGGGTGTAGGTGCGGATAATCGATTGCAGCGCCTCATCGGATAGTTCGAACTCTTTGGCTTTCAGACCGTGGTTCTTGATCTGCTTACCGATCAGGTGCTGCTTGGCGATCTCGCTCTTTTCATCTTCGGTATAGCCCGCCAGAGGTATGATCTCCATCCGGTCGAGCAAAGGCCCGGGCATGTTATAGCTGTTGGAGGTGGTCAGGAACATCACGTTGGATAGGTCATATTCAACCTCAAGGTAGTGATCCATGAACGTGCTGTTCTGTTCCGGGTCCAACACTTCCAGCATGGCCGAGGCCGGATCGCCACGGAAATCCTGACCCATCTTGTCGATCTCGTCGAGCAGGATGAGCGGGTTTGTGGTCTTCGCCTTTTTCAGCGCCTGGATGATCTTACCAGGCATCGAACCGATATAGGTCCGACGGTGGCCACGGATCTCGGACTCGTCACGCACACCGCCCAGCGAGATGCGAATGAATTCGCGCCCCGTCGCACGTGCAACCGACTTACCAAGCGAGGTTTTACCCACACCCGGAGGGCCAACAAGGCACATAATCGGGCCCTTCAGCTTCTTCGACCGCTGCTGAACAGCCAGATATTCGACGATCCGTTCCTTGACCTTCTCAAGCCCATAGTGATCGTCGTCCAGAATTTCCTGCGCGCGGCCCAGATCTTTTTTAACGCGGGACTTGGTGCCCCAAGGCAGAGCCAAAATCCAGTCGAGGTAATTGCGCACGACAGTAGCTTCAGCCGACATCGGGCTCATGTTGCGCAGCTTCTTCAGCTCGCCCTCTGCTTTTTCGCGCGCCTCTTTCGACAGTTTGGTTTCGGCGATTTTCTCTTCCAGCTCAGCCACTTCATTCGAGCCGTCATCGCCATCGCCAAGTTCCTTCTGAATGGCCTTCATCTGCTCATTCAGATAATATTCACGCTGTGTCTTCTCCATCTGGGTTTTGACGCGGGTCTTGATCTTTTTCTCGACCTGCAGAACCGACATCTCGCCCTGCATCAGGCCGTAGACCTTTTCAAGCCGTTCGCTGACCGACAGTGTTTCCAGCAGTTCCTGCTTTTGCTCGACCTCGATACCAAGATGCCCCGACACAAGGTCGGCCAACTTGGCGGGTTCGGCGGTTTCGCCAACAGCGGTCAGTGCTTCTTCGGGAATGTTCTTGCGGACTTTGGCATAGCGCTCGAACTCGTCGGCAACGGTGCGAAGCAACGCTTGTGTAGTGGTCACATCACCCGGAATCTCGGTCAGATATTCTGCACGAGCCTCAAAAAACTCTTCGTTATCAAGGTATTCTGTAATCTGTACGCGCGCTTGCCCCTCGACCAGAACTTTCACGGTTCCATCTGGAAGCTTCAGCAGCTGCAGCACATTTGCCAGCACGCCCGAGCGATAGATTCCGTCGATTTCCGGATCGTCATCACCTGGATCAATCTGGCTAGACAGCAGAATTTGCTTATCGTCTTGCATCACTTCCTCAAGTGCGCGGACAGACCTTTCCCGACCCACGAACAAAGGCACGATCATATGAGGAAAAACCACAATGTCGCGCAGCGGAAGTACTGGGTATGAGGAATTCAGGGGCTCTTGCATGCTCAATCCTTATCTTTGGCAAGACGGCACTGGTCCCTCATCTAGGCAACCCCCGGCCGTCTCCTGTCTGGAAGGTAAAGGTGGTGCGCCAAGCGTCCTATTTCAACCTTACCTGTAGTGGACCTAACAATGACCGGAAGGTTGCGCCTCCGCAAGACGATAACATGATCGGTCTTGTCAAATTCTCAATTTGACCCCGCTTGGTTTCTTCGGCGATTGCCTGCCTGGAAATTCAGAAACCAACAGCAAAAGTACAACACTATCTAACAGGCAACTGCCCAAAGCCTGCCATCATTGCAAACAATATGATTGCATACCCCAACTTCTGATCGATTACTGTGAGTCGTAGAGATGACAAATCCAAAAAATACCAATGCTGCGGAATCCGACCATCAACGGTACTTATCTGCCCGCGACTCCGATCATGCGACTCTTTTAGCGCATGCCGCCAAAAGCTCTGGGCGCTCTGTTTTACAAGTCCAACGGAGCTTCAATCAAATGGCAAAGCCTCCCAGCCGTTTGAATATGGTCGAGTATGTGCGCAATGGCCTTCATCACGAAGACCGCTTTACCGACGCCGAACGCGCGGCATACATCTCCAATGATCTCCATTGGCCCATCGCCCACAAGTGTAACCATCATGGTTGGAACAGTGCCGCAGAAGACAAGATACTGGCTTCTACTTTGCTTGAAACAGCGGGTGTACCTGTCCCGGAAACCGTTGGCGTCATCGACCGTTCGAACCGACACTACCCCGGGGTTACGAAAATCAACACTCCTGAGGCGTTGCGCGATCTCGTTTGCAACCATCTGGAAGGTGGGCTTTTTGGAAAGATCGTCGAGGGGATGGTAAGCTTTGGGGCCTTTTTGATCGAGGACGCGGATCAATCCACTATCACTTGTGCAGGCCAACCGCCGATCACCTATGAGGCATTCCTAGACGAGTTCGTTGGGCAGAATTCATATGTCGTGCAACCTTTGCTCAAAAATCACTCTGCAATCCAAGACTACGCTTCAGCCCTTGCAACGGTGCGAATGGTTACGCTGGTAAGAGAAAACGACGTCTTTTGCCCAGTTGCCGTTATTAAACTTCCGCAGGGCCCCAATATTGCGGACGCCTTCTGGAGACCGGGGAACCTTGCTTGTTCGATCAATATCAAAACCGGCGTTATCGAAACCGTCGCGCGCCGCGCCAAGATGGAAACAGAATTCCTGGATGACCATCCTGACAACCCCGGTTTAATGGGCTTGAAACTGCCTTTTTGGGACGAATTGATCGAAATAAATGACCGTGCTGCAAGAACGTTTCAGCCAATTCGATATCAGTCGACCGACATCGCTATAACCGAGTCTGGTCCGGTCGTTGTCGAGCTGAACTATGGCGGTGGCTTCGATCTGCCTCAATATGCAAGTGGCCGTGGGATGTTGACCCCAGAAGTTCGTAGCTTTTTCGAAGGGTTTGGCTACGACCTTGATGCAAAACCACAAAAGAAGCGCTGGCTGTTCGGTAAACGCAGATAAAGCGCCCTCAATCTAGAGTCTTGTTAGGTTGACTGAAAAGGCGCTGAACCTAAATCTGTTCAATATCCCCTTGCGCGCGCTGCGCATGGAAGGTCGCCTGCCAGGCATCGAATGTACCAGCAGCAATGGCATCGCGCATACCCTGCATTATTTCCTGAAAATAGTGCAGATTATGCCAGGTCAGCAGCATGCCCGAGATCATCTCGTTCGAGCGGAACACATGGTGTAGATAGGCGCGAGAATAGTTCGAACAAGCCGGGCATGAGCAGGCCTCATCCAGCGGGCGCGGGTCATCGGCGTGGCGGGCATTCTTTATGTTGACCACGCCGTAACGAGTGAACACCTGTCCTGTGCGACCGGACCGTGAGGGTAAGACACAATCCATCATGTCGATCCCGCGGGCGACAGCTCCGACAATGTCGTCAGGCTTTCCAACGCCCATCAAATAGCGCGGTCTGTCGGCTGGCAGAAAGTCAGGAGCGTAGTCGAGGCAACCAAACATAGCCTCCTGACCTTCGCCCACGGCCAGACCGCCAACCGCGTAGCCTTCGAATCCGATCGCTTTCAGCGCCTCGGCGCTTTCTTCGCGTAAATCCTGTTCCAGCCCGCCTTGCATGATCCCAAACAACGCATGTCCAGGACGGTCGCCGAAAGCCTGTCGCGATCGATCGGCCCATCGCATCGACAGGCGCATTGATTCAGCAATTCGATCTCGATCTGCGGGTAGGGCCGGACATTCGTCAAAACACATCACGATGTCTGAACCCAGCAAGCGCTGTATCTCCATCGAGCGTTCCGGGGTCAGCTCGTGCTTGGACCCATCGACATGAGATTTGAAGGTCACGCCCTTTTCGGTCAGCTTGCGCAGACCAGCCAGGGACATGACCTGAAATCCACCGGAATCCGTCAGGATCGGGCGATCCCAGTTCATAAATTTATGCAACCCACCCAAACGGTCAATGCGCTCGGCCGTAGGGCGCAGCATCAGGTGATAGGTGTTCCCCAACAAGATATCGGCACCGGTTGCACGAACACTTTCCGGCATCATCGCTTTGACCGTCGCAGCAGTGCCTACGGGCATGAACGCCGGAGTACGCACTTCACCGCGCGGTGTGTGGATCACTCCGGCGCGGGCCTTGCCGTCCGTGGCCTTCAGGTCAAATGAGAAACGGTCTGTCATTGGGCATCCTCGGGTCGCTGAACCGGGCAGGATTTGCCCGATCTGTTCAGCCATTGCAAGTTGTCAGGGTAAAGAGGCAACCTGCCGGGTAAACAGATCAACAACCCCTGCCCCGTCAACATCCCGACATACCAGCACAGCCGGTCGCGTTGAGACCGGACGCGTAGCGCCGGATTCCGTACCACCCACAATTACCTCAACCCCGGTTTCGACCATCTCGAACATCGTGCCATGGGTGCAGGCGATCACAGCAGTCGAGTCATGCAGGCCGCAGCCCTCCAACCCGCCGATATCCTTGTAGAATTTCAGGTAAAATACCGAGATGTCACGCAGGAAAGCCCCCATATCGGGCGAGCGTTGGGCCAGACCGTCAAAATCCGCACTTTTGTACAGCGTTTTCAAGGTGACATCCAAACCAACCACAACGGTCGCCGGGGGTGCTGCAAACACTTCATTTGCGGCAAGGGCATCGTGATAGATGTTTGCTTCGGCATGTTCCGTGATGTTTCCTGGGCAGAAAACCGCCCCACCCATGATCACCAACTGTTTGATGTTCTGCGAAAACTCAGGGTCCAAACGCATCGCCGCAGCAATATTAGTCAAGGGGCCGATTGCACAAACCGTCAGCTCTCCCTTGTGGCGGCGCGCCATTTCCACCAGGAATTCCGTGGCATTCAAATCATGGTTCGCCCCGATTTCCGGGATATCGGTAATATCCCCAAAACCTTCGGGACCGTGAACATGTTCGGACGGTGCGTGGTGCCCTGTTCCCTGTGGGTAGGCCGCGCCTTGGGCCACGGGAATGTCCAACCCAAGTTTATCCACCAAAAACCGTGCATTGCGGCTGGATTGATGAACGTGGGTGTTGCCAAAAACGGTCGTCAGGCCGATCAAGTCAATCTCGGGGGCTGCAGCGGCATATGCAATGGCCATCGCATCGTCGATGCCGGGGTCTGTATCAATAATCAGTTTCATCCCAGCCCGATAGCGCAAACGCGAGGGGATGCAAAGCGGTCACAATAGCAAAAACTAACCAAAATCCATGGATCAGCGTTTTGAATCCAAGCACAATCCCTCCATACCAGAGTTGAAAAAGGGCGATTCAACCCCCAAATGTATACTATCGTACACAATAAAAGAGGACGGATATGACCGAAGACCAAATCATTGGATTGCTTTCTTCGAACCTAATTTACCTGCTCGCGGCGGCATTGATCGTCATCATCACGCTAAAAGGCATTAAAATCGTGCCGCAATCGGAAAAGTATGTGGTCGAACGGTTCGGGCGTTTGCATTCTGTGCTCGGCCCTGGGATCAACTTTATCGTTCCTTTACTGGATGTTGCGCGGCACAAGATATCCATTCTGGAACGCCAGCTTCCCAATGCAACGCAGGACGCAATCACCAAAGATAACGTTCTGGTCCAAATCGACACTTCGGTCTTTTACCGCATCCTAGAGCCGGAAAAGACAGTCTACCGCATCCGCGATGTAGATGGTGCTATCGCGACGACCGTTGCCGGTATCGTCCGGGCGGAAATCGGCAAGATGGACCTGGACGAAGTTCAGTCGAACCGTGCTCAACTGATCACTCAGATTCAAGGAAGCGTCGAAACCGCAGTGGATGACTGGGGGATCGAAGTGACGCGCGCCGAGATTTTGGACGTTAACCTCGATCAGGCGACCCGTGACGCGATGCTGCAACAGTTGAATGCCGAACGCGCACGCCGCGCGCAGGTTACCGAGGCCGAGGGCAAGAAACGCTCTGTTGAGCTTCAGGCCGACGCCGAACTCTATGCGGCAGAACAAACGGCCAAAGCGCGCCGCATTCAAGCCGAAGCCGAAGCCTATGCAACCAGTGTTGTTGCCCAGGCGATTAAGGAAAACGGTATCGAGGCGGCTCAGTACCAGGTTGCATTGAAACAGGTTGAGGCATTGAACACGCTGGGCACCGGCAATGGCTCGCAGACTATCGTTGTACCTGCCAATGCGCTTGAAGCTTTCGGAAACGCCTTCAACATGTTGAAAGGACGTACATAATGGCTGATCCCTTTTGGTTAACATGGTGGCTATGGCTGGCTGGCGCGTTGGCTTTGGGCATCCTCGAAATAGTCCTACCTGGGTTCATCTTTCTGGGTTTCGCCATCGGGGCCGGGCTGACGGGTATTCTGCTGGCAATCCCTGGCATAGTACCGTCACTGCCGATCCTGCTTATGATCTTTGCGACTTTGTCGCTGATTGCCTGGCTGATCCTGCGCCGCGTCTTTGCTCTGCCCCATGGCCAGGTGAAGAAGTTCAGGCATGACATAAACGACTAAACTCTTATGGCACCCCTTAAGGGGGTGTCATTGTGCCTCTGGACGCTGCCCGAGGCTTTCCCTATATAATTCGTCAGGTAACAAACCCGAGGCACGAATGACTCACCCGAGCGAACAGTTTGAAGGCACACCTCTTATTGCCCCTTCAACGATTGAACACCCTCTTTATGAGCCGGTGGTCGACGCCTGCCGAACGGTTTATGACCCCGAAATCCCTGTAAACATCTATGATCTAGGTCTGATCTATACGATCGACATCACCCAGGAAAACGCGGTCAAGGTCATCATGACACTGACCGCGCCCGGCTGCCCGGTTGCCGGCGAAATGCCTGGGTGGATCGTCGAGGCAATCGAACCCGTGGCCGGCGTAAAAGAAGTTGACGTGGAACTGACCTGGGAGCCCCCCTGGGGCATGGAAATGATGTCAGACGAAGCGCGCCTGGAACTTGGATTTATGTAAGGTCAAGTGCGAAAGCCTTCTGTTATTGAATTCCGCAGGTCGATTTGATTTCGTCCGACCTCTGGTTAAGCTTCTCTATGTAATCTCCTGATAACATAGTTAGTCTTTTCTTTTCGGTTCCAGTCACAAGGCCTAGAAGCGCCCCAGCAGGTGTAATGGCAATTACACTTTTGGCCTGCTCCTCCTCTGCATGTTTTCGTTCGGTTGCAATCGCGCGCAAATCACCTTCTGCCGTTGCACAGTTTACCGGATGTTGCTTTTCTTCTGCGATCGCCGTCTGAGCCAAAAACACAGACAGCATCAGAGAAGGAATTGTTAGAATATCTTTTTTTCTAAACCAAAGTCTTTTCATGCTATTCAGCCTCAAATATTTTCCAAAAGTGGATCATGGGTCAGGCTATGACGAGTGTAATTTGCAAAGCAAGCCTTGCTTACCGACTGGGGCGGGAAATCTAATCCGACAGTAAAAGTTAGGTAAGAAATCCTGCTATGTCTTGAGCCTGATGCCTCGCGGCACTACATTAGCAACAACGAACAACGACGGAGATCATGATGTTCGGCATCCCCGGCAAACAGGCCGTAACAATGACACCAAAGGCTGCAGAGCAGATTGCCCGCCTGATGACTTCGGGCGGTCATGCTGGTTTGCGTATTGGCGTCAAGAAAGGCGGATGTGCCGGGATGGAATACACCATGGACTATGTCGACCAGCCTGACACCAATGATGAAGTGGTCGAGCAGGACGGCGCGCGGATCATGATCGCCCCGATGGCACAGATGTTCCTGTTTGGAACAGAGATCGACTATGAGGTCTCGCTGCTTGAATCCGGTTTCAAGTTCCGCAACCCGAATGTTGTAGATGCCTGCGGTTGCGGAGAATCCATCAAGTTCGACGAAAGCATTGCAACTCAGCCTTAAGACGCTGCCTGCAAGTGCACATAGGTCTCGTTGAAACGACGCGTCAAGTGCTCTCCTGCCTGGATGACATTCTCTGAATGTGGCGGGGCAACATTGGTGTCATAAGACGGGTTGAAGAACAAAGGAACCGACAGCCTTTCAGCAGATCCACCGATCACACGGTGCAGAGTTGCCTTGACCGCCCCTGCCGTCCAGAACTCCAGCATCTCCCCAAAATTGATAATGAATGTTCCGGGCTGCGCTTGGACCTGAGCCCAACTCTGGTCCGGCATCTGTACCTCTAACCCGGCTCGACCATCGGTGGCCAGCAGGGTCAGACAGCCATAATCAGCGTGCGCTCCGATACCGAAATCCTTTTCGCCTGCCCAGACTGGCCTTTGCGGGTAATAATTGCCGCGCAACAGGGCCATGGGCGTGTCGAAGGCAGTGTCAAAGCTGTTGGCATCCTTGCCCAATGCCACCGAAATGGCGCGCAACACCCGCATGGCAACCGAACAGGCGTCACCATAATAGGCCTCGATGATTGATCGAAACTCGGGCACAGTCTCCGGCCATTGGTTCGGGGCATAAACCGAGAGGTTCTTGCCAAAGTACCTATTGGTCTCAGCTAGCTCGTATCCGCAATCGAACACCTCTTTGAAGTCAGGATTTGCAGCTGGATCTACCTGTTCCGAGCGCGAGGCGCCCCACCCACGGTTGGACCCGGTCACAGCCATATCAACACGCCGTTTCTCGGCCTCTGGCAGCCGGAAGAATGCGTGATATGCAGAGATGACCCGTTCCACCCGACAGGCGGAGATACCAGTATTGGACACGGTCAGAAACCCAACTTCACCGACGGCGCGGGTCAATTTGGCCAATTCCGCCGTGTCGCACCGATCCAGTTTTTCAAGATCAAGATGTTCGATCATATTGCTCATTCCTCATCGCGGCGGAAACTGCCGTTTTGCAACGGGCTCTGCAACCGGAATTGTCAGACCTGACTGGCAATGATATCCGGTCACCAGAAAACCGAATTATTTCAAGGGGACGCGATATGCGGCGCAAACTGGCGGCTGGAAACTGGAAGATGAATGGTAATGCTGCCGACTTGAGAGAGCTTCAGGCCCTTTCTCACATGCATGCTGCCCCGGCAGTTGATATTCTGATCTGCCCACCTGCCACCTTGATTCATCGGGCCAAAGAGAAGGTCCCGGGCGGAAACATCCAGATAGGCGGTCAGGATTGCCACGCGGCAAACTCGGGCGCGCATACAGGTGACATTAGCGCCCAGATGCTGGTCGACGCCGGAGCGTCAGCCGTCATTCTTGGCCATTCTGAACGCCGCGAAGATCATGGTGAACAGAATGAAGATGTTCGTGCTAAGTCTATTGCCGCTATGAATGGTGGGCTAAAGGCAATCATCTGCGTCGGTGAAAGCCTGGAACAGCGCGAGGCCGCCAATACCCTGGATATAATCGGCGGTCAGATGTCCGGCTCGATCCCGGATCAGGCAACGGGCGAAAACCTAATAGTCGCCTACGAACCGATTTGGGCCATTGGCACGGGCAAAGTGCCCACCCTGGATGAGATCGGACAGGTTCATGACTTTATCCGCGCGCGGCTGGAACGGCGCTTTGGCGAAGGCGTTGGGCGTTCGGTCCGGCTGCTTTATGGCGGCTCGGTAAAGCCATCAAACGCCGCCGAGATTTTCGCCGTATCGAACGTGGATGGCGCTCTGGTCGGCGGGGCGAGCCTGAAGGCTGACGATTTCTCGGGCATCATTCAGGCTCTGGAACAAGCTTGATCAGGCCATTTTCATCGTCACCATCCCGGCTATGATCAAGACTGCCGCGCAGATGCGCGTGGCGGTCAGGGCTTCGCCCAGAAAAAGAATACCAAAGGTAAACGCGCCAACCGCTCCTATTCCCGTCCAGATGACATAGGCTGTTCCCAAAGGCAGCGTCCGCATGGCCAGTGCCAGCAATGTGAACGAACCAAGCATCGAAACCGCCATCAGGGCGGTCGGCCAGAACCGGGTGAACCCGGCAGATTGTTTCATCGCCACGGCCCAGACAATTTCAAGCAGGCCGGCAAACAACAGGATAATCCAGGGCATAGAAGAGACCTCTGATCAGTCCGGGTCGTCCCGGATACTGTCTCGTGATGGAGAGGTCGTCCTCTGCCCTTTAGATAATCCCCTTGGCGCCCCGTTCAAGACGCAAAAACCGGGCAGAGATCCCCTGCCCGGTCTTATTCTCAGCGGCTGGACCCGCTAGTTTGTTATGATCTCCGGCCCCATGAAAGTGTTGGGCAGAAAGGTGGATATCCACGGGATATAGGTCACCATGATCAGGAAGACGAACAGGACCGCCAGGAATGGCAGGGCCGCCCGGACAACGCCCATCATCGGCATGCCCGCCACGCCCGAGGTCACGAACAGGTTCAAGCCGACCGGCGGGGTAATCATCCCGATCTCCATGTTCACAACCATGATGATGCCCAGGTGAATCGGGTCGATGCCTAGCTCGATTGCAATCGGGAACACCAGTGGTGCTACGATAACCAGCAGGCCCGAAGGCTCCATGAACTGGCCGCCGATCAGCAAGATCACATTAACCACGATCAGGAAAGCCACCGGCCCCAGACCTGCCGACAGCATGGCAGTTGCTATGTGCTGCGGTACCTGTTCATCGGTTAGAACATGTTTCAGGATCAAGGCGTTGGCGATAACGAACAGCAGGGTAACGGTCAGTTTCCCAGCTTCGAACAACGTCTGCTTGGTGTCGGGGTGAAAAATTGCCGTGATCAGCGCATAAGGCTTTCTGAGCAAAGAGATATTCTTTTCCTCACCCTCGGTGCTGAGGGGGCCCATGTCCTTGTAGACGAAGCTGGCAATCAAAAAGGCATAGACTGCGGCCACCGCAGCGGCCTCGGTCGGGGTAAAGATACCGCCGTAGATGCCGCCCAGAATGATCACGATCAGGAACAGACCCCACCCGGCCTCGCGTGCCGAGACAAGGATTTCGCCCCAGCCTTTCCATTCACCTTTGGGTAGGTTCTTGACTTTGGCCATCACATAAATGGTGATCATCAACATCAGCCCAGCCAACAGGCCGGGGATCACACCGGCGAGGAACATGCGCCCGACAGAAACTTCGACAGCGGCGGCATAGACCACCATCACGATCGACGGCGGAATCAGAATACCCAGCGTCCCTGCGTTACAGATAACGCCGGCGGCGAATTCCTTGGAATAGCCAACCTGCCGCATGCCAGCGATCACAATCGAACCAATGGCCACCACCGTAGCCGGAGACGACCCCGACAGGGCCGCAAACAGCATACAGGCGAACACGCCCGCAATCGCCAGACCTCCGGGCAAGTGCCCCACGCAGGCAATCGAGAAACGGATGATGCGCCGGGCCACGCCGCCCGTGGTCATGAAGGACGAGGCCAGAATGAAGAAAGGGATCGCCAGCAGGGTAAAATGCCCTTCGAAAGCCTCAAATAAGGTACCTGCGACCGAGGCGAGCGAACTGTCGGAATAAATCAGCAGAAACAGGGTCGAACTGAGCCCCAACGCAACCGCAATCGGTACACCGATCAGCAGCAGGCCGATCACCATCGAGAACAGAAGAATGACATCCATCAGTTGTGCTCTCCTTGCTGAGCGCGGACTTCTTCAATCTCGTCCTCGACTTCGTGGCTAGCGACCATCCGGTCGGCTTCGCCGCGCCAAATCTGTACCGCAACCTGCGCAAAGCGGATCACCAAAAGCAGCATCGACACGGGCAGAACCAGATACGGCACCACCTTGGGCAGTTTTTCATAGCCCTCGCCATAGTTGATCAGATCCTCAAGAAACCGCAGCGGGGCGACCATCGGAATGTCGTCGACCTCATAAAAGCTCTGACTGCGCGCATCGAAGTTGAACCCGGTAGGGAACCATCGCCCCGATGTGGGCGGCAGATCCGCGAACACGGCCCAATAGTCATATGCGCCTTTTAGCATCAGCAGAGAAAACACCAGACAGCAGGCTACTGCGATCAGAGCCAAAATCCGTCGAGGCGCCGGGCTGAGCATGTTCAGGATGGCGTCCACTCCCAGATGGGCGTGTTTCTTGACGGCATAAGACGCCCCAAGCAGCACCAACCAGCCGAAGGCGAATACCGTCAGCTCCAGTGCCCATAGGATATTGGAATTAAAGAAATACCTTGCGATCACATTGGCAAATGTCACAGCCGTCATCAGGCCCAGCAACGATGCGATCAAGGTTTCTTCGATATGGTCGATCAGCCCGCCTTGGCCGGATTGCGCACCAGACATCTATCTGTCCCCACATTTTTTTGAGATAAGTGCTGTTTGGGCGGGCCAAATCGGCCCACCCTGCCTGCGCGTCGAATACTCCCCAGTCCCCGGACGCGCGGCGTATACCAGGATCAGAACCCGGCGTTGATAGCCTGTGCGGCGTCGATCTTTTCTTGACCCACGTCACCGGCGAACTGTTCCCAGACAGGTTTCATGGCGTCGATCCAGGCCTGACGCTGTTCAGGGTTAAGTTCACGGATGATACCGCCCGCATTTGTGATCGAGACCTTGGCTTCCTCGTTCACCGAGAAGGATTCTTTGTTCCGCTGTTCTGTCACTTCGCCCAGAATGGTCAGGAACTGTTCCCGCACCGCAGGATCCAGGCTGTCCAGCCAGTCAACAGATGTTACGACCAAATAGTCGATGACACCGTGGTTGGTTTCAGTGATACCGTCCTGAACCTCAAAGAACTTCTTGCCGTAGATGTTGGACCAAGTGTTTTCCTGTCCGTCGACGACACCTTGCTGCAACGCACCATAAACCTCTGAGAAAGCCATTTTCTGCGGGCTTCCGCCAATCGCCTCCATCTGCGCGACCAGCACGTCAGAAGATTGGACGCGGAATTTCAGGCCATTGGCATCCGACGGATCGACCAGCGGTTTGTTGGCCGACATCTGTTTCATGCCATTGTGCCAGAATGCCAGCCCCTGCAGGCCACGGCGCTGCATGCTGTCTTTCATCGCCTGACCATCAGCCGAAGCCTGAAATGCGTCTACCGCGTCAATGTTCTTGAACATGAACGGCAGGTCGAACAGGCGGAATTGCTTGGTGAACTTCTCGAACTTGGACAATGACGGGGCCGCCAGTTGCACATCGCCCTGCAACATCGCCTCAAGGACTTTATCGTCGTTATAGAGCGTGGAGTTCGGGTAGACCTCCATGCACATCACGCCGTTCATCTCATCATTAACGCGCTGTTCCAGCAACGAGGCTGCAATACCCTTGGGATGTTTATCGGTATTGGTCACATGCGCGAATTTCACGACGATTTCGCCGTCTTCACAAGCGGCCATGCCTGCGGTTGCTGTTACGGTTAGAGCGACGGCGGTCGCTGCCGTTGTCAGAAATTTCATCAGTCGAGTTCTCCCAGATACTTCACTACGTCTCCGGACGTGCCGAAGTCGTCCCATGGCGGCGAGTGAACCGAATCGGGCTCACGCTCTCAACTTTTTGTGGGAATCGCCGCCGGTTGACATTTTGTCATTTATTTACTTGATGTTACACGCATTCAACCAAGTCTCTGTTTGAGCCTGCAAGAAAGCCGTGCGAGAATCCGCACATATATCTGCGCCATTGTGTGGATTTCCGCACAAATAACGATTCGCCGAATCCGAATCGATTGCCGGGCATTTGGTTCGCCCCGCAGTCCGCGTCAGCGGACTGCCACGCCCAACAGCTTAACCGCATGACAATGCGGGAAAAGCTGGCGGGAGCCTTTACCTCCGGTAGTCTTCAGGACGAATGTGGTATCGCGCCAGCTTGTCGTAGAAGGTTTTGCGAGGCAGCTTTAGCGCCTTTGCGGCTTCTGATGCCTTGCCGTTATGCCGGCCAAGGGCAGCAATCAGCAGAGATCTTTCGACCCGTGCCATCTGCTCGCTCAACCCCAGTTCTGCGGCCTGCGAGACATCTTCGGGCATTCCCAGCACAAACCTCATTGCGGCTGACATCAGCGACCGTGCGTTGCCCGGCCAGTCTCTGGTCATCAGCGATGCCAGATGGTCCGACGTGATTTCCGGTTCCTTTATCCCGGCCTGTTCGGCTGCCTGTGCTACATAGTGGCGGAAGATTACAGGTATATCCTCGGGGCGCTCGGCAAGCGACGGTATGCGAACGCGCATCACATCCAAACGATAGAACAAATCCGCAAGGAACCGTCCATCCGAAGACAATTCGGCCAGGTCAGTGGTCGTGCCCGCCAGAATTCGGGCGCCTACACCCTGTTCAACCATCTCCAGTGCTGCATATTGCGTGGCCTCGGGCATGGCCGAGATTTCGTCCAGAAAAAGGGAACCACCGGCTGCATCTTCGCAGACATGAACCAGATCGCTGGTCGACAAACCGGCGGATGGACGTTTGACAAATGGGCCCTGACTTTGCGGCGACATTAGGTGAACGACCTCGGCAACTTTGGACACCCCGCTGCCAGCCGGTCCGGTGACCAAAACTTCGGCCCCTGTCTGGGCTACCGTACGAACCCTTTCCCTCAGTTCTTCGGCCTTTGATGAGAGACCGAACAGTAGGCGTGCCGCTGGATCGCCGCGCTCAAGCTCGCTTTTCATCGCCCGTTGTTGCAGGACATGCTCTCGCGCCTCAGAGGCCTTGCCCAACACCTTTAGCAGATCTGCCGCGGCGCAGGGCTTTTCCAAAAAGTCGAATGCACCCTGCCCCATGGCCTGCACTGCCATTGGTATGTCGCCTTCTCCAGTCAACAGGATGACAGGCAGATCAGCATCCATATCGCGGGTGTAGGTCAACAGGTGAAACCCGTCCCGACCAGGCATCCGGATATCCGACACGATCACTCCTGCGAAATCCGCCCGGATATGATCCTTCGCCGCCACAAAGGACCCGGCTGTAACGGGTTCATAATCGGCAAGCTCCAGCGTTTGGGCCAGCGCTTCGCGCACTGCCGAGTCGTCATCGACTAAAAGCACTTTGCGGGTCATGCTGCCCCTACTTCCCTGAAATGTTCCAGTTCCACAGTGAATACCGCACCTGTCGGAGCGTTGGTGCCCCGAATATTACCACCAAAGCTTTGAACCAGACCATAAGAGATCGACAGCCCCAGCCCCATGCCCTCAGACGAACCGACAGCTTTGGTAGTATAGAACGGCTCGAACAGCTTCTCCGAGTTCTCGATCCCCGGACCTGTGTCGCTGACCGTGACCGCCAGGGTCTTGTCACTGTTTATCGCGATCTTGATCATGCGTTGTTGTTGCTCACTCATGGCATCGGCGGCGTTGTTAATCAGATTTACGAACACCTGCACCAATCTCACTTCGCCACCCCAAGCATAGATAGGGACATCTGGAGCCTGCCATTCCATACGAACGTTTTCCGAATTCAGCCGGGCCTCGGTCAATTCCAACGCCGTTTCTATTACCTGAACCAGATCAACTCTGCCCATGGGCTCGTTTTCATTGCGGGCAAAAGCCCTGAGGTTCTTGATAATTCGCGCCATTCGCGCGGCCAAATCGGAAATTCTGGTGAGGTTCTCGGCGGCTTTTGACTCGTCACCTCTGGTCAGAAAAGCCGTTCCATTCTCGGCGAATTGGCGAATGGCCATCAGCGGCTGGTTCAACTCATGGCTGATGCCCGCCGACATCTGCCCGAGCGCACTCAACTTCCCGGCCTGTATAAGCTCTTCCTGCGCATGCTTCAGAGCGACCTCGGCCTCTTCCCGCTCATGAACCTCGCGCCGCAGGGCGGTGTTCGCGGCGGTAAGTGCATGGGTTCTGCGCGTCACGCGGCTTTCCAGCACCGCATTGGCCTCAGCAAGCGCGCGCCGGCGTTCGGTTGCCATGAACAAAAGCGCCCCGAAAGCCAGACAGATCGCAGCGACCGCCGCTGCTTGCAAATTCGCCAGACGGCGCGCCGGGGCCACATCCACCAGCACCTCGGCTGTCATGTCTATCACCGGTAGATCAAGTGTAAGGTGTAACGCACGCTGTGGCAGATACCGGCCCCAATTCAAGGTCCAAAGCTCGTGTCGTCCGATCAGATTCGACGAGAAATCGACCGTCTGCCCCTCGGGCGGCACCAGCCCCGGTTGACCTTCGGCCCGACGCCAGAACAACAGGTCGGAACGGTTCGAGATGAACACCACACCTTCCCCATCAATAAAGAAGATGGCCTCGGTACTGCCCCGCCAAGTCTGTTCGACATCCTGCACATCGGCTATAACCATCAATGCGCCTTCGACTATACCGGTGGGACCAAAGGCAGGAGCTGCATAGGAATAGGTTCGATCGCCGCTTGTAGACTC
Organism: Ruegeria sp. CDSC021; assembly: GCF_059610845.1. Taxonomy (NCBI): domain Bacteria; kingdom Pseudomonadati; phylum Pseudomonadota; class Alphaproteobacteria; order Rhodobacterales; family Roseobacteraceae; genus Ruegeria; species Ruegeria sp. CDSC021. The sequence continues at coordinate 708,067 of NZ_JBXWOK010000001.1, forward strand.
GACCCCGTGGGCACTGCCCATAGCACCCTGCATGGCGCGCCTGAATGCGGGATGGTCTGCCATCGTCAATTCAGGCACCGGGTGGGCGGCTGCAAGTACACTGCCCAGACGGTCCAGATAGACAATGTTAACGGCGGCAGTTTTGTCTGCCACGTCCAGCAACACAGCCTGCGCGATGGCGCGATCGCTCGGCGTGACAAGCGTTCGAACAGCCGGGTGGCTGGCCATCAAGACAGCCAGCTCCTGATAGACCTGCATTTGTGTGCTAAGGCGGTCGGCGGCCAATTCCAGATCGGCCTCAGCCTTATCGCTCAGCGGCGACAAAGCCTGACGAAAGCCGTATGACCACACCCCAACAGAGAGCAGCCCAACAGCAATCAGAAATGTCGAAATTAACCATACCCTTTGCATGACATTGGGTCTTGCATTCAACGCGCCTCATGGCAAGTGTGCCCGCCATGAAGACTTTGCATCGATCCCCTGTTGACCCGAATTTTGTCCAGAACCCTTATCCGTTTTATGATGCGGCCCGCGCGCATGGCGACCTTGTGTATTGGGCCGACTACCGGATGCACGCTGCGGTATCGCACCGGGCGGTTCAGGCCTTGCTGAAGGACCGTCGTTTCGGTCGCGAAGTGCCGTCGGAAATGCAGCGTCCAGGTCCTGCGCATCTAGCCCCCTGGCTGATGGTCGAATCTCATTCGTTGTTAGAAGCAGAGCCGCCGCGCCACACCCGGCTTCGACGCCTGGTCATGCGCGCCTTTACGTCACGTGCCATTGCGGCACTGGAACCAACGATCCATGACCTCAGCCACAAGCTGATCGACGCCTTTACGGATGCGCCGTTCGATCTGCTGGACACCTATTGCACGCAAGTTCCGGTCGTTACGATCTGCCGCCTTCTAGGCGTTCCCGAAGAGATGTCGCCCGAGCTTTTGCGCTGGTCCCATGACATGGTGGCGATGTATCAGGCCAGCCGCACACGCCAGACCGAGGATGCGGCGGCGGCCTCGGCAAAAGAGTTCACCGACTTTCTCTCGTCTTACGTCGAAAAGCGCCGGTCTGACCCTCAGGATGACCTGATTACCCGGTTGATCGCCGCTGAAGAAGATGGTGAAAAACTGTCGCGTGACGAGTTGGTTGCAACTTGCATTCTGCTGTTGAATGCCGGTCATGAGGCCACGGTTCATTCTCTGGGAAATGGGCTTAGGACCGTATTGCGAAAAGGTGTAAAAGCCGATGCCTTTCAGCCTGAAACGATTGACGCCTCCGTCGAAGAAATCCTGCGCTTTGATCCCCCGCTGCATATGTTCACGCGCTATGCCTATGAAGAGATCGAACTGTTCGGGCACAGTTTTAAACGCGGTGACGAAGTCGCTTTGTTGCTTGGAGCCGCGAACCGTGATCCCCAAGTCTGGGCCGAACCTCATAAGTTCGATCCAACCCGCCCCATCCTGACCAACAGCAGCTTTGGCGCGGGTCTGCATTTCTGCGTCGGAGCACCGTTGGCCCGACTCGAAATGCGAATAGCGCTGGCGGCACTGTTCGAACGCTGTCCCAACCTAGCGCTCAGCGAGGAACCGGAATATTCCAACAGCTACCATTTTCACGGGCTAAAGCGGTTGATGGTTCAGGTCTGACCGCTAGTTCTCGATCAGGGCATTCAGCGGCAGCATGGTCGTCGACTTGATCTCTTCCATCGACAGCAGTGCCGTCACATTGTGGACGCGCACCTCGGAAATCAGAGTCTGATAGAACACGTCATAGGCGCGCGCGTTCTTAACCCGCACCTTGAGGATATAGTCGATATCCCCCGCCAGCCGGTGCGCCTCTTGCACTTCGGGGCGGTCCCGCAGGGCTTTGAGGAACTTTCGCTGCCAATCCGCCTCGTGTTCAGAGGTGCGGATCAGCACGAAGAACGTCGCCTCAAAACCAAGCGCCTCGGCATCCAATAATACCGTCTGCTGACCGATCACCCCGGCCCCTTTCAGCTTGCGGATGCGATTCCAGACAGGCGTCTTGGAACTGCCGACGCGGGCTGCTATTTCGTCCAGCGATTGGCTGGCGTCGCGCTGCAGCTCAACCAGAATTTTCCGATCCGTGTCATCAATCCGCACTGACATTCCAATTTCTTCCTCGTTTCGAAACTTTCGTATCGCTTTACCAACACAGCGAAACGCTTGTTCTTATTTATGCGCACATATGGCGTAATACCGGGAATATTTCCTATATTGAGGGTCAAGTCAAACCAACCCGGACCGAAACATGCAAGTGACGCAAACATATCAGGACGCAGGCCATGTCGACTTTGTCGGCGCGGGCCCCGGTGATCCCGAATTGCTGACGCTCAAGGCCCTGCGCGCATTCGAGCGCGCGGATGTTGTCCTGCATGACCGGCTGATCAGCGCCGAGGTGCTGGCCCTTGCCGGGCAAACGGCCGACCTGGTCGATGTTGGCAAAGCCGGGTTCGGCCCCTCGTGGAAACAGGAAGACATCGACGCGCTGCTGGTAGAGTACGCTCTGAAGGGTCTACGCGTTGTACGCCTGAAATCCGGTGACCCCACCGTATTTGGTCGTTTGGACGAAGAAATCGACGCCGTTGAAGCAGCGGGCATCTCGTGGCAGATTATCCCCGGCATCACCGCAGCCTCGGCCGCAGTTGCGGGCATCGGGCAAAGCCAGACCCGCCGCGGGCGCAATTCTTCGATCCGTTTCCTGACCGGGCACGACATGAAGGGGTTCGCCGATCACGATTGGAGCGCCCTGGCGCAGCCCGGTTCGGTGGCGGCGATCTATATGGGCAAAAAGTCTGCCCGGTTTATTCAGGGCCGCCTGATCATGCACGGCGCCGACCGGGCCACACCTGTGACGCTGATCGAAAACGCGTCGCGTCCCGATCAGCGCATTTTGACCACGACGCTGGATCACATGTCCGCCGATCTGAGCGCCTCGGACATGGACGGCCCCACCCTTACTTTTTACGGCCTTGCCCCCCGCCAGGCAGCCAAGGCCCTGACTGAATTCAAAAAGGAGCACGCCTGATGGCCCGCGCTTTTACCCCCAAAGTGGTAACCGCCAACGATCTGTTGGAAGGTGACGTCATCTATCTGACCGAGGACGACCGCTGGTCGCGTGAATTATCCGAGGCAGAGCTGATCACAGACGAAGCCCACGCACAGATCCGCCTTCTGGATGCCGAACGTCAGGCAGGCAAGATTGTCGGTGCCTATCTGGCGGATGCCATAGCTGGCGACGAAGGCCCAGAACCAACTCATTTTCGGGAAGACTTCCGCCGGACTGGTCCGTCCAACTATGCCCACGGCAAACAGGAAACTTCCCAGCAGCCCCGGGCCTGATCCCTGGCCCTCTCTCTCCCCTACATTGGCCCCAGGATCGGGGCTGCACTTAAGGACAGCTAATCATGTATCGCTACTCCGAGTTCGACACAGCATTTTTGGCAGAACGCAACAGACAGTTTCGCACCCAGGTCGAGCGCCGCATTGACGGATCGCTGACCGAGGATGAGTTCAAGCCACTCCGCCTGATGAACGGCCTGTATTTGCAGCTGCACGCATATATGCTGCGGGTCGCCATTCCTTACGGCACGCTGAACAGTGCGCAGATGCGCCAACTGGCCCTGCTGGCAGAAAAGTGGGACAAGGGCTACGGCCATTTTACTACCCGTCAGAACATCCAGTACAACTGGCCCAAGCTGAATGACGTGCCGGATATGCTGGACGCGTTGGCCGAGGTTGGCATGCACGCCATCCAGACCAGCGGCAACACCATTCGTAATGTGACCGCCGACCATTTCGCCGGTGCCGCCGCGGATGAGGTCGCCGATCCGCGCCCCTATGCGGAACTCCTGCGCCAGTGGTCGACCGACCACCCGGAATTTCAGTTCATGCCGCGTAAGTTCAAGATCGCCATCACCGGGTCCGAAAATGACCGCGCCGTTATCAAGGCGCATGATATCGGCCTGCAACTGGTCGAACGTAACGGCGTTCTGGGTGCCCGTGTTATCGTAGGCGGCGGTCTGGGCCGTACGCCCATGATCGGCAAAGAACTGTCTGACTTCGTCGCGTTTGACGACCTGCTGGCTTACCTAGAAGCCACTGTTTCGGTCTGGAATCAAATCGGCCGCCGCGACAACAAGTACAAGGCGCGCATCAAGATCACCGTGCATGAACACGGCATCGACGCCATCCGCGCCAAGGTGAACGAGCGTTTCCTGCAGGTCCGCCCGCAGTTCAAAGGCGCGGATATGAACCTGCTGGAACAGATCAAGAGCCACTTCGCTGCACCCACCTTCCGCGAAGCGTCGGTTGCGTCGTTTGAAGGTGCATACACCAACGACCCGGTCTTCCGCTCGTGGGTCGATACTAACATCGCGCCGCACAAGAATGCGGACCACGCGATTGTCACCATCTCAATCAAGAAGCACGGCGCGACGCCGGGTGATGCAACTGCCGAGCAGATGCGCGTGATGGCCGATCTGGCCGAAGAATTCGCCTATGACGAGCTGCGCATCAGTCATGAGCAGAACGTGATCCTGCCGCATGTCCATAAATCGGACCTGCCCGCGATCCATGCCAAACTGAAAGAATCCGAGCTGGCGACCGCCAATATCGGCCTGATCAGCGACATCATCGCCTGCCCCGGCATGGACTATTGCGCGCTGGCAACGGCGCGTTCGATCCCGGTTGCACAGGAAATCGCCACCCGGTTCGAAGACCTCAAACTGGAGCATGATATCGGCCACCTGAAGATCAAGATCTCGGGCTGCATCAACGCCTGTGGTCACCACCATGTCGGCCATATCGGCATTCTTGGTCTGGATCGTGCAGGCGTCGAAAACTACCAGATCACTCTGGGTGGTGACGGCACGGAAAACGCCGCAATCGGTGATCGTACGGGTCCGGGCTTTGCCTATGATGAGATCGTTCCGGCCGTTGAGCGCATCGTCGAAACCTATCTGGAGCAGCGTGAGGGTGCCGAAGAAACCTTCCTCGAGACCTATCGCCGTGTCGGAATGACTCCGTTCAAGGCGGCCCTCTACCCCGAGGCGCGAGCGAATGCCGCTTGATCTGATCCAGACTGAACTGGGCCGGGATAGACGTGAACTGACCGAACGGGTCAGTGAGTTGAACGCCCGGTTCCGCCACCACAGTGCGCATGACGTGATGCACGGAGCAATGGAAGAGATCGATGATCTCGCTCTGGTCTCAAGTTTCGGTGCGGAATCGGTGGTGTTGCTGCATATGGCGGCCGTGGTCGACAAGATGACCCCGGTGCTGTTCATCGACACGCAGATGCTGTTCACCGAAACGCTGGAGTATCAGCAGGAGGTGAGCGAGCGGTTGGGGTTGCGAAACGTCAAGATCATCCGCGCGGATGACGAGGATGTTCAACGCGACGACCCCTATGGCGCGCTGCGTCTGCGGGACATGGATGCGTGCTGTAACCTGCGCAAGACCTTCCCGCTGCAACAGGCATTGTTGGGATATGATGGCTGGATCACCGGGCGCAAACGGTTTCAGGCAGGGTCCCGCGCCACGCTTGATTTCTTTGAGGTCGAGGACGGCACAGGCCGGATCAAGGTCAACCCGCTGGCCCATTGGGCGCCCGAAGATGTGCGCGCCTATATGGAAGAGAACAACTTGCCCAGGCACCCGCTGGTGGCCAAAGGATACCCTTCGATCGGCTGTGCGCCCTGTACTTCGCCGGTCAAACAGGGCGAAGACCCCCGCGCCGGACGCTGGCGCGATCAGAACAAGGAAGAATGCGGCATTCATTTTGTAGATGGCAAGATGATGCGCGCCGGAGAGAACACATGAACGTTATCGTAACCGATGAGGGGTTCGCCCCCGATGATTGGACTGATGGCTATGTCACGCTGGAAGACGCGGCCAATGATGTGGTCGCGCTGGATGTCAGCTCGGACACGGATCCCGATGAGCTTGCCGAACGGCTGGGCTGTGCCAAGATGGTGCGCATCGATTTCCCGTCCTTTGCGGATGGGCGCGGCTTTACCATCGCGCGGACCCTGCGCCTGAAAGGCTATACCGGTCGCTTGCGCGCCAAAGGCCATGTCTTGGCCGACCAGTATGCCATGGCGCGGCGCAGCGGCTTTGATGAGGTCGAGATTGAAGACACTCTGGCCGATCGCCAGCCCGAAGATCAGTGGGTGGCTCGCGCCAACTGGCAGGACAACAACTATCAGGCCCGCCTGCGCGGCTAAAACCGCCTTTCGCAGCCTCAAATAGGAACGTAGGGGCAAGAGCCCCCTTTTCCTGACTTGGATCAAAGATTAAACGGAGATGTCGGTTTACTCCACCGGCAGTGAAACGATGACAGAGATGAAACCCGTGACCGAAGCAACCGCCGTGAAGGCCCCCGTTCTGCCGGACGCCCAGACTGTGACAGACGTCAAGCATTGGACTGACAGCCTGTTCTCATTCAAAGTGTCGCGCCCCGCGTCCTTGCGGTTCCGCTCGGGCGAGTTTGTGATGATCGGCCTGCTGGGCGACAACGGCAAACCCCTGCTGCGCGCCTATTCCATCGCCTCGCCGTCCTGGGATGAAGAGCTTGAGTTCTATTCGATCAAGGTACAGGACGGCCCGCTGACTTCGAAACTTCAGCACATCAAACCAGGCGATCAGATCATCCTGCGGCCCAAGCCGGTTGGCACGCTGGTCCATGACGCCCTGCTGCCTGGTAAGCGCCTGTGGTTCTTTGCCACCGGCACCGGCTTTGCACCCTTCGCCTCTCTGCTGCGCGAACCACAGACCTATGAGGATTATGATGAGGTCATAATCACCCATACCTGCCGCGAAGTGGCCGAGCTGGAATATGGTCGTCAACTGATTGAAGACATCCGTCAGGACGAATTGCTGGCCGAACTGATGGGCGAAGGTTTTGCGGACAAGATTCGTTACTACCCGACCACCACACGCGATCAGAGCCCCAAAATGGGCCGCATTACCGAGCTGTTGAAAGACGGCACAGTATTTGCCGATCTGGGGATTGAGGGCGGCATCCAGCCGGATACGGACCGCGCGATGGTTTGCGGATCATTGGCTTTCAATCTGGATATCAAAAAAATCCTCGAGGATTTCGGACTGCGCGAAGGCGCAAATTCCGACCCCAAGGAATTCGTCATTGAAAAGGCCTTTGTTGGCTAATCCGGTTTGCCGGTCTGATATGCGACATCAGATCGGCAAAAACGCGGGAATATCATGGGAAATTCACGCTGGTGGTCACTTATGCCGCTTGAAACGTCCCGCAGCCCAGTCTAAATTCCGGGCTTGAAATTCTGCAATCATCAAAGGAATGAACCCATAGCTCGCAGACCTCACAACGCGCCGCCTCAGAGAGACACCGGCCCGCGCGTCAATGATAAGATCCGTGCCCCCGAAATTCGCCTTATCGGCGCCGAAGGTGAAAATGTCGGGGTGGTTCATCCCGCCAAAGCCATGCAACTCGCGGACGAAGCCGGCCTGGATCTGGTCGAGATTTCGCCGAATGCAAACCCTCCGGTTTGCAAAATCATGGACTTTGGTAAATTCAAATACGAAACGCAGAAACGCGAGGCCGAAGCGCGCAAAAAGCAAAAAGTCATTGAGGTGAAAGAGGTCAAGTTCCGGCCCAACACCGATACTCATGACTATGAAGTCAAAATGCGTAACGTGTTCAAATTCCTTGAAAACGGCGACAAGGTAAAAGTGACTCTGCGCTTCCGTGGTCGTGAGATGGCACACCAGAATCTGGGCCGTGAGCTGCTGGAACGTGTCGCCGTGGACACCAAGGAAATCGGCAAGGTCGAGAACATGCCCAAGATGGAAGGCCGTCAGATGATCATGATGATCGGCCCGCTGCCGCAGAAGTAAGCCCTGCGACAACTGCGTTATACGAAACCCCCTCGGATTGAGGGGGTTTTATTTTGCGCTTCGGCTTTTGAGCCAGACCCTTGCGTCATTCACATCAAATGCCAACGAAATCAGGTCAATAACCAGTAGAAACACCAGAAATTTCGCATATCCAATCGCCAGTTCGGCTTCGCTTGCAAATACTGCAATCACGACGAAAACTATTGGCACCCAACATATTAGATGCGGAAATGCCATCGCTTTGCTCATCCCTCGGGTAGCCAGCATGATCGGAAGATTCAATGCCATCCCACCGATTGCGAGTGCTGCGATTAGAATACCATTTGGCTGATCCAGATACGCCAGAGGTGCCAGATTGGTCGGGATGAGCAGCACCACCAACCAGATCTGTACCCAGGCGGGCAAGTCCCGAAAACTCTTCCAGATGTCGACAATCATCATCGCTCCTTCAGGAATTGACCTTTTGTCGATACCCTATTGAGTAAAAAGAGAAAGTCAGATCAAAAGAGCGTCAGATCGCGGCTTTGAGTGCGGCCTCCAGCTTTTCAACCAATTCCTCAATCTGTGCGTCTTCGATAATGAAAGGCGGCGCCAACAGAATATGGTCGCCACTTCGACCATCGCGTGTGCCAGACATGGGGTAACAGATCAGACCAGCGTTCAATGCCGCCTTCTTGATCTTGCCCGCGAGACCAAGTGCGGGATCAAACGGTGTTTTTCCGGCCTGGTCCGAGACCAGCTCGATACCGCGGAACAGCCCGCGGCCCCGAATATCGCCGACATATGGGTGCTCGCTGAACGCAGTTTCCAGCGCAGATTGCAGTCTCTGTCCCATAAACTCGGCGCGCTGGGGCAGTTGTTGGCTCGTCAATTCCTTCAGCACCGCCAATGCCGCTGCAGTTGCCACCGGATGGCCGACATAGGTATGCCCGTGCTGGAAAAACCCTGACCCATTTTGGATCGCCTTATATATCCGGCTCGTACACAACATTGCGCCGATGGGTTGATAACCCGCCCCCAAACCCTTGGCGATGCACAGAATATCCGGGGCAATTCCATCGTGATCGCAGGCAAACAAATGCCCGGTTCGCCCCATTCCGCACATGACCTCATCGAGGATCAGCAAAACGCCATATTGATCACAGATTTCACGTATGCGCCTAAAATACCCTTCGACCGCCGGGACCGCCCCCAGCGTTGCCCCCACGACTGGCTCGGCCATAAACGCCATGACGGTTTCAGGGCCAAGACGCAAAATTTCGGCCTCCAACTCATCGGCCACCCGTTGACCATAGGCGTGGCTGCTCTCACCATCTTTCTTTTCGGCATATTCGTAGCAGGGCGCGATATGGGTCATTTCGATCAGCATCGGTGCGAATTGCGCACGGCGCCAGGCATTTCCCCCCGCTGACAAGGCCCCCAGAGTATTTCCATGATAGCTTTGGCGGCGCGCGATGACATGGCGGCGCTCGGGCTGACCGATCTCAAGAAAATACTGCCGTGCCAGTTTGATGGCGGCCTCTGTTGCTTCGGACCCTCCGGATACGAAATAAACGCGATCCAAATCCCCGGGCGCATGATCAATCAGAAGGTCCGCAAGGGCTTCGGCAGGTTCGGACGTCATAAACCCGGTATGCGCAAAGGCGATCTTTTCAACCTGGCTTTGAACCGCCTCGATCACCGCCCGGTTTGAGTGGCCAAGACAGGACACAGCAGCATCACCGCAATCCAGATACCGCTTACCGTCAGCATCGATCAGATAGCAGCCTTCGCCGCCAACCGCGACCGGCAGCTGAGATTTCGTATGGCGTGGGAAAACGTGGCTCATGATCTATCCTCTTTCAATCTGGCGACAAGGGCCGCGACTGAGGCGGCGTTATTGTCCCATGTGTCTCCGTTCCGGTCTGCGATGCTGTTTTCAAATCCGACCCGGACATCACCGCCCAAGGACGCCGCATGTATTAAACAGTCATGCTCTCGTTTTCCAAAGGCACAGATCATCCAAGGCGAATCCCCGTCCGGAAACGCATCCAGATCCGAGGGCTTTGATTCCTGATCAGTCCGATAGCGCCCCAGAACAAGCAAACGGTCGGATTGTTGTTTGCGGACAACCCCACGATATTGCCACCGTGTTAATAGGGCCGCATCTTCAGCGTCGTAAAGAATATGCTGAACCCGCGTCCCCTGATCCGCGCAAAGACCATAGATCCGGTCAGCCAGATCGTTATCGCGCGCGATTTCGCGAACCGAGATCGACGCCCAAGCCGGTCTAACCTTCTTCAGACATTCGAACTGGCTGCTTACATCAAAAATCCCTGCCGCCTCGGTTGTGATCTGGATGTCCAGAGCCGGAACCCGCCGCCGAAGTTCGGCAAGTGTTTCCAGATACTGTCCCGCGTCCAAAGAGTGACGGCCTTCTGTGTCCCGAATGTGCAGATGAAGACCGGCCGCACCGGCCTCATGGCATGCTCTGGCCGCTTCAAGAATTTGCGAGGTTGTGACAGGCAGGGCTGGGTGATCTGCCGCACCTCGGCGCGCACCATTGGGCGCCGCCAGAATGTAGGGTTCAGATTTCGACCGATGCTGTGACATTCCCTGCCCCCGATTACCTGTTGCCGCATCTATGCAAGCGGCCTATGTTTTACACCTTCTTCTTTCATAACATATGTTTTTTCATGACAGAGACCCAACGCCAGCTGACAGATAACTTGAGGAAAAACATCGACCAGATGCCGCCCAGACTTCAGGCGGCAGCCAAATACATCGTAGATCACCCCGCGGATTTCGGCCTCGACCCGATACGGGTAACTGCCGAGAAGATCGGTGTCAGTGCAAATGTCCTTGTCCGACTGGCCCAGCATATGGGTTTTGGCGGGTTTCAAGCCTTTCGCGCACCGTTCCGGCAAAACCTGGCGACGGATACCGAAGAATTCCTTGGCGCGTCCTGGCAAACCCACATGCAAGCGGACGGCGCCCATGGTCAGCTTCAAGCCAGACTTGCCCGCAACGAACAGAATGTCGTCGTCAGGTCCCTGCGATTGATGAGGCCCGAGACAGCGCATCTAGCCGTTGACCATATCTTCAGGTCCCGCCGTTGCTTCGTGACCGCCACCCGCGCCAGTTACGCGCTGGCCTATTACTTTTCCTATACCGGGCGCATGGCGCACCCCGGTATTCAACTAATACCGCGCCACATCGGCTCGGCCACGGATGACCTGCTGGATGCCGATGACAAGGACTGTCTGCTGGCAATCACGGTCAGCCCCTATTCTGCGGAGACGATTAAATCCATAAGGTTCGCCCGGGAAAAGGGGCTTCGGGTCATCCTGATCTCGGATAGCGAAGTCATTGCGCCGGGTGTCGAGCCGGATGTCGTCTTTACCGTCAGCACAAGGTCACAACATCACACCTCAAGTTTTACCGGGGTCATGGCCGTGCTCGAATGCCTCATCGGCCATCTATTTGAGGCAGGCGGCGAAACCGCAGCCCACCGCGTCGAGGCCTATCAAAAAGCGCGCGAAGATACCGGAGCTTATTGGCAACCAAACAAACTTCCGAAAATACGCCGAAAATAGAAAAAGCCCCGAGGGACACACCCCGGGGCTTTGCGACTAAAAGCCGATTTAATTACATGCAGGCCAGCACAGCCCGCTTGGTCATCACACTGACCAGATGCGCGCGATACGCTTTGCTGCCATGAAGATCGCCGATCATGTTGGCCGGGTTGATGTTCAGCCCCATCAACGCGTCCGGTCGGAATTCAGTATTCAGCGCCTGTTCTGCTTCGGACCAGCGGAACACCCCATCCTCGCTGGCGCCTGTGACCGCCACACGCACACCATCGGCGAACCGGGCCAGATAGACGCCCACCAACGCAAAGCGCGAGGCTGGCTGCAAGAACTTCTGATAGCTCGCGGCCTGTGGCACCGGAAAGCGGATGGATGTGATGATCTCACCCTCATCCAGTGCGGTCGAGAACATGCCATCAAAAAACGCATCTGCCGCAATCTGACGGGCGTTGGTCACGATCGTGGCCCCGGATCCGAGCACACCCGCCGGGTAACAGGCCGCCGGATCGTTATTCGCAACCGAGCCGCCAATCGTGCCTCGGTTGCGCACCGCCGGATCACCGATCTGACCGGCCAATGCGGCCAGCGCCGGGTATGATCCCGCCGCCTCTTGCGCAACAACTGCATGCGGCGTTGCGCCACCGATAGAAACCGACCCGTCATCCCCAACACAGACGCCCTGCATTTCGGGAATTCCGCTGAGCGAGACGAGTGCCGATGGCGCAGCCAATCGTTGTTTCAGCGTCGGGATCAGGGTTTGCCCACCACCCAACGCCTGCGCATCCTCAGCCCCTAAAGCGGCAACCGCGTCGGCTATGGTCGAGGGTTTTTCAAATTCGAAATTGTACATTTCGTCTTCCTTTCCGAAAGGCGCTGATCCGCCCTTCATCTGGCTATAAATATCTCGGGGAGCGCGAGGGGTTGACCCCTCGCACCCCAACCTCTCACCCGTGCATCGCAGTCCAGACACGCGATGGACTCACCGGCATATCGATATGATCGATGGCTTTGCCGCCTGAATTCAACGCATCCAGCACCGCGTTGACCACCGCAGGTGGTGAACCGATTGCCCCGGCCTCACCACAGCCCTTCACACCCAACGGGTTATGCGTACAGGGCGTCTGGCTGGAATGATCCACCGCATAGAACGGCACATCATCGGCACGCGGCATGGCATAGTCCATGAAGGATGCGCTCAGCAGCTGACCGTTTTCGTCATAGGCACAGTTTTCAAGCAATGCCTGACCGATGCCCTGACCGATGCCGCCATGCACCTGACCATCCACAATCATCGGGTTGACGATATTGCCAAAGTCATCAGCGGCAGTGAAGGCTTCGATGGTGACCCGACCGGTTTCGGGGTCAACCTCGACCTCACAGGCATAGGCGCCAGCCGGGAAGGTAAAGTTGGCCGGGTCATAAAAGGCGGTCTCCTCCAGCCCGGGCTCGACCTCCAGCGGAAAGTTATGCGGCACATAGGCCGTCAGGGTGACATCACCCCAGGCCACCGACTTGTCGGTCCCTGCCACACTGAACTGACCGTCCTTCAGCTCGATATCAGCCTCAGACGCCTCCAACAGATGCGCCGCGATCTTCTTGGCCTTGTCGATCACTTTCTCGGTTGCCTTGACCATCGCCGATCCACAGACCGCCAAAGACCGCGAGCCATAGGTGCCCATGCCAAACGGAATCTTCGAAGTGTCGCCATGCACGATCTCGATCATCGACTCGTCGATACCGATCATGTCCGCCACAACCTGCGGGAAAGCCGTTTCATGCCCCTGCCCGTGGCTATGGGCACCTACCATGACGCTGATCGAGCCGGTGGCATTCACCCGCACAGTCGCCGCATCATACAGACCCGCACGGGCCCCCAGCATGCCAACGATGTTCGACGGCGCGATACCGCAAGCCTCGATATAACAGTTGACGCCCAGACCCCGCAGCTTGCCCTTGGCCTCGCTTTCAGCGCGACGCGCGGCAAAGCCTGCCAGATCAGCAGCGGACTCAAGCTTGTCCATCGTCCCATTATAATCGCCTGTGTCATAGGTCAGCGCCACCGGTGTGTCATAGGGGAACTGGGTGATGAAGTTCTGCCGGCGCAGGGCGATCGGATCGACACCCAGTTCACGCGCTGCCATATCCACGACCCGCTCCAACTGGAACGTCGCCTCCGGACGGCCCGCGCCGCGATAGGCATCCACCGGGACCGTATTGGTGAACATCGCCTTGACGTTGACCTGAATGACCGGCGTCTTGTAGTTGCCCGCCATCAGCGTCCCGTGCAGCCATGTCGGTACCGAGCTGGAGAAGGTCGACAGATACGCACCCATATTTGCATAGGTGTTGGTGCGCAGACCGATAAAGTTATTGTCCGCATCCAGCGCCAGTTCGATCTGTCCGACATGGTCGCGCCCATGCGCGTCAGACATGAACGCCTCGGACCGGCTCGAGGTCCATTTGACCGGACGGTTACAAGCCTTGGCGGCGAAGGTGCAGAATGCCTCTTCGGCATAGTGGAAGATCTTGGTGCCAAAGCCGCCACCCACATCCGGCGCGACCACGCGCACCTTGTGTTCGGGCAGACCCAGAACAAAGGCACACATCAACAGGCGGATCACATGCGGGTTCTGCGACGTGGTATAAAGCGTGTATTCTTCGGTGCCGCGGCTGTACTCGCCCACCGCCACACGCGGCTCCATCGGATTGGCAACCAGACGGTTGTTCACCAGATCCAGCGTGGTGACATGGGCCGCATTGGCAAAGACCTCATTGACCTTGGCATCATCGGTTTCGCCCAACTGCCAATCATAGCAGATGTTGTTCTTCAGATCGTCATGGACCAGCGTCGCGCCCTCTTGCGCGGCGGCCTTCATGTCGATCACGGCGGGCAGCTCCTCGATATCAAGCTCGATCGCCTCAGCCGCGTCGCGGGCCTGTTCCAGGCTATCGGCGACCACAGCAGCAATCGGATCGCCCACATGGCGCACTTTACCCTGTGCCAAAATGGGATGCGGAGGTTCCTGCATCGGTGCGCCGTGCTTGTCGGTCACTTCCCAGCCACAGGGCATGCCGCCCACGCCTTCGAAATCCTTGCCGGTAAACACTTTGACCACGCCCGGCATGGCCTCGGCAGACGAGGTGTCGATACTGTTGATCCGGCCATGCGCGATGTCGGACCGCAGAAAATGCACATAGGCCTGGCCATGCACGTTGATATCGTCGGTGTAATTGCCTGCTCCGGTTAAAAAGCGCACGTCCTCGCGCCGTTTGGAACTGGCTCCGATGCCACTGTCTTTGGGCATTGCTTGTTCTCCTCCCTGAAAAAGAATTTTCGTCGAAAATTCTTTACGTCGGTATTACTCGGCAGCGATGCCGCTTACGTCCTGGCCCGATGCGGCCATGATCGCTTTGACAATGTTGTGATAGCCTGTGCAGCGGCACAGGTTGCCTTCCAGATACTTTCGAATCTCGGCTTCGCTCGGGCGCGGGTTCTCTTTCAGCAAGGCGGCGGCGCTCATCACCATGCCCGGCGTACAAAACCCGCATTGCAACCCGTGATGATCCTGAAACGCCTGCTGAATCACGTTCAAAGACCCATCCTCAGCGGCCTGGCCCTCAATCGTGGCGACCTCAGACCCGTCTGCTTCCAGCGCAAGCATGTTGCACGACTTCACCGCCGCGCCATTCACATGAACAACACACGCCCCACATTGCGCAGTGTCACATCCAACATGCGTTCCGGTCAGCGACAGATGATCACGTAAAAATCCAGACAACAACGTCCGACCCTCAACCTCACCGCTAACAGACCTCCCGTTCACGGTCATGGTGACCTGTGTCATAAGTTCCTCCCATGTCATATTTTTCTCTGTCGAGTTAAACACGGGACTTATTGTTTGAGAACAAAAATTTCGCAGGGCGCCGTTTATGACAGATCACAATGCCGAACAAAGCGGTCTGATCTGGGCCTTAAATTGATGTCAAACGCCTTACCGCTTGATAGATGCGCGTGGCTGTGGCCGGGTCGGGATTTCCTTGAGCAATCCACCGACCCCCATGCCTGCAATATGCGCCGCTGTCGTTTCAATCCCGCAAGCCACGCGCGACAAAACCCAATCCGCACCGTTCAGTGCAGGAGAGCGCGCACACCCCGGCAAACCGATTACGGGTCTGGCGTCCAGCAGACCGGTGAACAACAGGTTGCCCGGATCTACTGGCATTCCAAACCGATCCACCTGACCGCCTGCAACACGAACAGCCTGCGGCGCAACATCATGCGCATCCGAAGTTGCTGAGCCCGTCAAGATCAGGACAATATCCCCTTTAACACCCGTCAATGCAGCAGACAGCGCCTGAATCTCATGTGGCACCACCCGAATGTCATCCAAACCCATACCCAGGGCTTCGACACGCCCTCGGATTGCAGCTATTCCCTTGTCGTTCGAAACACCTCCGGGGATGTCTGTGACGATCAGGCCGGCACTGCGAAACACCGGGCCAGACAGGCGCACCGCCCCTTGTGCCAGCGCCGAGGCACGCGCCACATCTTCGCCGGGGACGGCATAAGAAATGACTTTGATCGTCGCCACCATCCCGCCTGATCCCATCTGTTGATATTGGGGTACTGTGGCCACGGTAATCATCGGGTTAACCAAGTTGAACGCTTCCAGCGCCTGTACGTTCAGAACAGCGACTCCGGGGCCTCTCGCCAAGAGGTTAACGCGCCCTGTGAACGGCTCGGTGACGCGCAATCCCACGGTTGCCGGGTCCGGGGCCAAAGCCTCTGCCAAACTCCGGGCAGCGTCGTTTTCGTGACAATCACCGGGTTCCAGCTGCGCAACAGTGACCGAGGTCAACCCGGCGGCGGCCATTTCATCCAGATGAGTTTGCGTGAGCAAAAGGCCCTTACGCAGCTTTGTGTCTTGGGCTTTCACTGAATGCGCCAGAATTGCACCAGCGGCCTCGCGCAAAGGAACCGAGCCAAACTTCATGCTTTGCCCCGCAACACCGCAGTCATTTCGGCCAATATGGAAACCGCAATTTCCGCAGGATCGGCGGCACCGATATCCAAGCCTACGGGACCGTGAATCTGTGAAATCTGCCCTTCAGTAAATCCGGCTTCTTTCATCCGGGTGACGCGTTTCGCATGCGTTCGATTAGACCCCAGCGCCCCAATATAGAACACCCCGGTTCTCAGGGCGGCCTCTAACGCGGGATCATCCAGTTTTGGATCATGGGTCAGCAAGACAACAGCCGTTCGCGCATCCATTCCAAGCTTTGCAACGGCCTCATCCGGCCAATCCGTCAGCACGGTTTCCTCAGGGAATCTTGCGGCGGTTGCAAACGCATCTCGTGGATCCACAATCGCAGGGTCGTACCCCGCAATTCGCGCCATCGGGACCAGGGCCTGAGCAATATGAACGGCCCCGACCACTATCAACCGCAAGGGCGGATTGTGGACCGAAACAAATGTCTTCGCATCCTCTTCGAAACCGGACCGGTCCATGCGCATGCGTTCGGGATAACGATCGCGCTGCAACGCACGATGGCCGGATTCGATATTCACTTCATAAGCCACAGGCTCGCGCTGCGCGCGTGCAGCGACCAGATCGCGCAATATGCTTTCAGGAAGGACCGATCCAATAGGCTCGACCAGTACCCGAATTGTTCCGCCACAGGCCAGCCCGACCGCAAAAGCATCTTCGTCACTGACCCCGAATTCAAGTAGGCGCGCTTCACCCTCTTCGATCGCTTCCAACGCCTCGACGACAACCGCACCTTCGACACAACCACCCGATACCGACCCCTCAAAGCGGCCATCACCTGCTATCACAAGCTGAGCGCCAACACGTCTGGGGGCACTGCCCCAGGTCTGAACAACCGTAGCCAGCGCAACTGGCTTTCCCGTTTCATACAAATCCAGAGCAGTCTCGGGGCTGTTGTCGAATCTGTCCATATCGCCCTCCTGGCGTTTCCCGCACCAACATAGGCAGGTTTGGCAGGATGAAAAGTAAGCCATCAGGCTAACTCATGGGCCTTGAAAGAAATTCCAAATGCTATGCAAAGCCCCGCGGGTTTCAGCCGAACATCCAATGCATTGATTGCCAGCCCTCCCGATTCTGACCTAAACGCGGATCATGCGCAGCTGTGACGCAGATAATTTTCAAAAGGAGACAGAGACTTGAAACACATTATTACACTCGGATCGGTATTGGGAATGCTAGCGGCGACAGTGGCCAGCGCAGATACCTTCCTGCGCTATGGCGAAGTGGACGGATGGAAAATCTTCATCGACGAAGACAAGAAATCCTGCCTGATCGAAGCTGTTGATAACGCGGAAAACGTGGTTCAAATGGGCCTGACCGAAGACCGCGGCGTGGGATATGTTGGCGTATTCACCAAAGCTGAAACCAACATCAAGCGTGGCGAAACCGAGGCTGTGGCGATCCTGCTGGGCGAAAACCTGTATCTTGGAGAAGCCACCGGCATGAAGGGCAACATCACCAAAGGCTATTCGGGTGGCTATGTGCTGTCGGATGACCCCAAGTTTGCCGAAGACCTTGCCAAACAGAAAGTTATGGTTGTGTTCCCCGAAAAGGAATTCGCCTTCACCGTTGATCTGACCGGTACGTACAAAGCGATGGAAATGGCGCGTAAGTGCAACGAAGAACAGCTTGGTTGAGACCTACTTCGAAAGCGCGGCCATCAACCGCGCTTTCTCACCCATGTCATCCGGTTTTGAGATGACTTTGGCCAGATCTTCCAGCGACGCAATGGAATGGCCGGCCCGAAAGCTGTCAACATGGGGAAGCATCGCCGCCACCCCCTGCGCTTTTGGCGCAAAGCCATCCCAGCGCAACAAAGGGTTTAGCCAGATCAAACGGCGGGCTGACAGATGCAGGCGCTGGATTTCTTTTCCAAGCACCTCGGGTTCGCCCCGATCCAGACCATCCGTAATCAACAACACCACCGCACCCTGCCCCAGAACCCGACGCGACCAGTCACGGTTAAAAGCGTGCAGGCATTCCCCGATCCGCGTGCCACCCTCCCAATCTTGCGCCTCGGCCCCTGCCGCCGACAGGGCAGCATCCACATCGCGTTGGCGCAGGTGCCGGGTGATATTCGTCAACCTCGTACCGAATGTAAACGCATGAACCTTGGCCCATCCCGCGCCTTTGACGTTTGAAACCGCATGCAGGAAATGCAGGATGATACGAGAGTACTGGCTCATAGATCCTGAAATATCGCAGAGAACGACAAGGTTCGGCCACCGTTGTTTCGGCTTCAAATACGCGATGTCCCGCAGTTCACCACCCTGCCGCATGGATGCGCGCAGCGTGCGGGCGCGGTCGATCCGATGCCCAAAGTGGCTGGCTTGGCCTCGGCGCGACTCGATTGGTTTTACCGGCAATTTGAGCTGTGCCAGAATGCGCTTGGCCAAGGCAATTTCTTCGGTGCTCATTTGCTCAAAGTCTAGATTGCGCAACCGTTCTTCCGAGGACGCGGTCCGCGACGCATCTATCTCCAGCTCAGTTTCTTCCTCGATGTCAGAGCTTTCAGGCAAGTCCCGTTCGACGCCGTCCAGCAGAGCCTCGGCCGCGCGTTTCTCTGCAGCTTCGGCCTTGCGCTCTTCCTGAACGCCGCGGATCGCGGGCAGCATCATGGACATCATGTGTTCCATGTAACGTGGGTCGCGCCAATACATGCGGAAAATCTGCGCAAATACTGCCCGATGCTCGGGTCGGGTCACGAAACAAGCGTGCAACGTCCAGTAAAAATCCCGCTTCTCCGAGAAACCCGCAGCATGAACCGCCCGGATCGCATCCACGACCCGCCCGGTGCCAATCGGCAGCCCTGCCTTGCGCAAAGCCCGCGCGAAATGAGTGATATTCTGCGCCAGTTTTGGGTTGTCGGGGATGTCGAGAGGGAGCTGTTCAACCATCAGGCAGGTTCCAGCGACGCCTTGGCTTCATCCAGAATACGTTTCGCCTCGGACCCTTGCAGTTGCTGGATATCGTCCTGATATTTCAGGATCGCCCCCAGCGTGTCGCCGATCACTTCGGGGCTAAGGTTGATGACGTCCAGCGCCAGCAGGCATTTGGCCCAGTCGATGGTCTCGGCCACGCCTGGTTTCTTGAACAGATCCTCTGTGCGCAGGTGTTGGACAAAGGCGACGACCTCTCGGCTAAGCGCCTCTGCGACCTCGGGTGCGCGGGCGTTCAGAATTTCAATTTCACGGTCAAAATCCGGGTAATCGACCCAATGGTACAGGCAACGGCGTTTCAGGGCGTCATGCACTTCTCGCGTTCGGTTCGATGTAACGATAACAATCGGTGGCTCCGGCGCTTTGACAGTGCCCAATTCGGGAATGGTGACCTGAAAATCGCTGAGCGCTTCCAGCAGGAAGGCCTCGAACGGTTCATCCGTGCGGTCAAGTTCGTCAATCAACAGGACGGGAGCCCCGTTTTCATCCGGGCGCATGGCCTGCAGCAACGGACGCTCGATCAGGTAGTCGTCAGAAAACAATTCGGTCTGCAACGAACCCCGGTCAGCGCCGCCCGAGGCTTCGGCAGTTCGGATCGCCACCATTTGCGCCGGGAAATTCCATTCGTAAACCGCCGAGGATGCGTCCAACCCTTCATAACACTGCAGGCGGATCAGGCGACGGTTCAGACCAGCGGCCAGCGCTTTGGCAATCTCGGTTTTCCCGACACCTGCCTCACCCTCAAGAAATAGCGGGCGGCCCAGTTTAAGCGACAAAAACACCACTGTCGCCAAGGCCCGACCGCAAACGTAACCTTGCGAGCCCAGCATTTGCTGCACGGTATCAATGGAATCTTGCTGCGTCATGGAACCCTCTTTCTTTCGTTGCTTAACAGGTCATGCAAGCGCGGGGGCGTCAAGGCCCCGGCCCCGCCACCCAGACGCCATCGCGGCAGAGAGGTGAAGTTTTTGCACCAGATCCTCACGGTTTGGTTGGTCTTTGGCCGAGGCTGTGCTAGCGGATGCGCATGACTGATACCCTCACCATTCGCCGCCCCGATGACTGGCATCTGCATTTGCGCGATGGCGCCATGTTGCAGGCCGTTCTGCCCGAAACCGCACGCCATTTTGCCCGTGCGATAATAATGCCGAACCTCGTTCCGCCAGTTGTGCGCGGCGATCAGGCCGCCGCATATCGCGACCGCATTCTGGCCGCCCTACCAGAAGGCATGCCGTTCGAGCCGCTGATGACCTTGTACCTGACCGAAGACACCGACGCCGAGGATGTCGCCGCAGCCCATGCAAGTGGGCTGATCAAGGCCGTAAAGCTGTATCCCGCAGGCGCAACCACCAATTCCGCCTCGGGCGTGCGTGATTTCGACAAGGTCCGCCCGGTGCTTGAGAGAATGGCTGAGATCGGTCTGCCGATGTGTGTCCATGGTGAAGTCACCGATGCCGAGGTCGACATTTTCGACCGCGAAGAGGTTTTCATCGATACGATACTTGATCCACTGCGCCAGGCGACTCCTGGTTTGCGAGTCGTGATGGAACACATCACGACGGCTCAGGGTGCAAATTATGCGCAATCCGGTGGAGATGATCTGGCCGCAACAATCACGGCCCATCACCTGATCATCAACCGCAATCACATCCTGGTGGGCGGGATCAAACCGCATTACTACTGCTTGCCCGTGGCCAAGCGCGAGACCCATCGCCAGGCTTTGATGAGCGCCGCAACTTCTGGGATGTCTTGCTACTTCCTTGGCACCGACAGCGCGCCACACACAGATGCAAACAAGGAAATGGCCTGTGGCTGTGCGGGATGCTTCACCGCTACAAACACAATGTCCCTTGTGGCCGAGATGTTTGACAAAGCCAGTGCGCTGGACAAGCTGGAAGGGTTCACATCATTGAACGGACCTGCGTTTTATGGCCTGCCAGTTAATAAAGAAACCATCACCCTTACCAAGGGCGATCCCGTTGAATATCCCGACAAGATCGAAACTGACGACGGCCCGGTAACAGTATTCGAACCCGGGTTCCCATTGCACTGGCGCGTTGTCTAACGCGCCAGCATTTTCGCCAGATCGCGAGTCCGGCCACCGGTACGCAGCATCGACCAGATCGCGTCTGCGTCCTCGGCACCGATCAGCTTGGCCGCCTTGCTTCTGACCCGGTCTTCCCGGTCGGCCAATGTCATAGGGCCAAGCAAATCGTGGCTGGCCTGTTTTCGTGCCCCATCGCGGCGCAGCAAAGACAGATCCGCTTGAGTTTCAGACAGCGTCTCATCGGCTTCGACTGAAATCCGGTCCCGCAGCGATTGCAGGCGCCTATCCGCACATACCTTATCCGAAAAACTGTCTGGCAAGGCTGTGTCATATCCCAGCGCTTGCATAGCAATAACCGTCCGGTAGGAAAACTTGGCCCCCAACCCGGTGGTCGGAGAGGTTTGATTACACACTGTCATCCAACGTGGGTGTGTCTTGATCCTGATCTCGGCTACTTCGGGCTCTGCAATATCCAGGTCACGTGCGGCCTCTAATGCGGCGTGCAACCCATGACAGCAGGCATGAAACTTATGGCTTACATCTTTGAACAGCCACGTTTCTCCTATTCCATCCAGAGCAGCGGCCTTTTCGGACTGACCCATATGGGTTGCACCAAAACCATAGGGCCCCTCAAGCGCATCCGAGTTGGGATCAAACCCCTTGGACACCAACAGCGCAGCCTCAACCCCTGCAGCGGCAGCTAGCCCGGCATTATAGGGCTTTCCCATCGTGCCGAAATGAGCTTTCAGCCCTGCGGCGCGGGTGGCAGCCAGACCAAGAACCCGGCGCATCTTTTCCGTATCGAACCGCAGCACCCGGCCAGCGGCGACCGCCGCACCAAAGGCACCTGATGTCGCGGTCTGATGGAACCCGCCCTGGTAATGCGCGCGCCCCAGCCAAAGCCCTACGCGGATCGAGACCTCCATCCCGACAAGAGCGGCCTCAAGGACATCGACAAGAATCCGGTCGTCCCAATCACAAAGAGCAAAGGCCGCAGGCATAACCGCGACCGAAGGGTGCCCGATATGCGCAAAATGCGTGTCATCATAATCCAAAGCGTGGGAAATGGTTCCGTTAACCAAACCTGCTGCCCTGACGGGAGCCAGCCCCCCGCCAAACAGATGGGCCTGCGGGTTGCCTCCTTCATCCAGAACCAGTGCGCGCACGGTCTGAGATACGGGTTCGCTAACACCGACGCGGCCAACAACCACCCAATCCAGCGCAGACAGAGAGGTTACGAGACGGGCCTCTGACGAGGTCGCAACAGGCCCCGAGGCAAAATCGGCCAATGCTGTGGTAAAATCAGTCATGTGGCGCAGTCTAGCAAGCGCCGCTTTCGGGTAAAGACTTAGCTGTACAATTCCTCTGCCCGGCCCTCGAACGCCCTCACGATCCTGTGCATCGCCTCATTGAAGACCACTCCGATGATACCCTGAAGAATGGCATTCTTGAATTCGAAATCAACATGGAACGAAACGTTGCACCCGCCTTCTGCTGCGTCCTCGAAATGCCAGTCCGACTTCATGTATTTGAAGGGCCCATCCAGATATTCCGTGTCGATCCGGCGTTGTTCGGCAAACAGGGTAACCCGGCTGCCAAAGCGTTCGCGGAACACTTTGAACGAAATGATCAGGTCCGCTTCCATCACCTGTGCCTCTCCTGCTGCATATGAGCGTCGGATACGTGCAGCCGCACACCAGGGCAAAAACTCGGGATATTTTGCTACATCGGCAACCAGATCGTACATCTGTTGCGCAGTGTAAGGCAGGTGTCGCGTTTCCGAATGTATAGGCATGGCGTCCGGTTTTTGCAGGTGACAATGGCGCGTCATGTCGTATGTTGCGCGCCAAAGATCAAGGGGGCAGCGATGAGCCAGCGCGGATATGTGATTGATGAGATGATCTCGGCAAAGGCCATTGCCGCCAGGATCGAAGAACTTTGCCGCGAAATCACTGCCGAATTCGACGGGACCGACAAGCTGGTCGTTGTCGGCCTGCTGCGTGGCAGCTTTGTCTTTATCGCCGATCTGGTGCGCGAATTGGACTTGCCCATCGAAGTGGATTTCCTTGAGGCGTCATCCTACGGGGATGCGATGGAAAGCAGCCGGGAAGTCCGCATTCTAAAAGACCTGCGCGGCGCTATTGAGGGTCGCGACGTTCTTGTGGTCGAGGATATCGTCGACACCGGGCACACGCTGAACCACGTTACTCATCTGCTGCAAAGCCGCGATCCTGGAAAACTTCGCTCGATCGCACTACTGGACAAGCCCAGCCGGCGCGAAGTCGATTTCCGTTCGGACTGGATCGGGTTTGAAATTCCTGATGAGTTTGTTGTGGGTTACGGGATCGACTACGCACAGCGCAATCGCAACTTGCCATTTATTGGTAAGGTTCGTTTTATCGAAGACTGAGAAGGGTAAAAATAGACCCAGATTCCAATAGTCAAAGTTGCTGCGCACCTTTGCATTCACTTAATTGAATACCATTGGACAACGCCCTCAACAACAGATTACCCTCCGATCATCTTGGGAGGATTCTGCTTATGAAAGTAATGTCTATTGGGCTTCTGGCGACTTGCGCAGTCGCCGCAACGGTTGGTCTTGCGGACGCAAAAGACAACAAGGGCAAAGGGAAAAGTTCAGACAAGTCGAAAATCGAAAAGTCGATAAAGACCAATAATGGCGTTGGTGTACCGCCCGGACAGATCAAGCGTTATACGCGAGGTCAGAAACTCCCTAACGATCTGAATTTTGACTATCTTGATGACCTGGACGGCTGGAAGTTGAAGCCCCTACCCGCCGGTCAGCGATATATCCGCGTGGATGACGAAATCCTGTCGATATCTGATGACACTAAGACAGTCATTGATGCCGTTGGAATAGTGAGCGATCTCGTAAACTGAAGTTTCAGCCATTAAGTGATCGAATTGCGGCAACAAATACGTCTACTCCTACCGGGATAAGTGCGTCTGGGAAATCATAGTCAGGGTTATGCAATTGCGGATGATCCTGCCCCGACCCCAGCCAGAACATGGCCGTTTTCGCGCCTTTCCCAAATTGCCCGAAATCTTCTGAGAACTTTTGCGGCGTCTTTGTTGAATGGCACGGTACTCCACGTTCGGCGCAGGCCGTTGCGATGATGCTCACCGCGTCGCTGTGATTGACGCAGGCCTCGAAGACATCGTCATCGGTGATCTCTACCTCCAGACTGTCGGCGGATGCGGCGCGGCGCGCCAGTGCCTCGGCCTCGGTCATCAGCGTCTGCATCCGGGCATCTGAAACGGTGCGCAAGGTTACCCAGATCTCGGCCTGTCCCGGAGCGACGCCGAAAGTCGGCTCTCCCAAACGGGCATGCGTCACAGTTGTCAGCGCAAAATCGGCATCCAACGCGCCGCCTACGCCTAAACTCGCCAGCTTCGAAACCAGTTCGGACATCGCCTCAGCCGGGGAAATCCCATCCTGAGGCGCGGCCGCATGGGACGTCTTGCCGGTCAGGATGATTTTCATCCCGCGCGAGGCGCAGTTAGCCGAACTCTGACACAACTCGACAGCGCCAAGTTCCAACCCCGGCAGGTTGTGCAGAGAGAATACGTAGTCCGGCGCGATCTTCGCGAATTGAGGGTCCGCGCGAAAGGCGATGGCGCCCTGCCCGGTTTCTTCAGCCGGTTGAAAGATCAAAACCACCCGACCCTTTTGGGGTCGGTGACGCGCCAGGTCTTCCGCAACGCCAAGCACCATCGCCATGTGCCCATCATGGCCACACAGATGCCCTTTGCCCGGAACCTTCGACACATATAGGTGCGTACCAAGTTCTTGAATCGGCAGCCCATCCAATTCGCACCGGATACCAACGGTTGGCCCAGCCTGCCCACTGTCAAAAACCGCGGCAACGCCATGCCCTCCCAGTCCGGTAAGCACATGGTCCGCACCGAACCCCCGCAAAAGATCTGTTATGCGGGCAGCGGTCTCACGCTCGTGCCCGGATAGTTCGGGATATTGATGCAGGTCGTGGCGCAGGCGTGTCAGCCGCGCATGCGCTTCGGGTGTCACCCCTGTTCCAGCTTTTTCCGGCGTGCCTCACGCAGCCGGGCAAAATCGTCTCCGGCGTGATAAGACGACCGGGTCAAAGGTGTGGCCGATACCATCAGGAACCCTTTGCCATAAGCTGCCTTTTCATAGGATGCGAATTCTTCCGGCGTTACGAACCGATCGACTCCGTGGTGTTTGGGCGTGGGCTGCAGATACTGACCGATGGTCAGGAAATCAATTTCAGCGGCGCGCATATCATCCATGACCTGCCGGACCTGCTGACCATCCTCACCCAAACCGACCATGATCCCGGATTTGGTAAAGACCGACGGGTCCAGCTCTTTCACGCGCTGCAATAGACGCAAAGAGTGGAAATACCGCGCGCCCGGTCGCACTTCGGGATAGAGGCCAGGCACCGTTTCAAGATTATGGTTAAAGACGTCTGGCTTTGCCTCAACGACAACTTCTAGAACGGACGGATCGCATTTCAGAAAGTCGGGCGTCAGAATTTCGATCGTCGTACCCGGAGACCGGTGACGCACGGCGCGAATGGTCTGCGCAAAGTGCTCTGCCCCGCCATCTGCAAGGTCATCGCGGTCGACAGAGGTGATGACCACATGGTTCAACCCCAGCTTTTCAACCGCATGAGCAACGCGACCAGGTTCAAACGCATCCAGCGAATCCGGGCGACCGGTGGCGATGTTGCAAAAGGTACAGCCGCGGGTACAAATCTCGCCCATGATCATCATGGTCGCGTGGCCCTGGCTCCAACATTCACCGACATTGGGGCATCCGGCTTCTTCGCAGACCGTAACCAGATTGTTGTCACGCATGATCTTGCGCGTGTCGGCATAACCCTGACCACCGGGTGCTTTGACGCGAATCCAACTGGGCTTTTTCGGCTGCGAATTGTCGGGCCGATGAGCCTTTTCTGGGTGTCTTTGTTCGGGAATGTTCAGATCGCGCACGGCCTGTCTTTCTGACTTTGGGTCAATTCGGTTTACCCATAACATAAACTGACCTCTGCTATTACACCACCCATGCATAGCCGCTATGCATCAGGGTGAAAGACTTTGACGTCTCAGGGCCAAAATTCTAAATAATTTCCTATTATTAACTGCAACTTACGCGTTGTCAGGTAAATTCTGACGCACCTGGAACATCCGCCATTGAAGCGGATTTGGAATCCTTTTAATTCCACGAAAACCGTACGTGATTCACAGGAGTTCGATCATGAAGTCTGGCACCAAACTGCCCGAAGTGACCTTTCACACCCGCGTCCGAGACGCCTCTGTCGAA
This sequence comes from Ruegeria sp. CDSC021, assembly GCF_059610845.1. Taxonomy (NCBI): domain Bacteria; kingdom Pseudomonadati; phylum Pseudomonadota; class Alphaproteobacteria; order Rhodobacterales; family Roseobacteraceae; genus Ruegeria; species Ruegeria sp. CDSC021. The sequence continues at coordinate 734,885 of NZ_JBXWOK010000001.1, forward strand.
GGACCAAACCCCTTCCGCTGGGAAGACAAGACCACGGCGGACTATTTCGCAGGAAAGCGCGTGATTCTGTTCTCACTGCCTGGCGCATTCACCCCGACATGTTCGACCTATCAGTTGCCCGGTTTTGAAAACGGCCACGCAGATTTCAAAGCCGCAGGTGTGGACGAGATCTATTGCATGTCCGTGAATGACAGCTTTGTCATGAACAAATGGGCACAGGATCAAGGCCTGAAAAACGTCAAAGTCATCCCTGATGGCTCAGGCGAATTCACACGTAAAATGGGCATGTTGGTCGACAAAGATAATCTAGGCTTTGGCATGCGGTCCTGGCGCTATGCGGCCATCATCAATGACGGCATCGTAGAAGCCTGGTTTGAAGAGCCCGGACTGATGGATAACTGCCCCGAGGACCCCTATGGCGTTTCGTCACCGGAAAACCTGATGAAACATCTAAACGAAGTCAAAGAGCCGGAACTGGCCTGAGTTCGTCCTCAACAGAAAAGCCCGCTTCAGGCGGGCTTTTTTGTGACTAGCGCGTTTGCGTGACAATGCTCTCGCCGACGGTGCGAATGGTATCCGCCAGGCTTTCGAACCAATCTTCCTGCGAGGTAGAAGATCGACGAACTAGCCCCACTGTCCTTGCCGGCTGCGGCGAGGCAAATCGCATCAGCTTAAGACCCGGTACCGCGTCGGATTCGGAACGGGCGGCAAGCTCTGGCATGAGCGTCAATCCAAACCCTTCGGCAACCAAACGGGATAATGTCGCCAAAGACGAGGCACCCATGTTAATCAGACCGCTGCTGCGGTCCTGACCACAAACCTCCAGGGCCTGATCCGTCAGGCAGTGCCCATCATCCAGTAGCATAAGCTGTGCATTTTGAAGGTCCAAAGGGCGCAAACGCTCTGTATCGCTGGAAAAATTGCGCAACCGTGCCGAACTTCCAGCCAATAAGAACCGATCCTCGAACAAGGGAAATTCGAACAATTCGCTTCCCCCGGAGGGCAGCGCGACCACACCTGCGTCGATCTCACCAGCGCGCAGCATCGTCAACAGGCGCTCTGTCCGCGCTTCGCGTATCTGCACTCTCAAAGAAACATCGGCCGCCCTTAACCCCGCCAGAACACCTGGCAGAACATAGGGCGCAATCGTCGGGATTATTCCGATCGACAAAGACCGATGCCCGCTTGAGTGATCCTTGGCAAATTGGTCGAGCCTGTCCGAGGCACCAAGTATCTGACGCGCATATTCGAGCACATCCCGCCCCAAAGGGGTAAGCAATATGTCACGGGCCTTACGCTCGAACAGGGCACCACCGAGGGTTTCTTCTAACGCCTTGATCTGAACCGATAATGCCGGTTGCGAAACGTTACACATCTGTGCCGCCCGCCCAAAGTTGCGCTGTTGCGCAACAGCGTTAAAGTATAGGAGCTGTCGAAGGGTAAAGTTCATAACCCCTAGCTATCACTCCACCCTGAAACCGCAACCAAAACCGATCAAAGCGTTATCCGATCATACGGCTGCGCTCTTCCTGATCCTGGTAATGACGTTTCAGGCGCTGTAATGCGATACGCAAAACGATTTTGCCGGACCGCGCTGACCACCCCATTCGCTTTTCCGCCAATTCCAACCCTTCCAGATAGCAACAGCAGCGCAAAGCCACGTCGCTCAGCCCCGGTCCAAGGTCAGACAATGCACGCTCTACGCGGTCGCGCGCTTCTGAAGAACCCCGGTTGCCAGTGTCGCCGCTTCCAAAACTTCCGCGCCCACCGGCAGTCAGGAAATGGTCCCAGTTCTGTGCAACCTGAGGTCCGATCTGAGCCAGTTCAAAATCCTCGCGCAGGCGCTCTCCTGCCCCGACAAGTGCTTCATCTAAAAACGGCTTTCCATCCCGATCCCGACGCCTTGCCAGGGCGATCAGCGGGCTTTCTGCGGCGCTATAGCGCATTCTTCTGGGACGTTCTGGATGGGCGCGGTTTGTCGTCGCGTGAGAGGGCGCCCCATGAAACGAAGAAGGCGCTTCTGCCATTCCATGTTCGTTGCGAGACCTTGCCTGGTTCTCGAAATCGGCCATTAACTGGCTCAGTGCCGTGCGGCCCGCGCTGGTAATCCGGTAGCGCGATATCCGGCCTGGGTTGTCGCAGGAAATCCAATCCTTCAACGCCAACGCCTGTGCGATCCTGCAATCAACCACTGCAGTTCTGGTCGCAGCGGCTTCGCCGGTATCGCGCACCACCACTGCTTTGTTCATTTCTTCAGCGACAGCCAGGACCGAACCGGTCTCACACAGTCTGCGCAGTACCCTTAGGGCCTCGTGGTTGAATTCTTCTTTTTCGACGTGTGAATTATGACTGAACGCTGAAACCTTGCGATCAGAAGCATCATTGACCGAAAAATGTTCTTCGGCCAACGACTGCAAAGCCGCATCCACCAATGGATCGTCACGACGCATCTCAATTCGGCGGATTTGTCTAAGAATGGTCGAAGCATGGCACCCCGCAGATCGCGCAATATCGCGGATCGACTGGCCGGTTTCTGTGTGGGCCAGGTATCGCTGTGCCCCCTCAGGTACCCAAGCCGGAATGGTGAAAGCCATGTTGTTTTCCATAGTTCTGTGCCCTCATCGACGAAACAATCTGTTCTCTATCGCCCCCGGTGACTTTGTTAACCAATTCTAACTAGAGTCGCTTTCGTTACTCGTTCGTTAACTGCCGGAGGTGATGACCAGATTTCATTCAAATTCATAAACACTCATGAAGCGAGAGTTCGGGGAGAACCCGATTAAGGCAACACCCGCTTAGGTTGTGTAACAAATTGGGCAACATTAATCCGACAAGTGGAGCCCAATGATGCAGGACCTGATGACCATGATTTCCGCCCTCCGCCGCCCCCGCCTATTGGCGCGGGCAGCCAAACACGGCGCACAGGACTATGATCGGGACCGCCACCTGCAACGCATACTTGGGTACGGATCGCTACCTGGGTCGGGTGCGGCGCTGATGCGTTTGATGGATATTGAACGAGAGGTTAACGCGCAGAGACTGGCAGAAGATGCAGGCTATTCGCTGGTCCGTCATTTGGACCTTCTGATCGCGCTATTGGGTGAGGCGCAGCTGTACAAAGCCAGCCGCGCCTCACAGTTTTCAGTTATCAGCTGAAAGCGTCCGGCATGGAGGTCTTTTTCTTTTCAACATATTCGGTCAAAGCGCTGTGAATTCCCGGGTCGAGTTCCGGTTGCTTGTAGTTGGCAATCAAATGCTCGACCCGAGACGAGGCCAACTGCCGCGTATCGCGCGCGCCCTCGTCTTCCCAGGTTTCGTAAGGTTTGTAGTCCAGCAGGTCGGACTTCCAGAACGCCTCTTTGAAGTTTGCCTGCGTATGGGCACATCCCAGATAGTGGCCACCCGGGCCGACCTCGCGGATTGCGTCCATGGCCTGAGCGTTCTCATCATAGGCCACACCCTTGGCCAGACCGTGCAGAACGCCAAGTTGATCTGCGTCCATGACGAACTTTTCAAAGTCCGCAACCAGGCCGCCTTCAAGCCAGCCGCAGGAATGCAGCATGAAGTTCACACCCGCCATCAGCCCCATGTTCAGCGAGTTCGCGGTCTCATAAGCGGCCTGCGCATCGGGCAGTTTCGAGCCACAGAACGACCCGGCTGAGCGGAACGGCAGACCCAGACGCCGCGCCAGCTGTCCCGCGCCATAGGTAACCATTGACGCCTCGGGTGTGCCAAAGGTTGGCGCGCCTGAGTTCATGTCGATCGACGAAACGAAAGCACCAAAGATAGCAGGCGCTCCCGGGCGGATGATCTGACTGTACGCGACACCGGCCAAAACTTCGGCCAGAACCTGTGTCAATGTCCCCGCTATCGAAACCGGCGCCATCGCACCACCGACGATGAACGGCGAGATGATGCAGGCCTGATTATTCCTGGCGTAGACTTCCAGCGACCCCATCATCACATCGTCGAAGGTCATCGGCGAGTTGATGTTGGTCAGCGAAGTCATGACCGTGTTTTCCTGAACAAACTCTTTGCCGAACAGGATCTCACACATTTCCACCGAATCCTGAGCGCGGCTGGGATCGGTGACCGAGCCCATGAATGGCTTGTCCGATAAGGTCATATGCGCCATCAGCATGTCCAGGTGACGCTTGTTCACCGGAACGTCTGTGGGTTCGCACACAGTACCGCCCGAGTGGTGCAGCCACTTTGACATGTAAGCCAGTTTCACGAACTTGTTGAAATCGTCCATGGTCGCATAGCGACGGCCACCTTGCGCATCACGCACGAACGGAGGGCCATAGACCGGCGCCAGAACCAGATTGCGACCGCCGATGACCACGGACTTTTCAGGGTTTCTTGCGTGCTGCGTGAACTCGCTTGGCGCAGTTTTGATCAACTCGCGCGCAAGGCCGCGTGGGATGCGCACCCGTTCGCCATCCACATCGGCGCCCGCGTCTTTCCAACGTTCCAGCGCCGCAGGGTTGTCGACAAAATTGACGCCGACTTCGGCCAGAAGCGTTTCCGCATTTGTTTCGATGATCTGCAACGCTTCTTCGTTGAGAACCTCGAAATTCGGAATATTGCGTTCAATGTACTTTGCGGTCTCGATACGAACCGCTGTACGTTCGGCCCGGCGGGCAGCGCCACCGCCACCTCTCGCCCTGCGCCGGGTGTTTGCCTCTGTCATGAGAAAATCCCGTATCAGTTGTTGAATTTACATGTGTGTTACAGGAACCCGCCGCAATGGCAGTCGTGGATAACGGCGCTATAGGGGAAAAAGCGACAAAATGTCGGGGACAACCGCCACAAAATGACCCAGCACATGTTTTTGAAGTCGCGCGGCTCTTCGTCATTCGCTTCGGGGCCGTCCACCAGACAAGCAGGCCCCAACCGCGACCAACTGGCGTGTCTATACCACTTGAAATCCCTTGCGCTTATCATCTTCGCAACCTAGTAGCAGACCCATGACCCAAGACACCCATGACCGCCTTCTGATCATCGACTTCGGCAGCCAGGTAACGCAACTGATTGCGCGCCGCCTGCGTGAGCTGAATGTTTATTGTGAAATCCATCCTTATCAGAATGTTACGACGGACTTTGTTCGGAAAATGGCCCCAAAGGCCGTTATTTTCTCGGGCGGTCCCGATAGCGTGACACGAGAAGGGTCTCCGCGGGTCCCGCAGGAAATCTTTGACGTTGGCGTTCCCATCCTTGGTATCTGCTATGGGCAGCAAGTGATGATGCACCAGTTGGGCGGCAAGGTCGAAAGCGGCCATGGCACTGCAGAGTTCGGCCGCGCCTTTGTGACCCCCAAAGGCCAACTGGATATTCTCGATGGCTGGTTCACCGACGGCGATGAACAGGTCTGGATGAGTCACGGCGACCATGTCAGTGAAATCGCGCCGGGGTTTCAGGTTTATGGCACCTCGCCCAACGCACCGTTTGCGATCACCGCAGACACGTCCCGCCATTTTTATGCTGTTCAATTCCATCCCGAGGTGCACCACACACCAAAGGGCGCCAAGCTTTATGAGAATTTTGTAAAGCTCGCCGGGTTCAGCGGCGATTGGACCATGGGTGCCTATCGCGAGCAGATGATCGCGACAATCCGCGAACAAGTGGGCGATAAACAAGTGATCTGCGGTCTGTCCGGAGGTGTCGATAGTTCGGTCGCGGCGATCCTGATCCACGAGGCGATTGGCGACCAGCTGACCTGTGTGTTCGTTGATCACGGCCTGTTGCGCAAGAACGAGGCTGACGAAGTCGTCGGCATGTTCCGCGACAACTATAATATTCGGCTTATCCACGCGGATGAAAGCGATCTGTTCCTAGGTGAGCTTGAGGGGCAAAGCGACCCGGAAACCAAGCGCAAGATAATTGGCAAGCTGTTCATCGACGTGTTCCAGAAACATGCCGACACGATCGACGGGGCCGAATTCCTGGCCCAAGGTACCCTCTACCCTGATGTGATCGAATCCGTTTCGTTCTCGGGCGGGCCTTCGGTCACGATCAAAAGTCACCACAATGTTGGTGGTCTGCCAGAGAAAATGGGTCTGAAACTGGTCGAACCGCTGCGCGAACTGTTCAAGGACGAAGTCCGCGCATTGGGACGCGAGCTGGGCCTGCCCCAAAGCTTTATCGGCCGCCACCCCTTCCCCGGCCCTGGTCTGGCAATCCGTTGCCCCGGTGAAATCACCCGCGAAAAACTAGATATCCTGCGCGAAGCCGATGCGATCTATATCGACCAGATTCGCAAACATGGGCTTTATGATGATATCTGGCAGGCCTTCGTGGCGATCCTGCCGGTTCGAACCGTCGGTGTCATGGGCGATGGCCGCACGTACGACTATGCCTGCGCCCTGCGGGCAGTTACCTCAGTCGACGGAATGACCGCCGACTATTACCCGTTCAGTCATGAATTCCTGGGCGAAACCGCCACCCGGATCATCAATGAGGTCAAAGGCATCAACCGATGCACCTATGACATCACATCGAAGCCTCCGGGCACAATCGAGTGGGAATGAAAACAAGCCGGGCCAGCGCCCGGCTTTTTTGTTTCTGCGACACAAATATTTAGTTACCAATCAACATCGTAGAACTCCTAGTGCGCGGGCAACTCAATGGAAAGCAGCAAACCCCAAATCGGCAAAGCCGCGCTGTGGATGATCGGGGCGATCGCATCCTTTACGTCTATGGCCGTGGCCGGACGTGAGCTGAGCGTCACCCATGACACGTTTGAGATCATGTTTTATCGCAGCCTAGTCGGCATGTGCGTGGTCAGCCTAGTTCTGACGGTTACGGGAAAGTGGCATCAGGTATCGACCGAACGGATTGGCCTTCACGGGGTAAGAAATACCCTGCATTTCACCGGTCAGAATCTCTGGTTCTACGCTGTTTCCGTGGCACCACTGGCACAGGTCTTTGCACTTGAGTTTACGCAACCGATCTGGGTGATCCTGCTGTCCCCGATGCTGCTGGCCGAGCGGTTGACAGTCGTGCGGGTCCTTTCAGCACTTATCGGTTTTGCTGGTATCCTTATAGTCGCACGACCGGGGGCTGTTCCGTTAAGCGCAGGAATTGTCGCCGCCGCAATGTCGGCGGTGTTCTTCGCTTTGACTACAATTTCCACAAAAAAACTCACGCGTTCTGCAAGCATCGGGTGCATCATGTTCTGGCTTACCGTTATACAGGCTGGTCTTGGGCTGGCAGCCTCTGCGATCGACGGAGAACTTGCGTTACCAACGATGGCAACCGCGCCTTGGCTTTTGCTTGTAGGGCTTGCAGGCCTATTAGCGCATTTCTGCATTACGAATGCACTCTCAATCGCACCGGCTACGGTTGTGATCCCATTCGATTTTGCGCGCCTTCCTACAATCGCGATTGTCGGTATGCTTTTCTATCATGAGGCTCTCGATCAGTGGACGCTCGTGGGGGCTGCTGTCATTTTTGTGGGTATCTTCCTTAACGTTCAGTCGGAAAACCGTAACAGTTCAGCAACAGATTCTCGCAACACTCACTAAGGGTAACGTTCAGTCACCCGTTGACCAGCTATTGTAGAGAGAGTGAAATCCACCTGTAAGAATAACTCGGTTGTGCGCAGACACCACAAATTCGCGCAACTTAGCGACATAATTGGGAGGAATGGATGAAGAAGACGCTTCTACAGGCGTGTGCTTTGTGCGTGGGCGCAACAAGCATTCAAGCCGGTGGTCTGGACCGTAGTGGACAGGGAATCAATATCATTTTCGAAGAGGGATCCGTGGTCCAACTTCGTCTTGGATATGCGTCACCCGACGTAAGCGGTGAACAAAATGGCGTAGAATCAGGTGATGTGTCGAATGCTTTCTTCTCACCGGGCCTGGCTTACAAACGTTCATTTACTGACAAACTGGACTTTGCGCTGATCTATGATGAACCATTCGGTGCGGATATTGGGTATTCCGCCGACTATCCCCTGTCGCAGAATCCAACTGCAGCGTTTGGAGGACGCAGCGGGATTCTGAGGGCCAGCGCTGATGTCGACTCCCTCACCGCATTGCTGCGCTACAAGCTTGACGGTGGCTTCAGCGCCATTGGCGGTATTCGCGCGCAACGTGCTAGCGCAAAAGTCGTTGTACCGGCAGCAGCCGGATACGAATTTGACGCGGACGCCGATACTGACTTTGGTTATCTCGTCGGGGTTGCCTGGGAAAAACCTGAAATCGCAGCTCGGGTTTCGCTGGTCTACAACTCCAAGATCACTCACGATCTGTCGTCGACCGAGTCGTTCAACGTAGTGCCGCCCGTCCCCGCCGGGTTGCAAACAATCGATGACACGACCAGGGTCGAGACACCGCAATCCATCAACCTGGATTTCCAGACCGGGGTTGCCCCAAAAACGCTGGTGTTCGGATCGATCCGCTGGGTTGACTGGCCTCAGACAGTAGTGGCACCTGCCGCCTATGTCGGGATCGTTGGGGACAACCTCGTCGACTTTGACGACGACACATTCACCTATACTCTTGGAATGGGATATCAGTTCTCAGAAGCTTTTTCTGGCGCGATATCCACATCTTACGAAAAGTCGAATGGTACCGAAGTATCAAACTTGGGGCCGACTGACGGTTTCTGGAGCATTGGCGTAGGCGGTACTTACACCGTGGAAAATGCTCAGATCTCGGGCGGTGTCCGTTATACGGACATTGGCGATGCGACAACCACCACGGGTGGTGAATTCAGCGGCAACTCTGCCTGGAGCGTCGGCCTTCAGTTGACCTACTCTCTGAACTGATCAGCGGCAAAACTGTTCACAAGGCTCCGCCCTCCGGCGGAGCCTTTTTTGCATAGATCCGCATGATCACGAATTGAGATGATGCGGTCCTGCGTGGCAAGGAACAGATATCTACTCCCATTCTGGCATAACGAAACCTGTGCCCAAGACTGTTGGTTCTAAACAACCGCGCACGCGCGATTGACGCCGCCTCCCACCCGTTTTAGCAAGGTCGGAAAAGGGATAGTGGACAATGATCTACAACTCGGCAAAAGACTGGCGGGAAGCCGCGCGCAAAAAGGTGCTGTTTTTTGGCATGTCAGGCCTGGGAAAGACCTATGTGTCCAACGTTCTGCGCGATTCCGGGGACTGGTTCCACTATTCGGTCGATTACCGGATCGGCACGCGATACATGGGCGAGTATATCATCGACAACGCCAAAGCCGAGGCCATGAAGGTCCCTTTCCTACGTGACCTGCTGTTGTCTGATTCCATTTACATCGGATCAAATATCTCGTTCGAGAACTTGACCCCTGTCGCCGCCTATCTGGGAAAACCGGGCAACCCGGCACAGGGCGGCATGGAGCTGACCGAATATAAACGCCGTCAGGAACAATTCCGTTTGGCAGAAATTCACGCTCTGCTGGATACCGAGTATTTCGTGGATCGGGCGCAGAGATTGTACCAATACCCGCATTTCATTTGCGATACTGGCGGTTCGATCTGCGAATGGGTTGATCCCGACGATCCGCGCGATCAGGTCCTGACTGAGCTGTCGCGCCACACGCTGATGATTTGGATCAAAGGTGATGACGACCACACGTCCGAGCTGATCAGGCGCTTTGACCGTGCGCCCAAGCCCATGTCTTATCAGCCCGAATTCCTGACACGTGTCTGGGACGAATATCTGACCCAACAAGGCTGTTCCGCCGAACAGGTCGATCCCAACGCATTCATTCGCTGGACCTATGCCAAAGCTCTTGCGCACCGGCAACCGAGATACAGGGCAATGGCCGACAACTGGGGTCTGACGATCGCTGCCAGCGACATGCACAGTATTCGCGACGGCGGTGATTTCGATGAGTTGATCGAACGTGCACTTGAGACCCGGCCAAAGCGCGATTAACTACGGCACTTACACTCTCAAACCAAAGGCTTGCATCCGATGCCGATCAAGATTCCCTCTGACCTGCCCGCATATGACGTTCTCACCAATGAGGGCGTCATGGTCATGTCCGAGGATCAGGCAATGCGTCAGGATATTCGCCCCCTTCGGATCGGGTTGCTGAATCTGATGCCCAAGAAGATTCAGACCGAAAACCAGTTCGCTCGCCTCATCGGTGCAACCCCTCTGCAGATCGACCTGTCGCTGATCCGTATGACCGAACATCGGACCAAGAACACCGCAGCCGAGCACATGGCCGAGTTCTACCGCCCGTTTCAGGAGGTAAGGGACCAAAAATTTGACGGCCTGATCATCACCGGCGCCCCTATCGAACATCTTGAATTCGAGGATGTCACCTATTGGGAAGAGATCAGCGAAGTATTTGACTGGACCCAGACAAATGTCCATTCGACCTTTGGCGTGTGCTGGGGCGGAATGGCGATGATCAACCATTTCCATGGGGTGCGTAAGCATATTTTGGACGCCAAGGCTTTCGGATGTTTCCGGCACCGCAATCTGGCCCCCTCTTCACCGTTTCTGCGCGGGTTTTCCGATGATTGCGTCATCCCGGTCAGCCGGTGGACCGAGATGAAGCAGGCCGAAATCGACAACGCTACGGGCCTGACCACCTTGCTGGGTAGTGATGAGGCAGGCCCCTGCTTAGTCGAAGATAAGGACCATCGTGCGATTTATATCTTCAACCACTTTGAATATGACAGTGATACGCTCAAGCAGGAATATGATCGCGATATCGACAACGGCACACCGATAAACGTGCCGATGAACTACTATCCAGGCGACGACCCCTCGCGCCGGCCTCAGAACAGATGGCGCAGCCATGCGCACCTGCTCTATGGCAACTGGATTAACGAAATCTATCAGACAACACCGTTCGATATGGATCAAATTGGTTCTTAAAACCATCATAGCTTTTGCCCTGCTGATTGCTGGCCTGGCCACCGCAACAACTTGGCGCGTGTCACGGAACGAAGCTGTAGCCGAGGCCAGTTTCCCACCCGAGGGTCAGCTGATCGACGTCGATGGAGTCAGCGTTCATGCCGTAGTCATAGGGCGCGGGCCCGATGTCGTGCTGATCCACGGGTCCAGCGGAAACACTCGGGACATGACTTTTGCCCTCGCACCAATTCTGGCAGAAGATTTCCGTGTCATTGTTTTTGACCGGCCCGGACTGGGGTATTCCGACAGCTTCAATCCGGACGGCGAAACCCTTGAAGAACAAGCCGAAACCCTACGCCGTGCAGCTGTCAAGCTGGGCGCGGACAAACCCATTGTTGCAGGGCAAAGCTATGGCGGGTCGGTGTCGCTGGCCTGGGCGGTTACACAGCCCGAACACATCTCGGCGCTGGTGTTGATTGCCCCCGCCGCGATCCCTTGGGAAACGCCGCTGGATGGTTTCAACCGAATTGCCGCGACCAAGCCCGGAAACGCGCTTGTGCTGCCGTTGATCAACGCCTTTGTCCCCGATTGGTATGTCGAACAGGCGATGGATAGTGTCTTTGCTCCCCAAAAAGCGCCCGAAGGTTATGCCGAACATTTCGGCCCCGGGCTGACCATGCGCCCGGCTTCGATGCATGCCAACGCAATGCAACGCGCCAATCTGTTGGACGAAGTTCGTGCGCTGCAGCCGCGCTATAAGGATATTTCGGTCCCGACCGAGGTTGTGCATGGCACCGCCGACACAACGGTCGGGTTGGAATGGCATGCGGAACCCCTGATCGACCAAATCCCCGGCGCTGAACTGATCGAATTGCCGGGAATTGGCCATATGCCACAGATCGTGGCCGCACCCGAAGTAGCGGCCGCAATCATCCGGGCTGCTCAGCGGGCGGGTTTGCGTTAATTCCGAGGCTAATCCATAGTAAGATATGGATTTTATCGCGAGGTGACTCATGACACGAACTGGCAAAGGCACCATCGAGGAATATTACAAAAAACGTGCACCAGAAGAAGTCCGGAACGAGATCAAAGAGGCCGATAAGGATGACATTCTGAACCCTACATACCCCTATGACGAACGCATGAAGCGTAAGGCGTATGAGAAACAAATGCAGTCCCTGCAAATCGAGCTTGTGAAAATGCAGCTTTGGGTGAAGGAAACCGGCCAGCGTGTCGCTGTTATCTTCGAAGGCCGCGATGCCGCTGGAAAAGGCGGGACAATCAAGCGGTTCCGTGAGAACCTGAACCCGCGTGGGGCCCGGAATGTTGCGCTCAGCAAGCCATCGGATCAAGAGCGCAGCCAATGGTATTTTCAGCGCTATATCCCACATCTGCCCGCAGCCGGAGAAATCGTGTTCTTTGACCGCAGCTGGTATAACCGCGGCGTGGTGGAAAATGTGTTTGGGTTCTGCAACACAGAACAGCGTGAACGCTTCTTCCGACAGGTTCTGCCGTTAGAGACCGGCCTGTGTGACGATGGTATCCGCTTGTTCAAGTTCTGGTTGAACGTCGGACGGGCCGAGCAGTTGAACCGGTTTCTTGCGCGCGAAACGGACCCATTGAAACACTGGAAGCTAAGCCCAATCGATATCGCTGGTTTGGACAAATGGGATGAATACTCTGCTTCGATTTCCGAAACCCTTACACGCAGTCACAGCGAAGCCTGCCCCTGGACCATAGTTCGTTCCGACGACAAGAAACGGGCAAGGCTGGCAGCAATCCGAACCGTGCTTCATGCGCTGGACTATGATGAAAAGGACAAAAATGCGATTGGCGATATCGACACCAAGATATGTGGCGGGCCAGATATCTGGGATGCCTGATCTTTCTTGCCGGCCAATATCATCACAAAGATTGGACGAATACGTGCTACCGGTTTATGTCTTAGTTCCTCAAGAATTGAACAAAAAAGGCGTCTGAATCAGGGATGACAAAACGCGGGTATCACCACGGCAACCTGAAACAGGCTCTGATCGACGCAGCTCTGTCCCTGATCGAGGAAAAGGGTCCGACCGGGTTCACCCTGTCAGAGGCTGCAAAAGCGGCAGGCGTCACGCCTGCAGCTGTTTATCGCCACTATCACGGGCGCGAGGACCTGATCGCCGAGGCGGCGCGTCAAGGGTTCGAGATGTTCGCCGATCTAATTCAATTCGCTTATGACAAAGGCCAGCCTTCGGCGCTGGCTGCATTCGAAGCAACCGGGCGCGCCTATCTGGCCTTTGCGCGCAAGAATCCTGGCCACTATATCGCGATGTTCGAAAGTGGGATTTCTGTCAACCGCACCCCAGAACTTGCCCTAGCTGCAAACCGGGCCAGAGATGTTCTGGAGAAAGCTGCAGCCGATCTGTCGCAACATATTCCGCCGGAAAAACGTCCGCCAGCTTCAATGTTCAGCGCACATATCTGGGCGCTGAGTCACGGTGTAGTCGAATTGTTTGCCCGTAACACCGGCGCCACCGCACCCTTCCCGCCCGAAGATCTTTTGGAAACGGGGATCGGTATATATCTACGGGGACTAGGGCTGGTGCCTCCGGACGAATAAGGCCGTCAGAACACCGGTTTCCGTTGCGGAATGCTGAGACCGGATGTGACATTAATTAGATCCATCTCACCCATGCCCTTGATGTCCACACGCCCGATATCAGAGACCTGAAACTCGTCAATCAGGGCGTATTTCATTTCTTCAGGCGCAACAATGTTCATTGGGTTTGCAAAGACTTGCAGCCGGGAAGCGATGTTCACGGCGGGTCCGAATACATCATAGACATATTTCTGAATACCAACCACAGATCCCACCGCTGGCCCCATACCCAGTCCCACACGTGCCTGCCACTTGTGCGGATGGCTTTCATTTCTCCGCTCAAGATAGCGAAGGAACCTGACCGCACAATGGGCAGCAGCAGTCGCATGATCTGGCGTAGCATCCGGCATGCCGGACACCGCAAGATAAGCATCGCCAATAGTCTTGATCCGCTCACATCCGAACTGTTCGACAATCCGGTCAAAGGCAGTAAAGATGTCATTCAACTCGCTTAGGGTAACCGTCGGGTCCGTCTTGGCGGCAAAATCCGTGAACCCCACAAAGTCCAGCATCACAACTGACACCTGATCGTAAAGCTGCGGCGTGACCACACCGAATGTCTTGAATTCTTCATAAACAGCGCGCGGCATCAGGTTCAGCAACAGCCTTTCAACCCGCTCTTTCTCACGCTCCAACTCGCGCGTGTTGCGTTCGACCATGGTCGAGTAGCTGTCAATCATGCTTTCAAGTTCGCGGATTTTGGTGATGTTCTGAAACTCGATGACCAGAACCTGTTCCGAAAGACCGTTTGCCAGAGAAACTGCCGTTGCGAAAACCAATGTCCTGCGTTTCGGCTTGATCTGCAATTCGACCGAGTATCTGAGCCCCGATTGCTTTACGTCTTCAAGTTCACGCGCATCAAGGTCAGGAAAAATATCCAACAATGTCTGTCCATTAGCCGGAGGGCCAAACCATTCCTGAAAAGGGCCGTTGCAGAATACGAATGTAAGATCTGACGCCCGAACCACTGCGACACCAACACCGATCGCGCGCAGCAGTTGTTCATTGATCGCAAGAATACTCATGCCGCATCGCGCGTAACAATAATTGCGCGTTTGGATTCGATCGCTCCCAAGGCAATCTTTACGTGCCGATCTTCCATTCCATGTAACGCCAGCGCTTCACCAAACAGATCTGCCATTTCGTCAAAATCTGCGTGCGAGATGTTCAGATTTCTGTGAACCGCTTCAATTCGATCATCGCTAAATGATGTCGGACCACCGATCAGAGACGATACGAACTTGGTCTGGTGATCAATCAGCCTTGGCATGTCGATATCTTCGAAATGGTCACCGATCTGATCAGACTCCAGTGCCATTTCGTAAAAAGTCATTACGATCCGACTGATCGTTTTGAAACCGCCATAATGCTCATAGATTGTCTGACCCACACCAACCCCAAACCGGAAAAACACCAACAACACTGGAAGTTTATATCAAATTGACAGTTTTGTTAACGCTTATCGAGAATTACTATTTTTGCTTGGTTGGAAAGACGTGATCAGCTCATGATCTAAACTAAACCCTCAGGTCTTCGGCACAGGGGATAAATCCGACATACCCCCCGCTTTCAAGCAATCGGGCTTCGCCTCTCTGGCGCCAATACAACTTGCGTTTCGCGGCCTGCAATTCGCGACGAATGCGAAACCACAGGGGTCCCTTATCCAGACCGCTATTGGTCTTTCTGTTTTGTGAACGTTCACTGACTTTCACGGAATCTTCAGCCTGATCTTGCTGTTTCGACCAGATCATTTGAACGCCGACTGCTGGAAAACACTGATACATTTGCCAATCCGGGCGGGGGATAGATACGAAATCATCCAGGTGATCCGAGTATTTCTCGGACCACATCAGCAATTTACGGCAGGCCGCCTGCGACAGGATATATGCGGCCGCGCTGGGTGCCATTTCCAGCATCGGGCGAACCGGTACGCCGGAAATCTGTAGTTCTGGCCCAAACCGCAGCACCCGGGGGGAATAGTCCAGCTTTAGGAAGTCGAACCCTGACCCTGCTTCGAGCAATCTGGCAATCACACCGCCAGCTTGGGTCGACATTTCGACATCGTCTTCAAAGATCGCAACAGCCTTCAGGTCTTGCTGAACGGCACGCTTCCAAACGGCGCGATGGCTTTCGAAACAAGCGACTTCACTTTGTTTCAGACCCCAGCGGCTGCCGGAACCGGCAACATAGCCGTGACCATCCAGTGCGCCTTCTTGTTGCGCGTCGGTCGCACTGAAACGCGCGGCCCCGATCAGCCCGGTATGGGCGAACTGCGCCTCCATAAAGTTGCGCCGCTCGGGTACCCGATCCAGATTGATATAGTAGACACCCGTTCCCGGTGGCAGTTCATGATGGCCCACGGCTGTTCCTTTATAATGGCTGCACCAGATACACTTCGCACAATCGGATAATCAAGCCCACAGCCCCCACCTATCGCAGCTTTGAATTCCTGTCTAAGCTGCCGTTGAACAGCAAGAAACGGGAAACTCGCCATGTCATCACATGGGTATAGCGGTGGGCGGCTTAATCTGCCTTTCGTCGGCATTTCGACCTTCGGCAAAGCGCCGTATGTCGAGGATTGGGACAATATCGACGCGGATGTCGCAGTCATGGGGGCGCCTTTCGACTTTGGCACTCAATGGAGGTCCGGCGCGCGCTTTGGGCCCCGTGCTGTACGCGAGGCCTCAACCCTGTTCAGCTTTGGCCATGCCGGGGCCTATGACCATGAGGATGACGCCACTTATCTGGATGGATCGGTGCGGATGGTCGATATTGGGGATGCCGATATTATCCACACCAAGACAGATGAGAGCCACGCCAATATTCAATACGGCGTCGAACGTATTCTGTCCGCAGGCGCCCTGCCCGTCACCATCGGCGGCGATCATTCGGTGAATATCCCCTGCATCAACGCCTTTGCCTCAGATTGCGCGCAGAACGGTCCGATCCATGTGGTCCAGATCGACGCGCATCTGGATTTCGTTGACGAGCGTCATGGCGTCACTGCTGGCCACGGCAATCCGATGCGGCGGGCGATTGAAAAGCCGTACGTCTCGGGCATGACCCAGCTGGGCATTCGAAACGTGTCATCAACCGCCAAGGAAGGGTATGAGGATGCCCGCGCTCGCGGCTCGGACATCTTGTCCGTACGACAGGTGCGCAAACTGGGCACCGAGGGCGTGGTTGAACGCATCCCCGAGGGCGCGCGGTATTACGTTACGATTGATATCGACGCGTTTTGCCCCTCAATCGCACCTGGTACGGGTACGCCCAGCCATGGCGGGTTTTTGTATTACGATGTGCTGGAAATTCTTCAGGGGCTGGCGAAACGCGGTGACGTGGTCGGGATCGACCTTGTTGAAGTCGCCCCAAGTTACGACCCAACCGAAAGCACGCAGATTCTGGCGGCACAGGTGCTGCTGAACTTTATCGGCTTCATCTTTCACGAACGGGGCAAGAAGGGCTGATCGCCCTTCCTGCCCATGTGATCAGGCGCTGATCGTGTTGTGTTCTGGCCCATAGGGGAAGCCGGTGATGTTCTCGGCACCGGCCTCTTCGACCACTAGAATGTCATGCTCACGATAGCCACCGGCACCGGGCTGTCCTTCAGGAATCCACAGCATCGGCTCGATGGACACGACCATGCCGGGTTCCAAAACCGTGTCGATATCCTCGCGCAGTTCAAGACCCGCTTCACGACCGTAGTAATGGCTGAGTATGCCGAAGGAATGGCCATAGCCAAAGGACCGGTATTGCAGCAGGCCTTCGTCGGCGAAGAAACGGTTGATCTCAGCCGTGATCCCCGAGCAGGTCGCGCCCGGTTTGATCAGGCTCAGCCCCAACTCATGCGCGGCGACGTTTGCCTTCCAGATGCGCAGGCTGTCAGCGTCGGGTTCGCCCAGAAACAAGGTGCGTTCCAGCGCAGTGTAATAGCCCGAGATCATCGGGAATGTGTTCAACGACAGGATATCGCCCTTTTGCAGCGCCCGCTTGGTGACCGGGTTATGTGCGCCATCAGTGTTCAGGCCGGATTGGAACCAGACCCAGGTGTCGCGGTACTCGGCTTCTGGATAAGCACGAGCAATCTCGGCCTCCATCGCGTCACGGCCGGCCATGGCGATATCGATCTCGTTCGCGCCTTCGCGGATCGCCGCGTGAATGGCTGCGCCGCCCACATCTGCTGTGTGTGCGCCGCCTTTGATAAGCGCGATCTCTTCGGCGGATTTCACCATGCGTGCGGCCATTGTGTCGGGTGCGATATCAACCAGTTCAGGTTGGCCCAGCATATCCAGTGCGGTGTCGCGCATTGCCAGTGTCATGTGATCGCCTTCGATCCCGACCCTACCGGCTGATCCAATCAGATCAGCCACCGCGCGCCAGTAATTGTTCCGCTTCCAGTCGGTATAGATCACGTTGTCTTCAACCGAGCGACGCCAAGGCTGGCCGGCGTCGATATTAGCCGACACGGTGGTGCATTTGTCCTGAGTGACAACGCAACCGTAGGGACGCCCGAACGAGCAATACAAGAAGCCCGAGTAATAGGCGATGTTTTGCATGGAAGTCAGCAGAACTGCTGGAATATCGCGGGCGGCCATCGTGGCGCGCAAACTGGCCAGACGGCGTGCATATTCCGCGTTACTAAAGGGCAAAGGCGCCTTGTCACCGTTGTGGCAGGTAAAGAATTCGGGGCGATTGTTTAGATCATTCATCTTGGTCTCTCCTCGATGCCGGACAGGCAAAGCCCGGCCACAAGTCCCGGCGTTCAGGACAAGCGGCCTCGGGAACCGAGAGCCATGCACCCGCCTAGATGTCACGACGCCATCGTGACCGGGGTGCATGGTGAAATCGCTAAATCACCTTGTGAGTCGCGTCAAGCGGGACTGAGCCCCCGCATGCGTTCAGACCGCCGCCGCAGCAGCTCTACCGTGGTCAACAGCGCAATCGAGATCACCACTAGGATAGTCGCTACCGCCAGAATGGTCGGGCTGATCTGTTCGCGCAGGCCAGTGAACATCTGCCATGGCAGTGTCTTCTGGCTGGCAGAGCCAACGAACAGCACCACAACCACCTCATCAAACGAGGTGATAAAGGCGAAGAGGCCGCCCGAGATCACGCCCGGCAGGATCAGGGGCATCTGAATCTTGAAGAAAGTCCGCACCGGGCCCGCGCCCATATTCGCCGCCGCCCGCGTCAGAGAGCGATCAAAGCCCACCAGCGTCGCAGTCACGGTGATGATGACGAAAGGGATGCCCAGAACGGCGTGGGCAAGGACAACTTTCACATAGCCCACGAAGTTCTTGTTCATGCCCAGCGTACCTTCCATGAAGCGACCGATATCGCTGTAGAAGAAGAACATGCCGGTGGCCGAGATGATCAACGGAACGATCATCGGCGAGATCAGGACGCCCATGATGACGCGGCGGCCGGGTACGTGGCTCTGGCTGAGGCCGATGGCCGCCAACGTGCCCAGCGAGACCGAGATGATCGTCGCAATCGGCGCGATGATCAGCGAGTTCTTGAAGCTGCGCTGCCATTCATTGTTGGTGAAGAAATCGCGGTAATGCTTCAGCGAATATCCTTCGGGGTCCAGACTCAGCATCTCAGGGGTGAAGGTAAAGAAGTCCTGCGCGTTGAACGACAGCGGCAGAACCACAAGGATCGGAGTGATCAGGAACACGAAGATCGCACCGCAGATAACCCGGAACAGATAGTGATAGAACACCTGTTTTGGCGTCAGATAGCTGAGCAGTTTGCGACGATACCGGCCTTCATAGAGCCAATAGATAAAGAAGATAAAAAACCAACCGCCCAACAGGCCCAGAATGCCACCCATCGGACCTGTCAACAGGAAACCGATGACGCCGAAACCCAGGATATTGATCCAGCGCGCCAGTTTTTCGTTCTTCAGAACGTTGATGTAGACCCAGGCCAGCGCGGCGATCAGAGCTGCGCCACCCAGAATGCCCAAAAGGATCGAGCCGTTGCCCGCGCCGACAAAGACGCCGGCGAAGGCACCCGCCAAGGCGACACTGGGCAGAACCATGGAGAGCGGTTTGCGGGATATCGGTGTAAGTGCAGCCATGTCGATTATCCCAACTTCACATTATCAATGCCCACGATCTTGTCGTAGACCCAGTAGAGCAGCATGACGACACCCAGCAGGATTGTACCCAAGGCCGCAGCCAGCCCCCAGTTCAGCGAGGACGAGATGTGATAGGCAATCCGGTTCGAGATGAAGACACCTTTTGTGCCGCCAACGATTTCAGGCGTGATGTAGTAACCGATCGACAGAATGAACACGAGGATCGAGCCCGCTCCGATACCCGGAATGGATTGTGGGAAGTAGATACGCCAGAAGGTCGTCCAGTTGGTCGCGCCCATGGATTTCGCCGCGCGCGTGTAAGTCACCGGGATCGTCTGCATCACTGAATACATCGGCAGGATCATGAACGGCAGCAGGATATGCGTCATCGCAATGATCGTGCCTATCTGGTTATTGATAATCACCAGTCGTGCATCATCGGCCACAAGTCCAAGCCAGACCAATGTTTCATTAATCACGCCCTGCTGTTGCAACATCACTTTCCACGCCGAGGTCCGCACCAGAAGTGAGGTCCAGAAAGGCAAGAGAACGAGGATCATCAGCAGGTTCGACACCCGCATCGGCAGGGTCGCCAGCAGGTAGCTAACCGGATAGGCCAACAAGATGCAGGACACCGTAATCACCAGCGACATGAACAATGTGCGGCCAAACAGCTTGATCAGAATCTGCTTGTCTTCAGGCTGCGACTGCGCGCCTTCGGGCGTGCGGCGCATATCGACCGCGTTCAGGAAATAACCATTGGTAACCGTTGGCGAATGGGTCTTGATCACTGCCCATGTCTTAGGATCGCCCCAGCCCTCGTGAATCTCTATGATCTGTTCCTTGAACGGTCCATCGGTTTCAGGGTCAAGCTTGCCCATTTTCCGGCCAGAGCGGCGGAACAAAGAAGACATGCCAGTCTCTTCGTAGTTCAGACGCGAGCCAAGGCGGGTGTGGGTTTTGCTATCAACGGCAACGACCATGTCGCGAACAAATGCGTCGTATACTGCTTCGTCCGGAAGCTCACCGCTTTGGGCGTCCCAGCTTTGCAGGGCTTCCACAGTAAGCGGGAGGGTCTCTGAAACCATGCTGTTTTCAACCGAGCGGAACAGCATTGAAGCAATCGGCACGATAAAGGAAAACATGACAAATAGCAGAAGCGGAGCGACGAGCATCAATGCTCGTAATTTCTGCCGCCGCAGTGAACGTGCCAGCGATTGCTTGAGCGGCGTTCCGTCCGCTGCCAGCATCGGCCCCGCATTTTGGCTTGCGTCAGTCATTTGTGCCCCTTGACTCTGCTTGGGTCTGGGGGCGGCGCACCGCCCCCGACTGTTTCATGAAATCAAACGATTATTTCGCAAGCCAAGCCTGGAATTTCGCTTCGATGTCATCGCGGTAATCCGCCCAGAACTCGTAGTTATACAGGAACGTGTTCTTGGCGTTTTCCGGATCGGTCGGCATGTGCGGCGCCATGTCGATGCCAAGCTCGGCATGCTGACCAACCAGCGGAGCCGAAGAGGCACGGGCCGGACCGTACGAGATGTACTTAGCCTGATCCGCCAGACGCTGCGTGTCCGTTGCGAACATGATGTAGTCCAGCGCACGCTGCTGACGCTCTTCGCTCAGACCGGCGGGGATGATCCAGCCGTCCAGGTCAAAGATCTGCGCGTCCCACAGCATGGCAACGGGCTGCTTCTGCTCTTCGATCACGCTGAACAGACGGCCGTTATAGGTCGAGCCCATGATGATCTCGCCATCGGCCAGAAGCTGCGGCGTGTCGGCACCCGCGGACCACCAGACGACGTTGTCCTTGATGGTTCCCAGTTTCGCCAATGCCTGATCCTGACCTTCAGGGGTCGCCAGAACGTCATAAACGTCATCTTTGGCGACGCCGTCACAGATCAGCGCCCATTCCATGTTGTTGATGGCGCGCTTTTCCAGTGAACGCTTGCCCGGATAAGCCTCCAAATCAAATACGGCGCAGACATCGGTCGGAGGTGTGTCACCTACCAGGTCTGTACGATAGCCGAATGTAGTCGAATACACGATCTGCGGGATAAAGCACTCGCTGACCAGCAGGTCACCGAAATCATCGGCAGCCGAGGTGCCGTCGGGCGCCGGGGCCAGCATGGTGTCGGGGTCGATCTCCATCGCCAGACCTTCGTCACACAGTCGAATTGCGTCCGCAGCAACAACATCCACTACGTCCCAGGTGATGTTGCCCGCTTCGTTCATCGCGCGCAGCTTGGCAACCGCTTCGGCCGAGCTGTCATCGTTAAGGATAGTGATGCCGCTCTTTTCAGAATAGGGCTCGTGATACGCCTTCAGCTGTGACTTGGAATAGGCGCCGCCCCACGAGACAATCGTCATCTCCTCGGCCATGGCGCCTCCGGCCACGGCAACAATGGCGCTTGCCATCAAAGTGGTCTTAACTTTCATTGTTAACTCCCTGTTATACCCGTAAATTTCTGAACAGACCGGATCACGGGGCAACCCGGCCGCCATTTACCCCCCAGCGATCCACCAGGGGACGTTCTTCCTCAGGCGTCAAGTGCCCGGCAATCATGGGCCAACCAACCGATTTCAACTTCCTGGCCGGGCGACAACCGAACCGCATCGGGAGCGTTTCGGGTCTTAATGATAAAGTCTTCATTGCCCGCCACAGATAGGCGAAACCGGAAGACATCACCCATATAGATGAATTCTTTGACAGTCGCCTTTAGCGTATGCGCATCGGCATGCAGGCGATCTTTGTTGAACTCCACCCGTTCGGGGCGGATTGAAACTTTGGTCCGTTCACCAGCAGCGCTGACATTGACCGGTTTAGCGTCAATTTCTGATCCATCATCCAGTGCAACCACGCACGAGTCGCCGTCGATTGACTTAACAGCGCCTTCCAAGGTGTTGTTTTCACCAATGAACTGGGCAACAAAGCTATTTTCGGGCTCTTCATAGAGCAGATCCGGCGGCGCAAGCTGCTGGATGCGTCCGTCGTCGAACACGGCCACGCGATCCGACATCGTCAGCGCCTCTGTCTGGTCGTGGGTCACGTAAACTGTCGTAATCCCCAGCTCATGCGCCAGACGGGTAATCTCGAACTGCATATGTTCGCGCAATTGCTTGTCCAGCGCGCCCAGCGGTTCGTCCATCAAAACTAGCTCAGGCTCGAACACCAAAGCACGGGCCAAGGCGATCCGCTGCTGCTGACCGCCGGACAGTTGCGCCGGACGACGGCTGCCAAAGGCGCCCATCTGGACCATATCCAGCGCACGCTTCACTTTTTCTTCCCGATCGCTTTTGCCGATGTTGCGCACTTCAAGCGGGAACGAAAGGTTTTCAGCCACAGTCATATGCGGGAACAATGCATAGTTTTGGAACACCATGCCAATCCCGCGCTTATGTGGTGGAATGTTGTTGATCGGGCGTCCGTCCAACATGATTTCGCCATGAGTAGCGGTTTCAAATCCGGCCAACATCATTAGGCAAGTTGTCTTGCCTGACCCCGAGGGGCCGAGCATAGTTAGAAACTCACCTTTTGGCATCGAGAGATTAAGGTCTTTTACGACGAGTATCTCGCCGTCATAAGATTTTTGAACACGCTGAAATTCGACGAACGCTGCGTCATTTGACATTACCAACTTGGCTCCCCTGTGCGGTCTTTGCTTGCCCGGTTCATCCGGATCTCAAAGACCAGTCCACCCTATTTAAGGACATGGGGGACCAACCACGCAACCATAAATGTGACAGCTAGGCGACAAAGAATCCTGTAATTCACTTCAGCTCAACTGATATTTCGATATCTCGTCCGCAACGCAAGGCCTTGAATGGCGTAATTAACTTGCTTCATTCGCCTCTATTTAACTTCCCAATCAACAACATAAATCTAATTATTTAAATGAGTTATAATTGCTATTTAAACCGCCGCATCTCCCAGCCCAGACCTCGACATCGATACTGAGTTGCTGAGAGATTCGCATGTCGAAATTCCTTGACCGATTGGAAAACGCCAAAATTATCTGGTGCAATCCAATCTAGAAACCGCGCTTTGGGGGGCTATTAATCTCATTTTGATAGGGCAGAGGTACGGATTTGCGAACCCCGCGTTTTCAGGCGCAATCGGATTCTGCCTTTGGGGGCAGTTGCACCCTCTTAACTTGCCGCTTCCTGCGCTTATTCCAGGGCAGGATTCAGATGCTTCTTGGCCTTCTTCAATCCGGTACTTCGGATAAAATGCACAGAACTTGGGCATCGCTTCCAATGTTCAGGGCCTCGCAGACATCTGCATTCATCGCTGCTGCGACGCCCGCCCCGCCCGAAGCAGTTGTCGCCAACCCAGCCTCTGCCATGGCCGGTAAATACCGCACCACGTCGTCATCCGAGAGCGTCAGAAAACAGTCTGCATCCCGCGCCAGACCATTCAGCGCGATCAGCGATGGTTCTTTACAGTCCAGCCGCCCCATGATGCTGTCAGGCCCATCCGCAAAGACGCAGGTACCTGCTTCGATACTGGCTTGCAACGCAGGGGCCGCTTCGGGTTCCACGACAATGATTTTGGGTCCATCACCCCAGGCATGGCGCGCATAAGCTGCAACCGACCCTGCTAGCCCACCTACCCCGGCCTGCAAAATGACATGCGTGGGCGCATTTGGGCATTGGCGCACCGCTTCTGCAGCCATCTGCAGATATCCCTCCATCAGGGTGTGCGGCAGCTCGTAATACCCGTCCCACGAACTGTCAGATAGCAATGTCCAACCGTTATCCTGCGCCGCTTTGCCAGCAGCCTCCATACTGGCGGCATAATCCGTACCTTGACGAACGACCCTGGCTTTTTGCGCACGAAGGCGTTCCGCGAAACTTTCAGGTACGGTTTCGGCGATATAGACCACTGCATCAGCCCCAAATATCCGTGCACCTGCTGCTACACTCATCCCGTGGTTACCCGCGCTAGCGGTGACATAGGTTTTCCCGCGTAAAGTAGACTCATCCGGTGTCTGCGCCAGATCAGCAGCGTGACGGGCGATGACATAGGCAGCCCCCAAAGCCTTGAATGACCCGAGGTTCATACGCCCACGCTCATCTTTGACCCATAGATCGGCGACATTGGCCAAATCCTTGGCTTCTACCAGATTGGTTTCCGCTGCTGCAGGGCATACTGTTAACAAATCAGCTACGCGAGCCGCGTTTATCGAAGGAAATGGAGCATCAGGAATCAATTTTTCCTTGCCGCGGTGTGGGTTTGAACTGAGTTTCAACAGTATTTCCTTCCTGAGTTGTCCATTGACGTGATCGGATTCGTAAAGTTCTGTCAACACGTCTCTAATCACGACACGAGGATCCGATGAGCCAAGTGAATCCGGCATTCACTCGGGGGGAATATGACCGTCGTCTGTCCAATCACGAAAAGCCGTGGCCAAGGCCGGGCTGGACGCGCTGTTCTTCGAAGATCCTTCGAACATGACGTGGCTAACCGGAAACGAGGGGTGGTCGTTCTACGTCCATCAGGGCGTTTCGGTCTTTCATGACGCAGACCCGATCTAGTGGGGACGCAATCAGGATACAAATGGGAACGACGTACAGTGTGGATGCCTGATTGTCAGATACGTCCACATTGAAAGCCGCGCGTGCTGTGGCTATCCAGTAGGTCTGAGCTATCTCCCGGACTGGGGTGAGCGCACGATATCTCTGTGTCCCGAGGATGAGACAATCCAGGAACCTGGCAAGACGTTTCACTTTATGCCTGGCCTCTGGTTGAATGACTGGGGGTTAGAGATCACCGATACCGGTCCTGCCGAATGTTTCTGTAACCGCCCAAGAAAGCTGTTTGTAAAGCCATGACCCTGCAAAGAACCCAAGATATCCTCGCCGATCTGATCGCGTTTGAAACGGTATCTGCAGACAGCAATCTTAAGATCATCGGCTATCTAAGGGACAGGTTGCAGGCCTTGGGTGCACGCTGCATCGAAACCCGGGATGATACTGGCACCAAGGCCAATGTATTTGCTTCCATGGGCCCAGACATTCCCGGCGGCATCTTGTTATCCGGCCACACGGATGTGGTTCCCGTCGCGGATCAGAACTGGACATCAGACCCGTTTTTGATGACCGAGAAAGATGGCAGACTTTACGGACGTGGCACCTGTGACATGAAGGGCTTCATCGCCGCCGCACTTGCACTTGCCGAAACGCTGGATGCCAGAAAACTGACCCAACCGCTGCACTTTGCCTTCACCTATGATGAAGAAACCGGATGTTTGGGCGCGCAGAACATGGTGAACGATCTTTCCGAACGAGGAATAGTGCCGGATATCGCAATAATCGGAGAGCCCACCGAAATGTGCCTGATCGAAGGGCATAAGGGGTGCTATGAATACACGACACGATTTGTCGGGCTCGAAGGACACAGCTCGGCCCCGGATGATGGGGTTAATGCGGCGGAATACGCGGCACGCTATGTAGGAAAACTTCTGGAACTGCGTCAGATATTGAAATCCCGCGCGCCAACAAACAGCCCCTTCGAGCCACCCTGGACCACTATAAACGTGGGGTTCTTCAATAGCGGCGTCGCCCATAACGTCATTGCCAGCAAAGCCGATGTCGGCTGGGAAATGCGCCCGGTTCAGGCCAGCGATGCGGATTTCGTCAAGCAAACCCTGTCTGACTATGTGACCCACAGCCTGCTACCCGAAATGCAGGCCGTCCATAGTGAAGCCAGCATCACGCAGGATATCACGGCCGAGGTTGCAGGCCTTGAGCCAATGGAAGAAAACGCCGCCCGCAAACTGGTTGCCGAGCTGACTGGGGCGAACGGAACAGGTGTTGTGTCATTCGCCACTGAAGCTGGCCTGTTTCAGCAGCTTGGCACCCATGCGATTGTCTGCGGTCCCGGCTCGATCACACAGGCCCATAAAGCAGATGAGTACGTCGAGATCGAACAGCTCGACCTATGCTGTCGGATGCTGGACCGGCTTGGGCTACGCCTGACCTCTTAACCTGCCCCATGGGTGCGATCATAAGCAGATCGCTTGGGCTGAATATGCGCGTTTCGGATGTCTTCACCGGGGTCATAGACTTCCATAACCAATGGATAACAAGCGGCTGCGTCCGAGGAATGCTCGGACGAGCAATCGCCCCCGGGACAAGCTGAAAGGCCGACGATCAGGTCAATCTCGGCGTAGAATTCCAGATAATCACCCGGACGCACCGGGCTTGCCTTCATGAAGTATTGGCCTGTGTCCTGCGTAAATCCGGTGCACATGAAGACGTTCAACACGTCGTGGACGTGCATTTCGGCCTCATGCAGCGGCAGGCCACAATGGCTGGCCAAAGCGCGTGTCAAGTTGGAATGGCAGCAATGATGGAAGTCATCACCAGACAGCAGTCGCCCGGTATATGGGTCACAGCGGGTCCCGATTACGTCATGCACGGATCCGCCGTATGAATCGAACCCATACCAATCCAGAGTATCCGTGACGATGGTCGCCATGGGTCGCATATTTGGAAAACTTGACCACATCCGATCCCCGGTCGACAGATGCGTGCCATGCAGCGCGCGGGTTTTGCCGGAATAGAACCGTTCGGTCAGGTCGTGCTTGTTCCACATGTTCAGATCACCGACCTGCGCGCCATCGACCGACACCACACGAATAAAGGCCCCCGCGGGCACTTCAATACAGGCTGCATCACGCGGGGCTGCTATGACTTCGGCGGTTTTCACCGCATGCTGCCTCAGGTCGGTCAACGCAACCAGATCAGGTTGCGGCATCGTTTCGGGCGGATAGCAAATGACCGGAGGGATCTCTTTCCGGTCATTTGCGTCTGCCGGAGGTTTAAAATTCGGATGTTTCAACTTCATGACCACGCTCCGATATCTGTCTGACAACAGACCTAGCGCATCACAAACGGGTTCGCCATCGGCTCTTGCGAGGTGCTGATCCAGATGGTCTTGGTCCGGGTGTAATCGAGGATGGCTTCAACCCCGGCTTCACGACCATACCCTGATTGATTGAACCCGCCAAACGGCGCGATAGGAGAGATCGCGCGATAGGTATTAACCCAACAAATCCCGGACTTGATCCGCTTGGACACCCGATGCGCCCGCGCCAGGTTCTGCGTAAACACACCTGAACCCAGCCCAAAGACTGTGCTGTTGGCTAACGCGATGGCCTCTTCTTCGGTATCGAATGGCAGCAGAGACATGACCGGGCCAAACATCTCAACTTTCAACGTCTCGGTCTCGGGCGATATGCACTCGACCAGGGTTGGGTTCATGTAATTGCCGGGCCGATCCGCAGGTTGCCCTCCGAAATGGACCACGGCCCCCTGCTCCGCTGACTTGGCCAGGGTCTCTTCGATCTTGTTCACTTGCGCCATGGTACATAGCGGTCCGACATGGGTACCGGCCTCCAGCGGGTCACCCAGAACGATTGCACCCGCCTTTTCTTTGATGCGGCCGATCAGATCTTGCAGAACGGATCGCTGCACCAGCCCGCGCGTGCCCGCAACGCAACTTTGCCCCGACGCGCCAAAGTTTCCAGCGATCAGGCCATTTGCGGCCCCATCCAGATCCGCGTCTTCAAAAACAAGTATCGGCGATTTTCCACCAAGCTCCAGCGAGGTGACGGCGAAGTTTTCGGCGGAATTCCTGACCACATGGCGCGCTGTCTCGGGGCCACCGGTAAAGGCGATGCGATCCAGATCGGGATGGCGGGTTAGTGGAATTGCACAGTTTTCCGCATCCCCGGTGATGACCGAGACAACGCCCGCGGGGAATCCTGCCTGTTCAATCAAACGCGCGAATTCCAGCATCGGGGCGGGTGCGATTTCGGACGCCTTCAGCACGACGGTACACCCAGCCGCAAGCGCCGGGCCCAACTTGGTCGCTGTCAGGAACATTTGTGCATTCCAGGGCACAATAGCCGCGACAACACCAATGGGTTCGCGCGTGGTAAACACATGCATATCCGGCTTGTCGATGGGCAGAACCGTCCCTTCAACCTTATCCGCAAGCCCTGCGAAATAGCGGTAATAATCCGCGACATACCCAGTTTGCGCCGAGGTTTCTGCCAGCAGTTTGCCGCTGTCTGTTGTCTCAAATTCCCCAAGCCGTGCAGCGTTTTCGGCAACCAGGTCGGCCAGGCGATAAAGAAGCTTGCCGCGCGCTGTGGCCGTCATGTCGCGCCATTGCGGATCATCAAGCGCACGTTTGGCGGCGGCGACTGCCCTGTCGACATCCTCAGGTGCCGCACAGGAAAACGTAGCCCACCCCTGCCCAGTTGCGGGATTTGCAGATGTCATAACCTGAGACGTCGCCCCCTCAGACCAGGCGCCATCAATGAAAAGCTGAAAATGCGGTAGATTTCCCATAGTGTTCCTCACTGAAAGGCTGGCATGACATCGTCGATGAACCGCGCCAGAGAGGCACGTTTTCGCTCGTTCGTCATCCCGCTGTCGACCCAGAACGAAAACTCATCATAGCCCAAATCTTCATAACGTTTGATCCGGTCGATAACCTGCTGCGCTGTACCAACCGTCAGGTCGCGCGCCAGCTTATCACTTGTGTACATCTGGTTTGCATCCATCTCGTCCTGGTTGATCCGTTGGATCAAACCCTGTGCGACCGGGCGTTTATTCATGAACCAAGCACCGAAATAGTTGTAATACCGGCGCAATTCCTGAACGCCTTGTGCAACATCGTCTGCGTCTTTGCCGACATATGTGTGATGCAACAGCATGATTTTGGGGCGCGGTCCGGTATGGCTGTCGCAGGCTGCATTGAAGCGGTCCATCAGCGTTTCAATCTCTTCCATGCCCTGCCACAGGGGGGTGACCTGGATGTTAAACCCGTTGTGGACACCGAATTCATGACTATTGGGGTCCCGCGCTGCGATCCAGATCGGCGGACCGTTTTTCTGAAACGGTTTCGGCGCAGATGTGGTTGCCGGAAAGGAATAAAACTCACCCTCATGCGCACAATCGCCCTGCCAGATTCGCGGAAGCAAAGGGGTTGTTTCCCGCATCCGTTGGCCCGCTTCCCAGGCATCCATCCCCGGCATCAGGCGCTCATACTCATAAGAATATGCGCCGCGTGCGATCCCCAGCTCGATCCGGCCTTTGGTAATCTGATCTGCCGCGGCGGCCTCTCCGGCCAATTTGATCGGATGCCAGAACGGGGCGACTACCGTACCCGTCCCCAGCCGTACATTCCTGGTGTGATGAGCCAGATCGACTAGCGAGATAAAGGGGTTGGGCGCGATGGTGAACTCCATCCCGTGATGCTCGCCAGTCCAGACGGCGCGCATCCCGCCCTCGTCCGCCATTTTCACAAGGCTGACGAATTCGTCATACAGAACGTCATGCGGCTGATCTGGCGACAAACGTTCCATATGGGCAAACAGGGAAAATTCCATTGACCTGCTCCTTTATCGTAAGCTGTGAATGTCGCCCTGAGAGGCGTCACCTAGGTAGAGAGAGAAATCCCCCTCTTTGGCTTCCATCGCATAGCGGGTCATCATGTGGCGGACACCACCGGACACGTATTTTAGGTTCGGAAGGTCATCCGTTCTGATCCATTCGGCGCCCTCAAGCGGCGTTGGTCGGGAACAGCTGGCCAGAAAATAGGTGTAATGCTGCTTTGTTTCCGCATCGTCGAATGAGGAATAGACCTGTTCGACCTCGACCTTCAGTCCACGTTCGGACAGGCCCTGGGTCAACCGGTTTCGCTGCCCGCCGCGTTCAACCCCGGCGATTTGAATGGGACGATAGGCACCGTTGCTCTGCTCCAGCAAAACACTGTCATCTTTGCGGATGATCGCGCCGCAGATCGTCGGTACCATGGCGTCGATTTCACGTTCGAGCCCCAGGCTGAAATACGACCCTCCGACATATCCAAGACCCTGCCCGACCGAGTGCGAGAACTCTGCCACCTCACCGATCAATAAGGTATGATCACCGGCGGGAAGGACCTGATGGGTCTTGCAGCAAAACTGCGCCAGCGCCCC
Source organism: Ruegeria sp. CDSC021 (assembly GCF_059610845.1). NCBI lineage: Bacteria > Pseudomonadati > Pseudomonadota > Alphaproteobacteria > Rhodobacterales > Roseobacteraceae > Ruegeria > Ruegeria sp. CDSC021. The sequence goes on from NZ_JBXWOK010000001.1 coordinate 765,422, forward strand.
GTCGATTAGGGGTAGATCAAAAAGGCCATTGCTGTGCGCGACCTTTGCAAACCGGTCCCCTTTATACCCAGCGAAAGTGTTCGATATCTCTTGCTGTCCATCTGCAAGCACATTCACCGCAAACCGGGTGCAGTTGGCGAAAATTTCGTGGCTGGACAGAAACTTCCCCGGACACACCAGCAGCAATGGCGGGTCAAGTGACACAGACGAAAACGAGTTTGCGGTGAACCCGACCGGCGCACCGTGCTCGTCCCGTGCCGTCACCACTGTCACCCCGGTCATAAAGCTGCCAAAGGCGTCACGCAAAGCTCGGGGGTCCATACTTGTCATGGCTGGCACCCCCCCACAAATTCCAACAGCTGTGCGTTTACTTCGGCGGGATGAGTCATCGGCAACATATGTGCGGCACCTGCGATGATTGACGCTTGTCCCGAGGGAACCAAACGCGCCATGTCCCGAGACATTTCAGGCGTAGAATTCGGCTCATCCGCGCCGGTCATGAACAAGGCGGGACAAGCGATACGGGCCAGTTCATCATCGGAAGGACCGTCCGTTTCGGCAAAAGCGGTATACGCGGATTTGTAGGCCGCCGGATCAACCTCAGTTAGCCAGCGCCTGCAGGCCTGTCGCTCGGCGGACGAGGCTTCGCCAAACCAACGTTGCAACGTGACCGTGGGATCATTTGGCCCCGATACCTCCAAGGCCGAGGCACGTGCGACGACGGCCTTGTGCGCGGCAACCGGACGCCGATGGATCGCATTCAATGCCGCAACGCCAAGAACGCTATCTGGCACATCCGCCGCCAGTCGGAGCGCTATCAGGGCGCCCATTGAATGGCCGATCAAGACAGCGGGCTCTGTCAGCACGGACGCCGTGCGGTGCACGTAGGCCTCCAAGCCAGTCGGATGATCAAAGCTCGACTGACCATGTCCTGGCATATCCGGGCACAAGACACGATACCCCGCGGCGACCAGGGCGTCGATCTGCGCGCCCCATGCCTCGGCCCGCAGGCCAACCCCGTGCAGCAGAATAACCAGCGGCCCTTGGCCCTGATCAATCACCGCCAGGGTGCTGAGTTCAGACCGAGGCCGGGTTGTCGACGTCATGGCCCAAATCCTTGAGGTCCTGATAACGGTCGCCGATCCGATGATGGGGACGGCCCGAGGTTGCGCCACCCAGCACGACCACAATTTCATCCGCGCGCGGTGCGTCGGGGATTGCAAACTGCAGCGTCAGATAATGCGATCTACGCCCGGCATCATTCTTGTCCATCATGGGCACCATGATCGGAGTGTTCGCCGGACCGCGGGTATTGGTGAAGGACAGATAGGACTTGGCCCCAACCGCTTGACGATAGTAATTCCCGAAATGCAGCGTGTGGATCAGGCCCGAGGCATGTTCGACCTCGCCATCCTGCCCAACAACCGCCGCTTTGCCATAGGCTTCGATCACCTCGCCGCCGCCTGCAAGCGTGACCATCCGGTCAGTCAACATTTGCCCCAGCACCGGTCCATAGGCCAGAATTTCCGGCCTCAGATCCTCGACATACCGGCCAGCCCAGGGGTTCGACACAACCGCCGCTACGGCAAACATGCGCCACGGGCGTTCCGCTGCCCGAAATCCTTCAACCAGAACCTCTTCGTCGAAAGTCACTATTTTTCTGATATTTGGCTGCACTGCCGTCTCCCCAAATCTGCTTGAGGAAATATCACCGTTAGAAACATCTTTTGACAAACGAAAGAACTTGAGCCTTAGGTATTAATAGCACTAATAGGTCGGTTACCGATGGCAAAAACACTCCCTCCTCTAACGTGGTTTCGGTCGTTCGAAGCGGCCGCGCGGCGGCTCAGTTCGACCGCGGCGGCAGATGAGATCGGGTTGACGCAATCCGCAGTCAGCCAACAAATCAAAGCCTTGGAAACCCGTCTGGGCGTCGTTCTGTTCCACCGCCACGCGCGCGGTCTTTCTTTGACGGATGAAGGGCGGAAGCTGCTGCCACAAGTCGAGGCAGCCTTGGATATGTTGCACTCCGCAGCCTCACCCTATTTGGCCGAAGAAAAAGCTCGCCATATCACGGTGGCAGCCTCTATCAGCATCATCGAATGGGTCATCTCGCCGGCATTACCCGAATTTCAGGCCCAGCACCCGGAAACCTCACTCCGATTTGTCAGCACGATCTGGCCTGACGAATACGCAGCATCGCGCGCAGATATTGAGGTACGCTTTGGTTCAGAAAAACAAGTCGGGAAAAATGCGAAACCGTTGAATCCCAATCGCCTTGTCCCGGTGGTGTCGCCGAATCTAAGCGGCAATTGGCTTGAATTGCCCCTGATCGAATCCGTTGGCACATCGGACAGTTGGGCGTCATGGGGTGAAATCACCGGCCAGAAACTGCGCAAGCCATCATATTTTGTGGATTCCTATGGCCTCGCCCTGCAACTTGCCGTTTCAGGCAGCGGTGTTGCGCTGGTGAATTCTATCATCGCAGAGCAAGCCCTGAAATCGGGCAAAGTCCGCCTTGCCAGCAAAGATTCTGCACCCGCCTGTGAGGGCTATTTTTTATCCGTCCTTCGCAACTCAGCCGAGGTATCGGATTTCACCGATTGGTTTTCCGGCCTTATTTCTTGTGCCTGAGGGTCTGATTCAGACACACCCATGTCGCATATGGGGATATCGCTGCGCCCGAAAATAATGAAGTTTGGAAGAAAAGGTCCGATTCATGAGATATTCCGGCTTTCGAGTTATCAAAGAGGCGCTAACCGGCCACAAAGGGTGGAAACCGGTCTGGCGTGAACCTGAACCTAAGGCCCATTACGACATCATCGTAATCGGTGGCGGCGGGCATGGTCTGGCAACCGCGCATTACCTTTCCAAAATCTACGGCCAACGAAATGTTGCCGTAATCGAGAAAGGCTGGATCGGTGGCGGAAATGTGGGCCGAAACACCACGATCATTCGCTCGAACTACCTGCTGGATGGGAATGAGCCGTTCTATGAGTTCTCGCTGAAGCTGTGGGAAGCGCTCGAGCAGGACCTAAACTATAACGCAATGGTCAGTCAGCGCGGTATCGTCAATCTGTTCCATACAGACGGTCAGCGTGACGCCTATACGCGACGTGGCAATGCGATGATCCTGAACGGGGCCGATGCCGAATTGCTGGACGCAGATCAGGTGCGGCGCGAACACCCTTATCTGAATTTCGACGACGCTCGCTTTCCGATCAAGGGCGGCCTTGTTCAACGGCGCGGCGGTACCGTGCGCCATGATGCAGTGGCCTGGGGCTATGCCCGGTCAGCCGACCTTCATGGCGTCGATATTATTCAGAACTGTGAAGTTACCGGGCTGCGGATAGAAGACGGTAAATGTCTTGGGGTCGAAACGACTAAGGGCTTTATCGGCGCCTCCAAAGTCGGATGCGCAGTTGCGGGCAGTTCAGGGCGCGTTATGGGGATGGCCGGACTGCGCCTGCCTATCGAAAGCCACGTTCTGCAAGCCTTTGTATCTGAAGGGTTAAAACCCGTCCTACCCAGTGTCATCACCTATGGCGCGGGGCATTTTTATGTCAGTCAGTCCGACAAGGGCGGGCTGGTGTTCGGTGGCGATCTTGACGGCTATAACACCTATGCCCAACGCGGCAACTTGCCCGTGGTCGAGGATGTTTGCGAAGGTGGCATGGCATTGATGCCGATGATCGGACGCGCCAGGTTGCTGCGGATGTGGGGCGGCGTGATGGATATGTCGATGGATGGCTCACCGATCATTGACCAAACGCCGGTCGAGGGCCTCTATTTCAACGGGGGCTGGTGCTATGGCGGGTTCAAGGCCACTCCGGCTTCGGGCTATTGCTTTGCGCATCTGCTTGCAAAAGACGAACCGCACCCTGTCGCAACGGCCTATCGGTTGGACCGGTTCCGCACCGGCCGGATGATCGACGAAAAAGGCGCGGGCAATCAGCCCAACCTGCATTAAAGGGGACACCAGACATGATAATCAACCACCCCCTTCTTGGGCCTCGTGATGCATCAGAATTCACCTATCTGGGTGACGCCGCGCTGATTGATCGCCCCGATTGGCAGGCGGAAAATGCCGTCGAGGCCTTTCACGACTATGCCTATCTGCGCGACAACCCGGCAGGCGAACACCGAGAGCTTTGGTACCACGAAACAGGTGACCGATCCTGGCTGGTCGTCACGCGCAACACGCTCACCCACGAGATTTCAAAGGTGGAACTGGCCCGCGATGTGGCCCGCGAACGGGGGCGCTCCAAATGACGCAGGTGAACCGGCTGAACGGCGGACAGATTGACCGCAACACCACGCTGAACTTCCGCTTTGACGGGCGCAGCTATACTGCGCATCCCGGCGACACGCTGGCCTCGGCCCTGTTGGCCAATGATGTGCGTCTGATCGGGCGGTCTTTCAAATACCACCGCCCGCGCGGGCTTCTGACCGCCGGATCCGAAGAGCCCAACGGCCTGGTCGAGCTGCGCAGCGGCGCCCACAAAGAGCCCAACACGCGCGCCACGGTGACCGAGATGTTCGAGGGGCTTGAGGCGCGATCACAGAACCGCTGGCCCAGCTTGAAATTCGACGCGCTGGCCGTGAATGACATGTTTTCCAACTTCCTGTCTGCGGGTTTTTACTACAAGACTTTCATGTGGCCTGAAGCCTTCTGGGAAAAGCTGTACGAGCCTACAATCCGTCGCGCAGCCGGGCTTGGATCGCTTTCGATGCAAGAGGACCCGGACGAATACGACAAGGGCTTTCGCCATTGCGATCTGCTGATCATTGGTGCCGGACCAGCCGGTCTTATGGCGGCTTTGACCGCGGGTCGTGCGGGCTCGGATGTCATTCTGGCGGATGAGGATTTCGCCCTGGGCGGTCGCCTGAACAGCGAAACACTCACCATAGACGATGCTGCGGCGTCTGACTGGGCGGCGCAGGCTGTGGCCGAGCTGTCCGCGCTTCCCAATGTGCGCCTGATGCCGCGCACCACGGTGATCGGCGCGTTTGACCACGGAATTTATGGCGCGGTCGAGCGTACGGGCGATCATCTGCCCAGCCTGCCCGCAGGCAAACCCCGGCAAATCCTCTGGCGTATCTATACCCAAAAGGCGCTGCTGTGCGCAGGCGCGACCGAGCGGCCAATCGCATTCGAGAACAATGATCGCCCCGGCATCATGACAGCCACCGCCCTGCGGACCTATGCCAACCGTTTCGGAGTGGCGGCCTCGCAGCGCGTCGCGGTCTTTACCAACAATGATGACGGCCACCGCACCGCAGCTGATCTGCACGCCAAAGGTGTCAAAATCACTGCGGTGATCGATGTGCGCAAAGACGCACCTATCAGCCACGATTACGAAGTTCTGCAGGGTGCTCAGGTCACAAATACCAAAGGCCGACTGGGGCTGAGCTTTGTCGAAGTCGCCCTGCCCGATGGCTCAACCCGGACATTGGAATGCGGTGCCTTGGGCGTCTCGGGCGGTTGGAACCCCAACGTCCACATGACCTGCCACCAGCGCGGCCGCCCCGCATGGGATGAGACGCTGGCCGCCTTTGTTCCCGGCGCGGACCTGCCGGTAGGCATGTCCGTTGCCGGCGCGGCAAACGGCGATATGTCTACCCACGGTGCGTTGCGCTCTGGCGCCGAGGCCGCAATCGCCGCTTTGGACCTGACCAACGCCAAACCCGATCTGCCCGAAGCCGAGGACGCACCTATCGCGCAGACCCCATTCTGGTACGTTCAGGGCTGCAAACGCGCATGGCTGGACCAGCAGAACGATGTGACGGTCAAGGATGTCCGTCTCAGCTATCAGGAGGGCTTCCGTTCGGTCGAGCATCTGAAACGCTATACCACGCTGGGCATGGCCACGGACCAGGGCAAGACCTCGAATATCGGCGGGCTGGCGATCATGGCCGAGCTGGCCGGTAAGTCGATCCCCGAGACAGGTACCACCATCTTCCGCCCGCCCTATACCCCCGTCCCGATTGCCACTTTCGCAGGCCGGATGAAGGGTAAAGAGTTTCACCCCACCCGCCTGACGCCCTCACACCACTGGGCCGAAGAACGCGGCGCGGTGTTTGTCGAGGTTGGCAACTGGCTGCGCGCGCAGTGGTTCCCCCTGCCCGGCGAGACCCATTGGCGCGAGAGTGTGGACCGTGAAGTGCGTCAGACGCGTGCCTCGGTCGGGGTGTGCGACTGCACGACATTGGGCAAAATCGACGTGCAGGGTACCGATGCGGCAGCGTTCCTGAACCGGGTCTATGCCAATGGTTTCGCCAAGCTTGCGGTCGGCAAAACCCGGTATGGCCTGATGCTGCGCGAAGATGGCATGGCGATGGATGACGGCACAGCGGCAAGGCTGGCCGAGGATCATTTCGTCGTCACTACCACGACCGCAAATGCCGTAGTCGTCTATCGCCACATGGAATTCGTGCGCCAATGCCTGTGCCCGGACATGGATGTGCAGCTGATATCCACCACAGAAGGATGGGCGCAATATGCAGTTGCCGGGCCCAATTCCCGTAAGCTGCTGCGAAAAATCATCGACCCGGAATTCGACATCTCGAATGAGGCCTTCCCCTTTATGGCCTGTGGAACCATCACCGTGTGCGACGGCCTTCGGGCGCGGCTGTTCCGGATTTCCTTTTCAGGCGAGCTGGCATTCGAAATCGCGGTTCCCTCTCGCTATGGCGACGCATTGATGCGCAGGCTGATGGCCGAGGGCGAAGAGTTCGACGTTGTCCCATATGGCACCGAAGCACTGGGCGTCATGCGGGTCGAAAAAGGCCATGCTGCAGGCAGCGAGTTGAACGGCACCACAACCGCCCTGAACCTGGGAATGGGCCGCATGGTGTCCAAAAAGAAGGACAGCATCGGATCAACCCTGTCGGAACGCGAGGCACTGAACCAACCGGACGCGCTGATGCTGGTGGGGATCAAACCGTTGGAGCCTGAAAACAAGGTAACCGCCGGTGGCCACCTGATGAACACTGACGGCCCGGTCGATGCAGCCCATGATCAGGGCTATGTCACCTCAGCCGTCTACTCACCCATTCTGAACAGTAGCATTGGGCTGGGACTGTTGAAAAACGGCGGCGACAGGCTGGGCGAAAAAATGCGCCTTGTCTCTCCGCTGACGGACCTGACGGTCGAGGTGGAAATTGTCTCGGCCCATTTCGTTGACCCGGAAGGAGAACGTCTGCGTGGATAATCTGGTTGCGATAACCGCCCTCGGCGCGGCTGACCCTCGGGTAGACACGGTTGGGCCTGTCACCTGTTCCGAGATACCGGACGTGGCGTTGGCATCAGTCGCGGCGCGGCTCGGTCAGGAAACAGCGGCCAAAGCCGCATTAAAGAAATTAATTGGCGCTGAGGCACCAAAGGTCCAGAGGTTTGAAGGAACCGCAATCACCGCCTTTTGGGCGGGGCCAGAGCAATGGATGGTTGAAGCACCGCATGACACGCACGAGGACCTTGCTACGCAAGTAAAATCTGCCATTGGGTCTGCGGCCTCTGTCACTGAACAGACCGATGCCTGGGTGCGTTTCGACCTGGCTGGTGCGAACATTCAAGCAGTGCTGGAGCTTTTGTGCCAGTTGGATCTGCGCATATTGACTATGGGAACGGCGGCGCGCAGCTCGATCCACCATATTGGCTGTTTCGTGCTGTGTCGTGATTCGGATCACTACAGCCTGTACGGTCCGCGCTCGTCCGCCAAATCTCTGCACCATGCGATCCTGACGGCGATGCGATCGGCGCTTTAGTCAGCGCCTAGACCGAGGGCAAAGGGGCGTTATCCTCAACCCGGAAACGGTTGATGCGGCGCCTGTCCTCGCTGGGGCTCAGGCCAAAAGCCGACCGGTAATGTGTCACCAAGGGCGCAACAGATCCATAGCCGACAGCGGCCGCGATCTGGGAAATGGGGTCTTTGGTATAAACCACCATCTGACGCGCCGCTTTCATCCGCATTGCGCGGTAATAATGGCTGGGGCTGTGTCCGGTTGCCTGTTTGAATGCCCGCTCGATCTGACGAGGTGTGACGCCCATTTGTTTCGCAACTTCAGCAATCGAGATCGCTTGACCTAAATTGGCGGCAAACATTTCAACGCTGCGTGAAACAAGCGGTGGAAGGCGGTCTCCCGTTTTCGGCGCTGTCGCATTGGGCACCTGCTGACGCACTGCCGCACCGCGCATCATCGGATGTTGAAACCAGCACGCAACCTCATGCGCAATGTCACCGCCCAAGCGATCGTGAACCAAATGCAGTGCCAGGTCGAACCCTGCCGCTGCACCGGCGGCGGTATAGCGCGTCACGGTGCGCACGATCACTTCGCTCCGGGCGTCCATATCGGGAAACTCGGCCTCAAATGCCGCCTCATAGCACCAGTGGACCGAGACCGGCTGACCTGCCATTGCACCGGATCGCACAAGAGGGAATACGCCACCGCTGATCCCGCCCAGAACTGTTCCGTGCCTCCCAAGACCACGCAGCAAGGCATTGCCGCTAACAGCGTTGTCAAAGACCGAAGACGGGCTGCTGAGCAGGAATAGAATGTCGATATTCCTGCAGTCCGCCAACGCGCGATCTGCTTCGAACCCAACCCCTGCGCTTGACTGAACCTTTTGACCACGTTCAGAAACCAGCGACCATCTAAACGCTTGATGACCTGCGATTTCATTGGCCGCCCGCAGGGGTTCGATCACCGATGTCAAACAAGCCATCGGAAAGCCATCAAACAGCAGAAAGCCGATATCGATTCTGTCCTGATCCGTCATAGATCCGTCCTAACAAGTTCCTGGCGGCAACCCTACACCAAGTTTATGCCCAACGGATCAGTCCAATAATGGCAGAGGTCGCATAGAACGCCTGCAACAGCAAAAACGTCCAGCGCCGATCAATCAATGCCCATGCGGCAAACAGCGCCGATGACACCAACAGTAGGGAGAATCCAAGAATCTCAGCGCCAATATTCGAAGCAATCAGCAAGGCATAAGCCATAGCCAGAACCGATCCGGTGATCTCAAACAGTGTTGTCAGGCGGCGGTTAGCTGTTCTGTCTTCCGTCATCAGTTACACTTTCCTTTGCCGAAAGAAGAAGACAGCGTCAGCGGACCAGATTTGCATGCCGACTGATGTTCGAAGTCTGTGATATCCTCCGGGTACAGATTGTTCATTTCGAAGCTCCGCGAACATTGTGTTCGCGATACCTAATCTGACATTTGCCTTTGCCGCAAATGAATGATTATCATTCAATGATCAAAATCTGTCATGGGCATTCATGAACGAACGTTTGGAAATAGACGCTTTGCGCGCGCTGCTAGCAATCGCGACCTATGGTGGTGTGACCAGTGCGGCCCGACACCTTGCGCTTTCGCAATCGGCAGTCAGCCATAAGATCGGCCGTTTAGAGCGCGCACTGAATTGCAAACTGCTGACTCGCCGCAAAGGTGCCCCCCTGTTCACCGAAGACGGGCTGCGTCTTTGTGAATACGCCCGTCGAATTACCACTCTGCATGACGAAGCGGTGGCCTCACTTGGTAACAGGCCGCTCACCGGCCACTTGCGGCTTGGCATGACCGAGGATGCGACAACCAGCGGGATCGCCCAAATTCTTGGACGTTTCACGCGGCTGTACCCCGATGTTCGCGTACGAACCCGCACTGGTCAAAGCCTGAATGTTCAGGATTGGTTGAAGGCCGGTGAATTAGACTTGGCGGTGATTCAGATATTTCGCAACGACGTGCAGCCCGAAGATCTGATCCTGTTTCAGGATTCCCTTCATTGGGTCAAATCACCCGACTATCGTCTGAATCTGTCAGAACCGGTTCCGTTTCTGTCCTTTGACACACAGTGTTTCTACCGGAGATGGGGAATGGAAGACAGTCAGCAGCAGGACCACCGCTTTGACAATATCCTGGAATGTCCAAGTGCAGCAGGAATCCAGTCGGCTGTTCGATCAGGGCTGGGCATAGCGCTATTGAACGGGATGCACATTACACCAGACATGGAAGTCATCAACGATGTCTTTCCAAACCCTCCAGAGCTTGCCTATGTCGCACGGGTTCAGATGAACAACCGCAACGCCGTGACAAAAGCCCTGATTGCGGAGATAGCAAAAGAAGTCGAACGCGCCTTTCCCCTGCGCGTAGCAGTTTAGTGGTCAGGTCTTCATTAAACCAAAGCCACTCGACATCCTCTGTCGCCGGCGGTCGATTGACTTGCGAAACGCTGTTTCGCTGACCAGTGACAGCGGAAAAAGAACCCTCTCGCCAACGCCGTCAATCACGGTCAGCTTGCCGCCTCTTTCCTGCGCACGAACGATGTTTTCGAACCCCATGTCACCCACAATGATCCGGCCGCTTTCGAGATCGTCAAACAGTTCCATCAATTCAGCATGAAGACGTTCACGTCCGGCGTGATCTTTGGCCAGCGCGACGCGTTCCGAATGCAGGGTTGGCGCAAGATCTCCGTCCGGGCCGGTCAGTTTTTCCACCACTATCGCCGGGCCCGCTGATGTTGGCGCATATCCCATGAATTGCGCCAACCTTTCGATCTCAGGGCATCCACGGTTGAGCGCCGCCAGATATTCGTTTGCTTCGCGGTTCCATTGGCGCAGATTGCCATAGCGCCATTCGGCATAACGCGGCAGAAAATGGCTACGCACAGGTTCGTCCACCCGCACTTTCAGCAGCGCCCCTTCGACCTCGGGGTGCTGATAAATCAGGTAGTTGCGACTTTTTCGCAGGGGATTGTGGGCGCTCAGGTCAATCATGTCCGGGTGTTCCAACAGGGGTTGGGGTCTGTGTCCTTGAATGCCGGACAGCCCAAGTGGGCGCATTCATAGAATTTTCTCAAACCTGTTACAACTCACCTTTTGATCAGGGCCCCAGATTGGGACGCGGCAAAAGGATAAAGGCCTGGTCACCAGATGATGCGACAACAGGCGTCGAGACCCAGTCGCCTGGATCGAACGGAGGTGTAATCCCATCGCATCTATCGGGCTGCTTCCAGCACATGATGATCTCGGCCCCGGTCAGATAGTTTAACCGCAACCGCAGCCCCCGTTCGAATTGAACTCTGGCGTCTGCCGCGCCATTCACGCCAAGAAAATGCCCATAGATATATACGGTTTCGACCTGTTCAGGCAGGCTTTGCGCCAATGCGCGCGTTGCTTTTTGCCAAGGCGGGATGAACATAAACGATGTTTTGCCAATGAGCATCAAATTGATCATCAACACGCACATCAACAAGATACGCGAAACACTTAACCATCTTTTTGAAGACTGCAGAAACTGAACCCCACACGTGGTGAGCACGACTCCAAACAAGATCCAAAGCCAGTTCAATGCCCGAACAGGGACCTGCACCCCCGACATAATCGCCTTGAGGATAAGCGGTGCCAGACCAGCAAGTGCAGCCATCAGGATCGCGACGGCAAACATCCGTCTTCGGGTAAACAGGAACCCCCAGGCACCTGCAAATAGGGCCAAGAGCATCAAGCCATAACCGATTGTCCCTCCGCCCATTGTATAGATGATGGATCGAAGGAATACTTTGACCTTGGTAAGGTTCAGCAGCAGGTCATCGACCGAATTTACTTCGTTCGGCCCACGCCATTCAGCAACCGGTATACCAAATATCCCATGATAAAAGTAGTTCAGGGTGTAAACACTCAGCAACGCCAGAACCAGGCTGACAAAGAAAATGATCAGCGTAACAGCGACGCTGGTATAGGTTTTTGGCGCCTTGTTTGACAGCAGGATCAGTGTCAGCAACAGGAACGGATAGGTCGTGTAGGCCATGAAGGATAAGGGCACTGCCACAACCAAAAGGGCCAGCGACACACGATGCGGCAGAAACAGAACTGCCAGGCTGTACAAGGTGATAACCCAGATCCCCGGCAGCAACGTGTTGAACCAGTATGAAATCAGGAATGCTGGAACCGAAAACGCAATGAATAGCGCAAGATAACCTTTGTACCAGATCGGGTCCGAACGCTCCATGATCGCGGCTGCTGCCGCAGCCGAGAACAAGCCCCAGGCTATGTTATAGAGATACATGCTTATTTGTGAGGGCCATAGAAATGGCCGGAACTGCCACCAGTAGTTCAACCAACGACCTTCATCCAAGGCCTTGTGGTAGGCAATCTCGGTCCAGCCCAGCAGCGCCGGGAAATCATCATGACGTACGAAAGGGTCGAAAAGCTGTGGCCAATTGATCAAGAACAACGCAGCGATGCAAAGCAGGGACAGAAAAAGAAACTCCTGCCGAGATGTTTTTTCCGTCATGATTTGTCGCCATATGACCTTGCAATAACAGAGGCCCGGACCTGAGCGATAGCGGTGACAGCCGACCGGGGCAAGGCACGCACAACCAGCTTGCGTAGGGTCCAGCCTAAACTGCCGACCTCTTTCAACGCGCCGGGCGCGACTTTGGTATCCAGCACGTCCTGAGACAGCCGGACTGCCCCTGATTGGTTCGCATAGAGGACAGAATTATACCGATACCAGGGTTCGATCGATTGATCCCCGAACATCTCAGGCCGCAAACAATCATAGGCCGTGTATCCCCGTTCAGCGAACAAACCCTGCCAAAAGGACAGGCGCTGTTCATTTATATGAAACTCGCCGCCCTGCCCCGGAACGGCGGCTGAGAACAGGACCAGATCGCTATGTGTGGTCAGGCTCTGAACCAGGCTGGCCGACGCGTCATGCGGCAAGTGTTCACCGACCTCAAGCGACTGAGCCAAATCAAACTGGCGTCCAAGCTCGACCGGTTTGGACAGATCTGCACCGATAAACGCCTCAGCCGGTATCGCAAGCTTGTCACGATCCACATAGTCGCCATCGACACCGGCAATATCCTTGCAACCCGCGGCCTGCCACTCCGACAGCCACACACCCCGCCCGCAGCCAAAGTCCACGACACTGTCCGCAGAGATTTTTCCTAGAAGGCAAGCAATTAGCCTGTTTGCGGACCGCCTGGCGCCCTGGTCAATATAGTCAAAGAACTCGTTTGAATAGATATGCGACATTGCCAATCTCTAGGTTGAATTCTGCGGTTTATAGACCCATAGCCGTAGGAACGCGAAGTTGATCACAGGCAGAACAACTACAACGACAGCGGCCGAGGCAGCTTCGCTCAGGCCAAAACGAGGGCCGGCCAGTCCGGTAATCGCAGCTGAAACCAGCAGCCCAATTCCGACCATGCAAAGAAACCGCCCAAACTGTGCAGGAACCACCAGCGCCTGCCCGAAGGTCCAGACTGTTTGCCCAATATATTGGATCAGGATTGCGGACCCAAAAGCCAATGCATTGGCGATCCAAGGCGAATGAAACACGCGCAACAGGCCCAGATAGGCCAGCATGTAGTAACCAGCCACGCCTAAGCCCACGATGGCAAACCGGATTATGCGGCGCCGTTCGCTCATTTCTGCGCGGTCTTCTCTTCTACTATGGTGTCTGAAATCTCTGAGGTCTCTTGATCTACAAAATAGAGTGGTCGGTTTTTGGCCTCGATATACAGACGTCCGAGATATTCCCCCATGATTCCAAGCGTCAATAGCTGGATACCCGAGAAGAAACTGATCACCAGAACCGTCGACGCCCAACCCGCAACCGCGTTGTAAAGGATCAAGGACCAAAAGACGTAGACCGCCATCAGCGCGGCGATAATCAGTGTCAGAAAGGCCATTCGTGTGGCGATCTGCAGCGGTTTGATCGAAAAACTCGCCAGTGCATCAAGCGCAAAGCGGATCATCTTGGACATCGGGTATTTGGTCTCGCCCGCGATCCGTGGGTCGCGGATGTATTCGATCCCGATTTGACGAAAACCAACCCAAGCGAACATGCCCCGAACGAACCGCGCGCGTTCCGGCATACTCAGAACCGCATCCAGCGCCCGACGGCTGACAAGCCGGAAATCGCCCGTGTCATTTGGAATGGGTACGTCCGAAAGCCGGTTCAATATGCGGTAGAAACCATGAGCTGTTACTTTCTTAAACCAACTTTCGCCTTTTCGCTCACTCCGACGCCCATAAACCACATCATAACCCTGATCCATCATCGCCATCATGTCCGACAAAAGCTCCGGCGGGTCTTGCAGATCGGCATCCAACATGAATATCCGCTGCCCTTGGGCTGCATTCAGCCCCGCTGTCAGAGCGATCTGGTGACCGCGGTTACCCGATAGCTTCAAACCGCGAATACGCGGATGAAACTCGCTTTGGGCACAGATTGCGCGCCATGTTTCGTCATTAGACCCATCATCCACCAGAATAATCTCGGATTCGGCGTTCCACTGTTCAGTCGCAGCGATCAGGCGCTCCACCAGTAAGGGGATCGACTCCTCTTCGTTCATGCATGGAATGACGACAGACAGTAACATCTAACCTCCGGGCGCGATTTTACAGCGCACCTATCGCAAAACGGACCAGCCAAGGAATAACGTTCACTTGGCGTTGTAGATGTATTGATATCTCAACAGACGCATCAGCGAACAAGCCGAGCGCCGAGTTTTCACCTGTAGTTACCCAACCGACACAGGAATAGGCCCTACCCAACAGTTTGACTGCCTCGCATCCTGAAATTCCCTTGCCTGCAAGAAACAGTAATTCTGGGCCATCTAAATTGGATGAATTCGCTCAACATGGGTTATGTGAATCGCTTACCGAGCCTTTTTTGCTGGGGGGCTCCAAAACAATGTCTGAGATGTGAAACACCTAAGCGTCCAAGACAAGAGCTGGTGTTGTGGCGGAGAGACAGGGATTCGAACCCTGGAGACGGTCTCCCGCCTACACACTTTCCAGGCGTGCGCCTTCGACCACTCGGCCACCTCTCCGTGCGGGCGTTATTTGGACTATCGCCTGGGGATTTGCAAGGCCCGATTAGTGTAAAATTCTCTGGCTCGTTTCAGGCCCGAACTTGCCTCAGGGTTCGTCACCATCACCGTCGGAAAGATCAGCCTCGGTCAATTCGGCGGGCGAAGAGGCCGGGGGCGCTTTTGTCTCTGAAACAGGCTCAGATGGGGGCATTTGCGCGTTATCTGACGATTGAAGAGCCTCGGGGTTTCGCAGCCAGACATCACGCTGAGCAAACGGTATCTCGATCCCCTCCTCGACAAAGCGGCGATTGATCTCATGGTTCATGTCGGACTTCACCGAAAGAACCCAATTCACATCCCGCAAAATGGCGCGGATTTCAAAGTCCAGAGAATCCGCACCGAACCCCTGAAACACAACGTTGGGTGCCGGATTCGCCAATACCATCGGATGTGCGTTTGCGATTTCGCCCAGGATTGTCTCGACTACGCGGGTATCGGTACCATAGGCCACCCCGACCGGGACAATGACGCGTCCGATCGTATTTCCACGGGTATAGTTGGTGACAACACCGCTGATCAGGTCCGAGTTTGGGACAATGACATCTGTTCGATCGAAGGTCTCAATCCGGGTCGAGCGTACCGAGATGTCGCGCACATATCCCATCATCCCGTTTACGTCGATCCAATCGCCTTTTGAGATCGGACGTTCGACCAAAAGAATAATGCCGGACACAAAGTTCGAGACAATGGTTTGCAGACCAAATCCGATCCCGACAGAGAGCGCCCCGGCCACGATGGCCAGGGACGACAGATCGAAACCCGCAACCATGATGGCGACCAAGGCTGCCAGGAAGATACCGACATACCCCGTCCCTGAAACAATCGCGTTTTGACCACCGGGATCAATGCTCGTCTTTGGTAGCAAAGAGGTCCGCAACCCACCCTGCAGGGCGCGTGTCAGTCCGTATCCGATCAGGAAAACCACCAGAAAAGTAAAGAAATTACTGGGCGAGACTGTCACGCCCCCAATGTCGAATCCCAAAAGAAGCCGCGACCATGCCTCTAACAAATCGGTCTCGCGTGCGCCCCAGATCAGCGCCAGAACCGGCAGGGCCAAAATGGCCATGGCAAAGCCAATCAGAACCGAAAACAATGTGTCTCGGGCTGCCTCACCCTTGCGGGTTATCAATCCATAAACCGAAGTCAGGAATCGTTGAAGGATGATCAGTGCGGCAATCAGGATCAACGATTTTACCGCTGGAAAAACAATGGCCTCAGCAGCGTTGTTATAACCGATGGCGGCCAGAACTGGGCTGACAACTCCCAACAGGAACAATGCTCGGCGCAAGAATTCGACCAGCTGGATGACCCCGGTTCCACGGGCATTGCCATCAGGTTCTGCCTGCACCTCGGCAAGCCGTATCTGCCGCGCACGCAACAGAACCAGAGCAGTTGCAAGAATAACTGGGAAGCCCACAACCGCGCGCGTCGCATCCGAAGTATTCTCGATCTGTTCGAAAAGGTTCCCAAGATCATGCAAAATGAGAAAAACGGCAAGCAGATCCAGGTAGATTCGAAGCTCGGTGATCCGCTTTGGCGAGAGCTTTCTGAAACCCCGCGCCTGCTGCATTACATAGACCTGACGACCAATCCAGTCGTAGTACAGAACAATGGCCGCCCAGAACGGTACGTTTTGTATCAGAAGGGTTCCCCGCAATCCCAATATCCCCGTCAGGACGACGGCTTTTACCAGCAACAAAACACCCAGCCATGGCAGAATTATCCGAAACAGCGATGTCAGGAATGTCCATACGCCAGTTCCCTGCCCCCCTATGGTACGCAGATAGTTCCCAGCAGCCTCGGACCAACGTTTTCCATAGCCCAGCAAAACAATGGCCACAAAGACCAGCAAAAGAATTCCAAGCCCCTGTTTGCGAAGCTGCTCATGCACCACGTCCGTTTGGTAGTTCTGCACAGCCTCGTTGAAAAGGCTTCGGCCCGCTTCAGTCAGGTCAACCCAGGCTGGCCGCCAATAGCTGGGGTTCAGTGGCGATGGGCCGCGCTCCAACAGCTCTTTTTTCTGCCTATTTCGCAGGATCTGGTCAATTTCTGCGATCAGTCCGTTGGCGCGACTGAAGGCCTCGTCGGAAATGATATGCGGCACCCGCAGCGCGTTCAGTTGGTTTTCAAGATGTGAACGCAGCGTAGCAATGTCTTCCGGTTCGGTTGCATCACCTTCCGGTCCGGGACCCAAAGCCTTGATCTGGCTTTCCAGGGTCTGGATACGTTCGGTATTTGCACCACGCGCGCTGTTGAAAACATCTCGATAGGTATGAATTTCCGATCGCAGATTTTCCAGCGAAGCGTTCGAGGCCCGATTGGCCTCGATCACATCTTCGGCCCGATCCGCCGTTTTCACCCAACCCTGATAGTAGTCACTTTGCCGATCCGAAAGCTGTGCCGTTGCAGGACCAGACAGAACTGCAAACAAAAGTGAAACAAGGGCCAGAAACAGGCGGACCTGCCGCAACATCATACGTCCTCGAAAACGCCCGGAATGCTACGCGGCGCCTCGGTCATCCAATCAGGAACAGGCAATTCTTTTTCGCGCAGGAATTCCGGGTTGAACAGCTTGGATTGATAGCGCGTGCCATAATCACACAGGATGGTAACAATGGTATGGCCCGGACCCAGATCCTTGGCCAGGCGCACGGCGCCAGCCATGTTGATGGCGGTCGATCCGCCCATGACCAGACCTTCGTCGCGCAGAAGGTCAAAGATATAGGGCAACGCTTCGTTATCCGTCATCTGATAGGCGAAATCCGGTTTGAACCCCTCAAGGTTCTTGGTGATCCGCACCTGCCCAATACCTTCCGCGATCGAGCTTCCCTCCATCGCGATCTCACCGGTTTTGTAATAGGAATACAACCCGGCCCCCATCGGATCGACCAATGCGATCTTGACGCCTTTGGGCTGCAGGGCCTCGGCCACACCGGCCAACGTGCCACCTGAACCAACCGCACTAACAAAGCCGTCGACCTTACCGCCGGTTTGCTCCCAGATCTCGGGGCCGGTGGTCTCGACATGGCTCTGACGGTTGGCGACGTTGTCGAACTGATTGGCCCAGATTGCGCCATTGGGTTCCGTCTGCGCCAGTTCTTCAGCTAGACGGCGAGAGTAATGTACAAAGTTGTTCGGGTTGCGGTACGGCGCTGCCGGGACCTGAACCAACTGTGCACCCGCAAGACGCAGCATGTCTTTCTTTTCTTCGGACTGGGTCTCCGGGATCACGATCACGGTCTTGAAGCCCATCGACGCCCCGACAAGCGCCAGACCGATACCGGTGTTTCCGGCGGTGCCTTCAACGATGGTGCCCCCAGGTTTCAGGTCGCCCCGTGCTATGGCATCGCGAATGATATAAAGAGCGGCACGGTCCTTGACCGATTGACCAGGATTCATGAACTCGGCCTTGCCAAGAATTTCACACCCGGTTTCCTCACTGATACGGCGCAGCCGGATCAACGGAGTTTTCCCTACTGCGTCGGCAAGGTCTTTCGCAATGCGCATGGCGCCCTCATTTCTTTACGTATCAACGAAGATTTACAGATGCTACGCAACAACCACAAGCCGCGATCACGCCCCACGCAGCCTGTCTCTGTTCCGAGCTAGCCAATGCGCCAGTGACAATAGCGGCAAATCCTTGAACCCATGCCCGTCGACTTGATCCATGAACTGAGCATAGGGAATGATTTTGGTGCGGATATCCTCACCTTCCGAGGCCAACCCGCCATCGTCTATCGTTTTCTCAAGATCGGCCAACCCTACGTAAAGATAGACGTATTCGGTGGACGATCCGCTGGACGAATAGGCCTCTCCGGCAAATTCAAGCGACTTGAGGTTGATCTGGGCTTCTTCCATCGCCTCACGCCGCGCAGCCTGTTGCGGCGTTTCACCGGGGTCAATCATGCCTGCAACGGGTTCCCACATCCACGGCTCGGGGTCTTCGATCAGGAAAACTGGCGTCCTAAATTGTTCAACCAAAAGCACCGCATCACGCCCCGGATCATATGGCAGAACCACCACAGCACTGCCCTGCATCAATCCATTGCGGTTCAGCACCGACCCCATCGTGCCGTCATTCCTTCGGTGTTGAAGCTGAACCTCCTGCATGCCGAAATAGTCAATATAGGCATGGGTATGCTCGTGTACGATCACATCCTTCTTCGGATCACGCGCGTCACCGGTTCCGCGTTTGCGTGCACCCAGCTTGGCCCAGGCGCGGGTTCGGATCGACGGAAAACTGCGCGCGATCTTGACGGCATCGGCCTTGCCGTAATAGCCCATGACCTCTTGCGCGGCGGTTAGGGTCAGATCCGCCCACGCGTCTGCCCAGTCCTGCAAGGACCATAGCTCACTGGGCGACCACAGGTCAGGCTCGGGAAAGAACACGCTGACTTCGACAACAGAGCCATCGGGCAGTTCAACGGGCTTCAGCTGCAGATCATAATCAAACCCCCCTTCATAGAAAATCAGTCGCCTGAAATCCTCGGGTTCGAGGCCCTGAACCAGAAGGCCATCCGCAACGCCCCCACGTTCTGGCTGGATCATCGGAAATGCCTCGTCGCGCACGCTGTAAATCGCGTGATCCTTCAGCTTGGCCTCTGACAAAGTCAGGCGTGACAGCGGACGGCCAAGCACCAGTTGCAGCAGTGGCAGATGCCGAAGCGTGCCATAGAAAAACAGATCGTTCACAAGGGTATCTCGCGTTGGTATTTGGGTGCTAGCGCCAGCGGCGGCTTGCTTCTTCCGTCGCCAAACCGGCGATAAGAGCGCCAATAGCCAAAGTCCACAGAATTTCCGGAGCTAACAACTGTTCGCCATATCCAACGCCAATCTTGAATATCGCCATAAGGGCCTCGAACGGGCCGTCATATCGGTGGCGCATGGCCAAGCGGAACATCTCATAGGTGCCCTGAACGAAAAGACCCCAAAACACCAGCGAGGCAATGCCTGTCAGTCCGTTATTGACGGCAGCGGTCCACCCTTTGCCGGTTCGCTTACCCATGATTTTCCAACCACACGCGACCCCAAGGGCCATGTTGACGACAGTGAAGTAGCCATAGCTTTTGCCTTCTTCACCATTTGCTATGATCATGCTGGAAACCAGAAATGCCACCACCGCCAGACAAAGGGCTGCGACAAGACGTGAGGCGCTGGGCATTCTAAAGGTCCGTTTACTAAGTAGGTTTCGCTATGGTGATCTGTGTCACATCACAGTTGCCGGTGTCAAAGGCCGCGCCGCAAGCGGTCAAATAATAATTCCACATGCGGCGAAAACGCTCATCAAACCCCATTCCCGAAATCTCGTCCCATTTGTCATTGAACGTCTCGTACCAGCGGCGCAGTGTCAGATCATAGCTTTTGCCGAATTCTTTTGACTTCACCACGGTCAGACCCGCATTCGCCACCTGCTCCTGCAGAATTGTCGGAGCCGGAAGCATCCCACCCGGAAAGATATATTTCTGAATGAAATCAACACCATTCTTATACACATCCCAGCGATGATCGCCAACGGTAATGATTTGCAACGTTGCCTGTGCGCCAGGTTTTAAGCGATCACGGATGGTGTCGAAATAAACCGGCCAATATTTCTGACCAACCGCCTCGAACATCTCAATAGAGGCGATCCCGTCATATTGGCCCCGTTCGTCACGATAATCCTGCAGCTTCAGATCAACTAAATCCGTAAGCCCTTCTTTTTCAATGCGTTGACGGGCAAAGCTCAACTGCTCCTTGCTGATCGTCAAGCCTGTGACCCGCAGGCCACGCTCTTTTGCTGCATATTCGGCGAAACCACCCCATCCGCAGCCAATTTCCAGAATATGGTCACCGGGCTTGGCACCCATTTCATCAACCAGACTGGCGTATTTAGCGGTTTGTGCCTTTTCCAAGCTTTCCTGCCCGGTTTCGAACAATGCACTGGAATAGGTCATGGTATCATCCAGCCATAACCCATAGAATTCATTACCTAAATCGTAATGATAAGAGATATTCTTTTTAGCCTGTCGACGGTTGTTTCGATGCAACCAAAAGCGCAGGCGTTCATAGGCCTGTACCAGAAATTTCCCGGTGAAATCGTCGTACACGGTCTCGGTACCCAGATGCACTAGATCCATGAAGGCACGCAGATCTGGTGTACTCCAATCGCCTTCCAGATATCCGTCTGAAAACCCCAGCTCACCCTCCCGGATAAGTCGTGCAAATACGTCCGGATTGTGAATATCGACCCGTGCGACAGGCCCAGGGCGTTTGCCTTCGGTGCGAAATACACGACCGTCTGGCAAGGCAATATCAAGCTGCCCCTGCTCCATCTGGTTCAGCATATTCAGAACATGTGCAAAATATCTTGGCAGGTCTGTCTGCCCTTCGATTGTAGTTAGAACCATCCGCTCTCCCCTGTGCGGTTGTTGTAGAAGGCTAAAACGAGTTTGTGTTTCTGGCAAGTTTTCAGTTCTTTACCGGCTTTTTCGGCCCTCATAGGCCGACAAGGCACGCGCGCGCCCTCCGGCCAAACCCACAACAGGGTTTGGGTATGGCGCAGACGGATCAAGACCCCACTTGCAGGGAATGGCTTCAAAATAATCAAGTGCGCTCGAGGGCGGGTTTGACTGTCCTTCGGCCACCCATTTCCGCACATAGTCGCAATAGGGATCATATTTTTTTTGCTGCGCCTCGGGGTTAAAAATACGGAAAAACGGGGACGCATCTGGGCCGGACCCAGCAACCCATTGCCAACCCATCGCATTTGAGGCCGGATCCCAATCGGTCAGGCAATCGGAAAACCAGCCCATACCGATTTTCCAGTGCGCCATCAGATGTTTGGTCAAATAACTGGCGACAATCATCCGGGCGCGATTGTGCATGCGACCTGTGACGTACATCTGTCGCAACCCAGCATCGACCACGGGAATGCCTGTCCTTGCCTGCTTCCAAGCAATGATCTCGGGGCTAGAGGCGTTTTGGCCCCAAGGGAACTGATCCCATTCCGGTTTCCAGTTGTTGCTTAACAAATGAGGCGTATGGAACATCAAATGATAGGCAAATTCACGCCAAACCAACTGCCGCAAATAGGCTTCGGTACCGGACATGCCGAACATCTCTGCGCCCTGAAGGGCGTGCCAGACGCTACGTGGTCCAATCTCACCCAGCGATAGATATTCGGAAATGCCCGACGTTCCATCCTCGGCCAGCTGATCCCGGGCTTCGGGATACCCCGAAAGCCGTTCCAAGAACCGATGGAGCGTTTTGAACGCTGCGTCTTCCCCTGGCTGAACATATCGGGCGCAAACTGATGCCCCGCGGTTCATTCCCGCGGCCAATCCCCACGACTCCAGAGTATCTGTATGCGGCCATTCCTTCGGCGGGGTCAGCGCGGCGGGTCGCGCATGTGGGAATGGAACCTCGCGTTTCTGTACCGATCGCCACATTGGTGTAAACACGCGAAAAGGCGTTCCGGTCTTGGTCTGGACGGTCCAGGGCTCAAAAAGCAGGTGCCCGGAAAACGATTTGGGCTGTACGCCCAATTTGGTCAGAGCCGTCTTGATCCTTGTATCTCGGGCAATCGTGTCCGGATCGTAAGCCCGAGACCAATAGACCTCGGTGGATCCGGTTTCCTTGATCAGGTTTTGCAGAACCTCCAATGCATCCCCGCGCCGCAAGATCAGACGGCTTCCCAACTGCGCCAACGCACGGTCAAACACCTCAAGGCCATTGCCGAGGCGCCATTTAGGAGCCGCACCCAAGGCCTGCCCGAGATCGTCGAAAATATAGACCGGAATAACTGGCCTCCCCGTTGCCGAAGCAGCGCTGAGTGCAGGATGGTCCGACAGTCGCAAATCCTGTCGGAACCACATAATTATCGGCGGGCTCTTGGGTCCCATGACTGCTCCGTATTGTTTACCTTTCTACGCAGCAGTGTCAGAACTGGATCACAAAACTGCGTCCAACGCATTCAAAAGCTGATCAATTTCCCGTTTCGATGTGTAATGCGTAAAGCTGACTCGCAAAACACCTTCACCCAGATCCACACCCATGGCCTGCAAAGGACGCACGGCATAGAAATCGCCGCCACCGGCCATAACCCCATGCGAGGCAAGATTGGCAGCAACAGATTCAGCATTTCGGTTCAGCGCCAGCGCGACCGTTGGCGCACGCCGCGAGGCATCAGAGGTTCCGATCAGACGGACTGCATTGCGATCTTTAACCGCATCCAGAACCGGTTGTAGCAGGGCGATCTCGTGCCCGCGCATCAGGTCGTGGACAAACGCCCCCCGCGCTGCAGCACCAGTTCCGGGTCCGTCATGATGTTCGCATAATAGATCGACGTAATCCGCCATTCCCGCGCTGGCGGCGATCTGTGCGTGATCCGGCCCTGCAGGGGTAAAGCGTTGATAAAGAACATCGCCGTTGAAATAGTGCCCCTGATTGGGCAACAGCTCACCCAATGCCCGGCGGATCACCATGCACCCCTGATGAGGACCATAGGTTTTATACGCCGAAAACAGATAGATATCCGGTCCCAGATCACCGACATTCGGAAATCCATGCGGCGCGTAAGAGACACCGTCGACGCAGACAAACGCGCCAGCCGCATGTGCAATCGCAGTTATCTCGGTAACCGGATTGATTTCCCCGACCACGTTCGAACAATGCGGAAAACAGACCAGACGCACCTTTTCGTCCAGAATGTCCTCAAGATCCTGCGGGTTCAGAGACCCGGATTCGGGGTCTATCTGCCATTCGCGAACCTCTATGCCCTCATCAGCAAGACGGCGCCAAGGCCCCGAATTGGCCTCATGATCTTGATTTGTCACGACAATCGCATCACCCGGCTGCATCCACTGTCGGAATGCCTGCGCCAGAACATAGGTGTTCTGCGTGGTCGACGGGCCAAAGCTCAGTTCATCTGCATCCACACCCATGATCGCAGCCATCCGGGCGCGGGCCTCGTCCATTTCCTCTCCGGCCAGACGGCTGGCATCATAGGGGGCATAGGGCTGAACCTTGCGCTGGGTGTAATAGCGCGTCAAACGATCAAGCACCGGCTTGCAAGTATATGATCCACCAGCATTTTCGAAAAATGCCTGTCCCTTTAGGCTGGGTTCGGAAAAAGCTGGGAACTGCGACCGAACGAAATTGATATCCAGAGTGCTCATGGCACGTGCCTCCTTGATCATGCTTGCCTATCCAAGAGGTGCCCGAGCATGATTTCGGAACCCTCAGAAATCATGGCAGGTCTTCCAGCCCAGCCGACACGTTCAGGTGCCCGCAGAACCTGCGCCTTTGCCGCGCAAGTACGCTGACAAATTGCCCACAGCTTTTGCCATCGTCAAGAACACTGTGCCCTGAACCAAAGAAAAAGCCGGGCAATCATGCCCAGCCTTGAAAATGAGTATCGTTCGGGTGTCAGCCCTGAACTTTTGTGTAGGTTCCCTCACCGGCTAGGATACCGCGGAAACCGCCCGGCTCATCCAATCCGAATACGATCAGAGGCAGGTTATTGTCGCGCGCTAGTGCAATGGCCGATGCATCCATGACTTTCAGCCGCTTTGCCAACACGTCATCGTAGCTGACCGAGTCATAACGCACCGCATCCGAATGTTCTTTGGGGTCTTTGTCATAGACACCGTCCACGCCGTTCTTACCCATAAAGATCGCCTCGCAAGCCATTTCATTGGCGCGCAGTGTCGCTGCAGTATCTGTGGTGAAATACGGATTCCCTGTTCCAGCGGCAAAGATGCAGACCCGTTTCTTTTCCAGATGCCGCACAGCGCGGCGGCGGATGTAAGGCTCGCAAACCTCATCCATACGAATGGCCGAGATCACACGAGTAAATACGCCAACCTCCTCAAGCGCCGATTGCATGCCAAGCGCATTCATGACCGTAGCCAGCATACCCATGTAATCCGCCGTCGTCCGTTCCATCCCCTGAGCTGAACCGCTGAGACCGCGAAAGATGTTGCCACCACCGATGACCATACAAATCTCGACCCCTAGATCGTGAACTGACTTTACCTCTTGCGCGATGCGCTGAACGGTGGGGGGATGCAGGCCAAAACCCTGATCTCCCATCAGCGCCTCGCCCGAAATCTTCAGCATAACGCGGCTGTATTTCGCCTTGGTCGTATCGACAGTGTCGGTGGTGGGGGAAAGGGTCATATTGCGCTCCGGGCTGGCACGGGTTTAATTCCGGCGCAAAATGAAGCAAAAGCTCCGCGGGTTCAATGCGGATGATGAGGAATGAGGCAACCTGAATGGCCAATGCCAAGATGACGCAGATTTGGGACCGCCTTCCCCCTATTCCTGACGACAAACCCGTCCTGATCGCCGGGCCCACCGCATCGGGAAAATCCGCGCTGGCGCTGAAGATCGCCGAAACGTTCGGCGGCGTGATCGTCAATGCAGACGCAAGCCAGGTTTATGATTGCTGGCGCGTGATCTCGGCGCGTCCCTCCGCCGAGGAAGAAGCCCGCGCGCCGCATCTGCTTTATGGTCATGTGCCTTATGATCAGGACTATTCGACTGGCCACTGGTTGCGTGAGGTCAAGCCATTGCTGTCCGGCGGTAAGCGCCCCATCATTGTGGGCGGTACAGGTTTGTATTTTTCTGCCCTGACCGAAGGTATGGCCGATATCCCGGCGACTCCGGCCAAAGTTCGGGCTGCCGCGGATCAACTGGACCTAGCTACACTGATTGATGGGGTCGATGCCAAAACCCTGGCCGGGATTGACATCCGGAATCGCGCCCGCGTTCAACGTGCGTGGGAAGTTCAGCAAGCCACCGGGCGCAGCTTGCGGGACTGGCAAGCCGACACCCCTCCTCCGGTTCTGAACCCGCAAGACGCCGTGCCCATTGTGTTTGATGTCGACAAAGAATGGCTATTGGATCGGATCAGGCGCCGGTTTGACCTGATGCTGGAAAGTGGTGCTTTGGAAGAAGTTGAGGCGATGCGAAACCGGTATGACGCCTCGCTGCCGTCTTTCAAGGCCATCGGCGTTCCCGAGTTGATAGCCTATCTTGAAGGCCGTATCACACTGGATGACGCGCGCGAGCGTGCCACAATCTCGACCCGTCAATTTGCCAAACGTCAGCGCACGTGGTTTCGCGCACGCATGAAAAACTGGATTCGCGTTGATTTATCAAAGTGATACTTAACGTAGTTACAAACCCATTTTCAGGACACCAACCGCAGATTCCAAGTGATCGAATCTGATTGGCGGTCACTATTCGAATTACCCAGAGCACAGATTAAGCATCCGCGATGACGGAAACTTCGGCCGCAACATGTCGCTTTTGTGCAGTTGATGACGATTTCCGACATTGACCTCATGGGAAATCTGGTGCCGAATGACGCCATGGGGATGCTGCATATCCAAAAAAGAACACACGAACCTGCTGCCTGGCACCAACTGGTCTGAGCGGTTCAGAGCTACTTCATCAAAATCGATGTCACAGGGAGAGACATTAATGAAACACCAAACCATTACCGGAGCGCCGATCCATCGTGCCGCGGAAATGCACGCGCAAGAGTACCGCGACGGGCAACTAAGCCGCCGCGAGTTTCTGGCGCGCGCGACGGCCTTGGGGGTTACCGTCCCCGCCGCCTATGGAATGATCGGCCTGGCGTCTCCGGCACAAGCACAAGAGCCACCGCGCGGTGGAACTATCCGCTATCAGATGGAAGTGCGCGGCCTGAAAGATCCACGTACTTATGACTGGACGCAAATTGCGACCTTCACGGCTGGCTGGCTGGAATATCTGGTCGAATACAACAATGACGGTTCGTTCAAGCCGATGTTGCTGGAAAGCTGGGAATCCAACGATGACGCGACTGAGCACACGCTGAACGTTCGCAAAGGCGTCAAGTGGAACAACGGTGATGACTTCACCGCAGCGGATGTCGCCCGCAACATCGAAATGTGGTGTGACGCGGCAGTCGAGGGGAACTCGATGGCATCGCGCATGTCATCCCTGGTTGACGAGGCAACCCAGAAAGCAGGTGAAGGTGCAATCACTGTGGTCGATGATCACACGGTCAAGCTGACCTGCAACACGCCCGATATCACGATCATTCCTGGTATGGCCGACTATCCGGCAGCCATCGTGCACAGCAGCCACGATCCCAACAATATGCTGGCCAATCCGATTGGCACTGGCTTCATGATCCCTGAAAGCCACGAAGTGGGCGTAAAGGGTGTACTGGTCCGCAATGAAGAGCACGACTGGTGGGGATATGCTGCGGGCAAGGGTGGCTATATCGATCGGATCGAATTCATCGACTACGGCACCGACCCTGCGGCCTTCCTGGCTGCTTATGAGGCCGAAGAGATCGACATGAACTGGGAGTCGGTCGGCGAATTCGTAGACATCTTTGACAGCATCGGTCTGACACGGTCCGAGATCCCATCGGGCTTTACAATCGTCATCCGCCCGAACCAGCTGGCCGAAGATGCCGACGGCAACAAGATCTACGCCGACAAACGTGTGCGGCAGGCCCTGGCCATGGCCGTCGACAACGCCGTCTGCCTGGAGCTGGGCATGTCGGGATACGGCATTCCTGCCGACAACTGCCATGTTGGCCCGATGCACCCGGAATATGACTCGGCTGTGACCCGCCTGCCCTTTGATCCTGCAGCAGCCAAAGCGCTGATGGACGAGGCCGGAATGGGTGACTTCGAGCATGAGGTTCAGTCCATCGACGACGACTGGCGCCGCAACACGACCGCGGCCGTGGTAGCTCAGTTGAACGATGCTGGCATCAAGGCACGTCATACGGTTCTTCCGGGTTCGACCTTCTGGAACGACTGGACGAAATACGCCTTCTCGTCGACCAACTGGAACCACCGCCCGCTTGGCACACAGGTTCTGGCGCTGGCCTACAAATCGGGCGTAGCCTGGAACGAGGCTGGTTTCGCCAATGACGAGTTCGACGCGCTTCTGGCAGAGGCAAACTCGATCGCGGATGTCGACAAACGTCGCGAAGTCATGGCCAAGCTGCAGGCGATCATGATCGAAGAAGGCGTGACCATCCAACCCTATTGGCGGACGGCGATGCGTCACCACCGGGACAATATGGTTGGGGTTGAAAAGCACATCGCCGACCTGCCACAAATCTATAAGTTCGGCATTCTTTCCTAAGCCGACAGATACAAGCCGCGCCGATTGGGCGCGGCTTTTTCGTCCGTATCGTGGCGACCAAAAAACAGCGAAGTGTGGGGCTTTTGACACCTGCACTGGCCACCAACAGGGGCTAATATGGGACTATTCATTCTAAAGCGTGTCGGCATCATGCTCATCACAGCTTTGTGCCTGACATTCTTGGTCTTCTTCCTCACCAACCTGTATCCAAACCTCGAAAAGCTTGCGAAAACGCAGGGCAATTTTCGGATGTCCGACGAACAGGTTGAAAGCTATCTGCTGAAAAACGGGTATCTGCAGCCGACGCCGATCAAATACGGCGAATGGTTGGGCGTGCTGCCATCCTATCGGCACACCAACGAAGACGGCAGCGTACAAGGAAGATGTATCCTGCCCGGTGAAACCGCAGAAAGCTCGCCAAGCTTCTGTGGCATCCTGCAGGGATACTGGGGATACTCGTCCGTTTTCAAAGAGGAAGTTTCGAAAGTTGTTGGCACCCGGTTGGCCCTGACCGGTCGGTTGATGCTTTGGGTTATGTTGCTGATGGTCCCCTCGGCGCTGATCCTTGGGGTTCTGGCGGGTATGAAAGAAGGATCGGCCACCGACCGGACCCTTTCAACATTCGCCATCACGACGACAGCGACCCCTGAATATGTCTCGGGCGTGATCTTTATCGCGATCTTCACTTCGTCCGCCGTTGGCCTGAAATGGTTCAAAGGCACCGCGACACAGGCGATGGAGAACCCGACCTTTGAGAACTTCTTTCTACCGGTACTGACTATTGCTCTCTACGGGATGGGCTATATCGCTCGTATGACCCGCGCCTCGATGACCGAGGTGATGACGGCGCAGTATATCCGTACCGCGCGGCTCAAAGGTGTTTCCTTCCCGAATATCGTCATGAAGCACGCGCTGCGAAACGCGCTGATCGCACCGTTCACAGTCATCATGCTGCAGTTTCCCTGGCTGCTGAACGGCGTGGTGATCGTCGAGACCCTTTTTAACTATAAAGGGTTCGGCTGGGCGCTGGTTCAGGCAGCAGGCAATAACGACATCCAGCTGCTGCTGGCGATTTCGGTCGTGTCGGTCTTTGTGGTGCTGGTAACGCAGCTGATCTCGGATATCGGCTATGTCTACCTCAACCCACGCATCCGAATTTCGTAAGGAGGGACAGAACATGGAACCACTTACCTGGACCGGCTCTATCGCCATTCTGAACCCCTTGCTGATGATCGCACTGGTTGCACTAGGGGTATCAATCATCGTCTGGATCTTGGGCAGCATCGTGTTGCCCGAAACGCCGGTCGTCGTGAATATCGACGGCACAATCAATGCAGATACCGGCCTGCGCGGCCTGACGCAGATCGCGCTGAGATACAGCTTTTTCGCCTGCGTCGCGCTGTGTCTGGCATATGTGGTGCTTGGCATTTTGATGGGGACAAGCGCCGGGATTATCGGAGCGATCTCTCGGCAGTTTTTACCTGTCTGGATGTCGCTGATCATCCTGTTTGCAATGTCGATCGCCTTCAAGCGCAAGCTGGGCCTTTACGGCAAACTGTTTGACAGCCCCATCGGCATGATCGGTTTTGGCCTTGTGATGTTCTGGGTCTTTACCGGAATTTTTGGTGCGCTGGACCTGATCGTTACGCATGATCCGCTGGCGCAGGTTTCAGGTATGAAGAACAAGTTGCCCGGAACTCCAATGCCCAGCACTGAGGACGGAACATATTCCTGGTATCTGCTGGGTGGAGACAATCTGGCCCGCGATGTGTTCAGCCGGATGGTCAAAGGGGCATGGATCGTGGTACAGATCGCACCGATGGCAACCATATTTGCCTTCATGGTCGGGATTACTCTGGGCCTGCCTGCGGGGTTTTATGGCGGACGTCTGGACACGTTCCTGTCCTTCCTGGCAAACCTGATACTGGCCTTCCCGGTAATCCTGCTGTTCTATCTGCTGGTCACGCCCGAGATCGTGGCAACCGGTGTGCCGAACTATATGGCAGCCGTGTTGTTCGTCTTTCCGATCCTGTTTCTTTGCGTCCTGCTAAATTCGCGGTTCTATACGCGGCCCAATTTCCGCACACCTCTGCTGATCGGAGTGTTGGGCATCGCGATGTGGCTCTATCTATCTCTGATTTCAACAGACGGCTACATCATCGAAACCAACAGCTACAACATCTGGGGACTGCCCACCTATCTGGACCTGTTCAATATCCCCGGCGGCATTCTGGTCGTGTTCGTTTCGGTGGTTTTCGTAAACTCACCCACGGTATTCCGTATCGTGCGTGGCCTGGCGTTGGACATCAAAACCCGCGATTATGTTGCCGCAGCGCAAACCCGTGGTGAAGGTCCATGGTACATCATGCTTTGGGAAATCCTGCCCAATGCGCGCGGGCCGCTGATCGTCGACTTCTGTCTGCGCATTGGCTATACGACCATCCTTTTGGGAACCTTGGGATTCTTTGGCCTCGGGCTACCACCCGAAAGTCCCGATTGGGGGTCGACGATCAATGAAGGGCGCAAGCTCTTATCGATCTATCTGCACCCTGCCCTGCCACCTGCGCTGGCGCTGTTGACACTGGTTCTTGGGTTGAACCTGTTGGCTGATGGCCTGCGCGAAGAAAGTCTGAAGGACTGATGTATGAGCGGCCGGGGGCCTGCCCCCGGACCCCCGAGGTATTTTTGGCCAGATGAAGGGGATCCCCGGGATCTGGTGAGGAGCAACACAGATGACCAAACTTGCGTCCTATGAGGGCCCGATATTGGAGATCGACAAGCTGTCGATTTCGTTTTTCACGCGGTTGCGCGAGATCCCTGCAGTGATGGATTTTTCGGTCAGCGTGCAGCCTGGTGAAGCTGTGGGGCTGGTTGGGGAATCGGGGTGCGGGAAATCCACCGTTGCGTTGGGCGTCATGCAGGATCTGGGCAAGAACGGGCGTGTTGTTGGCGGATCCATCAAGTTCAAGGGTCGTGACCTATCCGAGATGACGGCCGAGGAGCTGCGCGATATTCGCGGCAATGAAATAGCCATGATCTATCAGGAACCTATGGCCAGCCTGAACCCCGCGATGAAGATCGGTCGGCAGCTGATGGAAGTACCGATGATCCACGAGGGCGTCAGCAAGGACGAGGCCTATGCCCGTGCGCTGGAAGTGGTCACCGACGTACGCCTGCCCGACCCTGAACGGATGCTGAATTCTTTCCCCCACCAGCTGTCGGGTGGCCAGCAACAGCGCATCGTGATCGCGATGGCGCTGATGTCCAAGCCATCGTTGCTGATCCTGGACGAGCCCACCACCGCGCTTGACGTGACCGTCGAGGCCGCGGTGGTCGAGCTGGTCAAGGATCTGGGCAAGAAATACGGCACCTCTATGCTGTTCATCAGCCACAATCTGGGGCTGGTGCTGGAAACCTGCGACCGGCTGTGCGTGATGTATTCCGGCGAAGCGGTCGAGCGCGGCTCAATCAAGGATGTGTTCGACGAAATGCAGCACCCCTATACGCAGGCGCTCTTCCGGTCGATTCCACTGCCGGGTGCGGACAAGAACGCGCGCCCGCTGGTGGCCATTCCGGGCAATTTCCCCCTGCCCCATGAGCGCCCTCCGGGCTGCAACTTTGGCCCACGCTGCGACTATTTCGAGGAAGGTCGCTGTGACGCGCAGAACATTCTGATGGAGGCCGTGCCAGGCAATGACCGGCATCATACCCGCTGTCTGAAATTTCAGGAGATCGACTGGAACGCGCCCATCACCCTGGCCGACCAAAAGGAAAAAGGTGAGATTGGCCGCGTTGTTCTAAAGATGGAAAATCTCAAGAAATACTATGAGGTTGCGGCAAATGCACTGTTCGGCGGCGGCGAAGCTAAGGTAGTCAAAGCCAACGAAACGCTGAGCTTTGAGGCGCATGAATCCGAGACACTCGCCATTGTGGGCGAATCCGGCTGCGGCAAATCCACCTTTGCCAAAGTTCTTATGGGGTTGGAGACGGCCACGGACGGGCAGATCCTGTTGGACAACCGCAATATCGAGGACGTGCCCATCGAAGAGCGCGACGCCAAGACGGTGGGCGAGGTTCAGATGGTGTTCCAGAATCCATTCGACACGTTGAATCCTTCGATGACCGTGGGCCGTCAGATCATCCGCGCTCTGGAAATCTTTGGCGTCGGTAAGTCCGAAGCCGAGCGCAAGAAGCGGATGCTCGAACTGTTGGACTTGGTGAAACTGCCCCGCGCCTTTGCCGAGCGGATGCCTCGACAGCTGTCGGGTGGTCAGAAACAGCGTGTCGGCATCGCCCGGGCCTTTGCCGGGGATGCGCGGATCGTGGTGGCGGATGAGCCGGTCTCGGCGCTGGATGTATCGGTGCAGGCGGCGGTAACCGACCTGCTGATGGAGATCCAACGCGAGCACAAAACCACACTGCTGTTCATCAGCCACGACCTGTCGATCGTGCGCTATCTCAGCGACCGGGTGATGGTGATGTATCTGGGCCATGTGGTCGAGCTGGGCACCACTGATCAGGTGTTTGCGCCGCCCTATCACCCCTATACAGAAGCCCTGCTGAGCGCAGTCCCCATCGCCGATACCTCGGTCGAGAAGCAGCACATCGTCTTGGAAGGCGACATCCCATCAGCGATGAACCCGCCTCCTGGCTGTCCGTTTCAGACCCGCTGTCGCTGGAAGTCCGAAGTCCCCAACGGTCTTTGCGAAAGAGATGTCCCACCCGTGAAAACCCTGGCAGACGGTCATCAGGTCAAATGCCATCTGGCAGACGACATCCTGGCACGTATGGAACCCGTCATAAAAATCGCCGCTGAGTAATGGGATTGGGTACGCAACAAGGGCGTCGGTAAGGTGGTTCCGGCGCCCTAATTAAGCGACACGACCGCAAGCAGCCTGTCACTGAACGCGCTAATTTGGCCAAGCCGCATCACCTGTTGATCCGGCAATTCATCGGGTGGCCTAACCGCCCCAAATCACCTTCACGTAATTCTGGGTTTCCTTGTAGGGTGGTACGCCACCGTGTTTTTCAACAGCCTGAGGTCCGGCATTATAGGCGGCCAGCGCAAGCCGCCAGGATTTGAACTTGCGGAATTGCCAGGACAAATACCGGGCTCCACCTTCAAGATTCTGTTTCGGGTCGCGCGGGTTCACGCCCAATAATTGTGCGGTCCCGGGCATCAACTGGGCCAGACCCAAGGCGCCTTTATGTGACACGGCATGGGGATTCCATCCACTTTCCTGCTGAACAAGGCGCAGGAACAGTTCTTCGGGAACATCGTGTTTACGAGCCGCTTGCCGCGCCATCGCCAGGTACTCACCCCGATAGTTGCCGGAATATCGCTTACTGAATTGTGGTTGAGGCGTCTTAGGCTTCAACCGATCTGAATCGCGGTACTGGGTGGCCGCACGGCCGTCCAAATATTTGGATTGCTTCAGAAAGATGTCCTTACGGCTTTTGGTAGACAGCGTATCCGCCGCAGCGAGTCCACAGGTCAACGCAAAGCATAGAACCAATAAAAAACCAAATCTGAAACGCATTAATGCCTGTCCCGCACTGTCACGAACCCGAGTGAGTATATGTATTTCAGCCAATAATGAAAGCATGGTAAATTTTCTATGTGCAAACTCCCGACCAGTTCATTTCTCATGATCCATGTTCCAACCATGGTTCAGGGCGTATAGGGTCTCAGAAATACACAGCGCCAGATTCGGGCGCACTCAAGTCAGTTAAGAACGGGGAAATACATGGCGGGTTCTGTCAACAAGGTCATTCTGGTGGGAAATCTGGGGCGTGATCCCGAGGTACGGTCGTTCCAGAACGGTGGCAAGGTCTGCAATCTGCGCATCGCCACTTCCGAGACCTGGAAAGACCGCAACACCGGCGAACGCCGCGAGCGGACAGAATGGCACTCGGTCGCGATTTTTTCAGAACCATTGGCCCGCATTGCCGAGCAATATCTGCGCAAGGGCAGCAAAGTTTATATCGAAGGTCAGCTGGAAACCCGCAAGTGGCAGGATCAGTCCGGTCAGGACCGCTATAGCACTGAGGTGGTTTTGCGCCCCTATCGCGGCGAGCTGACTTTGCTGGATGCGCGTGGAGAAGGCGGCGGCGGTGGCGGTGGTCAATCCGGCGGTTACGGTGGCGGCCAGGCAGGTGGTGGCTATGGTGACCCCTATGGCGGACAATCCAGCGCCCCGGCACCCGCATCTGGTGGAATAGACGACGACGAGATTCCGTTCTAAGCACACCGGAGACACATCATGACATGGTCCTTCTCGCTCGGCCGACTTTTGGGGTCGGAACTGAAGGTCCATGTCACCTTTTTCCTCTTGTTGGCATGGGTTGGATTCGCTGCTTATTCTACCGGAGGGATGCAGGCCACGATCGGGAATCTGATTTTCGTGCTTGCCCTTTTTGCATGTGTGGTCGCGCATGAGTTTGGTCATGCGCTGATGGCGCGGCGCTATGGCATAAAAACTCCGGACATTACTTTATTGCCGATCGGCGGTCTTGCCCGATTGGAACGGATGCCAGAGAACCCCATGCAAGAGGTATCGGTGGCTTTGGCCGGTCCTGCGGTAAACGTCGTCATCTGGATCATCCTCGTTTTTTTGGGCGCAGGAATGCCATTTGAAACACTCGCCAATATTGATTCACCCGAGACCGGGCTTTTGAACCGCCTCGCCTATGTGAACCTTCTTCTGGCTGCCTTTAATCTTATCCCCGCATTCCCGATGGATGGTGGACGCGTTTTTCGCGCACTGCTCTGCCTGAGGATGGATCGGGTCAAGGCCACGCGCATTGCCGCATTTGCCGGTCAGATAGTGGCGGTAGGATTGGGGTTTCTGGGGCTAAGCACAGGCAATCCGTTGTTGGTTCTGATCGCGGTTTTTGTATTCGTTGCCGCCAATGCAGAAAGCCAGGACGTCGCAATGCGATCAGTGGCGCGTCAGGTTCTGGCCCGCGACGCCATGATCACCGAGTTTCACGCCCTATCGCCAAGCGACACGCTTGCGACCGCCGCTCAAGCGGTCATTCACACCACTCAGCATGAATTTCCATTGTTGGATGCAACAGGGAAACTGCAGGGCTTTGTCACGCGCGACCGGCTGTTTGCTGCTCTCGCCAAAGATATTCCCCGGTCAGAATTGGCCAGTTCAATCATGGTTGAGGATATCCCGACAGTGACCCTGAGCAGCGGATTGGAAGCGGTTCTGAAACAGTTCCACGGGGGTGCCCCCGCAGTTGCCGTCTGCACGCGGTCAGATCAAATGGTCGGCTATATTACCCGTGAAAATATTGGCGAGTTAATGATCATTCGCGGACGTTGATCAACCCAGCGCGTCCTTGAGGACACTCAAAACCGCATCCCGCGGAACATCCGACGTGACAAATGCCTGCCCGATGCCTCGGGCTAGAATGAAACGCAGTTGGCCATCGATAACCTTCTTGTCCTGCGCCATCAGCTCGACCAGCGCTTCGGCGTCGGGCAAATCCCCGTGGATATCGGAAATGTCGGTTTTCATGCCCATCGCATGCAGATGTGCCCGAACCCGGCTTGGGTCCTCTTGCGAACATAAACCAAGTCGCGCCGACAGTTCGAATGCCAGTGCGCATCCAATCGCAACGCCTTCACCATGCAGCAAACGATCAGAATACCCGGTCGCAGCCTCAAGCGCATGACAGAACGTATGCCCGAGATTCAGCAGGGCGCGATCCCCCTGCTCGGTCTCATCACGAGCGACGATGTCGGCTTTCATCTGAACGGATCGGGTGACGGCCCGAACCCGCGCGGCCATATCCCCGCCCGAGACATCGGGGCCATTGCCCTCGAGCCATTCAAAGAATGCTGCATCCCCCAACAGCCCGTATTTTACGACCTCACCATAACCGGACAGGAAATCCCTGTCGGTCATTGTGCCCAGAACCGAAGTATCCGCCAGCACCAGTGAGGGTTGATGAAATGCGCCAATCAGGTTCTTGCCCTGCGGTGCGTTGATCCCGGTTTTGCCGCCGACCGAACTGTCGACCTGCGCTAGCAGCGAAGTTGGTATCTGAACAAACCGTACGCCCCGGCGCAAAACGGCCGCGGCAAATCCGGCGAGATCACCTATAACCCCACCTCCGAACGCAACCACCACGTCACGCCGCTCGATTTTCTCGGCCAACAGCCATTCGACTGCACGCTCAAAATGCGGCCAGCTTTTGGTGGCTTCGCCCGCGGGCAGCGCCAATGCGGACATTTCGATCCCTGCGCTGGCCAACCCATCCCGCAACGCGTCAAGATGCAGGCTCGCCACGTTTTCATCGGTCAGAACCGCTACTTTGGGTCGCGGCAGCAAAGGCGCTATGCGCTGACCGGCCTGCATCAGCAGATCGGGGCCGATCTCAACATCATAGGACCGATCCCCAAGCTCAACATGTACGGTTTGGTGCATCTATTTCCGTTCCAAAACATCAGGTCGCGTCATCAGAGCTTTGACGACACGCTCTACCATATCTTCAATCGAGACATCCCCGTCGGACGAAACCGCCAGATCGGCGCGTTCATAGATCGGAACACGCTGATCGTACAATGCACGAAGGGTCGCGAACGGGTTTTCGGTGCGCAAAAGCGGGCGCGTATCCTTGTGGCGAACGCGGTTCCACAACACACCCAAATCGGCGCGCAACCAAACGGACACCCCGCGTTGAGTGATCATGTCGCGGTTTTGTTCGGTCATAAAGGCACCGCCGCCGGTAGAAAGGATACCTTTTTCCTCGACCAAAAGCCGCCCGATGACCTGGCTTTCCTTGCTGCGAAAAAAGGCTTCGCCATCACGCTCGAATATCTCGGGGATGGTCATGTTGGCCGCTGATTCGATTTCGGCATCGCTATCGAGGAAAGGAACCCCCAACCGAGCGGACAAAGCGCGGCCTACGGCGGTCTTTCCGGCCCCCATCATACCTACAAGCACCACTGTTTTGTGCAGTGTATAGTCCGAAACGGCAGATGCCGCATGGGTGTTATGCTTAATTTCGCTCATTTCATCGTGAATGACGTGATCTTAGGAAAAATGCCAGTTATAACTTGGTCAAAAGAGAAAATTGAGGCAGCGTTTGACCATGGGCCGTCTGATCAAGTTCCTGATATATCTGATTTGCCTGTGTTTCATCGGGCTGGTGGGATATGTCTACCTGGGTGAGTTTTTTGGTGCAGATTTCTCTGCGCCGCAAAGCGAGGTCAGGGAGCCGGTAATACTGAATGTCGAATAAAGTGGCGGTGGTTGCGCTGTTTCTTGCAGGAACAGCGCAGGCGCAGCAGGAACCCCTTTCTGTTATTGAATGGCTGGCCAATCCTCCGGAAAACCTTCCGGGGACGGTTTTGCTTGAGCCACCCGTGGCGCAGCCCGGCGGTCAGCCCGATGTTCTTGTGACCCCGCTTCAGGCATTGTCACAACCCCTGGGCCTGGTTGCTTCGACTGTCACAGGATTGCCTGTCGACATGTGGCAGAACAGCGATCCCCAACGCCTGTCCGAACTGATCGAAAGCGTCCCGGTCAAGTACAACCCTGCAATGCAGCGTTTGCTGTTCACGTTGCTTTTAACCGAAGCTCGGGCACCGACGTCCAGTAAAGGGGAAGAGATTTTGCTTTTGGCGCGGCTCGACCGCCTCATGCATCTTGGCGCTGCGGACCCCACGCAATCATTGGTACAACTGGCAGGCCCGACGAACAGTCTTGACCGATTTCAACGCTGGTTCGACGCCACCCTTCTGACCGGGGATGAAGATCGCAGTTGCACGGCGCTGATTGCTCAGCCGCATTTGTCACGGGACTATGCCGCTCAGATTTTCTGCAAGGCCCGGCGTGGGGATTGGGACTCGGCCGCTCTCACGCTTGAGGCAGCCCATGCCCTACAGGTTCTGGCACCACAAGAGCTGGAGGTTCTGGACAGGTTTCTAAGCCCTGAACTGTACGAAGACGCCGAGTATCTGCCGCAACCGGACGACCCCTCGCCCCTGATGTTCCGCTTGTTCGAAGCTATTGGCGAACGTTTGCCCTCGGCTGCTTTGCCCCGCGTCTTCGCAAATGCGGATCTGCGGGATGTTGCGGGCTGGAAGGCTCAGGTCGAAGCCGCGGAACGGTTGACACGCGTTGGGGCGCTAACGCCAAATCAACTGCTGGGGCTCTATACAGAACGGTCTCCGGCTGCGTCTGGAGCCGTATGGGACCGGGTATCGTCGATACAGCGGTTCGAAAATGCACTTGATTCTGGCAATTCGGCAAAGATCGCCAAAGCTCTGCCGGTGGTTTGGAACCAGATGCGCAATATCGGCCTGGAAGTGCCATTCGCTGAACTTTTCGCCGGGCGCCTCTCTCAGGTCAAACTACAGAAACCCGCGGCCGAGGATCTGCGGTGGCGCATTCTGTTGCTGTCAGATCTATATGAAACAGCGGCGTTGTCGGCTCCGGACAATTCTGAAGAAAGTCAGTTTCTGGCTGCGCTGGCTCAGGGTGATCCGGGGCGCGCGCCCTCCCCTTCGCCGCTGGCGGATGCCATCGCAGAGGGGTTTGCATGGGCGGCGCCGGTGCCAACCGATATTGGCAACATGCTGGACGAAGGCCGCCTCGGTGAGGCGCTTCTGGAGACGATGGTCCTGTTTGCCCATGGATCGCGGGGAAATCTGGTCGACCTGACAGCAGCCATGGCAACCCTGCGCCGGGTCGGTCTAGAAGATACCGCGCGCCGCGCCGCGCTGAACCTGCTGATCCTGCAGGGCAAGTGATCATGACGTCTCCGGGCTCTGACGAAATCTGGATTTCGACCTTTCTGGAAGCACAGGCCGCCGAGTTAGGCGCTGCCCAAAATACGCTTGTTGCCTATGGCCGCGATCTCAAGGATTTTGCGGCCTGGCTGCGGCGCCGGAAAATTGGGTTTGCCAAGGCCGACGCCAAGCAGGTTGAGGATTACCTGATCAGTTGCGACGCACAGGGATTGGCTCAATCCACCCGCGCCCGCCGTTTATCTGCCATAAAACAGATTTATCGGTTCGCATTCGAAGAAGGCTGGCGTTCGACAAACCCCGCGATCAAGATCAAAGGTCCAGGACGGCCAAAGCGGCTGCCGAAAACTCTGGATGTATCCGAGGTGGACCGGTTATTGATTGCTGCGCGCGAAAGCGGGCGAAACGACACCGAAAAGCTGCGCAATACCTGCCTGATGGAAATCCTGTATGCCACCGGGATGCGTGTCACTGAACTGGTATCGTTGCCGGTGTCATCGGCGCGCGGCGATCCAAGGATGCTCTTGGTATTGGGAAAAGGCGGCAAAGAGCGGATGGTTCCACTGTCCCCACCGGCTCGACAGGCGCTTTCGGCATGGTTGGCGGCTCGGGATGAGACTGAGGAAAAGCGTGTTACAAAGGGTGGGCAGAGTTCCCGATTTCTTTTTCCCTCACGTGGCAAGGCCGGGCATCTGACTCGGCATATGTTCTATCATCTGATCAAGGAACTGGCGGTTCACGGTGGGGTCTCGCCCGAAAAGGTTACACCGCACACCTTGCGTCACGCTTTTGCGACACATCTTCTTGCCAACGGTGCCGATTTGCGATCGATCCAAACATTGCTTGGTCACGCGGATGTGGCGACCACAGAAATCTATACTCATGTCCTGGAAGAACGGCTGGCTGAACTGGTGTTGCAGCATCACCCATTAGCTAAAGATCCAGTTGAAAAGGGCTAACTCCTTGATCCAGTCAAGCCGCGCCCCCATAACAGACGCAGAAACACAAGCAGCTAAGGACCGATGGAACCCTCAACTTCTCTGATCGACGGCACATTCTGGCTTACGTCCGGTGCCATATTGCTATTGCTCTTCTTATCGGGGTTTTTCTCGGGTTCTGAAACGGCTCTGACGGCCTCGTCACGCGGCAAGCTGCGGGCGCAGGCGGACAAAGGGTCGCGCGGGGCGCAGAAGGCGCTGGACATCACCGACGACAACGAACGGCTGATCGGATCGGTTTTGCTGGGCAACAACCTGGTCAACATTCTTGCGGCCTCGTTGGCCACAGCGATGTTCACGCGCCTCTTTGGCGAAAGCGGCGTAGCATTGGCAACCCTGGTCATGACCTTGCTGGTTCTGATCTTTGCTGAAGTTTTGCCCAAGACCTATGCCATAACCAATTCGGAAAAAGCGGCATCCGCCGTTGCTCCGATCATCAGCGTGGTTGTCACCCTATTCTCACCGGTCGTTTCGGCCGTACGTCTATTGGTACGGGGAGTTTTACGCCTGTTCGGTGTACAGATCGACCCGGACAGCAACATTCTGGCCGTGCGCGACGAAATCGTTGGGGCCCTGCATCTGGGCCATTCCGAAGGCGTGGTCGAGAAGGAAGACCGTGACCGCATTCTGGGCGCTTTGGATCTGGGTGAACGTGCGGTTGAAGAGATCATGCTCCATCGTTCGAA
This sequence comes from Ruegeria sp. CDSC021, assembly GCF_059610845.1. Lineage (NCBI taxonomy): Bacteria > Pseudomonadati > Pseudomonadota > Alphaproteobacteria > Rhodobacterales > Roseobacteraceae > Ruegeria > Ruegeria sp. CDSC021. Next base: position 805,896 of record NZ_JBXWOK010000001.1, read on the forward strand.
TATCGAGATGGTTGATGCGGATGACGCTCCCGAGGCGATCCTGAAACAATGCCTTGAAAGCCCCCATACACGCCTGCCTGTCTTTAGGGACGAACCAGAAAACATCGTTGGGGTTGTTCACGCCAAAGACCTGTTCCGCGCTATGTATGCTCATGCAGGAAGCAGCGAACGTGAAAACAACCGACTGAAAGAGTTCGATGTCTCAAAGGTAGCGAACGCCCCTTATTTTGTGCCTGAAACGACCACCCTGGACGATCAGATGCGGGAATTCCTGCGGATGCATAGCCATTTTGCGCTGGTGGTCGACGAATATGGTTCACTCAGGGGTCTAATCACGCTTGAAGATATCCTCGAAGAAATCGTCGGCGAGATTGCTGATGAGTTTGATATTGATGAGGACGTCCCGGTAACGCGAACCGAAGACGGCCAGTACCTTGTTGAAGGCGCCATGACGATCCGCGATGTAAACCGCGCCATGGAATGGTCTTTGCCCGACGAAGAGGCCAATACCGTGGCCGGTCTGGTCATCCACGAAGCGCAGATGATCCCGATCACGGGTCAGGTATTCTCGTTCCACGGTTTCAGATTCGAAGTCGTCGCGCGCGAAGGCAACAGGATCACAGAGCTGAAGATCCGTCCCCTCTGATCCTCTCGCTGCGACAGCCTTTGTCGTGAACGGAACAGTATCCCTGGTTCTGCGATTGCAGGCTTTGACTATATCGCAAGGGGAGTCTGTGACGTGAAGACAACAACTCAGGTAGCTGTAATCGGTGGCGGCGTTGTCGGGTGTTCGGTTCTTTATCACCTGACCAAGCTGGGCTGGTCGGATGTGATGCTGCTGGAGCGGTCCGAATTGACCAGTGGCTCGACCTGGCACGCGGCGGGTGGTTTCCACACATTGAACGGCGACACTAATATGGCCGCACTGCAAGGCTATACGATCCGGCTGTATAAAGAGCTGGAAGAGATCACCGGCATGTCCTGTGGCCTGCACCACGTTGGCGGCATAACGTTGGCCGACGACCGCGACCGGTTTGACATGCTCCTGGCCGAACGTGCCAAGCACCGCTTTATGGGGTTAGAGACCGAAATCGTAGGCCCTGAAGAGATAAGGAAAATCGCACCGATCACCAATACCGACGGCATCATCGGCGCGCTCTATGATCCGCTGGACGGACATCTTGATCCGTCCGGAACCACCCATGCCTATGCCAAAGCGGCGCGGATGGGCGGCGCAACAATCGAAACCCATTGCATGGTGCACGAAACAAATCAGCGCCCCGATGGCACCTGGGATGTGGTCACCAACAAGGGCACGATTCATGCTGAACATGTGGTCAACGCTGGTGGGCTCTGGGCGCGCGAGGTTGGCGCCATGGCCGGTGTCTATTTCCCGCTGCATCCGATGGAACATCAGTACCTGGTCACCGACTCGATCCCCCAAATCGATGCAATTATCGACGCAGGTGGCGAACATCCCCATGTCATGGATCCCGCCGGCGAAAGCTATCTGCGGCAAGAGGGACGCGGTCTGTGCATCGGCTTTTATGAACAAACCTGCAGGCCCTGGGCTGTCGACGGCACCTCATGGGATTTCGGTCACGAGCTTCTTCCCGATGATTTCGATAAGATCACCGATAGTATTGAATTCGCCTATCGCCGCTTTCCTGTTCTGGCCGAGGCTGGTGTGAAATCGGTGATCCACGGGCCGTTTACCTTTGCACCGGACGGCAATCCTCTGGTCGGGCCGGTTCCGGGGTTGCGCAACTATTGGTCGGCCTGCGGCGTGATGGCCGGGTTCAGCCAGGGCGGCGGCGTTGGTCTGACACTGGCGCAATGGATGATTGAGGGTGAGCCAGAGCGCGACGTCTTTGCGATGGACGTGGCGCGGTTCGGGGATTGGATCAGCCCGGGCTATACCCGTCCAAAGGTCATCGAGAACTATCAGAAGCGGTTCAGCGTCTCTTATCCGAACGAGGAATTGCCGGCAGCCCGCCCAGCCCGCACAACGCCGATGTATGATATCTTTACCGATCTTGGTGCTGTGTGGGGTCAGCAATACGGGCTTGAGGTGCCCAATTACTTTGCCCAAGGGGATGAACCGGGCTATGAAACGCCCTCGTTCCGCCGATCCAACGCATTCGATGCCACCGGGCGCGAAGTTCGGGCCGTGCGATCAAGTGTTGGCATCAACGAAGTGCACAATTTTGGTAAATACCGCATTGTTGGACCTGCTGCCCGTGATTGGCTGGATCGGATCATGGCGGGCCGAATCCCGAAACCGGGCCGCGTGTCGCTAACCCCGATGCTATCACCAAAGGGCAAGCTGATCGGTGATTTTACCGTTTCCTGTCTTGATGAGACCGAGTTCCGCCTGACCGCCTCCTACGGCTCTCAGGCGTTTCACATGCGCTGGTTCCTGCAAAATGCGCAGAATGGCGTGACTGTCGAAAACATCAGCGATCGGCAGAACGGGTTCCAGATCGCAGGCCCAAAAGCCACGCAGGTTCTGGCGGCCTGCACCCGTGATGACCTGAGCGGATTTCGGTTCCTCGATCTGCGCCGCATGACCGTTGGGATGGCCGACTGTATCGTCCAGCGCGTCAGCTATACCGGCGATTTGGGGTACGAGATCTACTGCGATCCCATGGCACAAAGGCAGTTGTGGTGGACCTTATGGCAGGCCGGGCAAGAACGCGGCATCGTTCCATTTGGCATGCGCGCGATGATGAGCCTGCGTCTGGACAAATTCTTTGGATCCTGGATGCGAGAATTCTCGCCTGATTACACAGCCGCGGAAACCGGTCTGGATCGGTTTATTTCCTTCTCTAAGAACGCTAATTTCATTGGCCGCGCAGCTGCCGAGGCTGAACGCGCCTCTGGCCCTGCCCGTCGACTGGTCGCGTTCGAGGTTGATGCCGAGGACGCTGATGTCAACGCGTATGAGCCGGTTTGGCTGGGCGGAAAGGTCGCCGGGTTTTGCACTTCGGGTGGCTATTCACACTATGCAGGCAAGTCCATTGCCATGGGGTTTCTGCCAACAGACCGCGCTGCGGACGGGCTGGAAGTAGAAATCGAAATACTTGGCCAGTTGTGCAAGGCACGCGTGATCTCAGAACCGTTATTCGACGCCGATGGCGCGCGTATGAGGGGATGACACTGCTTTCATACGTCTGCATTGTCGGCGCATGACGCAAATACCCATCATCCTTCTGGCCGCCGGACAATCCCGGCGTATGCGAGGCGCAGATAAGCTGCTGCAAGAAATTGATGGCTGCCCGCTGCTGCTCCGTTCCGCCCAGACGGCACGGGCTGCATCGTCGGTTATTGTTGCCCTGCCGTCCAAGCCTCATCCCAGGTACGACGTGTTGCAGGGGCTGGACCTGCATCTGGTCGAAATCGCAGATGCGGAAGAAGGTATGAATGCCAGCTTACGAGGGGCCCTGTCTGCTGTTGGGCAAGAGGCCGAAGCCGTCATGGTTCTGCTAGCTGACCTGCCTGAAATCACTCTGGATGACCTTCAGACGCTGATCAAGGCAACTAAGGCGTATCCGGATAAGCTGATCTGGCGCGGGTCGACCGCGTCAGGACAGCCTGGCCACCCTGTGATCTTCAGCCGTCTCCTGTTCGATCAGATCAGCCGCCTGACCGGAGACGAAGGCGCACAATCTGTGGTTCGGGACCATCCGGACAAGGTCCATCTATGTGTGCTCCCCGGCCAACATGCCGTGCTGGATCTGGACACGCCCGAAGCATGGGATATCTGGACCAAAAATCGCAACAGTTAAAACGAGTACGGCCCGGTCAATGAAGACCGGGCCGGTTACCCAATTAAGGACTACCACTTTTCACTGATCCTGAAAGCGCGTCCAGAACACACTAGGCATTCCGAATATTCCGCAACCGAACCTAAACAAGACCCCCTCGTTAACATGCCGCTCAGCGCTTCCAGAGACTGTGACAAGCCGTTGGCACCCCCTAGTGCCGCCGACTTCCCTTCGCTTGGGCAAGACCATCGTCACCTATCAGATGCTCTCAAACAACGTAAAATTGGCCTAAACTTGCATTTTCTGATGTATCAGTTTGGTTTTTACGCAACATTTCTCTCAATGTGTTTCTACTATAGGTTGTTCGTCCGAGAAAATCTAAATGCAAGTACACTCCATTTATCACAGACCATATATATAACATGTTCATAATATGATATGTTTCCGGCAAATTCAGCCTATGACATCAGATCTACTCACAACCAATGGCTGTGTCATAAATCCATCAATTTCTGAGCGCTCGCTTTGTTTATCAAACAGATTTAATTCAACTAAAATCATCATTTGACTGCCGAACAGGCAACAATCCACCGATTCTCACCTTATGATTCGGAAGATTTCCGCGAATCTTTGCCACCCGACGCCGGGATAGAGCCTCTCGTTTGTGGCAAAATTAAGATTTATTAACCAACCAATCAGGAAAGTCACAGACTGATGCAGCATCTCTTGATCCAAGGCGCGGCCAATGTCGCGTGCTTCAATCAGGAGACCAAAATGAGCATCCGTAAATCCTCTCTTCTTATGCCACGCACATCAAACTGGCTAGGCGTCTCAGCGCTGAGTGCGGCATTGTTGGCGACGACTGCCCTGCCCTCGAAAGCTGACGAAGCGCTGGCTGATTTAGTTGAGAGCGTGTCACCTTCTGTCGTGACCATCATCGCGGAACAAAACGCCGCCAAGGGCCCGGAAAATGGACAGCAGTTTGATTTCGAAGGCCAACCATTCGGTGAATTCTTCAAACGCTTTGGCGTGCCTGAAGGGTTCGATGCCCCCCGTCGTGGTCCTTCTCAGGGTTTGGGGTCAGGTTTTGTGCTGGATGAAGCCGGGTACATCATTACGAACCATCACGTGGTCGACGATGCCGCGACCGTGACCGTGCGCCTCAATGATGACCGAACTTTTGAGGCTGAGGTGATCGGTACCGACCCGTTGACCGATATCGCGGTTCTCAAGATCGACGCGGGCGAGCCACTTCAGGCCGTAGAGCTTGGCAATAGCGATGTGATCCGTGTGGGCGAGGATGTTGTCGCCATCGGGAACCCGTTTGGCCTCAGCTCGACCGTGACGACCGGGATTGTATCGGCCAAGGACCGCAATATTTCGCAGGGACCTTATGCCGAGTTCATCCAGACGGATGCGGCCATCAACAAAGGCAATTCCGGTGGCCCGCTGTTCAACATGGATGGTGAGGTTATCGGCGTGAACTCGGCCATCTATTCCCCGAGCGGTGGGTCGGTCGGGTTAGGTTTTGCCGTCACGTCGAACATTGTGGACCATATTGCCGCGGATCTGCGCGATGATGGCCAGGTCAGCCGCGGTTGGCTGGGTGTGTCAATCCAGAATGTCAGCCCTCAGATCGCTGCGGCGATGGGAATTGATGCCTCAAACGGCGCATTGGTTTCGGACGTTGTTGCCAACAGCCCTGCCGAAGGCATCCTGGAACAGGGCGACGTCATCCTGACCTTTAACGGCGAACCCGTCGAGTCCAGCAGCGACCTGCCGATCCTTGTCGGAACTACCAAGGTTGGAACAGAAAGCACGCTTACAGTTTTGCGCAACGGCAGTGAGCAAGACATAAAGTTGACGATTGGACAGCATCAGTCCGCATCGGCCGAAATTGACAAGTCAGTGGATGAAGGCATTTCGGGCACCGCCCTGGGCGTCACCGTTGCACCACTAACAGAAACCAACCGTGCGGAACTGGGCATGGCCGAGAATATTGACGGTGTGATCGTCACGGACCTGAAACCGGACAGCCCTGCAGCCAAAGCCGGTCTTCAGCGTGGCGACGTGATCGTGAAGCTGGGCAACCAGGACACGGCCACTCCTGACGCGCTGAAAGACGCGCTGGACAGTGAAAAAACTGATCCCGCGCTTGTCCTGATCAACCGTGGCGGCAACCAGATCTTTGTTGCGGTGGAAATCGCCTGATCGAACACCTGCGCGCGCCACGTGATGGGGAGATCTGGCGGGCGCCTCTCTGGCATGATTGAATTGTCCGCAATCTGCCGGAGCAGCCGGGTGCGCAACGACGCACCCGGCATCTAAACCGGTCAAATCTTGTACTTTGTTTGAAAAATTGTGTTTAAGTTCCGGTAGAAAGGATTTCAGATCATGAGCCGACGCCTGTTGATCGTTGAAGATGATGAAGACACCCGGGAATTCATAGCAAAAGGGTTCAGCGAGGAAGGATATGTCGTCGAACAGGCCGCGGATGGGCGCGAAGGGCTGTATCACGCCACAGATGGTGGCTTTGACGCCATCGTTCTGGATCGAATGCTGCCCGGTCTAGACGGCCTGTCACTGATCAAATCCATGCGCGCCGCGGGTCTGAAAACTCCGGTTCTGATGTTAACCGCAATGAGCGCGGTCGATGAGAGAGTCAAAGGCCTGAGGGCCGGTGCAGATGATTATCTGGTCAAACCGTTCTCTTTTCAGGAACTGCATGCGCGGATCGAAGCTCTGTTAAGACGCCCGCAGGAATCTGAGGAAAACCCAACCCTGACCTGCCGCGATCTGGATATGGATTTGCTGACCCGCAAAGTCACTCGCAACGGGCGAGAGATTACCCTGACACCGCGTGAATTTCAGATTTTGGAATTCTTCCTGAGACGCAAGAACCGCGTAGTGTCACGCACCATGTTGCTGGAAGGTGTCTGGGATTATCATTTCGACCCGAACACCAATGTGGTTGACGTCCATATCTCGAAACTGCGCCGCCAATTGGATGAAGGCGGAGAGATCCCGTTGATTGAAACAGTCCGGGGCGCAGGTTACATGATATCTGATGGATAACCTACGGCTTTCGTTCAATAATTCCAGAACGCGTTTGGTTCTGGCCAGCATGGTTCTGAGCACATTGCTGACAGCCACCGTGCTGGCCCTTGTCTATGTCACCGCAAATCGCAGTATCGAAAGCGAAACCCGCTCGGTGGTTTCCGCGGAATTGACCGGTCTGGCCGATGAATACGAAAGGCGCGGGCTCATCGGTTTGCTGACAGCCATCGAACGCCGTATTCCCACCGCCTCTGAACGGGATGCCCTCTACTTGTTGACCGACCGCAACGGGACGAAATTGGCTGGCAACCTGAGACAATGGCCCGATGACATCACTGCCGGAAGTGGTTGGGTCCAACTAGAACTGCGACGCTCGGACAGCGAACAGCTGGTGCCAATCTCGGCTGCATCCATTCGTCTGCCGGGCGGAGAACGCCTGCTTGTCGGGCGGGATGCGCTGGCACGACAGCAGTTTGACCGTGTTCTTTTACGCTCGGTCGGCTTCGCGCTGGCAATCGCGCTGGCGCTGAGCGTCCTGACAGGCTGGCTGTTTACCAGGCTCGTCTTTTCGCGCCTGTCTGACATCGCCTCGACCGCAGAAAATATCGTTTCAGGCGACCTGTCGCGCAGGATGCCCTTGCGCGGGACCGGTGATGAATTCGATCAGGTTTCAGGTACGCTCAATACGATGCTGGACCGGATCGAGGAGTTGGTCAGCAATCTAAGGACAACCTCGAATTCGATCGCGCATGATCTACGCTCTCCTTTGTCGCGGTTGAAACAGCGGGTCGAATCCCTGTCAGATAGCCGCAAATCCGAACAGGATCGCGAAATCGACATCGCGCGCGCGACGACCGAGGTTGATCATGTCCTGCGGGTTCTGGGCCAACTGACTGAGATTTCGCGTGCCGAAGCAGGTGTCGGGCGAGAGCAGTTCGAAGATGTCGACCTTAATCAACTCGTGGCGGACGTGGTCGAGCTCTATGATCCGGTTGCCACGGATCAGGGCGTAACACTTGAAGTTACAGGGTCAACTGCCCCCCTTCCCGGCCACCGCCCCCTTTTGTCTCAGGCACTGTCCAACCTGTTGGAAAATGCTCTGCGATACGCGCCTGATGGTTCGACCATCACGATCAATATTGCGGATGACGGCCGGTACGCTAACCTCAGCGTGCGGGATCGCGGCCCGGGGGTTCCTCAGGACGATCTGGCCCGCCTGCAGATGCCCTTTGTGACGCTTGACCCCGCAAGAACCGAGCGCAATGCAGGTCTTGGGCTGGCTTTGGTTGCCGCGATTTCACATATGCACAAAGGCATGTTCGACGCCCGCAACTGTGACCCGGGGCTTGAGGCCACAATCCGTCTGTCACGCAAACCCTGACCCCCAAGGCAAAAGGATCGGGTGACAGTAATTCTGACACCGGTTAAAACGTCGATTATGTCTGACCCGATCTCAACTATCCGTAATCTCGGCCCGGCCTATGAACAGGCTTGCGCGCGTGCCGGTATCCACTCGGCCCAGCAACTGCGCGAGATAGGCCCCGACGCGGCCTATGCAAAACTCTTGCAGGCAGGATCGCGCCCTCATTTCATCGGCTATTATGTTTTGGTGATGGGGCTGCAAGGCCGCCCCTGGAACGATTGCCAAGGCGAAGAGAAAAAAGCCCTGCGGCAAAGGTTCGACGCAATCAAAGCCAGCAACAGCACTGCGCCGCAAACGAAGATGATTGCCGACTTGGATGCGATCGGCGTCCGGATATCTTCGGACGACTTGAAACCCGCATAGAAAAAGCCGCCCCCGACCCCGGGAGCGGCTTTATAGGCTTGATCTTAAAACAGATTAGCCGACCAGTTCGATGCCCGAGAAGAAATAGGCGATCTCAACCGCTGCGGTTTCCGGTGCGTCTGAACCGTGGACCGAGTTCTCGCCAACCGATTCAGCGAACTCGGCGCGGATGGTGCCGGGGGCCGCATCTGCGGGGTTGGTAGCGCCCATGACTTCGCGGTTCTTGGCAATGGCGCCTTCGCCTTCCAGAACCTGTACAATAACCGGCTCGGACGACATGAATTCGCACAGTTCGTCATAGAACGGGCGCTCGGCGTGGACGTCATAGAACTTGCCAGCTTGTGCTTTGGTCATGTGAATGCGCTTTTGCGCTACGATGCGCAGACCGGCCTCTTCAAACTTGGCGTTGATCTTGCCAGTCAGGTTGCGGCGGGTTGCATCGGGTTTGATGATCGAGAATGTGCGTTCCAGTGCCATGTCGGCCTCTCCTTAAAATAGGGCGCGGGGCCCGCGCCGAAATCCATCGCGGGCCGCGTATCATGGTCTGTGGCTTATGAAAAGTGTTATGATGCCCTGCTCCGGCGCTTTGCCGGTCACAATGTGCTGGGCAACGGGTCCAGACTGTCGATCCGACGAACATAGAGCACGGCCAGAAGGCCGATAAAGCTGCACCCGCACATCATGCCAAGCACAAGAAAAGGTCCGTTTTCAGGGCTGACAAAGGCGCCGGTGATCGTCGTCAGAACCGCTCCCAGCGCAACGATCATTGCACCTGACAGGCCCGCCGCGCTGCCTGCCAGTTTGGGACGAACCGACATCACGCCCGACGATGCATTGGCGTTGGTCAGTCCATTGCCGAAACCGACACAGATGGCCGAGCCGAAAAAGACCCAAACCGTACCAAGCCCGACCCAAAACAGAAGCAGCCCGCAAAGCGGCCCTGCCGTGGCTACATTCCGCCCTATCAGGATCATCGTTGTTAACTGCGTCCGCGCCGCCAATCGGCCAGTGACAAAATTCCCGACCATGAACCCGCCGGTGATAATGCCGATCCCAAGACCCAGCATCGCGGGGCTCAGATCAAACCAAGCAGCTGCAACCAACGGTGCACCGGTGATAAAACTGAAAAAACCGCCGATCGAAAATGCCGCGCATAGGGCATAACCCCAAAACCTGCGGGCGCGGAACAGATGCGGATATTCCTTCAGCTGCGCCGCGAATGTTGGGGCGCGGTTTATATTGGTCTCTCCCATATCAAACCACAGCAAAGCCAGCAGACCGGTGCCAAGTAAGGAATACAGAACAAACCCCGAGCGCCAGCCAAACAGCATGTCCAACGCGCCGCCCAACATCGGTCCCAGCATTGGCGCCAACGCCATAGCCATTGCGACATAGCCCAGCTTGCTGGCCGCCTCGTTGGGGGGATAGCGGTCGCGGATTGAGGCGCTGGACAGCACAGACCCGGCGACGACCACAGCCTGAATGAGGCGAAAACCCAGAAACACCCAGATTGACCCAGCCAGCACGCAGCCGATGGATGCGACCACAAAGATCGACATGCAGATCAACAGGACCGGCCTGCGCCCATATCGATCCGACAGAGGACCCATGATCAGTTGCAGCACAGCAGAAACCGCCAGATATCCCGCAACCGCCAGATTCATAAGGCCGTAATCCACCTGAAAGTCCACGCTCATATGCGCCAGCGATGGCAGGAACATATTCAGCGTCAGTACCGACAACGCCGTGGCAAAGACCAGCGTGACCAACGACGGAGGTGTTCGGGCTGTATGCATGATGGAACCGTGTGAAAACTTCAGGCAAATCAGCGCTAACACATTGAATGCCGGTTGAACATGCAAGCTGCTGGCGGCGGCATAACGGCTCTGCTAAGAGCAGCATATGTTACGGATTCAAGACATCACCTATGCCGTTGAAGGCCGCCCTTTGTTCGAGGGCGCAAGCGCAACCATCCCCGATGGCCACAAGGTTGGACTAGTGGGGCGCAATGGCACCGGCAAGACCACCCTGTTTCGCTTGATCCGGGGGGAACTGGCGCTGGAATCGGGCAGTATCGCTGTCCCGAAACGGGCGCGTATTGGTGGCGTGGCGCAAGAGGTGCCCTCGTCCGATGTCTCGCTGATCAATACCGTTCTGGCCGCCGATACCGAGCGCAGCGCGTTGATGACTGAAGCCGATAGTGCCACGGACCCCGGACGCATCGCCGATATTCAGACCCGGCTGGCCGATATAGACGCCTGGTCGGCCGAAGCGCGCGCAGCCTCGATCCTCAAGGGGTTGGGGTTCGATGACGAGGATCAACTGAAACCCTGTTCGGACTTTTCCGGCGGCTGGCGCATGCGCGTCGCGCTAGCAGCGGTGCTGTTCTCGCAGCCTGATCTGTTGCTGCTGGACGAACCGACCAACTATCTGGATCTGGAAGGCGCGCTGTGGCTGGAAAGCTATCTGGCGAAATACCCGCACACGGTGATCATCATCAGCCATGACCGCGGCTTGCTGAACCGCGCTGTGGGGTCGATCCTGCATCTGGAAGACCGCAAGCTGACCTATTACGCGGTGCCTTACGATAAATTCGCGGAACGCCGCGCCGAACGTCTGGCACAGGCGGAATCGGAAAACACCAAGGCCAGGGCGCGCATCGCGCATCTGCAAAGCTTCGTGGATCGCTTTCGCTATAAGGCGTCCAAAGCAGTTCAGGCTCAGTCGCGCCTGAAGATGATCGAACGCATTCAGTTGGTCTCGACCCCGCAAGAGGCTGCTCTGCGCGCTTTTTCCTTCCCAGAACCCGAAGAACTGTCGCCCCCGATCATTCAGATCGAAGGCGGTGTGACGGGATACGGCGAGACCGAGGTGCTGCGCAAACTGAACCTGCGCATTGATCAGGATGACCGTATCGCGCTGCTGGGCAAGAACGGTCAGGGCAAATCGACCCTGTCCAAGCTGCTGTCTGATCGTCTGCCGTTGATGGCTGGCAAGATGAGCCGCAGCACCAAGCTGCGCATCGGCTATTTTGCACAGCATCAGGTGGATGAGCTGCATGTGGACGAGACGCCCTTGGATCATCTGCGCCGATTGCGCCCGAATGAAGCTCCGGGCAAGTGGCGCTCGCGTTTGGCCGGGTTCGGATTGAATGCCGATCAGGCAGAAACCAAGGTCGGGCGGCTGTCCGGCGGACAAAAGGCGCGCCTGTCGCTGCTGCTGGCCACCATCGACGCCCCACATATGCTGATTCTGGACGAACCGACCAACCATCTGGACATCGAAAGCCGCGAGGCGCTGGTTGAGGCATTGACCGCCTATTCCGGAGCCGTAGTGCTGGTCAGTCATGACATGCACCTGCTTTCGCTGGTGGCGGACCACCTTTGGCTGGTCTCGGACGGATCCGTCAAACAGTTTGACGGGGATCTGGAATCCTATCGGTCCCTACTGCTGGGCCGCGACAAACCTGTTAAGGAAAAGCCGCTGACGGCCAAGCCCAAACGCCCATCGCGCGAGGCGGTTCTGAACCTGCGCGCCGATCTGCGCAAATGCGAGGAACGGATCGAGAAGTTGACGGATATGCACGAAAAACTCTCGGCCAAACTGGCTGACCCCAGTTTGTATGAAGACGACAAGATCAACGACCTGGCGACCTGGAACCGGAAATTTGCCGAGGTGGTCGAGGCCATGCAAAAAGCCGAGGCGCTTTGGGTGGTTGCAGCAGAGCGGCTGGAACAGGCAGAGACCGCAGCATGATGGATACAGCCTTTCTCATCACCTCGTTTACAACATTGCTTGTGGTCATTGATCCGCCAGCACAAACGCCGATCTTTGTGGCCCTGACACAAGGCATGGATCGGCATGCGCGTTATACAATAGCGGTGCGCGCCTGTCTGACGGCGGCTGGGATTCTGGCCATGTTCGCCGCATTCGGCGAGGCGGTTCTGGGCTTTATTGGCATCTCGATGGAGGCGTTCCGCGTTGCGGGCGGCGTTCTGTTGTTCCTCACAGCGCTGGACATGCTGTTCGAACGGCGCACCAAGCGGCGCGAAAACAGCGCCGAAGAAGAAGAGCATCCTGATCCTTCGGTATTTCCGTTGGGTATTCCCCTGATTGCAGGACCCGGCGCGATTGCCACAATGATCCTGCTGGCCGGGCAGCATCCGGGCATAGAGGGTCTGGCCGTGGTGATCGGCATGATGCTGATCGTAGTGGCGATGGTGTTCGTCACCTACCTGTCTTCAGGCGCGGTGGCACGAATTCTGGGCAAGACCGGGCTGAATGTGCTGACCCGCCTGCTGGGCATGCTGCTGGCGGCCTTGTCAGTTCAGTTTATCTTGGATGGGCTAAAAGCCTTTGGATTTGCGTCATAAATCCCCATATTGGATTCGAGTGACTCAGTAAGGTAGCGGTATGGACGGCGACAGCATTGCAAATCTGGCCTATCTTGGATTGCTGGGCGCAGCGGTCGTGGCCTGGTTTATCTCTCAGAACCGGCAAAGCCTGAACAAAACGTTGCAACAGGCTCTGGCCTGGGTGTTTATTTTTATCGGCATCATTGCCGCCTATGGACTATGGGGCGATATCCGCAGCACTGTGGGCCCTGCCCCGCAGATGACCGTGACCGGCGAAAGCATCGAAGTGCCGCGCGCTTATGACGGGCATTACTATCTACCGGTTCTGGTCAACGGAGAACCCATCACCTTTTTGGTCGATACCGGCGCCAGCCAGATTGTGTTGAACGAGGCGGATGCCAGACGCATCGGTGTTGACCCCGATCTGCTGAACTATTTCGGGCGGGCCCTAACGGCCAATGGCGAGGTGCGCACCGCCCCGATACGGCTGGACAGCCTTGAACTGGGGCCGATCACGGATCGCAATGTCTCGGCCTGGGTGAATGAAGGTGCGCTGGATCAGTCCTTGCTGGGCATGGATTACCTGCACCGGTTCTCGAATATTCAATTCGCGGATGGGCGTCTGATCCTGTCGCGCTGATGCCCTCTCGATATTGAGAACATAATAAGAACATGCTAGAGTAATAGCATGTCCACACATCTTCTTGGCCGCAAACCCGCACGACAAATGGCAGGGCTGAATCTCCATCCGCAGATCACCCTGCAACTGGCCCGCGTGCACGAGGCCTGCGGCCCCGCCCGGCGCAGCTTTGCCATGTGGCTGGCCGGTCAGGCACAGGGGCCGGTGTTGTGGATTTCCCCCGCGTGGGAGGCCAGCCAGTTGCACCCAGGCGGGATGATGGCCTTTGCCGATCCTGCTCGGTTCCTGTTTGCCCGCCCCAACCATGCCGAGGATCTGCTGTGGTGCATGGAAGAAGCGTTGCGCAGCGGGGCAACCCCACTGGTGATCTGCGATCTGCCCGAGGCGCCCGGCCTGACGTCGGTCCGACGGATGCATCTGGCCGCGGAACAAGGCGGCACGATGGGGCCAGCCCCGCTGGGCCTGCTACTGACCCCTGGCGATGGCGGCGCACAGGGGGTTGAAACCCGCTGGCACATGGCTGCGGATCATCACGCCGGGGTTCCCTGCTGGACCCTGACCCGCCGTCGCGCCCGCGCCCTGCCCCCGGTCAGCTGGCAGGCCACCCAGACCAAGCCTCATGCCGGGCTGAACCTGACGCGGATCAAAGCCCAAGATGTGTATTGGGGGGAATAAGTTACGCGGCTCACGGCACTTGTGACTAGCCAAGTGCCACATCCAACCCTAGCGTTCCGGTATGAGCCATCCAATCCATGACAGCCGCTATTCTTGGCTTCGCCTTCTGATCACCCTCGCAATCGCTACGGTGGCGAATGTGGGCATGTGGGCGGTAATCGTCGTGATGCCCGCGATCGAGGCGCAATTCAGCGCCGGTCGGGCCGAAGCCTCATTTCCCTATGTCTTGTCGATGATCGGGTTTGCACTGGGGAACATGTGGCTGGGACAACTGGTTGATCGGTTAGGCGTGACCAAGGCACTGATCGGTGCCGCCCTTCTGAGCGCGGTCAGCTATCTGTTGGCAACATGGGCGCCGAATATGCTGCTCTTGTCACTGGCCCATCTGCTGTTGGGGTTGGGCACGGCTGTTGGTTTTGGCCCTCTGATCGCGGATATCTCACACTGGTTCATGAAACGCCGCGGGATTGCGGTGGCGTTGGTTGCCAGCGGAAACTACCTGTCCGGGGCGATCTGGCCAACGCTTCTGTCAGGCATCCTTGCACGTGAGGGATGGCAGCAGGTCTATCTGACGCTGGCGGTCATAACGCTGCTCGTTGTCATCCCCCTGTCTCTGCTGTTGCGCCGGCAAGTCCCGATCGAGGCCCATCAAACCGCCGCCGCCAATGCGCAGATCAACGCGCGCAGCGTGGGAATATCGCCGCGCAGCTTGCAATACGTTCTTGGTCTGGCCGGAATCGGCTGTTGCGTGGCCATGTCGATGCCGCAGGTCCATATCGTGTCCTACTGCGTCGGGCTCGGATATGGCCCGGCGGTCGGGGCCGAGATGCTCTCGCTGATGTTGCTGGGCGGCGTGGTCAGCCGAGTGATCTCGGGGTTGGTCGCCGACAAGCTAGGCGGGTTGATGACATTGCTGGTCGGCTCTTTCCTGCAATGTATCGCCCTATTTCTGTTCCTGCCCTATGACGGGATGGCCTCACTTTACATTATCAGCCTCATGTTCGGTCTGGCGCAGGGCGGCATTGTCCCCAGCTATGCGCTGGTCGTACGTGAATATATGCCCCCGCAAGAGGCCGGAGCACGCGTTGGCTTTGTCATGATGATGACCATCATGGGCATGGCACTGGGCGGATGGATGTCCGGGTGGATTTACGACTTAACCGGAAATTATCAACTGGCCTTTATTAATGGCATCCTCTGGAACGGGCTGAACATCGTTATCCTGCTGATGTTGCTAAGGCGATCGCGGCCCCGCAGGCAGGAGGTGATGATATGACCCAACTGACAAGGCGCGCTGTACTGTCCGGGTTGACCGCCCTGCCATTTGCGCACCCGGCTCTGGCCGGGTTGCGTCCCTATGAACTGGTCCGCAATGGCACTTCCGTAGATTTTACGTTCGAGCTGTCCGGAATCACACAGTCCGGAACCATGCCGATACGATCTGCAGATATCCGAATTGACATGACCGACCTGGCCAACAGCCGGGTGGATGTTTCGCTGAACGTTGCCAAGGCGCGAACCAACCTGCCCTTTGCCCGCAAACCCATGCTCAGCGCTGGGGTTCTGGACGCCACAGGATTTCCCACAATTCATTTCACCTCGACCGATATTCAGCTTGGCAACGGTGGACGTATCTCGAACGGGGCCGAGATCACAGGAGATCTGACCTTGCGTGGTGTAACGCGACCAATCACATTGCGCGCCAATATTTTTCGCCCGCCCGGCAGCGCCCGAGACAACTTGAATAACCTCTCCATCCAACTCAGCGGTTCACTGAACCGTCACGAATTTGGCGCCTCGGGTTATTCCGACCTCGTAAAGGAAACTGTTGGCCTTGATATCCGGGCCAAGATCAAAAAGACTGGATAGATCAAAAACGACGCCACAAAGTCGATAAGCCGCGCGCACCGCGCTGGAAATATCGCAATCTGAGCCCATCATGCGCACGATCATTTCCTTTGCCGCCCTATTTCTTTCCGTCATTCTGCTTCAACTGTCCACCGGTGGCGTTGGCCCGCTGGATGCGATTTCCGGCCTGACCCTGAATTTCACCACTGGGCAGATTGGTCTGTTGGGCTCGGCTCATTTCGTTGGCTTCTTTGTGGGATGCTGGTGGGCCCCGCGCCTGATGGGAAGCGTCGGCCATTCGCGGGCATTTGCCGTTTGCACAGCTTTGGGCGCAATGGGGTTGCTGGGGCACACCCTGACGGACAACGCTTATATCTGGGCGGCCCTTCGGATCGCGTCAGGCGCCTGTGTCGCCGGGTGCTACACAGTGATCGAGGCCTGGCTGAACGCAAAGGTCACGAATGAGACGCGCGGGCGCGCCATGGGCACCTATCGCATCGTCGATATGGGCGCGTCCCTCTGCGCCCAGCTGATCATCGCAGTTCTGCCGCCAGCATCATATGTCTCGTATAACTTGCTGGCGATCCTGTGCTGCGCTGCCCTGTTGCCGCTAACACTGACGCGCGCCAGCCAGCCCGAAACGCCCGACGCCCCGCGGCTGCGCCCGAAACTGGCCTGGAACAGCTCTCCTCTGGCGGTGGCCGGGGTGGTGGTTGCCGCTTTAAGCTCGGCGTCCTTTCGGATGGTCGGCCCTGTTTACGGGCAAGAGGTCGGGCTTGGCGTCGATCAGATCGCGTTTTTCCTGGCGTCTTTCGTGCTGGGCGGCGCGTTGGCGCAATATCCGATGGGATGGCTGGCCGATAAATACGACAGGCGCTGGGTACTGATCTGGCTTTCGGTAGCCGCCGTCCTAAGCTGCGGTGTGACCATGGCCGCCAGCAACACCGGGACCGTCGGCGTCATGCTGGCCGCGTGTTTGTTCGGCTTTACGACCTTCCCGATTTTCTCGGTTTCATCCGCGCACGCCAATGACTTTGCCACAACCGAACAACGGGTCGAGCTCTCTGCCGCGCTGATGTTCTGGTATGCGCTGGGTGCGATTGCCTCGCCTTATGTGTCATCCACCTTGATCCAATCCTTTGGACCCGGCGCGCTTTTTGCCTTTGTAGCGCTTGGCCACGTGTTCCTAATCATCTTTGGTCTGGCGCGGATGCGGTCTCGACCGACACCCGAGGAACGCACCAGTTATGTCTATTCACCGCGGACCTCGTTTACCATCGGACGCTTGCTGAAACGTTCGCGCGAGGGGCGATAGAAAAAGGGCCGGGAATATCCCGGCCCATTCGCTTTAGTGTTCGGTCCGTAGTTCCTTGTCGACCTCTTCCACCGGATCAACAGTCGGTTCGAGCGCGCCGTTGACGATACCGCCTACACCGTTCTCCATCGACAGGCCCAGCTCTTCGCCCAGCTTTTTCAGCGCGGGCATCTGCACGGCCATGCCCATGATCGAATCCAGCGCCTGGTTCACCACCGGCTTGTCGCCATTGGCGCCTCCGCCACCACCGGCGGCACCGATCCCGCCAACCTGATGGATCTTGATCGAGTCGATCTTTTCGGCAGGTTTGACCATTTCCGCAATGATCGTCGGCATCGCCTCAATCCGGGCCAGATCAACCTTCAGACGGATCTGATCAACGGACAGGGCATTGTCAGCCTCGACAATCGCGCGCTTACCTTCCGCTTCGGCCAGCATGTCGTTCTTCTTGGCCTCGGCGCGGATGTTCAGCGCATCCGCTTCGGCTTGCGCCTCTTCGCGGCGCGCCTCAGCACGGTCAGCGGCGGCCTCTTTCTCGGCCTGGGCGGCCAGACGGATGGCTGTGGCCTGACGTTCCGCCTCACGCGTCGCTTCGATCAGAACGATCTGCTTCTGTCGCTCGGCCTCGGCCACCTGACGGGCGGTAACCACCGCTTCGGTCGCTTTGGTCGCCTCAGCGCGGGCCAGATCGGCAGAGGCACGGGCGCGGCTTTCCTCTTCGGATTTCTGCGCGATGATGATCTGACGCTCTTGCTCGGCAACCTCCAACTCACGCTCTTTCGAGATCTCGGCCTCACGGATTTTACGCTCGCGTTCAATGTCAGCCGCTCGAATTGCTTCCTCGCGCGCAATCCGGGCACGCTCGGTTTCACGTACAGAATCCTCGGTCCGCGCGGCGATCTCGGCCTCTTGCGCCACGCGCAGGGTTTCGATCTGTTGCGTCTGTTCGATGCGCGCCTGCTCTTCGTCCTTGTCGATCAACAGCTTCTGACGCTGAGCTTCCATCGCTGCACGGCGCACTTCCACCTCGGCATCCGCATCAATCTGCGCGCGCTCTTTTTTCGAGGTCGCAATCACCTCGGCCAGCTTGCGCATACCCACGGCGTTAAAGGCGTTGTTTTCATCAAGTGCTTCGAACGGGGTCTGGTCCAGCGCGGTCAGCGAGACCGATTCCAGCGACAGGCCGTTTTTCAAAAGGTCTTCGGAGACCGCATTCTGCACCTCTTGCACAAAGTCAGCGCGGTTTTCGTGCAGACCGTCCATGGTCATCTGCGCGGCCACGGCGCGCAGACCGTCGATCAATTTGCCTTCGATCATTTCCCGCAGCTGTTCGACGTCGAATGTACGGTCGCCCAGGGTTTGGGCCGCGCGTGCGATGCCCTCTTCGGTGGCCATGACCGATACATAGAACTCGACCCCCACGTCAACACGCATCCGGTCTTTGGTGATCAAAGCGGCCTCGGCGCTGCGCTGCACCTCAAGACGCAGGGTCTTCATGTTGACGGGGCTGACCTCATGCAACAGCGGCACGACGATGACGCCACCATCCATGATGACTTTCTTACCACCAGCACCGGTTTTCACCAGGCTCACCTCGCGGGTTGCGCGGCGGTAGAGTCGGGCCAGTACAAGGCCGATGAACATAACGACCGCTAAAATGGTCACAACTGTGACGGCTAGGAATGTAAGTTCCATGCAAATTCCTCCGAGATTGGGGTTTGAAATTTAGTTAGTTTGACAAGCCGACCAGAACGAACCGGTCTTGCCGTCGGTCGCGCAGGACAAGCACTTCAGTGCCCTGTTCCAGCGTATCCTTGTCCTGCAGGGGCTCAGCGCGCAGGTAATGCGCATTGCCAAAGCGATCCATGACCCGCACTTCGGCCGGGCGGCCACGCGATGCTGTCCCTTGCGAGATGAAACCGCGACGGCGGGCCAGCATCCGTTCGGACATAGCCTCGGTCTCGGTCTTCGGCAGCAGGCGGGCAAAGACCGCGCTAAAGCCACGCGCAAACCAGATGCCTAAGGCCCCAGCCGGGATCGCAGCCATCCATGAGGGCAGATCAAAGCCCATCACATCACGCAGGCCCAGCTGCAGGCCGATGCCAGACAGGCCGAAACCAGCCAGCAGAACCACCAGCCAGATCATGAACGGCACTTTGCCAAAGCCCAGCCAGCTTGCAGGACCGTCCGAGGTCACAACCGGCGTTTCCGCCGCAACCTCGGCCAGCTCGAACTCACCCAGATCGACATCCGCATCCAGATCAAGTTCGAAATCACCGATGTCCAATTCCGGAGCGTCAACCAGATCAAGGTCAACGTCGCCCTCGCCCGCCATCAGGCTTCCACCCAGCATCAGCGCCACCAGTTCCAGCCCCAAAAGGCCAAACAACAGAGCAATCGCGATGGTAAAGGGCACAAATGCACCCTCGAGTAGAAAGCTGAACATCAGTGGGCTGACTCCGTTATTGTATACTATGGTATGCATTAAATATGGGGAGTCATGACAAAGTTTCAAGAGGTTGTGATTCTATATTTCAACCTATGGGTAATTGACACGATGCCTTTGGAGCAGTCGTGAAATCAGTTTTCAGGGGTTTTTTCCGTGCACGGGACCCGAAAGTTGCATCCGTGCAAAAGCCGGGCTTTTGCTGGGCTGTGACATAAGATAGACGGGCCTGCAGTTACATACGCGGAAACGGAACATGGCTCGGATTCTCATCACCTCGGCGATCCCCTACATCAACGGGATCAAGCACCTCGGCAATCTGATCGGCTCGCAACTGCCCGCCGACCTGTATGCGCGGTATCAGCGCGGCCGGGGGAATGAGGTCATGTTTCTCTGCGCCACCGACGAACACGGCACCCCCGCCGAGCTGGCCGCCGCCAAGGCAGGCAAGCCGGTCGCTGATTACTGTGCCGAGATGCATGGTGTGCAGGCCGATATCGCACAGCGCTTTGGCCTGAGCTTTGATCACTTTGGCCGCTCATCCAGCCCCCAGAACAAGGTGCTGACCCAGCATTTCGCAGGCAAATTGGATGACGCCGGGTTGATCCGCGAGGTGAGCGAGAAACAGGTCTATTCTCACGCCGATGGGCGCTTTCTTCCTGACCGCTATATTGAAGGCACCTGCCCCAACTGCGGGTACGACCGTGCGCGCGGTGATCAGTGCGAAAACTGTACCAAACAGCTGGACCCGACCGACCTGATCGAGCCGCGCTCGGCCATTTCCGGTTCGACCGACCTTGAGGTGCGCGAAACCAAGCACCTGTATTTGCGCCAGTCATCAATGAAGGATCAACTAAACGCCTGGATCGACTCCAAGACCGATTGGCCGATCCTGACCACCTCCATCGCCAAGAAATGGTTACATGACGGCGACGGCCTGCAAGACCGTGGCATTACCCGCGATCTGGACTGGGGCGTGCCGGTCAAGAAAGGCGATCAGGACTGGCCCGGCATGGAGGGCAAGGTCTTTTACGTCTGGTTCGACGCGCCGATCGAATACATCGCCTGCGCCAAGGAGTGGGCTGATGCGACCGGCAAGCCGGATGCCGAGTGGGAGCGCTGGTGGCGCACTGACAAAGGTGCCGATGACGTGCGCTATGTTCAATTCATGGGTAAGGACAACGTGCCTTTCCATACCCTGTCCTTCCCGGCGACCATTCTAGGTTCGGGTGAGCCGTGGAAGATGGTCGACCATCTGAAATCCTTCAACTACCTGAACTATGACGGCGGCCAGTTCTCGACCAGCCAAGGTCGCGGCGTGTTCATGGACCAGGCGCTGGACATCCTGCCTGCCGATTACTGGCGCTGGTGGCTGCTGAGCCATGCGCCCGAAAGCAGCGATAGCGAATTCACCTGGGAGAACTTCCAGCAATCGGTGAACAAGGATCTGGCCGATGTGTTGGGCAACTTCGTCAGCCGGATCACCAAGTTCTGCCGCTCAAAATTCGGCGAGGCGGTGCCCCAAGGCGGCACCTATGGCGACCGCGAGCAGGCCCTGATCGAAGAGCTGACCCGCCGCGTCCGCGCCTATGAAGGGTTCATGGAGGCAATGGAAGTTCGCAAATCCGCCCAGGAATTGCGCGCCATCTGGGTTGCCGGGAACGAGTATCTTCAATCCGCGGCACCCTGGTCGACCTTCAAGGAAGATCCCGAACAGGCCGCGGTACAGGTGCGTCTGGGTCTGAACTTGATCCGGCTCTATGCCGTGCTCAGTGCGCCGTTCATTCCCGAAACCACCGCCCGTATGCTGAGCGCGATGAACACGATGGATACCGCCTGGCCTGACGATGTTGCGGCGGCCCTGTCCGCCCTGCCCGCAGGCCACGACTTTGCCGTTCCCGATGTTCTGTTCGCCAAGATCACCGACGAACAGCGCGAAGACTGGCAGGACCGTTTTGCAGGTGTCCGCACCTAAGACACCCGACCGGGAAAAGAATACAGGGGGCTTAACGGCCCCCTTTTTTCATTTTGCGTTTGATCCAGATTGCCGGAAACGACCTTGCCAGATCAGGGAACTAGCCCTGGCCGATTTGCGTAAACCTGCCGCCCTACAGAAAAATATCCTTGGGTAAGCGATTGCCCTACGGGCTAACACGCTTGAGAAACCTAGCAAAACCAGCCATCCTCACGAAGAGTTTAGGCGACTCGGACCGCTGGCGGCGACCCGAGTTGTGTCCAGTTTTTGTTTCAATGGGGCTTCTGCCATGATCCTTGCATCAACACTTTTCAGCTTTCGACCGAATGACCCCATAGCCAAATCCGTTTGGTATGCCGCAGCTTTGGCCCTGTGTGGGTTGGTGGTGCCAGCTGCCGCGCAGGATAAAAGTGACGCCCCACCGCCCAAAGTGTCCATCGCAGCGGCCTACACGCAAGAAATCACGGACGAGGCGACTTTCATCGGTCGAGCTGAGGCGCTGAACAAGGCCGATATTGTCGCCCGGGTCAGCGGTTTTCTGGACAGTCAGAATGTTGAAGACGGCGCGATGGTGAATGAAGGCGACCTTATGTTCACGATCGAGCCGGACCTGTATCAGGCGACACTAGATGCACGGAATGCCGATCTGGACCGTGCCGAAGCAAATCTTGAGCTCGCCAAAGTTGACCTGGCCCGGAAGGAAGAACTTTACAAACGCGATGCCACTCCGGAAAGCGAACGGGATATCGCCCGTGCCAACGAACTTGTAGCCATTGCCGAAGTCAAAGCCGCGAAAGCCGCGATCCAACAGGCCGAACTTGATCTGAGCTATACGAAGGTCCACGCACCGTTCACCGGCCGTATCGGGCGGGTCGCTATCAGCGTCGGGGACGTTGTTGGCCCGAACAACCCACCATTGGTGAATATCGTCAGCGAGGCACCAGTGTATGTGAATTTCTCGTTGAACGAAAAACAGTTTACCTCGGTTCTTGAACAATATGGCGAGAATGCATCGTCGCTGGCCGAAAGCCCCAAAAGCCCGAATGTGCATGTAACGCTGCCCAATGGATCGGACTTGGGCGAAACAGGTTCGATTGTTTTCGTTGACAACCATATCGACCCGCTAACTGGAACGATTGCAATGCGGGCCGAATTCACAAATGCCGACCGGTTGATCCTCGATGGTCAGTTCCTGAGCGTTCATATCGAAGCCCTGGAGCCGACCTTGCAGGTTCTGATCCCGCAGGCGGCCTTGTCACGTGATCAGCGCGGTGATTTCGTTCTGGTCGTTAACGATAAGCAAATGGTCGAACAGCGCTATATCACCACCGGCGACAATGTCGGAACTGCTGTGATCGTTCTAGACGGCCTGCGCGAAGGGGAAAGCGTGATCGTCGAGGGCCTCCAGCGCGTGCGCCCGGGTGTGGCAGTGGATGCTGTCACCGCATCCGAGCAGCCGGGAGAGTAACAGATGTTCTCATCCCTGTTCATCAGCCGGCCCAAGCTGGCCCTAGTTATTTCGCTTGTCCTGACGATCATGGGCGGGATCGGCTATATGGTTCTGCCGGTCGCCCAGTTTCCTGATATTACGCCACCGGTCGTCAGCGTTTCCGCCACCTATACCGGTGCCAATGCCGAAACGGTCGAGAACACCGTCGCCGCGCCGATCGAGGCGCAGGTCAACGGCGTGGATGACATGATCTACATGACGTCCACCTCTTCGGATAACGGCTCGTATTCGTTGAATATTACCTTCGAAGTCGGCACCGACCCCGACATTGCATCCGTTAACGTGCAGAACCGCGTTGCGCAGGCCATGTCTTCGCTTCCGTCAGAGGTGACTTCGTCGGGTGTCGTTACGCAGAAGGCATCGACCAATATGCTGATGCTGGTCACGCTGACCTCACCCAAAAGCACCTATGACAGTGTATTCTTGTCGAACTACGCTTCGATCAACCTGAAAGATGCGTTGGCGCGGGTACAGGGTGTTGGTAAAGCCGACGTTCTGACTAACCTTGAATATGCAATGCGGATCTGGATGGATCCCGACAAGATGACCGCCCTGTCGATTTCACCGGGTGATGTCATAAACGCTATCCGAGAACAGAATATCGAAGTGTCTGCCGGTTCGATAGGCTCGCCGCCGGTCCCTGAGGGACAGACATTTCAATATACGATCAAGACCAAGGGCCGGCTGACCTCGGCCGCTGAATTTGGCAATATTGTCATCCGTACTGGTGATGCAGGGGCAATCGTACGCATAAGGGACATTGCCAGAACCGAACTTGGAGCGCAGTTCTATTCGGCTTCGGGTTATTTCCAGGCAGAACCCGCAACGGTTATCGGTATCTATCAAGCCCCCGGTGCCAATGCGTTGGCTGTTTCAGATCGTGTTCAGGCCGAATTAGACCGGCTGTCGCGTTCGTTCCCAACAGATGTTGAATATCAGGTTCCGTTCAACACGACCGACTTCGTGGAACAATCTCTGAACGACGTGGTTTCCACCCTGATGCTGACGTTCGTTTTAGTGATTTCGGTCGTATTTGTCTTTTTGGGCAGTTGGCGTGCCACGATCATTCCGGCGGTTGCTATTCCTGTTTCGCTGATCGGGACGTTCGCGTTCCTGCTGGCGTTTGGGATGTCCCTGAACACAATTTCTTTGTTCGCGCTTGTACTGGCCATCGGGATCGTGGTCGATGATGCCATCGTGGTGGTTGAAAACGTTGAACGCATTATCGCCGACGAAGGGTTGTCCCCGCCTGAGGCGACACGGAAAGCGATGGGCCAAATCACCGGACCCGTCATCGCAACCACACTGGTTCTGCTGGCCGTTTTTGTGCCCGTAACCTTTATGCCTGGCATCTCGGGGCGACTGTATTCTCAGTTTGCAGTCACCATCTCGACTGCGGTCGTGATTTCGTCAATCAACGCTTTGACCTTGTCTCCGGCGCTTTGCGGATTGGTTCTGCGCGCACGCTCGGGTCCGCCCAAGGGTATTCTGGCCCTGTTTGAGCGTTTCATCGGAACGCTGCGTGACGGTTATGTTGTCATTGTCCGAAAACTGTTAATTCTGCCAGTCGCCGGACTGGGCGTCATCGTTGTTCTGGCCATGGGTACAGGGACGATCATGTCGAACACATCAAGCGGTTTTATTCCGCTTGAAGACAACGGCTATCTCTTTGTGGACATCCAGTTGCCAGATGCGGCAACGCTGGAACGCACCGAGACTATCGCAGGTCGGGTCGACGACCAGATCCGCGATATCTCGGGGGTCGCCAGTACAGTTTTGATCAACGGATTTTCGCTGCTGAACGGCACAACCACAAATGGAGCGACCGTTTTTGTAAACCTCGACAACTGGGACGAGCGGCAAGATCCCGACCTGTCTGCCGATGCCATTCTGGGCAAGGTTCTGGCGATTGCAAATGGCGAATCCGCCGCTTCGATCGTGGCCTTCAACCCGCCACCGATTCAGGGCCTCGGCATGTCAGCCGGTGTGGAAATGGAGGTTCAGCAAGTCGGGGGCGGTACGCCTCAGGATCTGGCCTCGGCCGTTGGGTCCTTCGTCTATGCTGCAAACCAGCGACCCGAGATTGGTCAGGCCTATACAACATTCCGGGCCAATGTTCCTCAGCTATTTGTCGATCTGGACCGTGAGAAAGCGAAAACCCTGGAAGTGTCTGTTGCTGAGATTTTCCAGACGATGCAAGCCCAGCTAGGCTCGTACTATGTGAACGATTTCAACCTGTTCGGCCGCGTCTACCGCGTGATGATTCAGGCCGAGGGGAGCTATCGGAACAAGGTCGAAGATATTTCGAACCTGTATGTGCGCTCGACCAAGGGCGATATGGTTCCACTGGGTACGTTGATCGACGTGGAAAACGTGTTGGGGCCAGTCCTGTTAAAACGGCATAACCTGTTCCGTTCCGCAACAGTTACAGCTGTACCTGCGCCAGGGCTGTCCAGTGGCGACGCTATCACTGTGATGACAGAAGAATCCGCCAACGCCCTACCCTCGGGATACGCGTTTGAATGGACAGGTACCGCGCAACAGCAGCTTGCATCCGGCAGCCTTGTGATCATTATCCTCGGGCTTGCTGTCCTGTTCGCTTATTTGTTCCTCGTGGGGCAATACGAAAGCTGGTCGATGCCTGTGTCTATTCTTCTATCGGTTATTGTTGCCCTGTTCGGGGCGGTTGCGGCAGTGGCGATCGTGGGCAGCGACATAAACCTGTACACGCAGATCGGGATGATCATGCTGGTGGGGCTTGCGTCGAAGAACGGTATCCTCATCGTTGAATTCGCAATGGAACAGCGTGCCAATGGCCTTTCGATCAAAGATGCTGCAGCCGAAGCCGCCCATCAACGTTTCCGCGCGGTGATGATGACTGCCCTCTCCTTCCTGTTAGGTGTTGTACCGTTGCTTGCCGCGAATGGCGCGGGTGCGGCTAGCCAGAAGGCCATCGGTGTCGCCGTCTTTGGCGGAATGCTGGCGGCAACTCTGGTTGGCGTTATCCTTGTGCCGGTACTTTACGCCCTGATGCAGGGGCTGAGGGAATGGCTCAAAGGGACAAAGAACGACCCCGACCCTTCGGAAGAAGCCGCATAAATCAAAAAAAAGCCCCGCCAAAAACGCGGGGCTTTTCTTTAATGGGCCAGGCGCTTTTCGATCCAGCGCTGGATGGCAGCGATCTGATCGGCATCAAGTCTTAGGCCCAGCTTGTTTCTGCGCCAGATGGCATCTTCAGCGCAGCGCACATATTCCTTGGTGACCAGCCATTCCAATTCGCGTTCGGTCAGCGTCGCCCCGAACTCTTCCCCCAGATCCTCAGCGGTCTTTGCATCGGCCAGAATAGCGCGCGCCTCGGTTCCATAGGCGCGCACCAGCCGTTCCGCCCATGTGCGATTCAAAAAG
This sequence comes from Ruegeria sp. CDSC021, assembly GCF_059610845.1. Taxonomy (NCBI): domain Bacteria; kingdom Pseudomonadati; phylum Pseudomonadota; class Alphaproteobacteria; order Rhodobacterales; family Roseobacteraceae; genus Ruegeria; species Ruegeria sp. CDSC021. Next base: position 832,675 of record NZ_JBXWOK010000001.1, read on the forward strand.
GCATAGTCGAATTCCAGACCGGCAATAAGGTCTTGCACTGCGCTAACGGGGAAATCGCCACCCGGCAAAGAAACTCCAGCGGTCCATGGACCGGGCAAATCCGGGAAGTACTCAGCGATTTTCTCAAGCGCACTTTCGGCCAATCTGCGATAGGTCGTAATCTTGCCGCCGAAAACATTCAAAACCGGAGCACCGCCAAGCCCATTGACCTTCAGAGTATAGTCTCTGGTCGCGGCCGTTGCGCTGCTGGCCCCATCGTCATACAGAGGGCGCACACCGGAATAGGTCCAGACGATGTCTTCGCGGGTCACAGGCTGCTCAAAATATTTTGACGCAAACGCACACAGATATTCCTGTTCAGACTCGGTACAGACTGGAGGAACCGATGGGTCTGGGTGATCCTGATCAGTTGTTCCAATAAGGGTGAAATCTCTCTCATAGGGAATGGCAAAGATGATGCGCCCGTCTTCGCCCTGAAAGAAATAGCATTTGTCATGGTTGAATAACCTGTGGGTTACGATATGGCTGCCGCGGACCAACCGAACCCCCTCGCGCGAGTTCACGTGGATTTTTTCCTGGATGATATCGCCAACCCAGGGCCCACCGGCATTGATCAACATCTTCGCCAGGACGATACGGGTTTCGTCATTTTGGTTATCGCGGATCGTCACATGCCAAACATCATCCACCCGCTCGGCTGAAAGAACTTCGGTCCGAACCAGAATATCGGCGCCACGGGCCTCGGCATCACGGGCATTCAGAACAACCAGACGGGAATCTTCGATCCAGCAGTCGGAATACTCATACGCGGTCTCAAACCTATTTTGCAGCGGGACACCTTCAGGCGCGGAACGCAAATTCAGCGCAGAGGTCCCGGGTAGAATTTTCCGCCCTCCAAGGTGATCGTACATGAACAGGCCAAGACGGATCAGCCAGGCTGGACGACGACCACGCATCCAAGGCATCACTGTACTCAGCAGCCGTGAGGTCGGAGTGTCCGAGTCAAATCGCATCCCATCGTGGTAGGGAAGCACAAAGCGCATCGGCCAACTGATATGAGGCATTGCCCGCAGCAGCGTTTCCCGCTCAATCAGCGCCTCGCGGACCAACCTGAACTCAAAATATTCCAGATACCGTAGGCCGCCGTGGAACAATTTGGTCGAGGCCGAGGACGTGGCCGATGCCAAGTCGTTCATCTCGGCCAATGTCACCGACAATCCCCGCCCGGCCGCATCACGCGCGATCCCGCAACCGTTAATACCGCCACCTATGATGAATAGGTCAGTAACCTGGCCAGTCTGCTGTGCCATTTGCAGGTCAGTCCTTTTGCTGAAAACGTGCGGCAATTAACCCGTTCGATACTCGGTTCGTCAATGTGGATTTTCGTTTTTTTTCGCGTAACGAACAAGAATAGCGATTTTTTGCTGTTGTCCAAACGATGTTTGATTTCTTCCGGTTGCAATATTGCGAAAAAAGGAACAAAAACGAAAGAACCCAATAACCGGAGCTTCCCTTGTCTCTTTCGTTCCGCCAGTCAGACATCATAGAAATCGCCAAGCAGAATGGTCGCGTCATGGTCGAGGATCTGGCGTTGCAGTTTGGTGTCACGGTCCAAACGATCCGGCGCGATCTTTCCGAGCTTGCGGAACTGGGCAAGCTGGACCGGGTTCATGGCGGCGCGGTCCTGCGATCCGGCGTTTCGAATATCGGTTACGAGGACCGGCGCGCCCTGAATGCTGAAATCAAGACCCGTATCGCACAGGTTTGCGCTGCCAACATACCGGATGGTGCATCGCTTTTTTTGAACATCGGTACATCGACCGAGGCTGTCGCGCATCAGTTGCTAAACCACAAAGATCTTATGGTGGTGACAAATAACATGAATGTCGCGCGTATCCTGGTGGAAAACACGAACTGCCAGATCGTCGTCGCCGGTGGTGTTCTGCGCCGGTCGGACGGTGGTCTGATCGGCAACCTGACCAATTCAACGATTGAACAATTCAAGTTCGATTATGCGGTAATCGGGTGTTCCGCACTGGACGCCGATGGTGATCTTCTGGATTTCGATTTCCAGGAGGTCCGTGTCAGCCAGACTATCATTGCACAGGCCAGACACAGCTTTCTGGTTGCCGATCATTCGAAATTTCAGCGCTCGGCCCCTGCCCGTATTGCCTCGATGTCCGAAGTTGACGTTTTCTTTACAGATCAACTTCTTCCAAGTGGGCTTGCACGTAAATGTAAGGAATGGGGAACGCGGGTCGTATACAGCGGCCGAACCACCGGAGATTCGCATTAAACGCGTAATTCCAAACGTGGTTCTTGTCATAGGCGACCGGCCCTGACAGTATCGCAACATATTGCAATCAGTGCACGGCAAGGGGGAGATCCGGGCCATGATCGCGCTTTTATTTGCGTTACTCACAGCTACTATGGGGCTGAATTATTATAGAAAAACCAAAGCGGCCAATGTTGTGTTCTTCATCACTATGGCCCTAAGTGTTTATTGGCTGAAGTTTCATGCCACCAGCCAACTGACCATTCAGCTGTAGGAGGCCACAATGACACCCGAGCTTTCCCGCACCCTGAACGCGTTGGGAACCCTGGCGGTCAGCCTCGTTCTTGTACTGGCCTTCGGATACCAGCTGGCGCTGAACGAACTGCCCTGCCCGCTTTGCTTATTGCAACGGGTCGGGTTCGTAGCGGTGGGCGTTGGTTTGGGCCTGAACCTGCTATACGGAGCCCGGCCGCAGCATTATGCGTTGATGTTGCTTGCGGCACTGTTTGGGATCAGCGTTTCCGTTCGCCAGATCTTGCTGCATATCGTACCGGGTACCGGCCACTATGGTTCGCCTGTTTTTGGGTATCACTACTACACATGGGCCGCGATCTGCTTTTTTCTGATCCTTCTGGGCACGGCAATCATGCTGCTTTTCGACCATCAATATCAGGACACAACCGACGATCAACCACGGTTCGGGGGCAATACGCTGGCCAAAACCGCGTTCTTTGTGATGCTAGGGCTGGCCGCGCTGAATGCGGGGTCGACCTTGTTGGAATGTGGCCCAGGTATCTGCGCTGACCCGCCGACAAGCTACAAATTGATTGACGAACTGGACACCAACAACTGAGGATGGATAAACCTTCCCTCATGGAGGCATCGGAATGGGACTACTGGGGCAGCCGCTAGGCTATTATGACTATCTGACATTTATCGCACTTATACTGCTGCTGGCCGCTGTAATGGCGCTGTTTCTGTTCATAATGGGACTGCCCGGCCGCATCGCAATCAAACGCAACCATCCGCATGCTGAGGCAGTCAAGATCATGGGCTGGATGGGGTTTCTGGCTGTCGTTCCCTGGATTCACGCCTTTATGTGGGCTTTCCACGATGCAGCCACTGTCGATATCCGCCGTATGCCTGATGATGAACGCGATGCGATACGGAAGGATATCAAACGGTTAGGCGGTGATCTGACCGAAGAATATCGCGATCCACTGGACCCGGACGAAACACAAAAAAGCTAAGGCTAAAGGAAGTCCCACAATATGTTTGTCGCTCTTGGCATTACGCTTTTCTACATCATTTTTGTCTGGCTGATCTTCTTCAAACTACAATGGCTTAAGTTTAGTATCGCCTGGGGCATCGTTTCCTTCTGGGTGGGTGCTCATCTGTTATTGATCTTTATGGTTGCGCTGCGGTTCTTCCAGCCATTTTCGATCGACAGCCACGTGGTCCGCTCAACCATACAGATCGTACCGCGCCTGACTGAACCAACCATCCTTTCCGAGGTTCTGGTCGAGCCGAATACAGAGGTGAAGAAAGGGGATCCGCTGTATCGGTTCGACGACACCGTCTTTGCGCTTGAATTCGAAGAGGCATCCGCACAGTTGGTTGCAGCCCAGCAGAACGCCAAAATTCTGGAACAGGATGTGATCGTCGCGGGTGAAGCCGTCGAGCGAGCAAACGCGCAACTGGCATATGCACTGACCCAGCAGGCACGGTATGAAAACCTTGTCCCTGCGGGTGGTGCCCGAGAGGATGAGCTGGATCGCTGGAACGAGCAGGTCACGGAAGATCAGGCCAAGATAAAAGAGGCCGAAGCCAATCTGGAAAAGGCAAAGCTGGCGCTGGATTCGCAGATCGACGGGGTCAATACCGGAATCGTTCAAGCTCAGGCTCAGTTGGAAAAGGCCCGGTACTTTCTGGACAATACTACGATCTACGCGCCCGAAGATGGTATGATCGTTTCACAACAGGCACGTCCGGGTCTGGTTGTCGGTGACATCCGATTGGGCGCAATCGCCAGCTTTGTGACCAAGGAAAATCCCTATATTCTCGCCACTTACCGGCAGCAGAACCTGAAATTTGTGAAACCCGGGCAACAGGTTGAGGTCGCGCTGGACTTATATCCCGGAGAAATCCTGACCGGCAAAGTCGAGGCAATCTGGTGGGCAACCCGCCAGGGTCAATATCTGCCATCAGGCCGCCTGCCCGGATTTGAACTGCCAAAAATTCCTGGACATATTGCCGTGCAGATTTCGGTCGAAATTCCAGATGGCCACGTCTTTCCCGCCGGTGGACATGCCGCGGTGGCAATCTATACCGGCCAGGGCAAAAGCTTTGAGTTCCTGCGGCGCATCAATATCCGCCTCTATTCCTTCGCAAACTTCATCCGACCACTGGACATTTAAGGACACGCTGTATGACACGGGCCAGGCTAAACCGCAGTTTGATGGGCACAGCCCTGTGTGCCGCGCTGCTGGTGGGATGCGCACCTGTCGGTCCTGATTTTGTGCGACCGAACTCTCCGGTCGTGAAGGAATGGATCGAGGTAAACAACCCCTCAGTCGGTCCCAGCGGCCTCACCTCGCGTAGTGCCCCTGTGGCAAAATGGTGGGAGACCTTCAACGACGCCACTTTGAACCGGTTGATCGCCGAAGCCTATGCCCAGAACCTGGCGCTACAGGTGGCCGGTGCGCGCGTATTGCAGGCCCGCGCACAGCTTGGGATTGCCTTTGGTGAGCTTTACCCCCAATCGCAGGCCATCGGAGGTTCGATCGAGCGGCGCCAGATCAGCGACAATATCGGACCGATTTCCGATATCAATCGGATCATCCCTCTGGATACCGAATTCTCGACCTCGCAGGTTGGCTTCGACGCCCAATGGGAACTGGATGTGTGGGGGCAGCAACGCCGGGGTGTGCAGGCCGCACGATCCAATCTGGCACTTCAGGTCGCTAATTACGATGACGCTTTGGTCACGCTGACCGGCGATGTAGCAGCGTTATATGTAAGCTTCCGCGCGCTGCAAGAAACCCTGTTCGTGGCACGAGAGAATATCAAGCTGCAACAGGAATCGGTTGATCTGACGCAACTGCGTTTCAACAACGGCGTCACCACTGAACTGGATGTGCAAGAGGCCACCGCCCTGCTGAACAATACCATGGCGCTGGTGCCGGAGATTGAAAGCGATCTTCAGCAGACCAAGAATGCTTTGGCTGTTTTACTGGGAACAACACCCTCGCGCATGGCCGGGTTGCTGGGTAATTCCGGTCGTATCCCTTCGGCCCGATCCAACGTCGCCGTTGGAGTACCAGCGGAATTGCTGCGCCGACGCCCGGATGTACGCGCCGCAGAACTGGCCGCTGCCACACAGTCTGCGCAAGTTGGGATCGCGATTGCTGACCTGTATCCCCAGTTCATCCTGTCCGGTTCGATCGGCCTGCAGGCCTCGGGCAGTCAGGACCTGTTTTCATCCGCCAGCAATACTGGGCTGGCCAGTGCCGGAGTGGTCTGGAATGTGCTGAATTATGGGCGGATCAAGAATAATGTCCGCGCCCAGGACGCAGCTTATCAGGCCTTGATTGCGAACTATCAAAACACCGTTCTGACCGCCTATTCCGAGGTCGAAAGTGCTATGGTCGCCTATACGCAATCACGCAAACAGGTGACATTCTACCAAAACAGCGTCACCGCATCGCGCAAAGCTGCCGAGATCGCGGTGAACCAATACCGGGATGGCATCGCCAGTTATTCCCGCGTTCTGAACACGCAAACCGCATTGCTGCGATCACAGGCCAACCTGATCGAAGCCCGCCAGCAGGTCTCGAGCAATCTGGTTGCAGTCTACAAAGGTTTAGGCGGTGGTTGGCAAATCCGGCAAAATCAGGAGTTCCTGCCGGAAACCGTGCTGGCCGAAATGGCCTATCGCACCGATTGGGGAGACCTGCTGCAACAGGCTCCGACCCAAGCCAGCCTGAACTGAGCGCTATTTCGTCAGACCGCGCAAGCCGCCCGAAATCAGAATGTTGACCTCGTAGAGAATACGCGGCGCGGCCAGTCCTCCGGGGCTGGCCAAATAGTTCGGGCTCCATTCTGGTTCGAATTTCTGCTTGAACGAGCGCAGCCCCTCGAAGTGATAAAACTGTTCGCCATGTTCATAGACAAAGCCGCCAATGCGGTTCCACAGCGATGCCAGTTGCCGGTTTTCGATCCCGGAAAACGGTGCCGCCCCCAGCGAGAACCAGTGGAACCCCTGCTCGGCCCCCCATGACATCATCTCGGCAAACAGCGCATCCATAACAAAACTTGGGCTATCTGGTTCATACCGCATCAGATCCAGCGACAGTTCTGATTTTTGCCCGCCCTGAAACAGGTTAGCAAACGCGACGATCTCACCTGTTTCGCCATTCCGCAGCACCGCGTGGTCGAAATAGGACAGATAGGTTTCATCAAATCCGCCAAGCGCAAAACCCTTCTCGGCCCCAGCCTTTTGCGCCAGCCAGTCATCCGAAATCTTGCGCAACTCGGGCAGGATCGGGGTTAGTTCCTGTTTTGGGATAATCTCGAAAACATACCCTTCGCGTTCGGCACGGTTCTTGGCCTGACGGAACCGCTTGCGGGATTTTCCGTCCAGCGAAAAATCTTTCAGCGGCACCCGCGCTACTTCGCCAATTTTCAGGATCGACAGGCCAAGGTCCAGAAAGGTCGGCAGGTATTTGGTGGAAACGCTGTAGAAGGCACAAAGTTTACCCTCACGGTCCGCCATCTCGCGCAGCTGCCATATCAGCTGTTTACCGGCGGTTTCATCCCCTACTGGCTCACCTTTGGTGACCAGTGCGTTGCCGGTATCGGCATAAGCCAGAAAAGCGGTTTCATCCGGCGCGATCAGGAACTGCTTGTCCCCGGTCAGGGAAATCTGGGATTCCGTGTCTTCGCTTTCCATCACCAAACGTTCGACTACTTCGGGGATTTCTGTGCGGACTGGAACAGGAATTTCGCGCCCGAACAGAGAGCTAACGGCAACCACCCCAAGGATGACCGCAACCACAAGGCTGGATCGTAGGAACCGCGAGGCGTCGCCGTTCCAGGCAAACTCCCACCACAGGGCATTTTGATATTCGACATGGGAATAAGCAAACAGACCCACCCAAAAGATCACGGCAAGCAATGCAAGAACGCTGACCAGCCAAGGTATGTTCAACCTGAAGATCGACGCGCCGCTAACCCGATAGAACGCATCCCGGAACATGGCCAGCAGAACGATGCTACCCACCATGCTGAGCGCTTCGTGCGTATCCAGCCCTTTGGTCAGCGAAGCGACAAAACCGGCCAGCATCAACAGCATGGCCACAACCCAAGCCCGGTAAAGCTTGCGAAACAACCCCCGTGACACAAGGATCAGTAAGACCCCTACCGCGCTTCCGGCCAGGTGGGACGCTTCGACAAAGGACAGGGGCAGGAAATCCCGTAGCACACCCAGGTTACCGCTGCTTGCAGGCAACGCGCCGGAGACCAGAAGTATCACACCGGCCACTGCGGCCACGCCTGCGGCCACCATGGGCACGATCGGACGGATCACTCGATAAACCCAAGTGGCTGCACCAGTAATATGTCGCCGGTGGCTCAGCGCTGATGCCACAGCGATTGAAAGCGTGGCGATGAGGAAGGGAAGAAACGTATAGACCAGGCGGTACAGCAGCAGCGCGGCAATGACATCCGACCGGCCTGACGCGCCAAGTCCCGCGATCATAGTCGCCTCGAAGGCGCCAATTCCACCCGGCGCATGGCTGAGGATACCGACCGCAATCGCGCCAATAAAGATGGTGAAGAAATAGGGGTAGCCGATCCCAAGGTCTGTCGGCAGCAGCACATACAGAACCATCGACGCACCAAACACATCGCCCAAGGCCGCCAGCGTCAGCAACCCGGCCAGTTTGCCGCCGGGAAGGTTAAATCCAACCCCGCCATAGGCCAGCCTGCGCCCGCCTTTCGACAGCCAGATGAACAGCGTTGCCAGAGCGATCAAAAAGCCCAATCCTATGACCGTCTCGACCGTAACGCTGATTGGTAAAACCTTCGATATCCCGTCGGGATGAAAGGTCAGCAAAGCCCCCAACAGCAAGGTCATGCCAGACCAGAAAGCGATCCACGAGGTCGCAATAACCCCAGCGACACGCCCCAGATCCAGCCCCAAAGATGCGTAGATCCGATACCGGATCGCCGTGCCCGTGATGTAGGAAAACCCAAGGCAGTTTGACACCGCATAACCACAGGCCCCGGCCATGCCCGCAACCGGCAAAGGGACCTCACCGTCGGCAACGCTCTGGACTGCAAAGACGTCGTATAAAGACAGGGAAACAAAGCTAAAAGCGGTCCAGCACAAGGCGATGAACAACAGCGTCCAAGAGGTGTTCGCCACATCCGTCTGAACGGATGACCATTTCACATGTGCAGACAGTTCATGCAGCACGGTCAGGGCGACCAGCATGACGATTACGGGAATGGCGATTCTGACCAGGGGTCGTTCCAGAAAACCGGATACTCTTTCGGCAAGTCTGATGGCCCAGAGTTCTTTGCCTGTATCCTGATCAGTCATGTGATTTCCCTGTTTCAGGTTTGCAGCTGCCTTTGCGCGGGTGGCGAACGCATCGCAACTTTTACACATATTCCTTGCTGCTCAAAGCACTACAGCAATCAGACGCGGCCTTTCCGAGTAGAAAGAAGCAAGTTGGTTTCGGATCGCGTAATCCCTTCGATCCTGCGGATGCGAAACAGGATTTCATCCAGTTCGGCCAGGGTCTCGGTCCCAATCTCGGCAATCAAGTCCCAACCGCCATTTGTCGAATGGACAGCCCGCACCTGTGGCATGGCGGCAATTTGGGCCATGGTGCGCTCGGTGCCGCGCCCTTCGATTTCCAGCATCATCAACCCTCTGACCGGGCTTTGCGCCACATCCTGCCGTGTCAGAACCGTAAAGCCCACAATCTCGCCGGATTGCTTCAAACGTTGCAGACGGCTGCGCACTGTTGTGCGTGTGACTCCCAGTGTTTCAGCCAGTTCCGAGAGTGAAGCACGGGCATCCCGATGCAGAGCGCTGAGAAGCTTGCCATCCAAATCGTCCATTCAATACTTCCGTTATGTCACTTGCGGTTCCATTTTGAGCATTTTGATCCCTATCCGCAAGCCACATTGCCGGAGTAGTATTCCATATGGATACAAACAACGTAATTCTGGTTGGCGCCCCGATGGATTCGGGCAAGCGTCGACAGGGCTGCCGGATGGGCCCCGATGCCTATCGGGTTGCAGGGCTTCAATCAGCTCTTTCCGATCTCGGTCTTCACCTACGGGATCTCGGCGATATCACACCTGACATTCCGGATATGTCCGAACATTCGCATCTCTTCGCCCTGCCCGAGTGTATCGGCTGGACCAAGGCTCTCAGCCGTGTTGCGCAGGATGTCGCCCCACAAGGCCTGCCAATTTTCATGGGCGGCGATCATGCACTTTCGATGGGCACGGTTTTGGGCATGGCACAGCACGCCGAGCGGATCGAACGCCCACTGTTCGTTCTCTGGCTGGACGCGCATAGCGATTTCCACACACCCGAGAGCACCGATAGCGGCAACCTGCACGGGACACCCGTAGCCTATTTCACCGGACAGCCCGGATTTGACGACTTTCCACCGGTTTCATCACCAGTTCCGACCGACCGGGTCGGCATGATCGGTCTGCGCTCGGTCGACCCAGCCGAACGGGCTCGGCTGGAACAGGATCGCGCAATGCTGGCCGATATGCGAAGCATCGACGAAAACGGCATCAAAGCACCGCTGATGGCCTTTCTGGAGCGGGTCCGGGCAGCGGATGGCATCCTTCATGTTTCGCTGGATGTGGATTTCCTTGATCCGTCCATTGCTCCTGCAGTTGGCACAACAGTTCCAGGTGGCGCGACCGAACGCGAGGCTCATCTAGTGATGGAACTGCTGCACGAAAGCGGTCTTGTCTGCTCGCTGGATCTGGTAGAATTGAACCCGTTTCTGGACGAACGCGGCCGCACTGCAAAATTGATGGTGGATCTGGCCGCCTCATTGCTGGGCCGCCGCATCTTTGACCGCCCCACCCGGAGCTTCTGATGCAATCTCTACAAGCCCCACCAGCCGTTGTGATGATCCGGCCCCATGCGTTTGCTTCGAACCCCGAGACACGCGACGACAATGCGTTCCAGACCTTGGCCAACCGCTCGGCAGCGGCCACGTCTGTCCAAGCACGCGATGAACATGATCAGGCGGTGGCGCTGCTGCGCGATGCGGGTATTAAGGTTCATGTCTTCGACGATTTCGGAGACCTCGACACACCAGACAGCGTATTCCCGAACAACTGGTTCTCGACCCATCCCGGCGGACATGTGGCAATCTATCCGATGTTTGTGCCGTCGCGCAGGCGCGAACGTCGCGCCGACGTCATAGAAATGTTGAAACAGGAGTATCGTGTTCAGGACGTGATCGATTATTCCGGGCTTGAACAGGACAGACTGGCGCTGGAAGGCACCGGAGCGATGGTTCTGGACCACATTGGCCGCGTGGCCTACACGGTCAAATCCAACCGCGCCGACCCCGTTCTGTTGGAGCGTTTCTGCACCCATTTCAACTATGAGCCCATCGCATTCGAGGCGCATGATGCCGCAGGACGTGATGTCTATCACACGAATGTTCTGATGGGCATCGGCTCCAAATACGCGCTGATCTGTCTTGATATGATCGCGGACCCCGAACGCCGCGCGACAGTGAAAGCCAGGCTGGAAGAATCCGGTCGCACGGTCATCGACCTGACACATGATCAGATCGCTGAATTTGCTGGCAACGCCATCGAACTGAGCGGCCTGAATGGTCCCGTGCTGGCGCTGTCCAGCCGGGCACTTGCCGCCCTGACCCCGGAACAAATCGCTACAATCGAAGCCAGCGCGACACCTCTGCCGCTTTCGATTCCCACCATTGAAACTGCCGGTGGATCCGTGCGCTGCATGATTGCGGGCATCCACCTGTCCCGCCGATAGGAGCCCCTAATGCAACCATCTGAAAAGGCCCTGGTGCCGTTTGTGTCTGTCGACAATATGATGAGACTGGTCCACCACATCGGCGTCGAACGTATGATCACCGATATTGCGGCGCAAATCGAAGCTGATTTCAAACGGTGGGAAAGCTTTGACAAAACACCCCGCATCCCTGCCCACTCGCCACATGGGGTGATTGAACTGATGCCAACCTCAGACGGTGAGGCCTATGGGTTTAAATACGTCAACGGCCACCCCAAGAACACCTCCGAGGGCCTACAGACCGTTACCGCATTTGGATTGCTGGCAGACGTCTACACAGGCTATCCGACCCTGCTGACCGAAATGACCATGCTGACTGCATTGCGCACCGCAGCAACCTCTGCCCTGGTCGGCAGTTATCTTGCGCCCAAATCGGCCTCGACCATGGCAATGATCGGGAATGGCGCGCAATCCGAATTTCAGTGCCTCGCCTTCAAGGCCATGTGCGGGATTGATACTGTTCGCTTGTACGATACCGACGCGGCTGCTACCGAAAAATGTGCGGCCAACTTGGCGGGCTCTGGCCTCTCGGTCGTGAAATGCAAATCCCCTGAGGACGCCATCGAAGGCGCGCATATCATCACGACCTGCACGGCGGACAAGAAAAATGCCACGATCCTGACCGATAACTTGGTCGGCCCAGGCGTCCACATCAACGCGATCGGCGGCGACTGTCCCGGCAAAACCGAACTGCACAGGGATATCCTGCTACGCTCTGAAATATTCGTCGAATACCCGGAGCAAACACGTATTGAGGGCGAGATTCAGGCCCTGGAAGACGATCATCCCGTCACCGAGTTGTGGCAGGTCATGACGGGTCAGGCCGAGGGTCGCAAAGATGATCGTCAGATCACGTTGTTTGACAGCGTAGGCTTCGCGATCGAGGATTTTTCAGCCCTGCGCTACATCCAGTCCGCAGTCCGGGGCACAGATTACTACGAACCCCTGGACATGCTGGCAGACCCTGACGATCCGCGCGATCTGTACGGAATGCTGATGCGAGCGAAATAGAGATACCCTGCCCCCACGCGCCAGCCGGGGGCAGGTATCACCAAAGATTGACTTCGTCAGATGCCAATTACCCGGCCAGCGAAGGCAGGTACAGAACGATACCCGGAAAGGCGACCAGCAGCGCAATCGTCACGGCGTCGGCGATGAAAAACGGCGTCACGCCCTTGAACACGTCCTGAACGCTCAGATCAGGGCGGACGCCGGCAACGACAAAGCAATTCAAACCGATCGGTGGCGTGATCAGGCAGAACTCGGCCATTTTCACCACCAAAATACCAAACCAGATGGCGCACATCGGACCGGACATCCCAAACGTACTTTCCGCAGCGGTGACGGCCTCGCCCCCGTTCAGCGCCATAACTGCCGGATAGACAACCGGCAGAGTCAGCAATAGCATCCCGATGGCATCCATGAACATGCCGAGCACCGCATAGGCCAGCAGGATGCAGATCAGGATCAGCATGGGTGACATTGTCAGCGACGTGATCCAGTCGGAAAACGCGCTTGGCAAATCGGCGAAACCCAGGAACCTGACATAGATCAGCACGCCCCAGATGATCGAAAAGATCATCGCGGTCAGTTTGGCGGTCTCAAGCAGTGCGGATTTCAACTCTGCCCATCTCATGCCGTGGAACAGCGCGAAGCAGAACACGATAAAGGCACCGATTGCCCCGCCTTCGGTTGGCGTGCCCCAGGCTTTTTCACCAAACGGGTTATAGACGAAGCAGATGATGATCAGGATCACCGCAACAATCGGTAGGGCACCAGGCAGCGCGGCAAAACGCTGTTTCCAAGTAAAGCCAGTGACCGGCGGGCCGACATTTTTGAACACAACGGCGATGCCGACGATCAGCAGACCATAGATAACCGCCGAAAACGCTCCCGGTATGAACCCGGCGAGCAGCAGTTTGCCCACATCCTGTTCCACGATGATCGCATAAATCACAAGGATCGCCGAGGGCGGGATCAGTGAGGCCAAAGTGCCACCTGCAGCAACTACGCCCGCCGCAAATTGTTTGTTGTACCCGACCTTCAGCATTTCCGGGATCGCGATCCGGGCAAATACCGCAGATGTCGCGACCGATGCCCCCGAGACTGCAGCAAACCCAGCGGTGGCGAACACGGTTGCGACCGCAAGCCCACCCGGAACCCAGGCCACCCAGCGCTTGGCCGCCTCGAACAGCGCGCGCGTGAGGCCTGCGTAATAGGCAAGGTAACCGATCAGGATAAAGGTCGGGATCAGGCTGAGCGTATGGGCTGCAACCTTGGAATGCGGCACTTGCCCTGCGGTTTTTACCGCAACGGTCAGCGCCTTGCCAAATCGGTCAGGATCATATCCGAATTTGGCCCAGAATATCCAAACCAGACCGATCAGCCCCGCCAAAGCCGCGGCAAAAGCCACACGCATTCCGGTGATAACCAGAACCAGCAGACCACCGGTGACCCAGAGGCCAATCTCAATCGAGTCCATATGCTAGTCCTGCCCTTCGAATTGTTCGGCTTCAGCGGCAGCCTGCGCAGCAGCGTCCTGTATCATCGGCACCGCAACTGGGTTTTGTAGGCCCAGCACAAAGGCCCGTCCATAACCCCAGATTTGCAGCACAAGCCGCAAGCAAAGTACCGAAAACGCAATAGGTGCCAGTAACTTGGCAGGCCAGAGCGGGATGCCAATGTCGATCGAGCTGTCCCGGCTCCACAGAGGTGCGCCAAAGTCGAATGATCTGTCGAAATGGGACCAGCTGCCCCAGACCAATGCCAACATGAGCACCAGGATGAGAACGACCGAAATCAACTCGAACAGCCACAAAGCCCGTCCGTGTAGCCGCGAAATGACAATATCCATCCGGATATGGCCCCCATCGCGTTGTACGTAAGAGATACCTAGAAACGCAATCAAAGGCATGGCTTGCTCGATCCAATCGACATAGCCCGGCAATGGCGCGTTATAGGCGTTGCGCCCACTCACCGAGACAACTGCCAGCACCATTAACCCGAACACGGCAATTCCGCTGATCAGTGCAAGCGTACGCTCGGCCCTTAACAGCAGCTGGTCCAGCCTGCTCAGACGGCTATCATCCGCAAGCACCGTCGCCTGTCCTGCCATTCCGCTGGCCCTCTCTGTATTGGAATCAGTGTCCGGGTACCGCGCAGGGTACCCGGAACGCGTGATCAGTTCCCGCCACGCTGTTGTTTCAGCGTCAGTTGAACAAGATCATATAGATCCTGCGCAGGCAGACCCTGCGCGGACATGTCAGCGATCCACTGCTCGCGGATCGGATCAGCAGCCTTGGTGCGGAATTCCTCCAGCACGGCTTCGTCGATCTGAACTTTCTGCACGCCTTTTTCGGTCAACACACCATCCCACTGCTCCAGCAGACCGCCGTAATTGGTGAGATAATGGGCAATGGCCTCGTCGACAGAACTGTTAAGCGCTTCACGATGTTCCGCAGGCAGCGCTTCGTAGGCGTCGATATTGACCACAACCGGACAGTTTACAGTGCCGGGGTTCAGGTTGGCCGTCCACCAGTCGGCTTCGTTGATAGTGCCGAAAGACAAATGTGCGTGCTGAGCAAAGGCCACTGTATCAACAACACCGGATTCCATCGCATTAAACGCCTCGGTCGCGGGCACCGATGTTGGAACACCGCCAACGGCCTCAAACGCCTGGCCCAGCCCGCCAGTCGCACGTACACGCATGCCGTCAAAATCTGCAAGCGTTGAGCGCGGATCACCGGTTCCAACGATATTATACTGGGGCATTGGCGACGTCATGATGATCCGGGCATTCCACTGAGCCATCTCATCCTTAACGGCGGGATGATCATATACAGCGTGGCTGACGGCCACCTCTTCTTCCAAATTGCTCACACCCAGGAACGGCAGTTCAAGTACAGTGATCGCCCGATTTTTGTCGCGGTGATAGCCTGCGCAGAACTGCGCCATCTCGAATGCACCGATCTCAATCCCGTCCAGATTCTCTTTCGGCTTTGACAGCCCGCCATAGCTGACATTGATCGTGAATTCGCCACCGGTTTTTTCGCTGACCAGTTCAGCCAGTTTCTCGACATGTTCGGTAAAGGCCCGGCGTTTGCCCCAGACCGAAGCATTCCATTCTGTTGCTGCAGCTTCGGTAACGAATGCAACAGTCAGGGCGGCGACGGCGGCACCGCTCAACATTTTAGTCATAGTGATTTCTCCCATTGATGCGCCCCCTTTTTTGGGTCGCTTGCGCGTAAAGCTAGCGCCAACATCGATATGTGCCAACCCCTGCCAGACCACCCACCAAAATCTGCAATCCGCCCGCCAGCGCTAACAATCATAAGGTGTATATGAAATGTGTAAATTTCACGGGCGAGCACTTTGAAAACAGTTGAAAAGTGATTAACATCTATATTGCTGTTTTAAATATGCTTTTTTGACATCTTACGATTTCCTTTACAATTCCTTCAAAGGGATTGAAATTTATTAACAAATAAACCCTGCTATTTCTGTAATTTATTTCTTTGTTTTCTGATCTCCGTATTATCCTGCATCGGGAGGAAACAGGTCGACATTGCCTGTTCAGCGGGCAAGATTGTCCCAGTGAATTTAAGTCCAGAGGGAGGAACCTCAGAATGACAACCGCTGCTCAGGCAGATGCCAAAGTTTATCCGCCATCCGCAGAAATTTCAGCGCGTGCGCATGTCGATGCCAAGAAATACGGCGAAATGTACACGGCTTCTATAAACGACCCCGTTGCATTCTGGGGCGAACAGGGCAAACGCGTTGACTGGATCAAACCCTATACCCAAGTGAAAGACGTCAGCTATGATTTGGGCTCGGTCGGGATCAACTGGTATGCGGATGGCACTCTGAACGTTTCAGCCAACTGCCTGGATCGTCATCTGAATACACGCGGCGATCAGACTGCGATCATCTGGGAACCTGATGACCCGAATGAACCCGCCCAACACATCACCTATGCCGAACTGCACCGCCGCACCTGCCGGATGGCGAATATCCTGGTTTCCATGGGCGTGCGCAAAGGCGACCGCGTAGTCATTTATCTTCCGATGATCCCCGAGGCTGCATATGCCATGCTGGCGTGCGCACGTATCGGCGCAATCCACTCGATTGTTTTTGCAGGGTTTTCCCCTGATGCCCTGGCTGCACGCGTCAACGGATGCGACGCCAAGGTTCTGATTACAGCTGATGAGGCCCCTCGCGGCGGCCGTAAGACACCGTTGAAGTCAAACGCAGACGCGGCCCTGCTGCACTGCAAGGACACGGTGAAATGCTTGGTTGTCAAGCGTACCAACGGCCAGACCACATGGATCGACGGGCGCGACTACGACTATAACGAAATGGCGCTCGAGGCGGATGACTATTGCGCGCCTGCGGAAATGGACGCCGAAGACCCTCTGTTCATTCTGTATACCTCCGGGTCGACCGGTCAGCCGAAAGGTGTGGTGCATACCACCGGCGGATATCTGGTCTATGCGGCAATGACGCATGAGATCACCTTCGATTACCATGAAGGCGACGTCTATTGGTGTACCGCCGATGTCGGTTGGGTGACCGGCCACAGCTATATCGTCTATGGCCCGCTGGCCAATGGCGCGACCACGCTGATGTTCGAAGGTGTTCCGACCTATCCGGATGCATCCCGCTTTTGGCAGGTCTGTGAAAAGCACAAGGTCAATCAATTCTACACGGCCCCTACCGCTTTGCGCGCCCTGATGGGGCAAGGCAATGAATGGGTCGAGAAATGCGATCTGAGCGATCTGCGCACGCTGGGCACTGTGGGTGAGCCGATCAACCCGGAAGCGTGGAACTGGTACAATGACGTTGTCGGCGGTGGGCGCTGCCCGATCGTGGACACCTGGTGGCAAACCGAAACCGGTGGTCACCTGATGACCCCCCTGCCCGGCGCCCACGCGATGAAGCCCGGCTCGGCCATGAAGCCGTTCTTTGGCATCCAGCCTGTGGTTCTGGACCCGCAATCCGGGGTCGAGATCGACGGCAACGGCGTCGAAGGCGTGCTGTGCATCAAGGACAGCTGGCCCGGCCAGATGCGTACGGTCTGGGGCGATCATGAACGGTTCGAGAAGACTTATTTCTCGGACTACAAAGGCTACTACTTCACCGGTGACGGCTGCCGCCGGGACGAGGATGGCGATTACTGGATCACCGGACGTGTGGACGATGTGATCAACGTCTCGGGGCACCGCATGGGTACGGCCGAGGTCGAAAGCGCTCTGGTGGCACATGCTGCCGTGGCCGAGGCCGCGGTTGTGGGCTATCCCCATGATATCAAGGGGCAAGGCATCTATTGCTATGTCACCTTGATGAATGATCGCGAACCCTCGGACGAGCTTGTGAAAGAGCTGCGCACCTGGGTTCGGACCGAGATCGGACCGATTGCCAGCCCGGATGTGATCCAATGGGCTCCTGGCCTGCCAAAAACCCGCTCGGGCAAGATCATGCGCCGTATCCTGCGTAAGATCGCCGAGAATGATTTTGGATCGCTCGGTGACACATCGACCCTGGCTGATCCGTCCGTGGTCGACAACTTGATCGAAAACCGCGCAAGCAAGTGAGGATGTGATGGACGCTGCCACGATCACTACACCCACCGTACTGATCCTTCTCGGCCCCCCGGGCGCCGGGAAGGGTACCCAGGCCCGTATGCTCGAAGACAAGTTCGGGCTTGTCCAACTCAGCACGGGTGACCTGTTACGGGCGGCAGTTGCCGCGGGAACCGAAGCCGGAAAAGCCGCCAAAGCTGTCATGGAGGCGGGTGATCTGGTCAGTGACGATATCGTAATTGCAATCCTGCGGGATCGCCTGGCCGAACCGGACTGCGCCAAGGGCGTCATTCTGGACGGCTTCCCCCGCACCACGGTTCAGGCACAGGCGCTGGACGCGCTGCTGTCAGAGACCGGTCAGCAGATCAACGCAGCCATCAGTCTTGAGGTTGAAGACGCTGAAATGGTGATCCGTATTTCCGGCCGTTACACATGTGCCGGATGTGGCGAAGGGTTCCATGATCGGTTCAAAACGCCCGCAGTCGAAGGCAAATGCGACAAATGCGGCAAGACCGAGTTCAAGCGCCGCGCAGATGACAATGCTGAAACCGTCGCCTCACGGCTGGCTGCCTATCATGCGCAGACCGCGCCGCTGATCACTTATTACCAAGACCATGGCGTTCTGAAAGGTCTGAACGCCATGGGCAATATCGAAGACATCGCCGGCAATCTGGAACGGATCGTCAGCGACACAATGAACTAGGGGAATATGGCCCGCCCTCAATAAGGGCCGAATTCCTAAAGGAAAACTTCAAAGGACCCGCTCTGGCGGACCAGAGAAGTCTTGCCTGATGCCACCTGGCATCAAGCATATCGAAAAGTGGCCCTGCGCGCTGGAGGGTTAGGACAACGGGCCGCTCAAAGAGGAAGCGAAGGAGGAACCCGCGATGGCGGATCAATCAACACACTCCGCGCAGACTGCCGAAGCCGATAAGGGCTATTGGCAGGCCAACCTGCGTCTTATCTACATCAGCCTGGTGATCTGGGCGCTGGTGTCGTTTGGATTCGGCATTTTGCTGCGTCCACTTCTGTCCGGCATTTCCGTCGGCGGAACCGATCTCGGCTTTTGGTTCGCGCAACAGGGATCCATCTTGGTCTTTCTGCTGCTGATCTTCAACTACGCCTGGCGGATGAACAAGCTAGACGCTGAATACGGCGTTGAGGAGGAGTAAGACCCTATGGACCAGTTTACCATCAACCTGCTGTTTGTGGGCGCGTCCTTTGCGCTTTACATCGGCATCGCGATCTGGGCCCGTGCTGGGTCCACATCAGAATTCTACGCCGCCGGTCGCGGCGTTCACCCGGTCACCAACGGTATGGCGACAGCGGCAGACTGGATGTCTGCAGCCTCGTTCATCTCGATGGCGGGCCTCATCGCCTTTACCGGTTATGACAACTCGTCCTTCCTGATGGGTTGGACCGGTGGTTATGTGCTGCTGGCGCTGCTTCTTGCCCCTTACCTGCGTAAGTTCGGCAAGTTCACCGTGTCAGAGTTCATTGGCGACCGCTTTTACAGCCAGACCGCGCGTATCGTGGCGGTGATCTGTCTGATCGTAGCGTCTGTGACCTACGTGATCGGCCAGATGACCGGCGTTGGCGTAGCTTTTGGCCGCTTCCTTGAAGTGTCAAACACCACCGGGTTGTTAATTGGTGCAGCCGTTGTTTTTGCCTACGCGGTGTTTGGGGGGATGAAGGGCGTGACCTACACACAGGTCGCTCAGTACTGCGTGCTGATCACCGCCTACACAATCCCAGCCATCTTTATTTCCCTGCAACTGACTGGCAATCCGGTTCCGGCTCTGGGTCTGTTTGGTGATACCGCCAGCGGTGAACCGCTGCTGACCAAGCTGGATGCGATCGTGACCGAGTTGGGCTTTAACGAATACACCGCCCACCACTCGGACACGCTGAACATGGTGCTGTTCACGCTGTCGCTGATGATCGGTACGGCCGGTCTGCCGCACGTAATCATGCGTTTCTTCACCGTGCCGAAAGTGGCTGATGCCCGCTGGTCTGCCGGTTGGGCGCTGGTGTTCATCGCACTGCTTTACCTGACCGCCCCTGCGGTTGGCGCAATGGCCCGTCTAAACATCAGTGACATGATGTGGCCAAATGGCGGCATCGAAGGTGGCGCCGTATCCGTCGAAGATATCGACAACGACGCCCGTTATGACTGGATGGCTACATGGAAGAAAACCGGCCTGCTGGACTGGGAAGACAAGAACGGCGACGGCAAGATCCAGTACTATAACGACAAGAATGCCGACATGCAGGCGCTTGCGGAAGAGAAGGGCTGGGTCGGAAACGAGCTGACCAAGTTCAACCGTGACATCCTGGTTCTGGCCAACCCCGAAATTGCCAACCTGCCGGGTTGGGTGATCGGTCTGGTCGCTGCCGGTGGTCTTGCGGCTGCTCTGTCGACCGCTGCGGGCCTGTTGCTGGCGATCTCGTCCGCTGTGTCACACGACCTGATCAAAGGCGCGATCAACCCGCAGATTTCGGAAAAATCCGAGCTTCTGTCGGCGCGGATCGCAATGGGCGTGGCCATTGTTGTGGCGACATATCTGGGCCTGAACCCTCCAGGTTTTGCAGCGCAGACCGTTGCCCTGGCGTTTGGTCTGGCAGCGGCCTCGATCTTCCCGGCGCTGATGATGGGGATCTTCTCGACCCGCATCAACAACACCGGTGCGGTTGCTGGTATGCTGGCTGGTCTGACTGTGACCCTGGTCTACATCTTCCTGCACAAGGGCTGGTTGTTCATTCCGGATACCAACTCGTTCACGGATGCTGATCCTCTGTTGGGTACGATCAAGTCGACTTCGTTCGGTGCGATCGGTGCATTGGTCAACTTCACTGTCGCCTATGTGGTGGCTGGCATGACCAAAGAAACCCCGCAAGAGATCAAGGATCTGGTCGAAAGCGTCCGCATTCCCCGTGGCGCGGGTGCCGCTCAGGATCACTGAGTAGAGATGCGGCCCCTGAGCACCTTGCCAAAGGCCGTGTCTTTCGACTGACTACTCCCGCCCGGCATTCCACCGGGCGGGATTTTTCGAATAGAAACCGAGGAGTATCCGATGCCCCTGCCCCAAGCCGAGATCACGCGGTTTCTGAAATCCGTTCACCCTTATGACGCCCTGCCCGCCGATGATCTGGCAACGCTGTCTGATCAGATCGAAGTTTGGGAGGTCGAAGAAGGATCCCCGGTGTATCAACTGGGCGCGCCCCTGCCCGGCGTATTCGTGATTTACGAAGGACAGGTTGAAATCACTGACAGGAACGGCGCGATTGTCTCTCATCTGGGACTGCGCAATTCTTTCGGGGAACGCGGTTTACTGAAAGACGGTAAAGCCGCGACCAAAGCGCAGGCACACGCAAACTCGGTTTTTCTGGTGATCCCGCCCAACCTGATCCGAGACCTCATTGACGAACATGAAATCGTCGCCAAATTCTTTGATCGGACCCGCACGGAACGCTCCAGTCCCCAAAGCCTTGCAACCAGCGCTATCGACGTTCTGATGGCACATAACCCCGCAACCTGCCCCCCTAATACCACCGTTCGCGAAGCGGCGCAGATGATGAGGGACAGACATATTTCCTCTCTCTGCATCACCGAGGGGGACATTCTTTTGGGGATCGCCACCTTACGAGATATCTCGGGCAAATACGTTGCCGATGGGATGTCTGTGGATACCCCTGTATCGGCAATAATGACGGCAAACCCGGTGACGCTGTCGCCGTCGGATATCGGATCGGATGTTCTTCACATCATGATGGAGCGCGGCATCGGCCATATTCCGGTATCCGAAGCTGGGCGTCTGGTCGGAATTGTCACCCAGACAGACCTGACCCACTATCAGGCGGTCAATTCCGCCGAGTTGGTGCGCCGGATAGCAAATGCGCAAACCGCGCAGCAGATGGCAGAAGTGACCGAAGAGATTCCCCAGCTTCTGGTCCAGCTTGTCGCTGCCGGAAATCGCCACGAGATCGTTACGCGCCTGATTACCGATATCGCCGACACAGCCACCAGACGTTTGCTGGCAATGGCGGAAAAACAGCTTGGACCACCACCTGTGCCTTACCTATGGCTGGCCTGTGGATCGCAGGGACGACAGGAACAAACCGGGGTGTCGGATCAGGACAACTGCTTGATGCTGGATGACAAAGTAACCGATGACGACCTGCTATATTTCCAGGCACTGGCAAAAATCGTGTCGGACGGGCTGGATAAATGTGGGTACTTTTATTGCCCGGGCGACATGATGGCGACAAATCCACGCTGGTGCCAACCGGTAAGTGTCTGGCGTGATTATTTTCGCGGGTGGATCGCCAAACCAAACCCCGAGGCGCAGATGCTGGCCTCGGTCATGTTCGACCTGCGCCCCATTGGCGGCGCATTTCACCTGTTCGATGACCTGCAGGCCGAAACGCTGGCCGCGGCCCAAGCGAATTCAATCTTTGTGGCACATATGATCTCGAACTCGTTAAAGCACACGCCGCCGCTAGGCCTGTTACGCGGGTTTGCTACGGTACGCTCGGGTGAACATCGCAACACGCTGGATCTAAAGCATAATGGCGTTGTGCCTGTGGTTGACCTGGCCCGGATATACAGCCTTCAGGGGCAACTGTCCCAGGCCAATACACGTGCCCGCCTGAAAGCAGCTGGGGCGGCAGGCGTCCTCAGCCCCTCAGGTACCCGCGACCTGCTGGACGCTTACGATCTGATCGCCGAAACGCGGCTGGACCATCAGGCCCGTCTGGTGAAAGGCAACAAGAAGCCGGACAATTTCCTGCCCCCTTCCGATCTTTCGGACTTTGAGCGAAGTCATCTGCGAGATGCCTTTGTCGTGGTAAAAACAATGCAATCGGCGGTCGGCCACGGTAAAGGAATGCTGGGCTAAACCCTCAGGAACCTTGGAGAGTATTCATGTTCTTAGAACTGATCGGCACGATATTTGCAGGCGTCGCCCTAGCCGGCATCGTGATGGTGATCAACAAACTGACAGGTGGACGCCTGCCTCGTTGGTCCGCACCAGTCGCGGCGGGCATTGGCATGATCGGGATGACGATCAACAGCGAGTATTCATGGTTTGACCGCACGCGCGATACGCTTCCAGATGGTCTGATCATCATTCAAGAGGTCGAAAGCCGCGCTTTGTACCGTCCCTGGACCTATGCGATGCCCTTTGTTGATCGTTTTGCCGCAATCGACACCCTATCTGTGCGCACCAATGACCAAGTGCCTGAGCAGCGCCTCGTTGAACTGTATTTCTTTGGTCGTTGGGCACCGGTTTCAAAATTGCCGGTCGCTGTGGATTGCGACAAGAACCAACGCGCCAATCTGGCGGATGGGGCAGAGTTTGGTGACAACGGCCAGTTGCTGAACGCCGATTGGGTAACAGGCTCTACGAACGATCCGATCATCGAGGCCACTTGCGGAGTGTAACATGCTGACCCGATTAAGCCTGCGCCTGCGGATTTTCCTGTTCTTCTGCCTACTGGCGGTCGGCGGAGTTGCCGTCAGCTCGGTTGCGCTTTGGGTAAGCTACAGGCGGGCGGCGGATCCGGCCCTTTTTGAGGCGTTCATCTTTGCAGAGATCGTCATCGGGTTCGGTCTGCTGGCCCTGATCGCCGCTGTCTGGCTATTGTTCGACGATAATGTCGCCAAGCCGATCGAAAGGCTTTCCGCTGAACTGCGCGCACGAGCGCATGCCGGTGTCAGCCGCGACCTCGATCTGCAAGCCGCGCGGTATCTTGGCGACCTGGCCCCTGCGGCTGCCGGTCTGGCCAACCAACTGTCCGACAAGACCATGGGCGTGGCAGAGGCTGTCGCTGCTGAAACCGAGCATCTGGCTGCGGAACAGCAAAGGCTTAGGGCGCTTTTGACTGAAATTCCTGTAGCCATATTGCTGGCTAGCGCCTCTCACAGGCTCGTTTTGTATGACGGACAGGCCGCCGAGGTTCTGGCACAGATTTCGCATCCACGCCTGAATGCGCCACTGTTCGATTACTTCCAGCCAGACGCGCTGCAGAAAGCCTATGCTAAACTGACCAAGACCGGGATGGAGGCATCCTGTTCGCTGACCAGCATTGATGGGGCGCAGACCTATTCAGCCCGCATGAAACCGCTGGGGGAAACTTCCGGCTATATGCTAATCCTAGATGACAGCGCCGCCAATATAGCGCCTGAGGCTGCCAGACCTCTGGTCTATGACTTTGGTTTGCTGAACACATCCACCGACCAATCATTCGAGACATTGCCTCTGCGCGAGCTTTGTTTTGTTGTCTTCGACACCGAAACCACAGGCCTGCTGCCGCACAAAGACGAGATCGTCCAGATCGGCGCAGTCCGTGTGGTAAATGGACGGATGGTCGAAGGCGAAAGGCTGGATATGCTGGTGAACCCGGTCATGCCGATCCCTGCCGCCTCGACCAAGGTTCACAAGATCACGGATCGAATGGTCGATGGCGCGCCGGAAATCGCCGAAGCCGGGCGTATCTTTCACGAATTCGCGCGAAATGCTGTAATCGTGGCGCATAATGCACCTTTTGATATGGCGTTTCTACGACGCCACGCCGACCGTATGAAAGTTGAGTGGACGCATCCCGTACTGGATACGGTCCTGCTATCTGCGGTCCTGTTCGGCGCCAGCGACACGCACACTTTGGACGCGCTGTGCGAACGGCTGGACATTACAATTCCGCATGAGCTGCGTCATACGGCATTGGGTGATGCAGTTGCCACCGCCGAGGCGCTGGTTCGGATGCTTCCGATGCTGCAAGCGCGCGGGATGAATACGTTTGGCGAGGTCATCGAAGCAACCCGCCGGCACGGTCGTCTGCTTGAGGACCTGAACTGAGGGCGAAATATGCACCTCAGGCGCAGCTTTTCATGGACAATCCCGACTTGCCGTGGCACCTGAGGCGCGGCCACAGAATGAGCGTGAGATGACGGACCGCACCTTCACCCCAACCCCGGACAACAGCACCGCGTTTCGCGAGGCATTGGGGTGTTTTGGAACCGGGGTCACGGTCGTCACCACCGAAACAGCGCTGGGGCCCCGCGCAATCACGGTCAATTCGTTTTCCTCGGTCTCGCTGACGCCTCCGCTGGTGCTGTGGTGCCTGGCGAAGGATTCGAACCGGTTCGACGCTTTCAAAGACTGCGATCACTATTCGATCCATGTGATGGCTGAGGAACAGCAGGAACAGGCCCTAAAATTCGCGCGCGAGGGTGCGGATTTTTCACATGCCAACTGGGCCGCAGATCACCGTGGTCGCCCTCGTCTGGCGGATTGTCTGGCGCGGTTCGACTGCCAGCTTCATGCCCGGCACGAGGCAGGGGATCATCTGATCATCGTGGGTGAAGTCGAACAGGCCATGTACCGCACCGGCAAAGGCCTGATCTTCAAACGCGGTCAATTCGGCGGCTTTGCTGATCTGCTATAAGCCCTATTCGTCCAGCGATCCGTGGACCGCCAGCGCCTCAAGCTGGGTTTCCTGCGGTGTGATGATGCGAAACGCCTCAAGCACCCCGGTTTCAGACAGCTCACGGGCGACGGTCAGCAGAGTATTGACGGCGTGTTCATCACATAGCTCTGCCATATGCGCGATCTCTTCCTGCGCAACACCCAGGGCGGCCTCGACCGATGGGGCCCCGTAGAATTGCACGAAATGTTCCGCCAAATTCCGGGCAATCTGGTCGATCTCGGCCTGTTCAACCTGCGTCACCGCTACAAAGGTCACCCGGCCGAATGTCTCAACCCCCAACCAACCATTCGCAAAGGCCTGGCGGGCTTTACCCTCCAAATCGCCTTCGCCCCAATTCGAAAACTCGAACCCGCCTGAAATGCACCACTCACCCGTTCGCGCCGGAGAATGAAACACATTCGTGTCGCTTTCATCGAAATGGATCGCACGGGCCAGTTTCATCATCCGTTCTCCAGTAAGTCAGTCAGCGGGTGCAGGCGGGTGTCCGCACCATTGCGGATAAGCATGCCAAACCGTTCATCAGTGCCCAAAAAGACCCCGATCTCGCCAAAGGGTTCGCCAACACCACGCAGCAGGCCCAACCATTCGCTGTGCAACGGCGCGTTGCCGTCTTCTTGCCAACGGTTGAGCCATGTCAGCATATGGCGCGACCAGCTTTCAATCAGTTGGACAGGCTGGACCTCGGCACACCCTTCATCGTAGAGCGCTGTGATATCCGGGGCCTGGCCTGGCGCGGTGCTGGTCTGTAGCAAGGCCAGCTCCCAGCCGACAATCAACCAGTCAGGCTCAATCTGAGGGTCTGAAGTCGACGCAGCAACCTGAAACTTGCCGCAGGTCGCACCATTCACACAGATAGGGCCGCCCCAGTCCAGATGAACGGCAACCTCGGGCGGGGCTAGAGCGCCCAGCGCATTCTGAAACCCAACTCCGCAAAGCGGCAACATCACCATGGCGTCCTGCAATGGAACCTCAGGTGCAAATACAATGGCAACGCGCAAACGGTTGGCCTGAATGTTGTAGACCACCGTTCCGGCATCACAGCCCAGCGCTGCCATCGCCTGGGCGCGTTCGAACGGGTCTTCCCCGCCCTGAACGCCATGTCCAGTCAGCAACGGAGGAAAGACCGGCTGGGTCATGCATTGCCCTTGGTGATCATGTCGCGGGCAATCTTGCGGAAAGCTTCGGCCTGTGCGCTGTCCGGCTTGCTGACAACGATGGGCGCCCCCCCATCCGCCGCAACCCGGATATCCAGATGCAGCGGAATCTCACCAAGCAGCGGAATGCCCAGCGCCTCGGCCTCGGCGGCGACGCCGCCATGGCCGAACACATGTTCCTCATGCCCGCAATTCGAACAGATATGGGTCGACATATTCTCGATCATTCCAATAATCGGCGTCTTGAGCTGATTGAACATATCGATCCCTTTGCGCGCGTCGATCAGGGCCACGTCCTGCGGGGTCGACACCACGATGGCCCCGTCCACCTTGAACTTCTGGCTGAGCGTCAGTTGCACATCGCCGGTGCCCGGCGGTAGGTCGACAATCAATACATCCAATGCTCCCCACTGAACCTGCCCCATCATCTGCTGAAGCGCGCCCATCAGCATCGGACCACGCCAGACGACCGCCTGCCCTTCGTTGGTCATCAGTCCCATCGACATCATCGTGACGCCATGATTGCGCAGGGGCAGGATCGTTTTGCCATCCGGGCTGGCCGGGCGGCCAGAGACACCCAGCATCCGAGGCTGTGATGGGCCATAGACATCAGCATCCAACAACCCGACACGCCGCCCTTCTGCAGCCAAAGCACAAGCCAGATTTGCGGATACGGTGGATTTACCGACTCCGCCCTTACCGGATGCAACGGCGATGATCCGATCGACACCCGGAACGGCCTGCGGACCTGTCTGAGATGGTTTCGGCTTGGGCTTCAGTTCAGGCGGGGCCTTTTCGGAATGCGCGGTCATCATGGCGGAAACCTTGTCGACCCCCTCCACCAACTGCGCAGCATGCTCGGCGGCGGCGCGCACCGGCTCCATCCGCTCTGCCTGTTTCGGATCAATCTCAAGCACAAAGCGCACTGTATCGCCATCGACATTCAACGCGCGGACAACTCCGGCGCTTACGATATCCTGGCCTGAAACCGGATCGGTGATTTTCTTCAGGTTCGCCAGAACCGCGTCACGAACACTCATGCCATTACCCTTTTGGTTTGCCCGGTCGTTGGGATACGTTTCATTGCATGTGTCTCCGTCTTTTTTTCGTTCATTTGACGCATTCGGGCGCAGGCCGATAAGCTGCCTTTATGCGGGTTACCTTCTTTTGCCTGAGCTTGCTGCTCTCTGCTACCCCCTCTTGGTCGCAAGAGGCGCTGGGGCTTGCCGCCCCGGATGAGGTTACAGACTCTGGTCTGTTGCAACATATTCTTCCGCGTTTTTCTCTCAAGACCGGGATACGCGTCGTTGCGGACGATACCGGCGCTATGTCTCTGGGTGGATCACCGCCAGGCGATCCGGTTTTCGCGCGTCACGGGGTCACTTACCACCTGCGCATACTGGACGACACAAAGCAGCTTCGGTTTCGGGACTGGCTGCTGTCTGACATCGGCAAGCGCACCGTTGAGAGTTTCGCGCCCGAAAGCGGCCCGCCCTATTCCGCCAGCTTAACGGTCGAGGCCGCGACCGAGACCGACAAGATCGACGGCGACGCTGTCCTGGGTGCGGAGCTGTCGATGATCCATTGCGGGCGCTGCCATGTGATCGGTCCGCAGAACCAGATGAACGGGCTTGGCTCCACCCCCTCTTTCGCCGTGCTGCGGGCTATGCCGGACTGGTCCGAACGGTTCGAGGCCTTCTTTGCCCTGAACCCTCATCCCGCTTTCACACAGATTGAGGACGTAACCCCGCCCTTTGACCCTCTGCGTCCTTCGCCAATCCACCCGGTCGAGATGACGCTGGAGGAGTTAGAGGCGATTCTGGCCTTTGTCTCGGCCATCGAGGCAGCAGATCTGGGCGCGCCGCTACAGCTTCAATGATCCTTTCTTTTCGAGAAATAGTCCTCGGTCGTGACGACTTTGGGTTTCGGGTTTGACTGAAACGGGTTGTCCTTGTGCTGGAACTGCGCGTTCACGCGACAGTTGTCACACATCTGGATCATGCGCGCCTGTTCGGATGTCGCAAACATCGGATGCGTACCAGACAGCTTTTCCATGATACGTTCGACGGTCGATTTGACACCAAAGAGGGCACCGCATTCCACACATGCAAAAGGGTCTTCTTCGTTCAACACGTCCTGAGACAGGGCCGCATCACTTAAATCCAGTTGCGGTACCAGAGTTATCGCATTCTCGGGGCAGATTGTTCGGCATAGGCCACATTGCAGACAGGCATCCTGTTGGAAGTTCAGCTGCGGCATATCCGGGTTGTCGGCCAAAGCGCCTGACGGACAAAGGGACACGCAGCTGAGGCACAATGTACAGGCGTCCGTATCCACCGCGATGGCCCCATAGGGTGCATTCTCGGGCAAGGGCAACGGGGCTGCGGCCTGCGGGTTCAGCGCCTGTGCGGCCAGTCGCGTAATCTGCCTGCGATTTCCCAGCGGCAGAACCGGGTCGGCCAAGGGGGGCGGCACGTCCTGCGCATATAGCAGGTCGGACAGCGCATCGGGATCAGCCTCATCGATCTGTGCCAACCCTGCAGTCCCAGCGATAGCCTGCGCCAGCGCCAGTTCGCGGTCCAAGGCATCCCTTTCGGTTGTTGGGGCCAGCAGCACATCAACCCGCGCAAACCCATGTGCCAGCGCGGCCAGCATCTCGGCATGGCCAAAGCCCGAGATCACGTTCAGTTCTAGCGGGATCACATCCGCTGGAATCCCGCGTCCGAAACGG
The DNA here is from genome assembly GCF_059610845.1 of Ruegeria sp. CDSC021. Classification (NCBI taxonomy): domain Bacteria; kingdom Pseudomonadati; phylum Pseudomonadota; class Alphaproteobacteria; order Rhodobacterales; family Roseobacteraceae; genus Ruegeria; species Ruegeria sp. CDSC021. The sequence goes on from NZ_JBXWOK010000001.1 coordinate 861,998, forward strand.
GCGGACAGGCGGATCATTTCGGCCCCATGCGCGTCATGCACCAACAGCCGGGGTGCTTGCCCGCCTGCACGCCGGTAGGTGCGCGACAGAATGTGCATCCGTGACAGCAGCGCAGAAACGGGCGGATCCTCGTAAGTTATCGCGGTAGATGGGCAAACCGCCGCGCATTCTCCGCACCCTGCGCAAACCATAGGGTCGATGGCTACATGTTCGCCCGCAGGGGTGATCGCCCCCGTCGGGCAGATATCCAGGCAATTCGTACACCCGACCTGTTCGGCACGGGAATGCGCACAGAGGGATTCTTCCAACCGGACATAGAGAGGCTTTTCAAATGTCCCGACCAGTTGCATGGCCTCAAACGCCAGCCGTTCGACAGCGACCGCATCTTTGGGATCAGCTCGCAAATACCCTTCGCGCTTGGCTGGGGCCTGAACCAGAGGCGTGCCGCCGGTCAGATCCACAACCATATCGCATGAGGAGTTCGCCCCATCGCGCGGTTCGGTCCAGCCAAAGGCCCCGCGCCCACCGGGTTCAAGCTGTTGCAACGCATCCAGCTTTATCGAAAACCCGCCCAGCGCACCTTTCACAGTACGAACGCGCCCGCGCACCACATCAAAGCTGCGCGACATGGGGTCCATGTCATCAGTAGCCAAGACCGTCACGGCCAACTGGTCCGACAGGCGTTCTGCCACTTCAAAGCTCAGCGCGCCGGGCCCGACGATGAAACACGTCCCTTCGCTGACCACATCGACACTGGGTGTGATCGGCTGAGGCAACACCGCCTCAGCAGCCAGCGCGGCCATTTTGGGGGCAGCATCCTGCCCTTTTTCAGACCACCCAGCACGATCGCGAAGATCGACAAACCCTGGCACCTCGACACCTAACTCATCGGCCAATGCCAGAAAAACATCCTGCTCTTGTGTACAGGCTATTACGACTTTGCCCTCTTGCAGCGGCTGTGCGACGCTTTCCAGTTCTTTCGTACATAATGCGGTGTGAATTCTGGAGCAGGCGACATCGCAAGCTGACGATAGTTTCTCAGCGTCAATGGTTTGCGTTCCCGCACAGTCACATAGCAGCAATCTCGTACCCATAACCTCCCCCGGATGTCCTCCCCAGTCCAAGGTCAGCTTAGAACCTCTGAAGAAAGTAGCAATGCCCGTGGGGGCCGGATCGCCGGAACAAAGCCCGATAAGAGCCGCGAGGACCGTAAACAATCGGTGAAGGGTGCATATTCGACCACCCAAGGACTTGGCAGGAAGCTACTTTGTGTACCATAGTAGACCCTGAGGAAGGCAGGGGAGAGCTTTCCAGGGAGGACTTAGTGGCCAAGGCCGCCAGCCAGATTGAAATGCCAATCGGCGTCGTCGTGCGCAAAACACCCGGGGTTACACGCTGGGCGCAATGGAACTGGCGCGCCGTCGCCGTGCTGCCCGGCGCTGGACCGGCCGATTGGCTGGAGATGCGGCGCGAGGGTGAAGCGGTCGAATACCATGCAGCCACCCTGCCCCTGACCCTGTGGTCGGATGAGGCCGAAGCCTACATGGTCAACCTGTCGGACGGGCAACCCTCGATCTATCTGGTCCTGCGCGATGCGCTGGATGGAACACAGCCGATGGACGCGGTGCTGGTGACCGCCTCACCGTTCGAAGGACAGGATTACGCAGATACCGGCGAAGAGCTTGTCGAGAAAATCCCAATGACTGATGGGCTGATCGCTTGGGTACGTGATTTCGCACTGGAGCATCATCGCAACGAAGTCTTCGTCAAGCGCCGCCGTGATAAGAAACGCACCGATCTGGTTGAGGACGGCAAAGGGGATGTACGCATCCGGCAGGACTCGGATGTTTTCCGCGCCCCGCGGAGGATTGTGCAATGACAGAAACCCGCGATTTCTGGTCGCGCCGCAAGGCCGCCGTTCAGGCTGAGGCCAAAGCCGAGATTGTAGCAGCACAAGAACAGGCTTTCGCTGAACAGCGGGGCGAGCTGGAAGAAAAGACTGACGCTGAAATTCTGGCGGAATTCAATTTGCCCGACCCTGATCAGTTGCAAGTTGGTGACGACGTCTCGGGCTTTATGGCCAAGGCAGTGCCTGACCGGTTGCGCCGCCGCGCCCTTCGGCAGCTCTGGCGCCTAAACCCGGTTCTGGCCAATGTCGATGGGCTGGTGGATTACGGCGAGGACTATACCGACGCCGCCTGCGTGATCGAAAATATCCAGACCGCCTATCAGGTCGGCAAGGGAATGCTGGCCCATATCGAGGCTTTGGCCGCTCAGACCGAAGAGGAAGACACAGACCAGATCCCTGAGGTTGAAGAAACCACGCAAGAGCCTGAGTTGCCCGAGGTACCCGAGATGCAATCGTCAGAGCCTGTAATGACTTCTGAAATCGACGACTCGGAAGAGGCAGAGCTTACGCTTGCCCCACGCCGCATGAAGTTTGAATACGAAGGATAACGTTATGACCGCAAGCAACGCGCAAAACCTAGACGTCTCAGCCGAGGATCGTCTGCGCGCGGATTTCTATAACTTCCTTGGGCTGTTGCTGGCCTCTCCACCGGATCATATGTTGCTGTCTCAGGTGGTCGGTCTGACCGGCGATGACACCGATCTGGGACAGGCCATCAAGGCGATGTCGCGGGTGGCAAAAGTGACAAAACCTGCGGCTGCCGAACGCGAATTCAATGCCCTGTTCATCGGGCTAGGACGCGGAGAACTGCTGCCCTATGCCAGTTTCTACCTGACTGGTTTCCTGAACGAAAAACCGCTGGCGCAACTGCGCAACGACATGGCGGTTCGTCAGATCACACGGGCGCAGAACGTGTTTGAACCCGAAGACAATATCGCCTCGTTGATGGAGATGATGGCGGGCATGATTGTCGGACGCTTTGGCGCGCCCGCCTCATTGGAAGATCAAAAAGCGTTCTGGAACAAACACATCGGCCCCTGGGCCGCACATTTCTATTCAGATTTGGAAGCTGCGGAAAACTCGGTTTTCTATGCCTCGGTCGGCACCGCCGGTCGGGTTTTCATGGAAATCGAGCGTGAAGCCTTTCGAATGACGGCGGGATGATCCCGCCATTCGCCAGCGCCCCAATAGGCGCTAGATCGCAATTGGGAAAGGAGGATCCCATGAGCAAAACCAAGGAAGAAGGCGCCACGCGCCGTGACTTCTTGAAACTGGCCGGAACCGCAGCGCCCGCTGCAGTTGCCGCCGCCAGCCTGAGCGGACAAGCCGAGGCAGCCGAGCTGCCGACGGATGAGACCCGCATGCAGGACACCGCGCATACGCGCGCATATCTGGACAGCGCCCGGTTCTGAACCCCGGACGATGTCACCACCCGACTGACGGTTGCGATTGGCCCTGACGTCGGCACCAACAGTACCAAGCCAGCCATAGCTAACATGGCCAGCAAGGGAGGAAAGAAATGCTTAGGAAAAAGACCAACGGGGTTGCGAGACGCTCCCAGCGGACAAGTATCCTGTCCCAGGTCGGCGAGAAAACCGTCGATCGCCGCGCGTTCCTGCGCGGATCGGGCCTGACGATCGGCGGGTTGGCCGCGATCAGCGCCACGGGTGGAACCGTGACGCCAGCCAGTGCCCAGTCAGCGGCCAATCAAGCCGTTGAAAACATCAAATCCATATGCACGCATTGCTCGGTCGGCTGTACCGTAGTGGCCGAGGTGCAGAACGGCGTCTGGATCGGGCAAGAACCCGGCTGGGACAGCCCTTTCAACCTAGGTGCGCACTGCGCCAAGGGGGCCTCGGTCCGTGAGCACGCCCATGGTGAACGCCGCCTGAAATATCCGATGAAAAAGGAAGGCGGCGAGTGGAAGCGCATCAGCTGGGAAGAGGCGATCAACGAGATCGGCGACGGCATGATGAACATCCGCGAAGAATCCGGACCGGACAGTGTGTACTGGCTGGGTTCCGCGAAACATAACAACGAACAGGCCTATCTGTTCCGCAAGTTCGCCGCCTATTGGGGCACGAACAATGTGGACCATCAGGCCCGTATCTGCCACTCGACTACTGTTGCGGGTGTTGCGAATACATGGGGCTACGGCGCCATGACCAACAGCTATAACGACATCCACAACTCCAAGGCTATCTTCATCATCGGTGGCAACCCGGCTGAGGCACACCCGGTCTCTCTGCTGCATGTTCTGCGCGCAAAAGAGCAGAACAACGCGCCGCTGATCGTTTGCGACCCGCGCTTTACGCGCACCGCAGCGCATGCGGATGAGTATGTCCGGTTCCGCCCCGGCTCTGACGTGGCTCTGATCTGGGGTATCCTCTGGCACATCTTCGACAACGGCTGGGAGGACAAGGAGTTCATCCGCACCCGTGTCTGGGGCATGGATCAGATCCGTGAAGAGGTCGCCAACTGGAACCCGGAAGAAACTGAGCGTGTGACCGGCGTACCCGGATCACAGCTTAAGCGCGTGGCGCGCACCATGGCCAACAACCGTCCTGGCACGGTGATCTGGTGCATGGGCGGCACCCAGCATACCAATGGCAACAACAACACACGCGCCTATTGCGTGCTGCAGCTGGCTTTGGGCAACATGGGAACGTCGGGCGGTGGCACCAACATCTTCCGTGGCCACGACAACGTGCAGGGTGCGACGGACCTTGGTGTTCTGTCCCATACCCTACCCGGCTATTATGGCCTGTCCGCAGGGGCATGGGGCCATTGGGCGCGCGTTTGGGGTGAAGACCCTGAATGGCTGTCCGGCCAGTTCGCCTCGATCAAGGACAAGGAGGGCAAGGATAAACCGCTGCAGAATGAGCGCGGCATCCCGGTCTCTCGTTGGATCGACGGTGTTCTGGAAGACCCCGCCAACATGGATCAGGACAACAATGTCCGCGCCATGGTTCTGTGGGGGCACGCTCCGAACTCGCAAACCCGTGGGCCGGAAATGAAGACGGCGATGGAAAAGCTGGACATGCTGGTCGTGATCGACCCGTATCCCACCGTTTCCGCCGTTCTGCATGATCGGACCGATGGCGTTTACCTGTTGCCCGCCTGTACGCAGTTCGAAACCCGTGGCTCGGTCACGGCCTCGAACCGGTCGTTGCAGTGGCGCGACAAGGTGGTGGATCCGCTGTTCGAAAGCCTGCCGGACGAGGTCATCATGGCCAAGTTCGCCAACAAGTTCGGCTGGGCGGATCGGTTCTTCCGCAATATCGAGATGGAGGACGCCGAAACCCCAAATGTTGAAAGCATCACGCGTGAGTTCAACTCGGGCCTCTGGACCATCGGCTATACAGGCCAATCGCCGGAGCGTTTGAAAAGCCACATGGCCAATCAGCACACGTTCGACAGAACCACGCTGCAAGCTATAGGTGGACCAAACGACGGCGAATACTACGGTCTGCCCTGGCCGTGCTGGGGAACGCCAGAGATGGGTCATACGGGGACACCAAACCTCTATGACATGTCCAAACCGGTGGCCGAAGGTGGCTTGACCTTCCGCGCGCGCTTTGGCGTGGAACGTGATGGCGACAACCTGCTGGCGGAAGGGGTCTATAGCGTTGGGTCGGAAATTCAGGACGGATATCCCGAATTCACGATGCAGATGCTAATGGATCTTGGTTGGGACGGCGATCTGACGGCCGAAGAACGTGCGGCCATCGACGCCGTTGCGGGGCCAAAGACCAACTGGAAAACCGACCTGTCAGGCGGCATCCAGAGGGTTGCGATTGCACATGGCTGTGCGCCCTTTGGCAACGCCAAGGCCCGCACCGTGGTCTGGACTTTCCCGGACCCGATCCCGTTGCATCGCGAGCCGCTTTATACCAACCGGCGTGATCTGGTAGAGGATTATCCGACCTATGAGGATCGTCAGTCCTATCGCCTGCCAACCCTGTATGCTTCGATCCAGAAGAACGACTTTTCAAAGGATTACCCGATAATCCTGACGTCTGGTCGTCTGGTCGAATATGAGGGCGGAGGTGAGGAATCCCGGTCGAACCCGTGGCTGGCCGAACTGCAACAGGACATGTTCGTCGAGATCAACCCACGCGATGCCAACAACCTGGGCATTCGCGACGGGGCTCAGGTCTGGGTCGAAGGGCCTGAGGGTGGTAAGGTCAAGGTGATGGCGATGCTGACCAACAGGGTTGGTGCCGGCGTGGCCTTTATGCCATTCCACTTTGGCGGCCATTTCCAGGGTCAGGATCTGCGGGACAAATACCCCTCAGGCGCTGATCCCTATGTGCTGGGAGAAAGTTCGAACACCGCCCAGACCTATGGCTATGATTCAGTAACCCAGATGCAGGAGACCAAAGCGACTCTCTGCAAGATCTCAGCAGCGTAAGGAGGACGACAATGGCTAGAGCAAAGTTTCTCTGCGACGCTGAACGCTGCATCGAATGCAACGCCTGCGTAACCGCGTGTAAGAACGAACACGAGGTGCCTTGGGGCATCAACCGCCGCAGAGTGGTGACGATCAATGACGGCGACCCGGGCGAACGCTCGATCTCGGTTGCCTGTATGCATTGCTCGGATGCGCCCTGTATGGCGGTGTGCCCGGTTGACTGCTTCTATCAGAACGAAGAAGGGGTCGTCCTGCACTCCAAGGACCTGTGCATTGGCTGCGGCTATTGCTTCTATGCGTGCCCGTTCGGCGCGCCGCAATACCCACAGGCAGGCAACTTCGGATCACGCGGCAAGATGGACAAATGTACCTTCTGCGCCGGTGGCCCCGAGGAAACGCACTCGACCGCAGAGTTCGCCAAATACGGTCGCAACCGGATCGCAGAAGGCAAACTGCCCATCTGCGCCGAGATGTGTTCCACCAAGGCCCTGCTTGCCGGTGACGGCGACGTGGTATCGGCCATCTATCGCGAACGCGTCGTGGCGCGCGGTTTTGGGTCTGGCGCCTGGGGTTGGGGCACGGCCTACGACCAAAAAGACGGCTGATCCATAGCTGAACTTTCCCCGGCGCGTACCGCGTGCCGGGGAGCAATAAGATTTTTCGACGAAAAATCTCTGCCCGCCCGCAATCGGGCCTACGCCAATGACCGCGTCACGAGGTTCATATGATTTTCCTGCGACTTCTGTTCTGTCTCATTGTTTTGACTGTTCCTGCTTTTGCGCAGGATGCTCCGGATCGCAATTCAACGGGTGGCGCGACCACGATCGAGGATATCTTGGCCCGGCAGCGTGGCGAGACGGTCGATAACGGTTATCGCTCAGGTAACACCGGTCAAGGCAACGCCGAAGGTCTGATGGGCCAGTTGGGCACACGTGGCGTGGCGTCTGACAGCGACGTCTATCGCGCTTTGCGCTATGGCTCGGCGGATGTGACCGTTTCGTCGAACGGTCCTGCGGCCAGCGTCTTGATACAGGACGGAGGCATGTGGTGGTTGAATTTCCGAACAGGCCCGTTGCGCGATTACGGCACGTATATTCTGGCCGGGATGCTTGGCATCCTGCTGCTGTTCTTCTTGGTCCGGGGTAAAATCCGCATTGATGGTGAAAAGACGGGACGCACGGTTACGCGTTTCTCAGGCTTTGAGCGGTTCGGACATTGGCTGTTCGCGGGCTCTTTCCTCATCCTTGGCCTGACCGGTTTGCTGACCCTTTATGGTCGAGACTTTCTGATCCCAATCTTCGGGAAAGAAGGCTTTGCAGCCATAGCGCAGGGCTGCAAATGGCTGCATAACAACCTCGCCTGGGCCTTCATGCTGGGTTTGATCATGGTCACTGTGAACTGGATCGCCCACAACATCCCCAACCGCACCGACCTGAAATGGCTGGCCGCCGGCGGCGGGTTGTTCACGAAAGGCAGCCATCCTCCGGCCAAAAAATTCAACGCGGGTCAAAAGATCATCTTCTGGGCCTGTATCCTGCTGGGCGTATCGATCAGCCTGTCTGGCCTGTCTCTGCTGTTCCCGTTTGAGATGCCGCTGTTTGCTAAGACCTTCTCAATCGCAAATGCCACCAGCATCCCGCAGATGTTGGGTCTGAACCTTCCGGTGCAGATGTCACCACAAGAAGAGATGCAATATGCTCAGGTTTGGCACGTGATGGTCGCCTATGTCTTCATCGCCATCATCATCGCGCATATCTACCTGGGCTCGGTGGGGATGGAGGGCGCTTTCGACGCGATGGGCACCGGCGAGGTCGAGGAACAATGGGCGCGTGAGCACCACTCGCTTTGGCTCGAAGAGGTACAGGAAAAAGAGGCCAATAAGGCAGTGGCCTCGCCTGCGGAATAGATGCGCAGTCTAATCCTAGCACTGGTGTTGACCCCCCTGCCCGCTTTGGCCGAGTTCTTCACGCTGAAAGGTCATGGCGGTCCGATCATGGGGATTGCCTCCGCGCCGGACGGCCGGATTGCGACGGCCAGCTTCGACAACTCCGTCGGCCTGTGGTCAGACCGCACGCCGCAATGGCTTGAGGGGCACGAGGCTGCCGTGAATAGCGTCGCCTTTGGCGACACAGCGATCTATTCCGCTGGTGACGACTTTACCCTGCGCCGGTGGCCGGATGGCCAAATCCTCGGGCGGCACAAGGGCAAGATCGTCGATATTGCTGTTTCAAACTCCTACATCGCCACTGCCAGTTGGGACGGCACGATAGGGGTTTGGCCGCTTGACGGGTCAGAGCCAAAGATATTGGGGCCCACAGGCAGCGGTGTGAATGCTGTTGTGTTCACACCAAACGGAGATGCGGTGTATACCGGCGGGGTTGATGGGGCGGTTCGTCTTTGGGATGTCGCAACCGGTCAGGAAAAACTGCGACTGGTTGATAACGGGTTCGGCATCAACGAACTGGTCCTGAATCCCCATGAAAACTGGATTGCCTATGGGGCCGTCGATGGCGTCACGCGCATTCGTGATCTGACTACAGGCGACGAGCATGATTTCACCCTGGACCGCCGTCCAATCCTTGCGCTGGCTCTCAGCCCGGACCGCAGCTTGCTGGCGGTGGGGGACGGAGAGGGTCATATCATGTTGGTCGATACCATCGACTGGCGCATCGCACAGGATTTCCGGGCCACATTGCGCGGCCCGGTCTGGGCGCTGGCCTTCTCAACCGATGGTAAAAACATCTATGCAGGTGGTATAGATGAGGCGATGTATAGCTGGCCGGTATCTGACCTTGGCGACCAACAACAGATGGCCGCGACTGAACCTAGTTTTCTGAAGAACCCTGACCAGATGGACAATGGCGAGCGCCAATTCGTGCGCAAATGCTCGATCTGTCACAGCCTGACGGCGGACGGGCACAGACGTGCTGGACCTACGCTCTCTGGTGTATTTGGTCGCCGGGCGGGCAGCTTACCGGAATATTTCTACTCGGACACGCTGCAAGACTCTGATATCATTTGGAATGGCGAGACGATAAATGCCCTTTTCGACCAAGGACCAGACCATTACATTCCGGGATCGAAGATGCCCATGCAACGGATTACACAAGCGGATGACCGCAAAGATTTGATCGCCTTTCTGCGCCGCGTCACGGCACCGGAAAACTGAACCGGAGGTAAATATGAAAGCCTTTCTAGCCGCTGTTGCCACGATGGCTGTAATTGCCGTCGCTGCGCCATTTGCCTTAGGCCAATTCGGATTCAGCGCGGCGAATGCCAGCGCGGGTTCGGCCGTGCGCCTCGACTGAATGTCAGAATACCTGACCACCAAAGAACTGGCCGACCTGCTGCGCATTGGCGAGCGTAAAGCCTATGACCTTGCTTCATCCGGCGAGGTCCCCTGTGTCCGGGCCATGGGCAAACTCTTGTTTCCAAGGGCCGAAGTCATTGCCTGGCTGAACGCATCGCGCAGCGGACCGCAGGTCGCAGAACCGTCGCTGCCGCCGATCGTGGCGGGCAGTCATGATCCGCTGTTGGATTGGGCTCTGCGGGAAAGCGGGTCGGGCCTGGCAACTTATTATGACGGCTCATTTGACGGCTTGAATCGCCTGAAAGAACGATCAGCGCAGGCTGCGGCGCTGCATATCCACGAGACAGACGGATTTAACACGCAATCTCTCCAGGACCATCTGGGAGAGGCACCCGTCATTCTGTTCGAACTAGCAAAACGCCAGCGTGGGCTACTGATGGCCCCCGGTGTGACTGGGATATCGGACTTTTCTGACCTCCGGGGCCGTCGCATTCTTCTTCGTCAGGACAGTGCCGCCAGTCAACGGTTGTTCGACACGCAACTGCAGGCGCACGGCCTGAACCGAGACGATCTGGATACCCTGCCGACCTGCGCACGTACCGAAGAAGAGCTGGCCATAGCCCTGCATGACAGCAAAGCCGATGCCGGATTCGGCCTGGGTGCGCTTGCGGGGCTGTACAATCTGGGCTTTGCCCCGACCCATACCGAACGCCTGGACCTTGCCATCTGGAGGCGCGCCTATTTCGATGGCCCGATGCTTCGGTTGCTCGGCTTTGTGCAATCCGACCGCTTTGCCACCCGGGCAGAAGAATTCGGCGGGTATGACTTGTCGGATCTCGGAACCATCCATCACAATGGAGCCAGCGGATGACCCTATTGGGCGTTGGGAAAGAACAGCTGCTGGCCGTCGTGCGTGTAAGATGCGATGGCCGCCTGCCCTTCGGGCCCGGTCAACCAGTCAATAAAGCGCTGCCCCGAGGCCGCCCGCACTTTGGGATGCTTGTCAGGGTTCACAAGAATAATCCCATATTGATTAAACAGGCGCGGATCGCCCTCAACCATGACCTCAAGGTTTCCCTTGTTGCCAAAGCTCTGCCAGGTCGCCCGATCCGTCAGCGCATAGGCACCCATCCCACTAGCCACGTTCAGTGTCGCCCCCATCCCGGATCCAGTTTCCCGGTACCAAGTGCCCGAAGCGTCGGTCGGGTCGATACCGGACGAGGCCCAATGGCCCAATTCTGCCTTATGCGTCCCGCTGTCATCCCCGCGTGAGGCGAAGGGCGCCTTGGCCTTAGCCACGGCGGTCAGCGCCGCGATAATGTCAGTCCCACCTTTCACTTTGGCGGGATCGGATTTTGGCCCTACAAGGACAAAATCATTGTACATCACGTCCGACCGCTCAACACCCCAACCATCTGCCACAAACTTCTCTTCGGCAGGTTTGGCGTGAACCAGCAAGACGTCCCCGTCACCGTTGATCGCATTGCGGATCGCCTGCCCTGTACCAACAGCCACCACGCGGACATCAATCCCGCTTTCGGCTTCAAAGCCTGGCAGGATATGGTCGAACAAGCCCGAATTCTGAGTCGACGTGGTTGATTGGACTACAATAAATGGGGTTTCGGTCAATGCGGCTGTAGTGTTCAGGCCAAGCGCTATTACTGCAGCCCCGACGAATTTGCGGATCATTTGAACTCCATATTCAGATTAGGTTACCAGACCACCGGCAACAAACCGGCGCGCGGCGTCACTTGTCGGGGCATCCAGAACTTGTTTGGCAGCACCGTGTTCGACCACGTGCCCGGCCTGCATCATGACGATATCCGCTGCCAGACGGCGTGCCTGACCGATATCGTGGGATACCATGACAATGCGTACCCCACGGTTCGAAGCGCGCAAGATCATCCGTTCGATCATCTGCGTAGCACCAGGATCAAGCGAACTGGTTGGTTCGTCCAGGAACAAAGTCTCCGGGTCCAGCGCCAGCGCGCGCAGGATGGCCAGCCGTTGCGCCTCGCCCCCGGACAGCGATCTGGCGGACTGGCGCGCCTTACCCTCTAGCCCACCTTCGGCCAGCAATTCGTCGATCCGGGATTTGCGAATTGCACGGGACATGCCCTGACGCTTTAGCACAAAATCAAGATTGGCTGACACGGACCGGCGCAACAGAACCGGTCTTTGAAACACCATCGCCTGTCGTGATTTGTGATACGCATTCAGGGCAATCCCGTCCTGCTGAACCCTGCCGCTATCCGGGACGATAAGCCCGTGCAAACAGCGCAAAAGCAGGCTCTTGCCCGCTCCGTTCGGCCCAAGGATCAAAGTTGGTCCCAGCCCCATCAGGGATAACTCTGGCACTTGAAGCAGTGTCTTTCCCTTGCGGGAAATCTGTAAACTGTGAACAGAAAGACATTTCACCATCTCGGGCACCAGATCACGCATGGCGCAACCCTTCCTTCTCGGCCCGCAGGCTAAGCGTGCTGACCATGGCGTTTACTGCGATGGCTATGGCAATCAGGATGGCCCCAAGCGCAAGCGCCAACGCCAAATTTCCCTTGGACGTTTCAAGGGCGATTGTCGTCGTCATCACCCGCGTGACGTGGTTGATATTGCCGCCAACGATAATAACCGCTCCAACTTCGGCAATCGCACGTCCAAACCCTGCCAGCAATGCAGTAACAAGAGACAGCCGCGCATCCCACAATAGCACCGGAATCGATGCCATCCGCGACACGCCGAGTGAGCGGAGTTGCTCGGAATATTCCTCGGCCAGCATTTCGACCACTTGACGTGTCAGTGCGGCAACGATCGGGGTCACCAGAACGACCTGAGCAATAATCATCGCCGTCGGTGTGTAGAGCAATTCAAGGACCCCCAACGGGCCGGAACGCGACAGCATCAGATAGACCAGCAAACCAACCACAACCGGGGGCAAGCCCATCAAGGCATTCATCAAGACGATCAGAATCCGCCGCCCTGGAAAACGCGCAACGGCCAAAGCCGCGCCCATGGGCATCCCGATAACGGCAGAAATCAGAACGGCAAAAACAGAGACTTTCAGGGACAACAGAACAATCGCCCACAGCTCCGGATCCCAATGAAGGATCAAAGCAAGCGCCGACCTGAATTCTGTTGTGAAATCCTGCATTATCTACCTAATACTCCCCATATTGAACAGTTTGCAATAATTTACAGGTAATTACTATGACAAACGCGCTACAAGTGCAGTCACATTTTCGACGCTTCCAACAAAAAACGCGGCCCCATTTGGGACCGCGCCATATTCCATCGTGAACCTGACTCAGTTCAGTGCTGCATCCGAAATCTGATGCGTCCAGGCACCTTCGGGTTGTTTGGTGATAACGGGGTCAGAACCACCGGCAAGCAGCGTCCCTACAGTGCGCTCAAAATCCGCCGGATCAAGCGATCCGTTTGAGCCCGCAGTCAGCTTGGCAATCTCACCCATCATACGTCTCTGATGCGCTTCGGTTTGGGCACCAGTCGCGTCATTTTCAAGCACGATATCGGCCGCTTCATCTGGGTTCTCTTCGGCATATTTCCACCCCTTCATCGACGCCCGTACGAAACGTTCCATCTTGTCGACAAATGCCGCGTCGCTCAGGTTCTCTTCAAGAACGTACAGGCCGTCTTCCAGCGTGGCGACGCCCTGATCTTCGTATTTGAATGTGACCAGTTCGTCGGGGCTGACGCCGGAATCTATGACCTGCCAGTATTCGTTATAGGTCATGGTGCTGATGCAATCAGCCTGACGCTGCAGCAGCGGGTCGACATTAAAGCCCTGCTTCAGAACCTCGACGCCATTTTCGCTCTTGCCACCGGTATCAATGCCCAGCTGGCTCATCCAGCTCATGAAGGGGAATTCGTTGCCAAAGAACCAGACGCCCAGTGTCCGGTTCTTAAGGTCTTCTGGTGCGGAAATACCGGCATCTTTCCAGCAGGTCAACATCATACCCGAGCTTTTGAAAGGCTGGGCAATATTCACCAGCGGCAGGCCCTTTTCGCGCGCGGCCAATGCAGCTGGCATCCACTCGACCGTCACGTCAGCGCCGCCACCCGCAATGACCTGTGTCGGCGCTATGTCCGGGCCGCCTGGCAGAATTGTGACATCAAGACCTTCTTCTTCGTAGAACCCTTTGTCTTTGGCCACGTAATAACCTGCGAACTGAGCTTGCGTGACCCATTTCAACTGCAATGTCACCTCATCCGCCGACCAGGCTGCACTGGCGGCCAGGCTAAAGGCGGCAACCGCCCCGCTGAGTATCTTTTTCATCTTCACATCTCCTAGTTTCAGTTGGCGCCCCATTTTTCATTTTTGGGGTCTGTTGAATTCTTATCCGCGTTGCGACGGGTGCCAGAAGGTCACCGCCTTTTCGATCATGGCCACCAGACCATAAAATGATGTCCCGGCCAAAGCCGCCACTACGATCTCGGCCCAGACCATATCCAGTGAGAGCTGCCCCACGCTGGTAGATATCCGAAACCCCATGCCAAGCGTCGGTGAGCCAAAGAACTCGGCCACGATAGCGCCGATCAATGCAAGGGTGGTGGATATCTTGAGACCATTGAAAACAAATGGCATCGCGGCAGGCAAGCGCAGCTTCAGAAAGCTCTGCCAATACGTGGCGGCATAAGTCTCCATCAGGTCGCGCTGCATTGCTGTCGCCTCGCGCAGCCCGGCGACGGTGTTCACCAGCATTGGGAAAAAGACCATCACGACAACCACCGCCGCTTTGGAGTGCCAGTCGAACCCGAACCACATGACCAGAATCGGCGCGGTGCCAACAATCGGAAGAGCGGCCACGAAGTTGCCCACGGGCAAAAGCCCAAGGCGCAGAAAATCCCACCGGTCCACTGCAATCGCCATCAGGAAGGCGGCTCCACAGCCGATGATGTAACCGCTCAGCGCGCCCTTGATGATGGTTTGCACGAAATCCATCCAAAGCGTTGGCAAACTGTCCCAGAACCGAATCCAGATAACCGATGGAGCGGGCAGAATGACCAAAGACACCTCAAGGCCGCGCACTAAAAGCTCCCAGATGACGATGATAGTCAGACCAAAGATCAGCGGAGCCAGAAACCGGACCATCCGCGTATCAGCATAAGGCCCGCTGGCCAAGCGGCTGTTCAACCACCATCCCAACAGCCACACACCGAGTGCGCCCAGAATTGGTATCATTGCGCAATCCCCATCCGTTTCAGGACCGACTTTTCAATCAGCCCCAGAAGCCCCACAAGACAGGCCGCCAGAATCGCCGCCGCAAACAGGGCCGACCAGATTTGCACGGTCTGACCATAATAGCTGCCTGCCAGCAGGCGCGCGCCCAGTCCCGCAACTGCCCCGGTGGGCAATTCCCCCACGATGGCCCCTACCAATGAAGCCGCAATGCCTATCTTCAGCGATGTGAACAGATACGGCATCGAGGCCGGCAAACGCAGTTTCCAGAACCCCTGCGCGTGGCTCGCGCTATAGGTACGCAGCAAATCCAGTTGCATCGCATCCGGGCTGCGCAAACCTTTGACCATGCCCACCACGACAGGAAAAAAGCTGAGATAGGCCGATATGACCGCCTTGGGGATAATCCCCTGCACGCCAACGGAATATAGGACCACAATGATCATCGGGGCCAGAGCGATGATCGGGATGGTTTGGCTGACTATCGCCCAGGGCATGACCGACAGGTCCATGACCCGGCTATGTACGATCCCAACAGCCAGCAGAATTCCCAGACCGGTGCCAATGGCAAAACCCAGTATCGTCGCACTCAGCGTCACCCAGCCGTGATAAACCAGCGAGCGCTTTGAGGTGATTTTCTTCTCAACCGTTGTCTTCCATATCTCAACGGCCACCTGATGCGGAGCGGGCAACCGCGGACGATCCTGTTCCCACGTGGCTGGAATGGCAAAGCTATTGTCCAGAACCAGGCTGAATTCGGACAGATCGCGACGATCTTTTGCCGAGGGTGGCTGAACAGTGGCGCCGGCCCGTTCCTGTTCGGTCAGAACGCCTTTGATATTCATCGGAATACAAGCGGCGTACCAAAAGGCTACTATGACGGCCAGTACCGTCAATACAGCCCAGAATGCCTTGAACCCGCTACTATTCATCCGAATGCCCCGCGCGCAACCCTTCTCGCACCCTATGGGCAACTTCGATGAATTCCGGCGTGTCGCGAATATCGAGCGGCCGCTCTTTCGGCAACGGACTGTCGATCACGTCAGTGATCCGTCCGGGCCGAGGGCTCATCACAACGATCTTGGTGCTCAGATAGACGGCCTCAGGGATGGAATGGGTGACAAACCCAATGGTCTTTTCAGTCCGCGCCCAAAGTGCCAGAAGCTGCTCGTTCAGGTGATCGCGGACAATCTCATCCAACGCGCCAAAAGGTTCGTCCATAAGCAGGATATCCGCATCAAAGGCCAGCGCCCGTGCAATGCTGGCCCGTTGCTGCATTCCACCCGATAACTGCCAGGGAAACTTTCCACCAAACCCTTCAAGATCAACAAGTTCCAAAACCTTGTTTACGCGTTCTTCCTGCTCGGCAGCTGTAAACCCCATGATTTCAAGCGGGAGCTTGATGTTCTTGGAAATGGTGCGCCAAGGGTACAGACCCGCGGCCTGAAATACATAGCCATAGGCCCGATTCCGCCGCGCCTCATCCGGGGTCATACCGTTGACGGTCAATGTCCCGCCGGTCGGAGTTTCCAACGCAGCGATGCACCGCAAAAAGGTGGTCTTACCACAGCCGGAGGGTCCGATGAAGCTGACGAATTCTCCCTTTTCGATGGTCAGGTTCACATCCTTCAGAGCGTGGACCGGCCCGTCATTGGTCTGAAAGGTCAGATCCAGTTGCCGCGCCTCGATTACAGGCGGTGCAGCGGTTTCAATATTCATTCCATCCCCTTGAACTTAAACCGTAATAAGACGTGATATCTGCCACATATTCTGTCATACACCGGTTGCTGGAATACCCGTGCGTACCACCGGTCGCGGCGCTGTCAGCTCTTTCCAAGTACTCAGCGCCTTGTTGACGGTTGTATTGGCCTCGCGTTCAACAAATTGGCCATGGCCTTCCTGAGTCCTGATCTCTCCGTCATGCACTGCAACCTGCCCACGGGTCAGAGTAAAGCGCGGCAAGCCTTTGACCTCTTTGCCCTCAAACACGTTGTAGTCGATCGAAGATTGCTGCGATTTCGCGCTGATCGTCTTGCCTTTCTCAGGATCCCACACCACCAAATCGGCATCGGCACCTACAAGAATTGCGCCTTTTCTTGGGTAACAATTCAATATCTTAGCGATGTTTGTTGAAGTGACTGCCACAAATTCATTTGGCGTCAGCCGACCAGTGTTCACCCCATGGGTCCACAGCATCGGCATCCGGTCTTCCAACCCTCCGGTACCGTTCGGGATCTTGGTGAAATCCCCCACGCCAAAGCGTTTCTGATCCGTCGTAAAGGCGCAATGGTCGGTGGCCACGACACTCAACGAACCAGATTGTAATCCGTTCCACAGGCTATCCTGATGCTGCTTGTTTCGGAACGGAGGGCTCATGACCCGCCGCGCCGCGTGGTCCCAATCCTGGTTGAAATACTCGCTCTCATCCAAAGTCAGATGCTGGATCAAAGGTTCCCCCCACACCCGCTTGCCCTGCATCTTTGCACGCCGAATGGCCTCATGCGCCTCTTCGCACGATGTGTGCACCACATACAGCGGCACTCCGGCCATATCCGCGATCATGATTGCGCGGTTGGTCGCTTCGCCCTCGACCTGCGGCGGACGGGAATAGGCATGTGCCTCGGGGCCTGTATTGCCTTCGGCCAACAGCTTTGCGCTGAGTTCGGCAACAACATCGCCATTCTCGGCATGCACCATGGCCGTTCCACCCAGCTCGGCAAGACGCTTGAACGAAGCATACATTTCATCGTCATTGACCATCAACGCGCCCTTATAGGCCATGAAATGCTTGAACGTGTTGATGCCGCGTGTCTCGATCACCGTCTTGAGGTCATCAAACACCTGCTCGCCCCACCAGGTCACCGCCATGTGGAAAGAATAGTCGCAATTTGCACGTGTCGACTTGTTATCCCAGCGCTTGAGCGCATCCAACAGGCTTTCACCTGGGTTGGGCAGAGCGAAATCAACCACCATCGTGGTTCCTCCAGCCAATGCCGCCCGGGTTCCGCTCTCGAAATCATCGCTGGAATAGGTGCCCATGAACGGCATTTCCAAATGCGTATGCGGGTCGATCCCGCCAGGCATCACATAGCAGCCTGTCGCATCCAGTTCCGTATCACCTTTTAGGTCCGGCCCAATCTCGGTGATCACCCCATGCTCGACCCTCACATCCGCCTGGTAAGACAAATCCGCGGTTACGACGGTCCCGTTCTTGATAACAGTGCTCATATCAATCTCCCTGATGCGGTCTGCGCCGCTTGCTTCATCTGGCTACAAATACCTCGGGGGAGTCGCCCAACGGGCGACGGGGGCAGAGCCCCCTATTCCACAATTCCAGCCGTCTCTACGACCGCATGAAACAGAACATCCGCCCCGGCGGCAGCCCAAACCTTGCTGATTTCTTCGGCTTCGTTATGGCTTAGCCCATCCACACAAGGGCACATCACCATCGCTGTTGGTGCAACCCGGTTGATCCAGCAGGCATCATGACCGGCGCCCGAAATGATATCTGTATGAGAATAACCCAACCGTTCAGCCGCATCGCGTACAGCTGCCACGCAGCCATCATCGAATTTCACCGGATCAAATCCGCCAACTTTCTCGAACTCGATCTGTAGGCCCATCTCATCCACGATATCTTCGGCCGCTACGCGCAGACGATTTTCCATATCGGTGATCACGTCCAGATCGGGCGAACGGAGATCGACAGTAAACACAACTTTCCCCGGGATCACGTTACGCGAATTCGGAAACACATCAATATGCCCCGCCGCACCCACCGCGTGGGGCGCATGGGACCAAGCAATCTCGTCAACCTTTTCAAGGATACGCGCCATCGCCAATCCGGCATTCTTGCGCATCGGCATCGGCGTAGACCCGGTATGGGCGTCCTTTCCGGTAACGGTAATCTGGGTCCAGCTGAGACCCTGACCATGGGTGACAACGCCGATATCCTTCCCCTCGGCCTCAAGAATGGGGCCCTGTTCGATATGCAGCTCAAAAAAGGCGTGCATCTTTCGGGCACCAACCTCTTCGTCACCGCGCCAGCCAATGCGGCTCAGCTCATCTCCGAACTTCTTACCATCGGCATCCTCACGGTCATAAGCCCAATCCTGCGTATGCATCCCGGCAAAAACCCCCGAGGACAGCATCGCAGGTGCATAGCGCGTGCCTTCTTCATTCGTCCAGTTGGTCGCAACGATTGGATGTTTGGTCTTGATTCCCAATTCATTGAGCGTGCGAATGATTTCCAACCCGCCCAATACACCCAGAACACCGTCATATTTGCCGCCTGTCGGCTGCGTATCCAAATGTGAACCCACATAGACCGGCAATGCCTCGGGGTCCGTGCCCTCTCGATGCGCAAACATATTGCCCATTTGGTCCAGCCCCATGGTGCACCCTGCCTCTTCGCACCATTTCTGAAACAACGCGCGGCCTGCCGCATCTTCATCCGTCAGGGTCTGACGATTATTGCCCCCCGCAACACCCGGGCCAATCTTGGCCATCTCCATCAGGCTGTCCCACAACCTGTCGCCATTGATCCTGAGGTTCTGCGCCGGAGCTGCCATCCTAGTCTTCCCTGTTGCTTGCGATTTGCTCGCTTTTGGTGTCTTGATTTGACCATCTGGTCAAACTCACGCTATCACGGGTTCGACATCAGTCAAGAAATAGCAGAGCTCGGTGGGAATTTTTGGCATATTCCGCACTTGCGAGCCCAAAAATCAGACAGGCAAAGACATGTCCAAAGACCGCGCACCAACACGAATTCAGAAAAAAAACCGCGCTGCAATTCTAGAAGCCGCTTTGAACGTGTTTTCTGCCTACGGTTTCCGCGGTGCCACCGTCGACCAGATTGCTGCCGAGGCCGGGTTGAGCAAGCCGAATCTTCTGTATTATTTCCCCTCAAAAGAAGCGATTCACACGGCCCTTCTATCTGGCCTTCTCGAGATTTGGCTGGCCCCCCTCCATGATCTCGACGCCGACGGGGACCCTTTGGAAGAGATACGCGCTTATATCCATCGCAAACTGCAAATGAGCCGGGAACTTCCGCGCGAAAGCCGTCTGTTTGCCAATGAACTGGTCCAGGGTGCGCCACGCATACACGATGCATTGTCCAATGATCTCAAAACTTTGATGGATGAGAAGACCGCAATCCTTACGGCCTGGATGGAGCAGGGTAAAATCGCGCGCCTCCATCCCTACCACCTTATTTTCTCCATCTGGGCTTTGACACAGCATTATGCGGATTTCGATGTCCAGGTTCGGGCCATTCTTGGCGACGAAGACCCGTATGAAGGTGCTGAACCGTTCATCGACACGCTCTACCGCAAATTGCTGGCGCCTTAGGTTTTCGTTAGCCGGAACCCGCTCACCCTGAGCCTAGGATGACGCTACTCTTTTCTTCCCTGTCCACACACAGGTGCCGTGGTAAGGCTTTCGTTGGGTGGGTAGAGCGAGAAGTGGGGCATAAGGCGTTCCAAGACTAAGTGAGGAGGCGCGGATATCATCTGATCCGCACCGCCACCCAATATGTCGCAAACTGCCACAACGCCCCCCATCGACATCCTGTTCTAAGAAGATTCGACGAATTTTTTTGGACTACTCGGCGGCTTTCGCCATTGGATTGTTGGGATGGGTTGTCCAGTTGCCATATTCGGGCTGCACTTCCTGTCCCGTACGCGGGTCGATTTCGCCAGCGTCCATCGGCACCATGGAAATACATCCCTCGACCGGGCACACATCCACGCACAGGTTACAGGCCACACATTCGTCATCCATAACCTCGAACACGCGCTCTTCGGACATTGAAATGGCCTGGTGGCTGGTGTCTTCGCAGGCGGCATAGCAACGGCCACACTTGATGCACTGATCCTGATCAATCTTGGCCTTGGCGACATAATTCAGGTTCAGGTATTGCCAGTCGGTCACGTTTGGAACCGCAAGACCGACAATTTCCGAGACGTCCTGATACCCTTTTTCATCCATCCATTTCGACAGGCCCGCCGTCAGTTCGTCAATGATCTTGAACCCATAGGTCATCGCTGCCGTGCAGACCTGAACATTGCCGCAACCCAATGCCATAAACTCTGCAGCATCGCGCCAGGTAGTCACACCGCCAATACCCGAGATCGGCATTCCGTTCGTTGCCTGTCCACGCGAAATCTCGGACACCATCGACAGGGCAATCGGTTTCACCGCAGGGCCACAATAGCCACCGTGGCTGCCTTTGCCGTCAATCGAGGGTTCAGGGCTGAAGCTATCCAGATTGACACTGGTAATCGAATTAATCGTGTTGATCAGCGATACCGCATCCGCACCACCATTCTTTGCGGCTTCGGCAGGCTTGCGGATATCAGTGATATTCGGCGTCAGTTTCACGATGACCGGTCGGTCATAGTATTTCTTGCACCAGCGCGTCACCATCTCGATATATTCCGGCACCTGCCCTACGGCCGCCCCCATCCCGCGCTCGCTCATCCCGTGTGGACAGCCAAAGTTCAGTTCGATCCCGTCGGCACCGGTTTCGGCAACACGCGGCAGGATAGCCTTCCAGGCCTCTTCCTCGCACGGCACCATGATCGAGGCGATCAGGGCGCGATCTGGATAATCAGCCTTAACCCGCGCCATTTCTTCAAGGTTTACCTCTAATGGGCGGTCTGTAATCAGCTCGATGTTGTTCAGACCCAACAACCGACGGTCTGCGCCGTAGATCGCCCCATAGCGGGGGCCATTAACATTGACGACCGGTGGACCTTCGGACCCGAGTGTTTTCCACACCACACCGCCCCATCCGGCCTCAAAGGCGCGGCGGACGTTATATTCCTTGTCCGTCGGCGGCGCAGATGCCAGCCAATATGGGTTGGGGCTTTCAATTCCCAGAAAGTTCGATTTCAAATCAGCCATTTATCCGGCCTCCCTGATGCTTGCAGGCATCTTGATCATTGAGTTTCACGCAATCAGACTTGCGTGGATATCCATCGCGGCATCGCGCCCCTCGGCCACTGCGGTCACGGTCAGGTCATCCCCGCCTGCGGCGCAGTCGCCTCCGGCCCAGACCGCTTGTACCGACGTGCGCCCGGCGCCCGTGACGGCGATCTTGTTCCCGTCCAACGTCAGCCCTTCGGGCGCTCCTTCCAGCGTCTGACCTATCGCCTTCAGCACCTGATCGGCAGGCAGGCAGGTTTTCTCGCCGGTGCCCTTCAACTGACCGTCATGGCTGGCAGTATACTCCAATTCGATCTCGGCGGCTGCCCCGTTGCCGTGTACGGCTATGGGCTGAACATTGGTCATGATCCTGACGCCGTGCGATGCGGCCAGATCCTGCTCATAGCGGCTGGCACCCATCGCCTCGCGTCCGCGCCGGTAGGCGATGGTGACGTTTTCCGCGCCCAGCAATTTCGACTTTACAGCTGCGTCAACCGCGGTCATGCCGCCTCCGATGACGACGACATTCCGCCCAACGGGCAGCTCAGCCAGATCGGCCGCCTGACGCACATCCGAGATAAAGTCGACCGCGTCGCGCACGCCGGTCAGATCCTCGCCGCCCGCTCGCAATGCATTCACACCTGTCAGACCGATGGACAGGAAAACCGCATCATAGTTGTCAACAAGGCCATCCAGCGACAGGCCCTCGCCCAGCACCGATCCGGTCTCGATGGTGATGCCGCCGATCCTCAGCAACCAATCGATCTCAGCCTGAGCGAAATCATTGGTCGATTTATAGGCGGCAATTCCATATTCATTCAGACCGCCGGGTTTTGGGCGGCTTTCGTGAATGACCACATCATGCCCCAGCATCGCCAGCCGATGCGCACAGGCTAGCCCTGCGGGCCCTGCCCCGATCACGGCCACCGTTTTGCCGGTGAATGCGGCGCGCTGGAACGGATGGTCGCCCGATGCCATAACGCTGTCAGTAGCAAACCGCTGCAAACGCCCGATCTCGACTGGCGATCCTTCGGCGGTTTCGCGTACGCAGACTTCCTCGCACAGCGTTTCGGTCGGACAAACACGGGCGCACATGCCACCCAAGATATTCTGGCCAAGGATGGTTTCACCCGCAGCTTCAGGCTGACCGGCCTGAATCTGGCGCATGAACAATGGAATATCAATGTCTGTCGGACAGGCCGTCACACACGGCGCGTCATAGCAGAAATAGCACCGATCCGCGGCCACTGCGGCCTCATGCGGGGCAAGTGGTGGATGCAGATCCGTGAAATTCGAGGTCAGCTCATCGCTGGAAAGCCTCCCGGAGACTATGCCGGGGACCATCTGGCCCTGTGCCATCGCTCTACTCCCTGTAGATATGTTGTTATGGCCTCAGCTTGGCACAATCTGATTTTTTATCAAATGGTAAATTTTGCCAAATGGTCAAAAAATGAATAACCAGGCCGAAACACCCGGTTTTTTACTGTACATTGCTGGTTTTTTGGGCCGGAACCGCTCAGATCATCTGTGACAGGTGCCCGGATTTGATCCAAATTCGCGCGCCCTCTGCTCCTGCCAAAGCAGTGGAACGCGCACCTGGCGGTAATCTCAACCAGTCCCAGACCGAAAATTCTTCGTCGGATTCCTGCACCGAACCTGCGATGACAAACAACTCCAACCCATCGACTGCATCCAGATCCAGCTTTTCGCCAGGTGACAAATTCAATACGCGAACATCTTCGCGTGAGTCCTTGAAAAGCTGAAGATTCGAATCCCCAGTAATCGACCGACGAATTTCGGTCCTGTCCTCAGGGTCAAACTGGTGCAGTTTGACTAGTATCGTCGCGCCTTCTTTTGCCGAAGGCGTATGGGAAGATGTCGGAGGATTGCGCACATAACTACCTGCAGGAAAATCACCGGTCTCGTCCTGAAACACACCGTCCAGCACCAAATACTCCTCTCCTCCATCATGCGTATGGGCGGCAAAGGCGCTTCCTGGGGCAAAGCGGACAATCGTGGTGGCGCGGGCGACCTCTTCCCCGATCCGGTCCAACATCTTGCGCTCGACCCCTGCGGCAGGTGACGCAATCCAGTCATTCCGGTCGAAATGCACAGCAACACGTTTTGTGAAATCTGCGTTAACTCTCATGCGGCTTCTCCTGTTTGGTCTGGTCTCTAAATGGTTGCGCAAGTCCTGAATTCAAATTTCAGATGCATGATCTATGATCACATCTGGTTTTGTGCCACGTCTCTACCTAGTGTACGCCCAACCAAAATTCGAGCAGTGCTGGCCCAACGCCACGAACCCGAGAGACGCCCGATGCAGACCGCCAACAATAAATTCAATATCGTGGTCATCGGCCAAAACAACCGGCTGCAATACGAGGCACTGCTGTTTGCAGCCTCGTTACGACACAGCTGTCCCGATTTCGCTGGCCGCCTGTTCGTTGCCGTTCCTCAACCGGGGGCCCGATGGTCACAGGACCCCAGCATTCAGGATGAGGATGTCCTGAAAGCGTTACACCAGCTTGGGGCCGAAATTCTACCGTTTGAAAACCGGGCTTTCGGTGGAAGCTATCCCTATGGAAACAAGATCGAGGCGCTCTTGTCCTTGCCCAAGGGGGAACCATTTGTCTTTTTCGACAGCGATACGCTTGTCACCGGAGACCTGAATAGTGTGCCCTTCGATTTTGACCGCCCCGGTGCCTCGCTGAAAGTTGAGGGGACATGGCCGCGCCCGACCCTGTATGGTCCGGGGTATGACGGTATCTGGCGCGCCCTGTATGAGCGGTTCGAACTGGATTTCGACAGCTCCTTGGACAAGGCCCAACCAGCCGAATACTGGCGGCGCTACCTGTATTTCAATGCGGGTTATTTCTTTTACAGATGCCCACGCCAGTTCGGCGAACGGTTCCTGGAATATGCCTGCACCATCCGGGATGAGGATATCCCGGAACTCGCGGGCCAAACACTGGACCCATGGCTGGATCAGGTCGCATTGCCGCTGGTTATCCATGCCCTTGGCGGCGGCCGCGACGCACTGCCCACTGGCCTGCTGGACGGGTCGGTCACGTGCCACTACCGTCTGTTTCCTCTGCTGTATGCACGCGAAAGCGACCATGTGATCGAGGTTCTGGAAACTGTGGTTGCGCCCAACAAGTTCAAGAAAGTGCTCAAGGGCTATGACCCAATAAAGAAACTGGTGCTCCAGCGCAAAGGGCACAAAATACGCGAGATGTTCGATCGCGAAAACCTGCCTCAGCGCGAGCAGGTCATTCGCAACAAGATCAAAAGCAAAGGTCTATGGATGCGCTGACAGCAATGTTGTGCGCACGCGTCCAATCGCCTAGAGATTCTGCAACACATAGTCCAACAGGAGATTTCCACCATGTCTGACGGCCCCACCTACGGTTTCGACACGCTTCAAATTCACGCAGGCGCGCGCCCTGATCCGGCAACAGGTGCCCGTCAGACGCCGATTTATCAAACAACGGCATATGTGTTTCGCGATGCAGACCACGCGGCGGCTCTGTTCAACCTGCAGGAAGTCGGCTTTATCTATTCCCGCCTGACCAATCCCACCGTGGCGGTTCTGCAGGAACGCGTGGCAACGCTTGAGGGTGGCGTTGGAGCAGTTTGCTGCTCGTCCGGTCATGCCGCCCAAATCATGGCACTGTTTCCGCTGATGGGACCTGGCTGCAACGTGGTGGCCTCGACCCGGCTGTATGGCGGCACGATCACTCAGTTTAGCCAGACGATCAAACGGTTCGGCTGGTCTGCCAAGTTTGTGGATACTGACGATCTGGATGCTGTGAAGGACGCGATCGACAAAAATACACGAGCGGTGTTCTGCGAATCCATCGCCAACCCGGGCGGCTATGTCACCGATATCCGCGCACTGGCGGATGTGACGGATGGCGCCGGCATTCCGCTGATCGTCGACAACACCTCGGCCACACCCTATCTGTGCCGCCCGATTGAGCACGGCGCGACGCTGGTTGTGCATTCAACCACCAAATACCTGACCGGCAACGGCACTGTCACTGGCGGCTGTATCGTGGATTCGGGCAAGTTCGACTGGTCCGCGAATGACAAATTTTCCTCGCTCAGCCAGCCGGAACCGGCCTATCACGGGCTGAAATTCCACGAGACATTCGGTCCGCTGGCCTTCACATTCCACGGCATCGCCATCGGCCTGCGTGATCTGGGCATGACGATGAACCCACAGGCGGCGCATTACACGCTGATGGGGATCGAGACTCTGTCTCTGCGAATGGAGCGTCATGTAGAGAACGCGCAAAAGATCGCAGCCTGGCTAGAGGCCGATGACCGCGTGGAATATGTGACCTATGCGGGCTTGCCCTCGTCGCCCTATCACGACCGGGTCAAGACGCACTACCCCAAAGGGGCCGGTGCGCTATTCACCTTTGCGGTCAAGGGCGGCTATGACGCCTGTGTCAAACTGGTGAACGCGCTGGAGATCTTCAGCCATGTGGCCAACCTGGGCGACGCGCGGTCGTTGATCATTCATTCGGCCTCGACCACCCACCGTCAGCTGACCCCGGAACAGCAAGAGGCCGCAGGCGCCGGTCCCAGCGTTGTTCGGGTGTCCATCGGCATCGAAGACGCCAACGATCTGATTGCCGATCTGGATCAGGCGCTGGCCAAGGCAACGGCCTGACAAATGGCCGGGCACGATACCAACGATCTAGGCCAACCCATCGGCCGGCCAGTTTCGGGCAAGTTTCCGCGCCCGACGCCGCCTTATACACCGATGGAAGGTCAATATTGCTCGGTCGTGCCCCTTGATGTGAACAGGCATGCGCCCGGTCTGTACCGGGCGTTTGCCAATGACACTGATGGGCGGAACTGGACTTATCTGCCCTATGGCCCATTCGACAGCGAAGAAGATTTCGCCGCCTGGACCCGCGCGTCCTGTATGGATGCCGATCCCATGTTCCACACAGTGCTAGACGATGATGGCACCCCGATTGGCATGGCCTCGTTCCTGCGGATTGAACCTGCGGCCGGTGTGGTCGAGGTTGGGCACATCCATTTCTCACCGCTGCTGCAGCGCAGCCCGAAATCCACCGAGACGATGTACCTGATGATGCGCCGCGTGTTCGACGAGCTGGGGTATCGCCGTTACGAATGGAAATGCGACGCGCTGAATGCCCCGTCCTGCAGTGCGGCCCAAAGGCTGGGCTTTACCTTCGAAGGCGTCTTTCGGCAGGCCACCCATTACAAAGGGCGCAACCGCGATACAGCCTGGTATTCAATCCTCGATACCGAATGGCCGCGCATCCGCTCGGCTTTCGAGGCCTGGCTGTCGCCGGACAATTTTGATCAGTCGGGCCAGCAGCGGCAATCCCTGATGGCCCGAACCAGCGACACATCCTAGTCGGAAATCAGAAATTCCATCGACACGTTGACCGAGACCGAAATCTCGCCCCCGGAAACCGGAACGCCGCCCTCAGCTGCCATGTTCATTGCACGCATTTGCGGCATGGGATTGAATCCTCCGGCCTGTTCGCGGATCATCTGAACCGGACCCAGCGTGACTTCGGCCGCCTGTGCCAGTTGGTTGGCCTTTGCCCGCGCCTCACCGACAGCTTTGGCCCGCGCCTGTGCCTCAAGCGGTGCAGGGTCCTGAATTCCGAAATTCAGCCCGCCGAAATTGTTGGCCCCGTCGTCAATGACCGCATCCATGATGGTACCCAGCTGCGACAGATCGCGAACACGCACCACGACGCTGTTGGATGCGACAAAGCCGGAAATCTCGGGCGGCTCTCCGCTAGAACTGTTCCGCCCAGACCATACCGGCGACAAAGACAGATCACGTGTCTGCACATCACGGGTTTCGATCCCCATCTCATCCAGTCGAGTCAGAATTTTGGTCACCGCGTCCGAAGTCGCCTGCATCGCATTTGATGCCTGTGCATCTTCGTTTGTTACACCCAGGGTAATGGTGGCCATATCCGGGGCCGCATGCACCATGCCTACCGCATCAACAATGATGCGACGTTCTTCCGCAGTTGCCATCCCTACCGACGTCATGGCCAGCACAGCGGCCAGAAAAGCGATTTTCTTCAATATCTTCCCTCCAATTATCCTGATTTCAACATGGGGCTGCACCGGGTCACGGGGCAAGAGGAGACGCAGGCTTTTTCTTTCCCTCGGCGAGATCCTGCTTTAATGTCGGTCTGCGGACGAGGCATCGTTTGCATTGCAACTGACAATTATGGTTCCTCCGGATTATGAAACCCGCTTTTGCGCTGTCCATTTCTACAACCGGAATTTCTTTGCACCACAATTCCGATGGCGACTGGTTCGCCATAGGTGAGGTGTCGTTGGATGCCTCCAACTTGGAAGAGCAGTTGAAAGCGCTTCGGGACAAGGGGTTTGCGCTTGAAAATGACCTGAGCTGCAAGGTCATCATCCCAAGGGATCAGGTCAAATTCATCAAAGTCGATACCGCCGGATCATCCTTCGAAGACACCGAACAGGCTGTGCAAAACGCTGTATCCGATGCCACCCCTTATGACCTGACAGAGCTGGTATATGTCACGGCACATGACGGGGCGACCACATGCGTCGCCGTCGTTCCACGCGATACACTGGAGGAAGCTCGGGGGTTTGTGCTGGGATACGGATTCGTTCCGGTCGCGTTCAGCGCTGCATATGAAACAGATGATTTTCCGACCGAACCGTTTTTCCCGCTTGGGGACGCGCCTGCGACCACAAACGCGCCCAAAGTGATCCCCACAGACCCCGCGCAGGATAGTCCGGTTGTTCACGCGATCGCCGATTCTACCGCTCCGACCAGCTTTTGGCCTGTCCAAAAAGTGGCCGCACCTAACTGGGCCTCTCTGCCATCAGTGCGAATTGCAGCGGCGGTGGCTTTGATGTTGGTGGCCGGTGGCATATGGAGCCTTTTTGGAGAAGACAGCCCTGCCCCTGCCGATTCAGAACTGGCCCTGCTGGACGAAACAATATCCCAACCCGAACCGAGTTCTGGACCTGTCGAGCCTGCAGAGACACCCGCAGCACAGGCCGAAGTCACAGTGCCTGAGACCGCAGAGCCAGAAATGGCACCGACCTCTGAATCAGAGCCCGAGCTGTCTGCAACCGACCAGGCCATTCTTGAGGCGCTGAACGTTGCGCCCGCGTTGGTAGACGAAATCGAGCTTGAGCCTGAACCTCAGTTAGTTCCTACACAGCCGGAGATCGAAATCACGTCACCGGGCCTTTTGATAGCGCCAGCGCAGGATCCGCAAATTGAGCTGTATCTGGCCTCCAAAGACGACTCGAATCTGTCGCGTGATGCAATCGCATTGCCGCCAGTACACACATACGACACCGACCTGCCATTTGATTTCGAACCACTTTCAACCGCTGCCGGGGCAAGGTTCAGCCTTGACGAGCGCGGGCTGGTAATACCAACCAAAGAAGGCGTCTTGAACCCGGACGGAGTGGTTGTCTATTTGGGAACACCTTCTAAAACTCCCCCTCCATCGGCTTTGGTCCGGCTGGAAAAGGCACCTGTTGAGGAAGTGGTCGACAACAGGCTGGCGACATTGCGACCAAAACCAAGGCCCGAGAACCTGACCGAAAATTTTGAACGGCAACGGCTTCAAGGGCGTACATTGAAGGAATTGTCCGGAATTCGCCCGAAACCGCGCCCGGAATCCCTGTTGCGTGCTCCGCCGCCCCCGGAATCGACTGAGCCCCTTGCGGAAATGAGGGTGCCGCGCCCCAAACTCCGACCGGCCGGACTGACCCGGCAGGCCAGTGCAGGTACTGCGACTTTGGGTTCGGCAGCTGGAATTGAACAGCTCAACAATGAGGTCGGAACGTTCCAGCCCAAAACCACAGCGCCCAAAATCCCATCCTCGGCTTCGGTTGCACGGCAGGCCACAATCGACAATGCAATCAACCTGCGGAAACTGAACCTGATCGGGGTTTACGGCAGCCCATCCAATCGCCGCGCATTGGTTCGGCTGCCCAGCGGCAGGTACAAAAAGCTTAAGATCGGGGACAGGCTTGACGGCGGCAATGTCATTGCTATCAGCGACAATGAATTGCGCTATCAGAAACGCGGGCGAAACGTAGTTCTCAAGATGCCACGTGGTTAAGAGGCGGCCTGCGCGGGTGACCACGCAGGATTACCTTCTTGCATCAAGCTGCTGAAATTTCTCCACTTTCAATCTGCTCTCGCTCAATGGATTCGAACAGCGCCTTAAAGTTACCCTCGCCAAACCCATCGTCGCCTTTGCGCTGAATGAACTCGAAGAAAATCGGTCCGATGACCGTTTTCGAGAAGATTTGCAGCAGAATCCGGGTCTCACCACCGTCCAGAACGCCCTCTCCATCAATCAGAATGCCGTGCTTCATCATCCGGTCCAACGGCTCTTCATGATCGACCACGCGGGTTTTGGACAACTCATAATAGGCTTCGTTCGGGCCGGGCATGAACTTCAGCCCCTTTTCGGCAATCGCATCGGTCGAGGCATAGATATCCTCGCTGCCCACAGCGATATGCTGGATGCCCTCGCCCTTGTATTTCTTCAGGTAGGAAACGATCTGCCCGGTTTCACCGCGATCTTCGTTGATCGGAATGCGGATACGCCCGCATGGAGAAGTCAGCGCGCGACTAAAAAGACCGGTGAATTTGCCCTGAATGTCAAAAAAACGGATTTCACGGAAGTTGAACAAATCACCATAGAACTTGAACCACTTGTCCATATTGCCCTTGTAAACATTGTGGGTCAGGTGATCGAGATAATAGAACCCATCCCCCCGGGGCTTGGACTGTTCTGTCCATGTGAATTCCTGATTATAGGGCGATGTTTCGTAATATTGATCAATGAAATAGATCAACGATCCGCCAATCCCCTTGATTGCAGGCACATTCAGTGTCTTGTCTGCCGCGTCATAAGGTTCAGCCCCTTTCGCTACAGCGTGCTCATAGGCTTTCTGCGCATCCACGACGCGCCATCCCATCGCCGGAGCACAAGGGCCATGCTCGCCCACGAACCGGGCAGAATAGCTGTCGGGATCTGCATTCAGGATGTAAGTCACATCACCCTGTTGCCACAACTCAATCGCAGGCTTGTCCTTGTGGTGACCTACCAGCGCGAATCCCATCTTTGCGAACAGATCGCGCAGCTCTTGCGGCTCGGGATGTGCGAACTCGACAAACTCGAACCCATCGGTTCCGGCGGGGTTTTCATCCGATATGATTGATTTCGGGGCGTTGTGAGGGAAAGGACCCATGGCGCGTCTCCGTTAATACAGGAATTTATTTGCTGATTTCAAAATACGTCTTAATCGGCACTTTTTTCGCGCATAGTTTTCCAATAACTTAAAGGGGCGCGCGTAAATTGCGCATAAGATTGGCCAATCACGGAGTTTTTCCGCACATGCTTGATTCCACTGATACGCGCCTGCTGTCAGCGCTGCAGAAAAACGCCCACCTAACAGCACACCAACTTGGAGAGATGTTGAACCTGTCGCCCAGTCAGGCTGGTCGCCGGCGCCAACGGCTGGAGGCTGAAGGGTATATCACCAGCTATGTCGCTCGCCTCGATCCTCTAAAGTTAGGGTTGCAGGTGCAGGGTTTTGTTCAGGTTCATCTGAGTACGCACGGCCCCGCGCAATCTGAAGGCTTTGCCCGTATGGTCGAAACACGCGCCGAAATCACCAGCGCATGGACAATGACAGGTGAGGCCGATTATTTACTACATGTCTATTGCGACGATCTATCCGCGCTTAATCGCTTGCTTCATCAGGTAATCCTTCCACATCCTGCAGTGGCTCGGATACAAAGCCAAATCGTTATGGATCAGCTCAAACGCGACGCCCCCCTGCCCACCTGAGCGCATTGAAAGGACGATCATGGACAACTTCCTTTACCAGGCGACGATCTATCTGGCTGCGGCTGTGATCGCCGTGCCGCTTTCGGCGCGTCTGGGACTGGGCTCTGTACTGGGATATCTGGCCGCGGGCCTTGTCATAGGGCCGTTGTTCGGATTGGTGGGTGCGGAAACGGAAAACCTGCAGCATGTGGCTGAATTCGGCGTAGTCATGATGCTGTTCCTGATCGGACTTGAACTGGAACCGCGCGCTCTTTGGGATATGCGGGACAGGCTTTTGGGGCTTGGCGGCCTCCAGGTGCTTTTATCGACCGCAGTGATCGCCAGCGTCGCCATGTATGCAAATCATCCATGGTCCGTAGCCCTGGCAGTGGGGTTGACGCTTTCCCTGTCATCAACTGCGATTGTTTTGCAGACCCTGTCGGAAAAGGGCTTGATGAAAACGAACGGAGGACGGGCGACCTTTTCAGTACTGCTGACTCAAGACATCGCGGTCATACCAATCCTGGCACTGCTTCCACTGCTGGCTCTGCCTGCCATTCCCCAGATTGCAAATGACGGATCTATCAACCGCATATCCACGGGGCACCACGGCGCGGCGAATCATAGCTTGTCATTGGTCGAGGGGTTGCCAGGGTGGGCGGTAACGCTTGTCACCATTGCCGCGATCGGTTTCGTCATTCTCGCCGGAGTGTACCTGACCAGGCCCTTGTTCCGCTTTATTCATGCGACCCGCCTCCGCGAGATGTATACGGCGCTGGCGTTGATGATTGTGGTTGGCATTTCCTTCCTGATGACGCTGGTTGGCCTGTCACCCGCTCTGGGCGCGTTTCTTGCAGGTGTGGTGCTGGCCAGTTCCGAGTTCCGGCATGAAATGGAGAGCGACCTAGAGCCGTTCAAAGGCCTTTTCCTTGGTCTGTTTTTCATCACCGTTGGCGCGGGCATCGATGTCGCCTATTTCTTTGACGACCCCTTCGACCTGATCGGACTGGCCCTGTTGGTAATCTTGGTCAAAGGGATCATTCTGTTCCTGGTTGGCCGCGCATTTAAACTGCGCGGACGCGATCACTGGCTGTTTACACTGGGGCTGGCGCAAGCAGGTGAGTTCGGCTTTGTCCTGCTGGCGTTTTCGACCCAGCAGAATGTGATTCCAGGGGATCTGTCACAAAAACTTTTGATGATCATTGCGCTGACCATGCTGATCACGCCGCTTTTGTTCATCATTTATGATCTTCTCTCGCGCCGGATGGGGGATGGCACACCGGCACCCGAACCGGATGAGATCGACGAGAAAGGCCCGGTCATCATCGCCGGGATCGGGCGATTTGGTCAGATCGTCAATCGTCTGGTGCAGGCAAGCGGGTTCAAAACCATCGTTCTTGACCATAACATCGAAACCATCCAGCTGATGCGTCGCTTTGGCGTAAAAGGGTTCCTGGGGGATCCGACCCGTCCGGAATTGTTGCGCGCGGCCGGCCTTGAAAAAGCATCTGTTCTGGTGGCTGCGATGGATGATCGCAAGAAGGTGACGCGTCTTGTCGGCTATGCGCGCCGCCAGCGCCCAGACCTACACATCGTCGCGCGGGCACGGGATCGGACCCATGTGTACGAGCTGTATCAAGCCGGCGCGAACGACATTGTGCGCGAGACATTCGATGGCTCATTGCGGGCCGGGCGATATGTGCTCGAGAATGTGGGTCTCAGCGAATACGAGGCAGCGCAGGCCGAACAGACTTTCTACCACCATGATCGCATGTCGGTTCGTGAACTGGCAGAGCTCTGGATTCCCGGGCTGCCCACCGCCGAGAACAAAAAATACATCGAGCGTGCGCAGCAGCTGGAAAAAGACCTTGAGACCGAACTGCTGGAATTGGCGGAAGAAAACGACAAAAAATCGGCCTGACCTTCAACTGACGGTCAGGCCGCGCGGATCAACTGTCCGTGACGCCAGCTTCGGCAAAGGTCGCCATGCCGGAATGACAGGCAACAGCGCTTTTGAGGATATTGATCGCCAGCGCCCCGCCAGAGCCCTCACCCAGTCGCAGCCCCAGCTTCAGCAAAGGCTCTTTACCGAGCTTGGCCAACACAGCGCCATGCGCACCTTCCGCGCTCTGGTGCCCGGCGATCGAGTGATCCAGCGCGCTCTCTGAAAGGTCAGACAGACACGCGGCGGCCGCTGAGCAGATAAAGCCATCCAGAATAACCGGAATGTGCAGCGCGCGTGCGGCGGCAATGGCTCCGGCCATAGCGGCGATCTCGCGTCCGCCCAGACGGCGCAGAATCTCTAGCCCATCGCCCGAACCGCCATGTAGCGTAACACCTTCGGCCACCACACGGGTTTTGTTTGCTAATCCCGCATCATCGACACCTGTTCCGCGACCAGTCCAATCGCCCGCCTGACCTCCGAACAAGGCGCAAGCAATCGCCGCTGCGGGGGTTGTGTTGCCGATACCCATTTCACCAACAACAAGAAGATCGGCGTCTGGTCTGACCGCAGTCCACCCGGTGCGCAGCGCCTGCAATAGGTCGTCCTCTGACATAGCTGGACCTGATGTGAAATCCGCGGTCGGTCGTTCAAGCTCCAGCGCGTGGACATCCATCGTAGCACCAGCCGCCTTGGCCAGCTGGTTGATGGCCGCCCCGCCATGTTCAAAGTTCAACACCATCTGCACGGTCACTTCCGGCGGAAAGGCCGAAACACCCTGTGCTGTGACACCGTGGTTTCCGGCAAACACGATAACCTGCGGCGAGGTGATCTGCGGGCGGGCATCCCCGCGCCAGCCTGCATACCAGATTGCCAGGTCTTCCAACCGACCAAGCGCGCCCGGAGGTTTGGTCAGCTGCCCATTACGGTCAGTCGCCCCTTGCGCAGCGGCATCATCGGGCCCGGAGGCTTGCCGGACAGCTTCGCGGAAAGAATTCAGATTGTTAATTTCGGGCAGCATCCAAAGCCTCGTTGCATCAGAGTGGTCCTGCGTGTTTAACCGAAGCGATCAAACCGACAAGACCCTGAAAGGCGCAGGAGTGCTAAAAAACGACACCAAGCTCATTTCTGCCTGGGATATTCCGCTGGCTTTGGTCCTGTTGACGCGTTTGCCCGTGCCGCGGCTGCCTGACAGAGTGTTCTCGCGTCAGGCCAGTGCCGTTTGGGCCTTTCCATTGGCGGGGCTTGTTGTCGGCCTATTGGCCTGTGCCGTGGGATGGATGGCGACGGCCATGGGGCTGCCGTCGATAGTGTGTGCCATACTTGTCGTTCTTGTCCTGACCATCACCACCGGCGCGATGCACGAGGATGGGCTTGCAGATACCGCCGACGGGCTGTGGGGCGGTTTCACGCCTGAACGGCGGCTAGAGATCATGAAGGACAGCCACATCGGCACCTATGGCGTCCTTGCCCTGATTTCTTCGCAACTGCTGCGCGTGTCGTTGATTGCCGCGATCCTTTCGAATGCGGGTTTTACCACCGTATTGGCCGCATGCATCGTTTCGCGGGCTATGATGCCTGTTGTTATGTCCGTCCTTCCAAATGCCCGCCAATCGGGCCTTAGCCATTCAGTGGGCGCACCCGGATCGACCGCGGTGATACTCGGCGGAGTCATGGCGCTGCTGCTCACTCTGCCAATGATCGGGTTGCAGGTGGTTTTCCCTACGCTGATTGCCGCTTTGTCTGCGGTGGCAATGGCGATGCTAACCAAGGCCAAGATCGAGGGTCAGACCGGTGATATACTGGGCGCCACTCAACAACTGGCCGAGATAGGGTTTCTTATGGCCGTAGCTACGCAGGTTTAGTGGCCCCGATTTCATCTGGTGACTGCAATATAAAAAGGCCACCTCCTTGCGGGGATGGCCCTAAAATTTTGATTTCAGCAGGTTCAGGCCGCCGCTGCCGCGCGCGAGGTCAGAACCTCATCCACCTGCCTGGCCGCAGACACTTCGCCTGCGCCGGATACTGCCGCGACTTCGCGGGTCAGACGCTCAAGCGCGGCTTCATAAAGCTGACGTTCGGAATAGCTCTGTTCGCGCTGATCATCGGTGCGGTGCAGATCGCGGACAACTTCGGCAATCGAGATCAGATCACCCGAGTTGATCTTTTGTTCATATTCCTGTGCCCGGCGGGACCACATGGCACGCTTGACCTTGGCCTTGCCCTTCAGTGTCTTCATGGCCTGGCTGATGACATCTGGCGAGCTGAGCGAGCGCAAACCGGACTCGGTCGCCTTGTTGGTCGGCACGCGCAGGGTCATTTTGTCTTTCTCAAAGGAAATGACGAACAGCTCGAGCGAGTATCCCGCAACTTCCTGTTCTTCGATCGAAATGATCTGACCGACACCATGGGCCGGGTAAACAACATAGTCGTTGGGGCGAAACTCAAGCTTCTTCGACTTAGACATACAGGTTCTTCCTTGGTTACGAGAGCGCGGGACAGACAACAAAACGACCCACCCCGTGCCAGTACGGCCCGGTCAGGTTGCTGTGTTTTCAACTAATCAGAACTCCAAAGCGAGCATACTTACGGAGTCATCCCCATCTCAATCAACGTTCAATTTCCGAGTATATCACAAAATTGAGACACTCGAAAGGCTGCCCCTTTCCACTTGAAAGAAAGGTGTTAAAAAACAGATAGATAAGGCGCCATCCCACTGCTGAACTGACAAGTTCAGAGCGCGAATCGCTTAGCCGCCTTCGCCGGGGGCCTCAGAGAAGTATTTCTCCATCTTACCCTCTTCGCCATCACGCTCTTCTGCATCAGGCAGCGGGTCTTTCTTGGTCACTATCACCGGCCACTGCTCGGAGAACTTGCGATTAAACTCGACCCATTGATCCATGCCCGGCTCAGTATCCGGACGGATCGCATCAGCGGGACATTCAGGTTCACATACTCCGCAATCGATGCATTCATCGGGATGGATGACCAGTGTATTCTCACCTTCATAGAAACAATCCACCGGACACACTTCGACACAGTCGGTGTATTTGCAGGCGATGCAGTTTTCAGTGACAACATAGGTCATGGTGAATTTCCCGTTTGCGGTTTGGGCGTCTAGCTAAATCAGTATGGCGTCAGCTTCAAGATATGTTCAGCTATCTTGATTGCGAGAAAGATCAAGTAGACGCCGATCCTTCTTGGTGGGACGACCTTTTCCCTCAAACCCTGGATTTCGCGGCTGCGTGTCCTGCTTTTCGGTCAAATCGGTATATAATGTCTGCGCCTCGGATGCTGGTCCGCGCCGATCACCCAGTTTTTCGATACGCACAACGCGCACAACGCGCGCCTGAGGGAAGGTCAGAACATCACCGGGGGCCACAGGCTGCGCCGGTTTCAGGATCCGGTTTCCGTTGACGCGGACATGGCCGCCACTGACCTGTTTGGCGGACAGGCTGCGGGTCTTGAAGAACCGAGCCTGCCACAGCCATTTATCGATCCGAAGCCGGGCCTCGGTCATCAGGCGTTAATTGCCTTCCTTCAAACCCATAAGCGCGGCCGCGAACGGGTTATCGGGATCAATGGGCTTTTCTTTCCTGGGCGGACGAGACGAGAAGGTCTTGGCACCCTGCGGCTTGCCACCTTTCTTGCCCTGCGGCTTGCCCCGGCCATCCTGAGGCTTACCGCGCGGCTTACCTTTGCCCTGCCCCTGCCGCTGTTCACGGCGTGGGCCTTGGTTGGCCTGACGCTGACGGCCCCAGGTGAAGGTATAGAAAACCTCAACCTCGGGTTCATCTGTTGCTGCTGTCGGCACGGTGGCCTCGGCTGCTGCCTCGGTGCTTTCGGTGGCCTCGGCTGACGCCTCGGTGGGTGCGGCGACCTCTTCGGGGGTTCCCTCTGGTGCGGGTACTTCCTCGGAGGCAGCTGCTTCCGTGGCCTCTGCGGCAGGTAGCTCTGCCGGTGCGGGCTTAACCTTTTCACGCTCGGCGCGTTCGGCCTTGTAGCCCAGCCCCTGCATCAGGTCGGCGAATTGTTCCAGCGTCATACCGGTGATCGACAGCATGTCAGGCTTGGCCTCGAACCCACCACGGCTGTCTTCAGCGCGCAACATGTCGGCCAGACGTTCCAGCATGTCGATCCGGATCGAGCGTTCGCCCGCATCGCGATAACCACACATAGTGTCATAACCGTCAGGTGCGCCCTTGGCGATGGGCACAGTAACAAGACCCGGAGGCGGCGCGTCGGGAAATTCCTGCAGGCCATTTGCCAATGCCCACAAAACAAGACGCAGACGCGTTGGGGCCGGTTTCAGCAGCAGCGGCATGAAAATGGTGAACTGACCAAAGCGGATACCGTGTTTGCGCAGCGCGCCACGGGCGTCCTGATCCAGATCCTTGACGTCTTGCGCGACACCTGCGCGCGGCAATACGCCCAGCGCCTCAACCATGCGG
The DNA here is from genome assembly GCF_059610845.1 of Ruegeria sp. CDSC021. NCBI lineage: Bacteria > Pseudomonadati > Pseudomonadota > Alphaproteobacteria > Rhodobacterales > Roseobacteraceae > Ruegeria > Ruegeria sp. CDSC021. The sequence continues at coordinate 900,002 of NZ_JBXWOK010000001.1, forward strand.
AAGGCAAAGCCCCTAGCTAGCCCATTGAGTTCTTCATCGCGCGACAGGTTCAGCAACGGCTCGAACAGTGCGGCCACTTTGCGGTCGATGAAATGCTGCAGGCGACGCTGAACTTTCTGTTCAACATCGGGGCCCGCGGCCTCGTCCACAAAAACCTCGACCAGCGGCTTGAGAGGCTCTGCCCCGGCAACCAGCTTGCCAACGGCATATTCACCCCACATCAGGCCACCCTGATCGGTAAAATCGATTTCGGTATCGGGTGCATTATAGAAGCGATCGGCACGCAGATGGAATTGCGGCGCGAGGGCTTGCAAGGACGCCGATTTCAAGGCTTTCGCCTCGGCTCCTTGCGCGCTTTTGTCCGGACTGAACCGGAACCCTTCCAGACGACCGACGAATTCACCTTCGACGGTCACTTCACCCTTGTCATTTACTTCGGCCAAAAGGGCCTCCTTCTGTTTGAGCCGGCGCAACAAAACGGATGTGCGCCGGTCCACAAATCTCTGAGTCAAACGGTCATGCAGAGCGTCTGACAGCCTGTCTTCTACAATGCGCGTCTCATCACGCCAATGGGATTCGTCACGCACCCAACCATTTCGTTGCGCAACGTAAGTCCAGGTGCGAATATATGCCAACCTTTTTGACAGTGCATCTATATCGCCATCCGTTCGGTCGATCCGGCGGATTTGCCGCGCCATAAAGTCATCCGGGATCGAACCACCTTCATGCAGGTGGCCAAAAATCACTTCGAGCAGGCTGGCATGTTCGGCATGGCTGATGCCGCGAAAATCGGGGATTCGGCACACATCCCACAACAAACGAACGGATTGCGGATCACTGGCACGGGCCGCAATTTCGGCAACTTGCGACAAGGATTTAAGCACATTCAGATCATCTGCCGGACGGGCTTTGATCAGGTGTTCGCTATCCGGGCTAATCTCGAGCGTGCGGATCAGAGCGTCAATCGAACCAAACTGCAAGGCGGCATTCCGCCAATTCAGTTTTTTCATCGGCGCAAAGCGGCTGTCCATAATGGCCTGCGCGACACCGTCGTCCAGAGGCGGCGCCTCGCCGGTCACGCCGAAGGTTCCATCGGACATTCCGCGCCCTGCGCGGCCAGCAATTTGGGCAAGCTCATTCGGGGCCAGGGGCCGCATCCGCCGGCCATCGAATTTGGTCAGGGACGAGAACGCAACATGGTTCACATCCAGGTTCAACCCCATCCCGATGGCATCGGTGGCAACCAAATAGTCGACCTCACCATTCTGATAGAGCTCAACCTGTGCATTCCGTGTACGCGGACTAAGCGCCCCCATGACCACAGCTGCCCCACCCTTTTGACGGCGTAGCAGCTCGGCGATGGCATAGACGTTGTCGACCGAAAACCCGACGATGGCGCTGCGCGGTGGCATGCGGCTGATTTTCTTGGGGCCGGCATAGACCAGTTGCGACATCCGCTCTCGCCGGACGAATTGTGCTTCGGGCACAAGTGCCGCGATGGGACCGCGCATGGTGTCGGATCCCAGAAACAGGGTTTCATTGGTGCCGCGCGCGCGCAGCAACCTGTCGGTGAAGACGTGGCCGCGTTCCGGGTCGGCGCAGAGTTGGATTTCGTCGATAGCCACAAAATCGGCACCCATGCCTTCGGGCATCGCCTCGACCGTACAGACCCAATATTTCGCACGCGGCGGTACGATACGTTCTTCCCCGGTGATCAGCGCCACCACCGACGGCCCGCGAATGGCGACGATTTTGTCGTATACCTCGCGCGCAAGCAGACGCAGCGGCAAGCCGATCACCCCCGTGCGGTACCCCAGCATACGTTCGATTGCGTAATGGGTTTTGCCTGTATTGGTTGGGCCAAGTACGGCCACGATTCGGGATGACCCGCTCACCTTTGCCCCCTGCCCTCGGTTCTCAGAGGGCCGAGCCCTCGACCTGGGCTTTCAGTCGATTCACTGCATTGGTTACTTCTTCGTAATGGGGATGTATAGCCAAGGCATGGGAATAGGCCGCAAATGCCTTTTCGGGCTGACCCAGAATCTCAAATATCAATCCAAGCCCGTAGATGGCCTCATAGTTGTTCGGGTTCAGCGTCAGAGCATGTTCCAGATCTGCGGCAGCCATCCCGAACCTTTCGATCCCAAAAAACGCAGAGGCCCGCGCGTGCCAGCCTTCGGCGAAATCAGGCGCGTGGTCTGTCAGGGCCGTCAAATGCTCGATCGCGGCATAGGTGTCACCATCATCCAGTGCTTCGCGCCCACGCTCCAGCAGCAGGTCGGCGGAGGCCGAACCCGATTGCGACCAGAGCGCCCGTAACTGGCGGTCGATTCCAGTCGCTTGGTCCGGTGTGGCCTGTGCAAGGTTCTGCAACAACTCGGCCTCGTCGCGGGAATCCTCCTGCTGCGCAAGGCAAGTGGAGGAAAACATGACTAGGACAAAAAGTGCCGCAACGGTACCTTTGAGATTGTTGATTGCATTGCTCATAACAAGTGTCAGTGTAGCGTTGCGACCGAGGATGTCCATTCACGGCGTACTAACAAAATGAGGAAGATCATGAGCGATTCATTGGAAAAAGCCGCAGCAGTGCTGAATGAGAAACTGTCGGGCGGCGATTTCGACGCATCGGCTAAATTTGCCATCGCGGATTTGGGCGCGATCGTAGTTGATGCAAGCGGCGCGCGCATCAGCGATGAAGAAACGGACGTGACTTTGAACGCTGATGCGGACACGTTCGAGCAAATTCTCAATGGTGATCTGGACCCGACAAGCGCCTTCATGGCCGGAAAACTGAGCATCGACGGCGACATGGGCGCGGCAATGAAACTCGCCTCGGCCCTGGCCTGATGGAATATGCGTCGGCCCCTTTGTTCGAAGACGTGGCTGGCGGCCCCGCTGGCGGTGTTGCACATTGGTTGAACACCGCCGACGGTACCCGAATTCGCGTGGCGCATTGGCGCCCCGAAGGTACAGCGAACGGGACTGTCATGCTGTTTCCCGGTCGCACTGAATACATCGAAAAATACGGTGATGCAGCGAGTGAATTCGTCAAGCGTGGCTTTGCCGTGCTGGTGATCGACTGGCGGGGTCAGGGATTGGCAGACCGGTTGCTTGACGATCCGCGGGTTGGCCATGTCAATAAATTCACTGACTATCAGCAAGACGTAGATGTGTCGCTAGAGCTGGCCACAAAGCTTGATCTGCCCAGGCCCTGGCATGTTATCGGCCACTCTATGGGTGGTGCCATTGGATTGCGGGCAGTTTTGGAAAACGATTGTTTTGCTACCTGTGTTTTTACCGGTCCGATGTGGGGGATTTTCTTTACGCCCCTTATGAAACCCATCAGCCGGTTGACCGCAAATTGGGCCCCGCGTCTGGGGTTTGGCGAAAAGACCCCCCCGACCACTTCACTGGACAGCTATGTTCTGACACAGCCTTTCGAAGGCAATAGCCTGACGCGCGATCCTGCCATGTACAAAATGATGCAGGATCATCTGGCCAAGTATCCCGAACTTTCCCTTGGTGCACCGTCGACGATCTGGCTGCGCGAGGCATTAGATGAATGCGACTGGTTGATGGTGCAGACTGCCCCAGCCGTCCCATGCCTGACATATCTTGGCTCCCACGAGCAGATTGTGGACCGCAAGGCCATCCGCGCACGCATGGCAAACTGGCCGAACAGCACGTTGATCGAAATTCCAGACGGTGAACACGAAGTCCTGATGGAACCGCCAGAGGTGCGCGACCCTGCATTTGACCAAATCGCCGCGCATTTCAAAGCTGCATAGACGGATCACCCCCTGGAACCGGCGCTTTCTCTTTGACTGTCCGCTTGTGATCCTCGCCGGTCGCGCCTAGATGTTTGCCAAAGCAGATTTTCGAGGTGATCCATGCGCGACCTTCCTTTTCCACTACGTGACGCAAACGCGGTCGGCGGGGCCGATAATCTTGGCAACCTGCCGGAATGGGATCTGACGGATCTCTATGCTTCGGAAGACGCGGCCGAGCTTGCGCGTGACCTGGACTGGTTGGAAACCGAATGCGCCGCCTTTGCCGCAGATTACGAAGGCAATTTGGCGGATCTTGATGCCCAGGGCTTGCTGACCTGCGTGTTGCGGAACGAAAAGATCAACTCGATCGCCGGGCGTATCATGTCCTTTGCCGGACTGCGCTATTATCAGCTGACAACCGACGCCGAACGCGCCAAGTTCCTCTCGGACATGCAGGAAAAGATCACTGTCTTTACCACGCCGCTGGTGTTCTTCACGCTGGAAATCAATCGCCTCGACGACGACGCGCTAAAAGCGCATTTCGACGCCAACACCGATCTGGCCCGTTACGAGCCCGTATTCCGCCGCATCCGCGCGATGAAACCCTATCAGCTATCTGACGAGCTTGAAAAATTCCTGCACGATCTGGGCGTTGTTGGCGATGCCTGGGAACGCCTTTTCGACGAGACCATCGCAGGCTTGACCTTTGATGTTGACGGAGAAGAGTTGAACATCGAAGGCACACTCAACCTGCTGACCGAGCAGGACCGCAGCAAACGCGAAGCGGCTTCTCGCGAATTGGCCCGCGTGTTTCAGGACAACGTCAAGACCTTCGCGCGCGTTCACAACACGCAGGCCAAGGAAAAGGAAATCGTCGACCGCTGGCGCAATATGCCGACCGCGCAAACTGGTCGTCACCTGTCGAATGACGTCGAGCCCGAAGTCGTCGAGGCCCTGCGCGAGGCGGTCGTGGCCGCCTACCCCAAGCTGAGCCACCGCTATTACGAGCTGAAACGCAAATGGCTAGGTCTGGATGTGATGCAGGTCTGGGACCGCAACGCGCCCCTGCCGATGGAAGACACGCAGATTGTCGGCTGGGATGACGCCGAGAAAACCGTGATGGATGCCTATGAGGCCTTTGATCCCCGTATGGGTGAAATCGCCGCGCCGTTCTTCTCGAAGGGTTGGATTGATGCGGCGGTGAAGCCGGGCAAGGCGCCAGGCGCATTTGCGCATCCCACCGTAACTGACGTCCACCCCTATGTGATGCTGAACTATCTTGGTAAGCCGCGCGATGTGATGACCCTGGCGCATGAGCTGGGCCATGGCGTTCATCAGGTGTTGGCCGCCGATCAGGGCGAGATGCTGTCATCCACCCCGCTGACGCTGGCCGAAACCGCTTCGGTTTTTGGTGAAATGCTGACCTTCCGCAAAATGCTGGACAAGGCCGAAACCCCTGAGCAGCGCAAGATTCTGCTGGCTGGCAAGGTCGAGGACATGATCAACACGGTCGTGCGCCAAATCGCGTTCTATGACTTCGAATGCAAATTGCACGCCGCACGCCGCGAGGGCGAGTTGACCCCGGACGACATCAACGCCTTGTGGATGAGCGTTCAGGCCGAAAGCCTCGGCCCCGCATTTGAATTCATGGAAGGGTATGAGACGTTCTGGGCCTATATCCCACATTTCGTGCATTCGCCCTTCTACGTCTACGCCTATGCCTTTGGCGACGGCCTCGTGAACGCGCTCTATTCCGTCTACGAAAGCGGCGCCGACGGGTTCGAGGACAAATACTTCGACATGCTGCGCGCCGGTGGGTCAAAACACCACAAAGAGCTGCTGGCCCCGTTCGGTCTGGATGCTAGCGATCCCAAGTTCTGGGACAAAGGCCTGTCGATGATCTCGGGCTTTATTGATGAATTGGAAGCGATGGAGGGCTGAAGTCGCCTGAAGCGGAGACGGTGATGTCTGCTTTGCGGACAAACCCGTCAGTCGGACATCAACGGGTAATCGACGCTTCCGGCGCAAAGCAGACATGCGCGATCTAGACAGCAAACTTCGGCTCGGCGCTTAACCGGTAATTCCATTTCCTTTCGAATACCTAATAAAAATCTTGCGTTCGCGCGGCTCGAAAAGAAGATGGCGACATTCCGGCTTTTTGTCGAAAAAATCGAGCGAAATGGGAGGGGTCGGGAAAGCCTAGATCAAAACCGATGTCACGGATCTGTCGATCGTCATGGGCCAAAGCTCGCTTTGCGATCTCGACCTTCGCGTCAGACACTACCCGTGTTATTGTGGTACCATAGTTCGCGAGTGTCGTTCGCAAAATTCCTCGAGAAACACCAAGATAGTCCAAAATCCCGGAGATCGTCAGGTCTCCCTGTCGATATCCGCGCTCGGCGGCGCGCGAGACTGCCGTGACCGCGGTCAGGGGCTCTACGGACGCGCCCTTGAGGGCCGGAACCTGCGCAAGCTTCGCGTTCATCGAAAAGGGCGTCACTAGCCAGGCGGAGGGAAACTGCAGTGCGAGCGCCGCGTCCGACCTCGTGATCCGGGCCCCCTTGTAGGCTGTGGGAATGGCTTCTGTATACGGTGTGAAGACAGTCACGTCAGATGGATCCCAAACCGGCTTCGCAACGTCTGACAAGAGCCGGAGATAGACCCCAACAAAGTAGCCCTCGGCATGTCCTGGATGTTCGCGCGACACTTGCACTCGTTCCACGAGGTACGTCGCAACCTCCGCGCGCACACGGAGCTCGAAGCGCACCGAACTAGCCTCCGTCGGGACGGCCATCGCAAGGCGGCTCAAAAACTCGCCGAACGTCTTGGCCTCCCGCGCAGCCTCATAAAAGGGCGGCCATTGTTCAATAGTCACACGTTCCCCTACGTGAACACCGAGATGCGGGTCACCTGCCACCTGGGCGAGCGCGTTGAGCAACGCATACATCTTCTCCGAAAAGACAAGTGCAGTCGGATCCGCCAGATCGCTTGGGGTGAGCGAATGCCGGGACAATACAGACGCATAGTCTACGAACTTCGTGTCGAGATACGCGGTGAACGGATGCACAAGCGCAAGCCGGACAAATCCATCTAGGTGTTGTGGTGGGCTGGTCAACGGTGATCTCACAAAGCCAAGGTGCCGAGTGGCCATTTTCATCTTCAGCTGGTCTCTGCGCAACACGAAAATGACCACCCTCGGTGCGCTGCGATGTGCTTAACTAGGGTATAGGAACTATACTGAAGGCCGACAAATGTTCAAAATGCGCAGTTTTCCATTTGTAATAATAGCGGGGCTTGGCACTATCTGGTTCAGTCAAGCTGCTGCAGAAGACAACCCGAACCGCATCCTCTTCACGAATGTGCACGTCTTTGACGGTGTAAACGAAGCACGCACCGAAAACGCGAACGTACTGGTGGTTGATAACCTGATCGCAGAGGTTTCCACTGATCCGATTGAAGCTGACGGAGCGATGATCATCGATGGTGATGGCAGGACACTGACGCCCGGATTTATTGACGCCCATACGCACATGTCTTTGATCGCACCATTCGACCAACTCGAAAACGAGTATACAGCGATCTACGTCGGCGCTGCCGCTGGCCAAATGGCGGAAGACATGCTGATGCGAGGGTTCACGTCCGTGAGGGATGCAGGGGGAGCGTCAATTGGTGTGCAGCGCGCAATAGACGATGGTTGGTTCCCGGGACCGCGCGTGTTTTCTTCTGGCGCATTTATCACGCAGACTTCAGGCCATCTCGACATGCGAGACCGTACGAACACTCATCATCACCTTGGCGGCGTTCAGAGCTACGCTGAAGAGATCGGGCACTTCCATGCCATCGATGGCGCAGATGAGATGTTGGCTGCCGCACGTCAAAACTTTAGAGGCGGAGCAACCCAGCTTAAGCTGGCGACCAACGGAGGGATCTCCGCGATATATTCACCTCTCGATATTGATCAGTTCACTGACGACGAACTTGAAGCCGCCGCCTTCGTGGCCGAGAGTTTTGGTTCGTACATTATGGTTCACGCGTACTACGACAATGCCGTCAGTCGTGCGATCGACTTCGGCGCAAAAAGCGTTGAACACGGCCATTTAATGACAGCCGAGGTCGCTCAGAAAATGGCGGAGAACGATGTGTACCTCGTTGTTGAAGCGCTTATGTCGACATCCAATCCGCCTGACACCTTCACTCCTGATCAGCGTGAAAAGTTTGGCCTAGCCAAATCCGGCTTTGAAACACTGGTGGAATTGGCGAAGCAGTATGAGTTGAAGGTCGCATTCGGATCGGACGTTTTTCTCTCGCAAGATGCCTACGATCTACAGGCTCAAGAGTGGGTCGCTCGAGCACCGTACTTCACACCATTCGAGAACCTACGTGCCGCAACTGGGATCGGAGGTGAAATCCTTGCTTTGTCAGGACCTCGCAATCGCTTCAGAGAAGGCCCACTGGGTGTGATCCAGGAAGGTGCCTACGCTGACATTCTCTTGATCGATGGAAACCCGTTGGAAGACATCACTATCCTCGCGGACTACGAGCGCAACATCGATTTGATCATGAAAGACGGTGTTATCTACAAACTCGACCCAACGGAGCACGAATGAAAAAACGAGTGTTTGGGCTTGCGGTTGCATTTTTCGCATTTGCCACGGCCGCCTCCGCTCAGTCCTTTGAGCATGATCTATCAGGTGCCGCTACGCCATGGACGCAGGAGCTAAAGGGCGATGATCCAAGCGACCTGACCTTCATCTTGCACTCTGATCTGACGGGCGGCGCACGTCCCGGCATCTTTGAATTGGCCGCACGGCAAATGGCGCTCCTGCGGCCAGAGTTCGTGATTAGCGTTGGTGACCTGATCGAAGGTGGCGGCGATCGGGAAGACTTGGTTGCCGAATGGGAAAGTTTCGATGCACGAGCCGCTTTGATCGGTGCGCCCTATATCTACGTCGGAGGCAACCATGACCTGTCTAGCGAGGCAGAACGTGCTGTTTGGGCGGACCGCTATGGTCCACCCTATTTCCATTTCCAGTTCAAAGATGTGCTCTTTCTCGTACTCGATACTGAGGATATGAGCGCAGAACGCAGGGAAACGCTCGCTGCACAACGTTCAGAAGCCGTTGAAATCTACAAAACCGATGGCCCCGATGCCTTCGCTGAAACCCTTTATGCCAACAGCGTGGAGCGGATCACTGGAGCGATTAGTAAAGAGCAGGGTGACTACTTTGTTGCGGCCATCAAGGAAAACCAGGACGCACGACATACATTCGTCATCACACACAAGCCCGCTTGGGAGGCCGAAGACACCGAGTTTCACCGCATAGAAGAGGCACTGGCGGACATGCCATACACTGTGTTCAACGGCCATGAGCATTTTTTTGAGTATCGAGAGCGGTTCGGGCGCGACTACATCCAGCTTGCGACAACGTCAGGTGAGCAGTTTCCCGAAAAGGGACTGTCAGAAGACCACATCATGCTCATTTCCGTTCGCGGTGACGAAGTTGAGCTGGTCAATTTGATGCTTGAAGGCATACGAGATCGGAAGGCCAAATACCCCGGCGCTGAGAATGAACCGTGCTTTGCAACCGAGAGGTGCTGAAGGTCTGCTAGGGGCTCTCAGCAGACATTCGAGAGTCAACAATAAGGAGCGCCTGATGTCGGCTCTGCGGACAAAGCGGACTTTGTCATCCGCAACAACTATCGCCATTCTGGATCGGGGGGCAAGGCACCGTGGCATAGGAGCAGTAGACACAACAGTCCCCTTCCAATGGCTTCAAGACCGCTGCGCAAGACTTGCATTCATAGAACCACTGGCAAGCATCCGTCGGCATTATTTCGCTTTCGCTGTGACCGCATTTCGGGCACGTCAGGGTGCTTTCAAGCACTACAGTTTGCTCTGTCATTGTTTCACATCTGCATTATCAGGTAATCGTTGATACGGGCCTCGTTATAGACGACGACCCAAGCTGACGCGGTGATTGCGGTAGTCCCCGAAAGCCACCATTTCAACTTTGTTAGTGAACCGCGCTGATAAGATACAAGCCACGATATAGCGACAAGCGCCGTCGATATCGCCAATACGTAGTAGCTTGCCGCCACGATCTTTCCGAAAATGGCTAGCCAACTGCCCCCCAGTCCCAGCAACATCATTGTCATGGGCAATACACAGCAAGTCGCGACGCCAAGTGCTGTCAGTGATCCCAGATAACTAACGCTAAGGTACTTCTGCATCTCATTCCCTTGATTAGTTGGAGTTGTCAAAGTGACTGCTTCTCGTATAACTTCTGTAGTCGCTACAGGATCAAGACGGGAAAACTCACATGTTTGCGATTGGGGAAGCATCCCGGCAAAGCGGTGTCGGCATTGAAACGATCCGCTACTATGAACGCGAAGGGATCGTGCCCAAACCAGAACGAGCACCTAATAACCGGCGGATGTACTCCGCGCACGATGTTGGAAGGCTTCGTTTCCTGAAAAAATGCCGTAATTTGGGCTTTCCACTAGCCGATACAAAGACGCTTCTAAGCCTGTCCGAAGGCGACGGAGAAGATTGCCGATCCGTAAAAGAACTGGCTGAGCTTCATATCTTCAATGTGCGTGAAAAGATAAACGAGCTGAAGCGATTGGAAGCAGCGCTGAACGAACTCACAGCCAACTGCGACAGCGGGAATGTCTCTTGTCCCATGCTCTCAAAACTGCGTACCGACTAGTGAAACTTTGGGCTCAAAGCAAACATAATAAACTCACCTCAACTGACTGTCCTTCGACCCGCGCCGGTTGATACCGCCGCGCATTTTGTGCGCCCCGTCACGTTCTTGCTGGCACTCGAGGCACAGTTTCACGCCCGGCAGTGCTGTGCGGCGGTTTTCTGGGATTGGTTCTTCGCATTCGGCACAATGGGTCAGGCTTTCGCCTACGGGCCGTTTCTGGGCCTGCATTCGGGCCAACTCATCCGAAATGGATGCCTCGATCTGTTCGCTTACTGCGCCGTCGCGCGCCCAGCCACCTGCCATCGGGATGCCTCCTGTTAAGGTGTTAGCCGATTTTGCGGCGATTCAAGAAGCGTGGCAAGTCATGGCAGCGCCACTGCATTCTCCAGCACACGGTCAATCACTTCCTGCGTGCCGCGTGAAAACTCAAGCGGGCACGGATATTCGGCACCCTCACGGACCGACCGACAAAAAGCTTCGACCTGCAGCTTATAGTGATCGTCCGCGGGGAAACGTGTGACCTGTATTTCCAGGCCGGGGCGGTGCAATTCGACACGCGCCTCTCCGAACACACGCGGATTGAACGGCGCAGTCAGCCGGATCATGCCGCGGTCGCCATGAAACACCATCTCTTGATGCGGATGCATTCGGATCGAGACATAGCTGGAATAGGTGAAATCCGGGAACTGAGCGCGAATCTCGGTAAAAGCGTCGACCCCATCCTCCCACCGGATGGCGGATTCGACCTGAACCGGCTCCTGCCCAGTGACAAAGCGCGCGCTGCCAATCACATAGACGCCAATATCACGCAACCCACCTCCGCCGGTCTCAGCCCGGTTGCGAATGTTTGCCGTATCTGCCCGGCTGTCAAAGCTGAACGCACCCGTCACATGGGCCAAATTCCCGATCGCCTTGTCGGCGATCAGCTTGCGTACAAACTTCCATTGAGGGTGTTGGACGATCATATAAGCCTCGACCGCCAACAATCCGGTCTCATCCCGTTTGTTGATCAATGGGGCAAATTCGGACACGGTCATAGCCATCGGCTTTTCACACAGCACATGTTTACCGGCGTCCAGTGCCTTAAGGCTCCATTCGACATGCAAATGGTTGGGCAGCGGGATATAAACGGCCTCAATCTGTGGGTCGTTCAGCAACGCATCATAGCTGTCATAAACCGTCAAATCCGGGCAAAAGGCCTGAAACGGTTCGGCTTTGGTGGGATCGGACGTCGCAAGGCCTGCCAGACGCGCGCCCTCAGCTGCGTGGATTGCAGGGGCCATATATTGCCGCGCGAATTTCGCAGCTCCCAATACGCCCCAATTCACCGGATTCTGCATCATGGACACCCCCTATGGCTTTGATCCGGTCTGTTGTAATCGCCCTCAGTCCGAGTGTCATTAGCGCTAACACAAATAGAAAACCCGGCACGACCAATGTCGCACCGGGTCCGTTCAATAAACGAAGAGGTCAGGCTGTGGCGAGCATCCCTTTTTCGCGGGCAAGCTCTCGCATCTTCTTCTGAAGTTTCTCAAAAGCGCGGACTTCAATCTGGCGAATGCGTTCGCGACTGACATTATACTGCGTACTCAGCTCTTCCAGTGTGACGGCCTGATCCATCAGGCGGCGTTGGGTCAGAATGTCTTTTTCCCGGTCATTCAAAACTTCAAGAGCAGCCGCCAACAGCTCGCGGCGGGCGTCGAGCTCATCGCGGGCCTCATAGTCGCCCGCCTGATCGGCATCCTCGTCCTCAAGCCAGTCCTGCCATTGCATGGTGCCTTCACCCTCGGACCCGACGGTCGCATTCAGAGAGGCGTCGCCACCGGACATCCGGCGGTTCATGCTGATCACTTCTGCTTCGGTCACACCAAGGTCATTTGCGATCCGGGCCACGTTTTCCGGACGCAGGTCGCCCTCTTCAAGCGCACCGATGCGTGCCTTAGCTTTGCGCAAGTTGAAAAACAGCTTTTTCTGCGCCGAGGTTGTACCCAGTTTGACCAAAGACCATGACCGCAGAATGTATTCCTGAATCGAGGCGCGAATCCACCACATGGCATAGGTCGCCAGCCGGAATCCTTTTTCCGGGTCAAACCGTTTCACGGCCTGCATAAGACCGACATTGGCCTCGGAGATCACTTCGGCCTGTGGCAGCCCATAACCGCGATAACCCATAGCGATCTTGGCCGCCAACCGTAGGTGGGAAGTCACCATTTTATGTGCAGCTTCAGTATCTTGCTTCTCAACCCAGCTTTTGGCCAGCATGTATTCTTCTTCTGGCTCCAGCAGGGGAAACTTCCGAATTTCCTGCATATAGCGGTTCAGCCCGCCTTCCGGCGTCGGCGCGGGGAGATTTGCGTAATTGGCCATGTTTCTTGTCCCTCCGACAAATGTTTAAGTCGTTAACATGGATATGGGAGGTCGTCCCGATCCGTTCAAGAGGTACCGTTAACAGTTTGAAATTAACGTTTGATAAAGGAAACCTAAGAAAACGTTATTCACGTAACTTTGCTTATTATGTCAGCGGTGTGCGCAGCTGTTCAATCAGATTTTCCATATCATCCGGCAACACAGCCTCGAAGCGAAGGTTTTCACCCGATATCGGGTGCTCAAAACCCAAAACCGCAGCATGAAGCGCCTGACGAGGAAAGTCTCGTACGGCCTCTGCGGCAGCCGCGCTAAAGGCTTTGGCTGCGAGTTTCCGCTTGCCCCCATAAACCGGATCACCGACCAGACCATGACCGGCATGGGTCATGTGAACCCGAATCTGATGCGTGCGGCCTGTTTCCAGCCAGCATTCGATCAGAGCCAGCCCTTGCGGGGCCCCAAACGTTTCGACCAGACGGGCGCGCGTGACAGCGTGGCGCCCACCGTGAAACAGCACAGCCTGTCGTTGCCGGTCTGTCTTGTGACGGGCCAGCTGAGTGGTGATCCGCATGATATTTCCGGGCTCAAAGCTGACACCTTTGACGCCGCGCAACCGGGGATCATTGGCATCCGGGACACCGTAACAGATGGCGCGATAATAGCGTTCTACACTATGCGCCTCGAACTGCGCGGCAAGCCCGTGATGGGCCGCGTCGGATTTGGCCACCACCAGCAACCCGCTGGTTTCCTTGTCGATACGATGCACGATGCCGGGGCGCTTTACGCCGCCTACGCCAGACAGGTCATCACCGCAGTGATGCAGCAACGCATTGACCAATGTCCCGTTCGGAGAGCCGGGCGCAGGATGCACGACCATACCCGCAGGTTTATTGACCACGATCAGGTCGGTATCCTCGAATACGACCTCCAGCGGGATGTCTTCCGGGCCGATATGGCTGTCTTCGGCCTCGGCCACAGTGATCGCCACCACTGCGCCTTCGACCACCTTGGCCTTGGGGTCGCGGGCGGCGGTTCCGTTGATCATCACGGCCCCCTCTTCGATTAACTTCCCCAATCGGGTCCGCGACAGGCTTTCCCCCGCTGGCACATCCCGGGAAAGCGCCTTATCAAGGCGGGGCGGCGGATCGGCCGCGATTTGAAACTCAATCTGGCGAGTGCCCATGACTGTCCCTTCCGAACCCCAAGAACCGCAGGAAACGCCGCAGCTTCGCCTGCTGCGGAGAATGGTCATGCTGCTGACCGCGGTGATGATTGGCGGGGTTCTAGTGACATTCGCACTGATTGTCATCCGGCTATCGGACCGGACCCCTACCCTGCCCGATCAGGTTGAGTTGCCCGTTGGCGCAAAAGCGCAGGCGGTCACCATTGGAAACAACTGGTTTGCAGTTGTGACTGATGACAATCGCATCCTGATCTTTGACAAAACCACTGGCCGGCAGCGCCAGGAAATTACCGTCGAATAAGGTCAACCCTCTAGCGCCATGCGAAACACGATCTCGGATGCCTGGCGCAGCGCCTGATATTCCGCGGCTGTGTCCCGGCGAAACGACTGATCATGCATGCTCAACCTGACAGGGGCAAAAAGCTGCGTCCGGTCGGGAAAGAACTCTTGATGAAAACTCACATCTTCATTTGCCACAAACGCGTCCAGCCAGGCGCGTTCATCCGGTTCAAGCACATCATTCTTACGCATCATCACGGGATCATCGACAGCCCGACGTCGCAACTGGCGACTTTTCTTGCGTCCCATGGCCCTTGTGACCACACCAAACGCCTCACACGCGGCCCTTGAATGCGAAGGATTGGACGATGTTTCGGTCTTGCTGCCCAAGGGCAGTTGGACGCCGATGCGATCCAGAAAATCATCGACAATGTTGCCATTGGCCATTTCAGAGCGCTCATACAGCATAGGCACCAACGAGACGCCCGGAAAAGCTGACCTTATCCGAGCCGCAGCGCTGGCAAAGCTGAAACGCTCAGGATGCGCACGTATCTCGTCCAGCTGGGTACGAATATATTCAGAGCCGCCCCCGGCAAGCCTGCCGTTCTTTGCCCTTTGTTTATAGTCGGCTTCGAAAAAGTCAGAATATCTACGGCAGTAGAAAGCAATCCTCATCTCACGCGCGGGGATCTCAGCGAAAATCTCGGCCAGTTTGTGCAGATCGACTGAATACAACATCTCAGACGATACCAAGCATGCCTTATCCTCATGCTCAGCATATTCCCTTGCCATCGCTTCGCGCAGGGCGGTGACCGGCTGTTCGGTTTGGTTCATGTGGAAGGCAATCAGGTTATGACTGCTGGCCAGACGCCCCTGCCCCTCGGTTCGCCTGCGGCCCGTTTCCATATAGTGTAATCCGGCCCCAGCCATCACTTGACCGTTTTTGCGAACAAACCCCTGTAACGCAGTCGACCCAGTCTTGGGCATTCCTATGTGTAGCCAGAGCATGAAACGTTCCTATTCGCCAAGCGACCTCAGGTCTCGGCCTTGGCTGAGAACCCGGCGGTCATCTGACGCATGAGGTCTTGCATCTCGGGTTGTTCGCGCAACTGGGCAACCTGTTGGCGATGCAGATCGCAGGTCATATGGTGCAGGCGGGCCGTCTCAGCGTCTGACAGCATTTCGTAATACAAAGCCCGTTTCCGATCGAGGATTGTGTCGATCGAGGTCTCAGTTTCGGCGTTTTGGTTCATCATGTTCCAATATTCCATCCCAAGGCTTTCCCCCAGATGATGGGCCCGACCACGCATTTTCTTGACCAGATAACTTTCACAGGATTTCAAAGCATAGTGATTGATCTGAACATGCTCGTACCCGACGGAGTCCCGCGCCGATCGCCAACTGGCAGTAAAATACCTTTCGGGCATCGGTTGACCGGATCCGTTGTACCAATGGCATTCTTCCATCGTTTCAACGGTCGGCCTTTTCGGTCGATGGACACCGAGCGCATCCCACAGGCCGCGTTGGAACATGGTCTTAAAGCCCCAAGCTTGCGGCGGTCGAAAAATACGCTCAGGTGCAGCTTGGCGAAACTGATCCGACAGGAAACGGTCCTCGTACCGAACAATGCCGGCGTTTCCGAATAGACGCCAAGTCATTGAAATCGTTTTTGCATCCGGCATGGCACCCGTCAGCGCACGCAATGTATGGTCGCCGGTTCTGACGTTAATATGTTCATCCGCGTCGATAACGATCACCCAATCCTGTGGACGGGCCACTTCCATTTTCAGAAAGGCGTTATAGGCGCGTTTTTGCGGGCTGGTCTGACGTCTCGAGTTGTTGTCGACATGCGTGACAATGCCAAGGTCATGCAATCGCTGCAGCAAGGCATCAGTACCATCGGTACAGTCATTGGTCATGACCACAATCTGGTCCACACCAATGGCACGATTATGGGCGATCCATTCAAGAACGAATGGTCCTTCGTTCTTCATAGGGGTAACGCTGATATATCGAGGATCCTGTTCGGCCATACCTGACTGCCCTGCTTGTTTTCATTGCCCCGGTGGTATCGGAGATTTGTTTAAGATTTTGACCGCAAACTACCGGTATTCAAGCCGGTCACCAAGAGAAATTCGTCTATTTTCCACCCGCACGTTTCAGCTGATTGGAATATCGTTTCAGGGTTGGGCACAGCGCGTGGGCCTTGGAAAGATGAACGCGCGCATTCTGCTTTTCACCTCGTTGCAGATATATCCTGCCGGCCTCGCCTTGAATCGCCGCTGTATTGTCATCCAGTTCCGCAGCCTGAATAATTTGGTTTTGCCCCTGTTCTTCGGCCCCGTTCCTTTCAAGGTATTGCCCCATCGCAAAGACCAGAAATGGGTTTCCCGGATCACAGGCCAACGCATCTGCCATGGCCAGCCTTCCGTTTACAAAATCTCCATCTTTCTCATACAGTTCGGCCAGTCGCTTTAAGTATAACGGGTTATCCGGAAGGCGCTTGGCCACTTTCCGCGCAATATCCAAAGACTGCGCCAAAGATGTATCTCCCAAATGCAAACGCAGCAAAGATTGGACCCCTTCAAAGCGCGGGTCTTCGCGGGAAATGCGAACGTCCTCGGGCAACTGAGTTGAGCTTTCCAGCCCGTCAGCCAAAGTCTGCAAACGGGATCTGTTGGAGGTTAGACGGCGCGCCCTTTGATCTACGGACAGACTAGCCCAATCCAATAGGATCAGGTCAAAATTACAGGGCAAGCGCACCAGAACTTTTCTTTGGGCAACGTGGGAATTATAGTTGAACCAAGGCCTCCGAATAATCTTTTGCATTGCCCAATCTATCGGCGGCATAGCGCGATGGGCGATTTGATCGCGATACAAAAGCCGAGAGCCAAATATGATGACATCCGGGCGCATTGGCTTGGTCCAGAACGCCCGGCTAAGCACTTGCGCTGCCATCCAGCGCTTTTTCTGCCCCCCCAAGATTGCTGCCTTTAGTGCCGTAGCGACTGCAAAATCTTCCGGCCAGATATGTGGGTTCTTCAGGGCCTCTTCCGTCAATTCCAACGCTTCAGCCCATCGGTTCAGGTAAAAGTAATTCAATGCCTGAAGCAGCGGCACAAAGGCATTATCAGAACCTGCATCCATCAGCGGCTGAACGAGTTCCAATGCCTCTTCAGCCCGATCTCCAGCGCCCAAACCATGAAGATAAAAGGACGCTTTGGAATAGATATGAGCGGCTTCTGAGAGATTCAGAAATTCTTCCGGGCCAAGGCGCAACCGTTCAATCATCTGTTCGTTGGCCTGGTTGATGTCCTTTTCCGCTAAAACATCCCGAAAAACCTTCCTTTGTTGCCCGGAAATCCGCGCTGCTGCCATGGAAAACGCCGAGATAAACGGTGCAATCACCTGATCCGCGCGCGACATGGTATAGAGTTCCAGAAAGTCTCGTTGTGCGCGGGTCAGACTGGAAAGATCCGCGATATCTGACATTTGCATAAGGTGCGGAAACTGCACTTGGAATCGAGCCACAAGCTCGGGCTGATCTGAAAACATGATCGCGGCACACCCTGCGTTTTTTTCAAGATGTGCCGCATACAGTTCTTCCGGTTCGATCTTTGCCGGCCAGGTCGTATGCTTCCACGGCAGACCATTCAGGATGTCGCCACGGCGAATGTGATAGGCCGACACCCCCTTGCCACTTAGTTTGGCATCTGCCTTTTCCATAATGTTCCGGATTTCATCCGTGAACCCGATCTGATGGATGAACTCTCGGTACCGGGGGCGGATCTGCTCGACATCTTCCCATTGAAAGGCCAGAACCTCAAAGCCTTCCTCGACGACAACAGAGCGGCCGGAATTCAGATGGGATATCAGCCGATCCGGTGTCGCATCGCCCTGAAACGACCAAATCGGCAGGGCGTTCTCGCCTAGAGCATCAAAGGATTCGGTGCTCAGGAAATGCTCATCCATCCACTCTTGTGAGAACAATTCTTGCGGCTGGTCCAGCTCTGGCGCATCCGCACCTTTGGGAAACCAGTTGACCCGATAGCTGGTGTCAAAATCCTCGGCCAACCGGATGCAGGTCAGCATCATCAGCAACCGGGCACCCATCCGGTCTTTGCGCTGGCCGATAAAGACCCCCTTTTCGGGCTTCATGAGGCTGCTTCGGCCAAGGCTGCGCGCCGCAGCCGTCGGAACCTCTGCCTTGCTTGCGTAACAAGCTGTGGGTGACGTTCGCCGCCAATCGCCTCGATCCCGCGCATATACAAAGGCAGTCGCCGCCGTGCCCGCATCATCCGGTAATAGGCCTGGGGTTCCAGTGTGCCGTCCATCGCCTCGAGCATAACCGGCTTCAGTATATCCAATTTGCGCAGCATCGGGGCCGCGAAATGGTTTGAAAACCATGTCTTCAGCAGCACGACATTATCGCCTTTCAATCGCGTCACCTGCTGGCGATCAAGATCAAAAAAGGGATCATAGAAAACGTAGGCTATCCCCACATTTTCAACGGTTTGCGCGGCATCGCTAAAGGGAAGATCCCAGTCTTGCACCTGCCCGAACCGATACCGGGTCTCCCACGGGACCAGCCGTTCATCCAGCGTTGTCTGCGGATTGAAAGCGATGACATTGGCGCCGGGAACAAGGGCCGAGAATGTCAGCGCTCCAAATCCGCCCATCGAAGCGCCCGCAAACACAACCTGATCAAACTGTGCAAAAAAACCCTGATCCGCTTGGGTCTGAAAATACGAGATGATCTCGGGATCGCGGTACCAAGCTTTGGTCCGCGCAAATATCCCCATATGGGACCAGCCTTCGTCACGGAAGAACTTCCAGCCCCAGGGTTCGCGGGAAAAAGACAGGTCGTTGGCATTGGCAATGTTGTCAAAGCTGACCACAAGCCGGGACGCAGACCTTTGGTGAAACAAAACCGAGTGTCTGTTCAGCTTTTGCAGAAACCCGGTCCCGTCCCCACCTGGATACAGCTCGACAAACCAAGGGGGCGCAGGGTCTGTCAGAATCCGTTCATACCCCGTCTTACGATCGGGGTGATCAGGCTTGAGCTGCTCTTTTGAAAGGTCTTCTGCCATGGTGATCAGACCAGATTTTCCGCAAGCCAGAGGCGGAAATCCACCCAGTCAGGCCGCAACTTGATCTCTGATATCTTGGTGCGATGCCAGTCACATGCCTGCGCGTGCAGGCGGCCGAGTTCTTCATCGGCTTTCAGTTCGGCCAGCAGTGGGGCCGCGCGATGCGCTGCTGGCAGTATCGAGTGATCTGTTTCTTTGTTGGCATTCATGTCCTGCCAATAGGCTTGCCCTTGGTCTACGCGGATATGATTGGTCCGGCCCCGATCCCTTTTGACCAGAAACCCATCCAAAGACCGGACGGAATAGTGATGAATCCGCCCCAGCGAATGATCAAATTTCCTCCATGCGCGCCACCCGACCTTCTCGGACGGAAACAGCCTGCCACCTGCATCGGACCAAGCGATTTCGCTTTCTTTCCCTTCTTCGACCCCTTTCGGGCGATGCGGGCCGAACCGCGTAAATTTTCCGTTGTTACGAAACAGGGTTTTCAGACCATAGGCCCGGCCGGAATGATACGGGAATTCCTGATCCCCCATCGAAAAGGACTCGGTCACAGGTTTGTCTTCAAAGCTGATATTCCCCGAACTACCAAACAATTTCCACGCGAATGAGATCGCATCCACCGGCTTTCCGGCCCGCTGTTCGGTTTCTGCGATCAGCGCCGCAAAGCTGTTGTCACCGCAGCGGATGTTCCAGAATTCATCAACATCCAGACACATCAGCCAGTCGGCCTCTTTCACTTTGGGCTGACGCCGCGCGCGCCGTAGCATCTGATGCTGCGGGTTTCCCCCTTCTTTGACCTCGTTCGGGACATGTGTGGCAAGACCCAATTCCTGCAGCCTGCGGGCAATGGCATCCGTGCCGTCTTCACAGCTATTGGTGAAGATCACAAAGTGATCGACTCCCAGTGTTTTGTGGAATGCTACCCATTCCAGCATATAGGGGCCTTCGTTCTTCATCGTCGTGAATACGGTGAGCGCCTGAGACATGTATTTCCTGCCATAACTTCTTTGCCCAAGTCATACACAACCCGGCAAGCACGAGCGAGATGGGATTTGGGTGCAAAAGAAATACTGCGCGAAACTGGTGCAAAGCTACACCCACTGGATAGGGATCATACTATTTCGAATGAATATCCAAGCGGTTGAAGCGGCTAACCTTAATCACGCCAAAATGCGCCCACTCTTTCTTTGGTTGCAGCAGGACGCATTTGGCTGGTTCAAGGTTAGTCGGTTCTGAATCGTCGTGAATCAGGTCAGAATCTCAGCGACAGACATGACATTCCGCCATCCAGTTTGGCGCATTCCACATTGTCGATTTCAACCACATCATAGCCGTTCTGGCGCAACATCTCGGTGGTACGCGGGAAGCCGGCCGGAGCCAGGACAAATTGGTTGAACCGGATCGAGTTTGCAGCGGCTTCTTCGCCTTCTGCCACATGCAGAACCCGATATCCTTCGAAGCACCCGGATGCGTCCAGCCGTTTCGTGGACAGGATGGTTTCCCCATCCAGCAACGAACAATCCGTTTTGAAGTGCAACACGCCCGGTGGTGTAAAAACCTCGCGTACGGTGTGGCCCCAGTCGGAAACGATTTCGGTCAGCTCTGCGACACCGGCCGCATCGGTCCGATCTGACCGGCCAACCAGAATTTCGCGACCCGTTACCAGAATGTCCCCGCCTTCAATATGGCCGGGCCCAGCGATCTGCCGAACCTCGTCATAAACGCCGCGGATTGTCGGCTCCATCTCGGCCACCTCACCCATGCGGCTGGGTGCACCGGGGCGCATCATCACCGCACCCTGAGGAAGACACAGTGTGGTATCTTCGACAAAGACGGCATCCGGATACGTCTCAAGGGGAGCCAGTTCGATAACCTCTGCTCCGGTTTTCTTGAGGGTTTCGACATAGTGCGCATGAGATGCAAGCATTCGGTCTAGGTCCGGCGTACCGATATCTTCTGCACGCAGACCATCGGTGATGGACGCTGCTGGGCGACGGGTGATCGCGCGCGAGAATTCATAGGTCGGGTCAGTCATTTTCGGTCTCACTTTTCATCAAGAGTGTGATTGGTTGGGCGCGCGGATTTCAACAAGCCGCGGGCCATCTTGGGATTGTGCAGACAACAAAGCTTGGGCCACGTCCAACGGGTCGGGGCCAGTGCGCCAGAACGGCATGCCGCAAGATCGGGCGACGCTTTCAAAATCCGGCGGGGTCGGATCACATCCCAGCACGGTCACGCCGACCGCCTGCATTGATGTGGCGATTTCCTGATAGCCGTGGTTGTTCCAGATCACGAAGGTGATCGGCAGTTTTTCATCAACGGCGCACATCAGCTCAGGAAGGCTGAACTGCGCCCCGCCGTCGCCTGCGATACAAATGACCGGAGCGTCAGGGTCCGCCAATGCAGCGCCGATCGCGGCGGGTATGCCATATCCAAGCGCTCCGAACCCGGTCGCGGCGTTGAACCACCCGCCGGGCCGATCATGATCGTAGTACAGGTTTCCTGCATAGATCGGATAAGCAGAATCGCCCACCATGATCGCGTTAGGGACTGCATCGCGCATGGCGTTCAGCACAGCCAGTAACGCCTGCATTTCCGGCCCGATTTCTTCGACCGCGTTCCGCCGCGAGGTAGCCGCGCGCGCGGCACCGTTTGCCGACTTGGGCGATGCGGCAAACCGATCCACAAGCTCGGCCGCTGCCATCGCCGCATCACCAACAATGGCAATGTCCGCCGCGTGGCGCTTCAGCTGATCGGGGCATAGGTCCACACGGATCAGGTATGGCATTTCAGCCATCGTGCCGGTGGCGTACATATCGTAGTCCGTCTGGCCCAGCTCAGTCCCCAAAGCCAGAACCACGTCGGCCTGTTCGATCAAAGCACGCACTGAATTCAGGCTCGGGCTTGCTGGTACACTCAACGGGTGATCGTACATCAACCCGCGCGCATTCACGGTTTGAACAACCGGCGCATCCAGCGCTTCGGCCAGCTGCCGGATCGACCTGCCGGCGCTGCGCCCACCTCCGCCGACCAGAATGACCGGCGCTTTTGCCGACCCCAGTAGCTTGGCAGCACGGTCAAGAAGCGCCGGATCAAGAGACTTATCGACGGGACCTTTCGCAGCATCGGTCGGACCAGCAAACTCGTCCCCCGCAACGTCTAGCGGGATTTCGATATGTGTTGGCCCTGGGCGACCGGATTGAAACAGGGCGAAGGCGCGGTCCAACGCGGCTGCTAGTTCAACTGACTTTTCAACTCGGTCCGATGACAGAGCGACTGTTCGCGCCATCGCTCGTTGATCCGGTAACTCATGCAAGTGACCAAGCCCTTTGCCAAGACTGGACAACGTGTTGACCCCCGACACCACCAGCATCGGAACGCTGTCTGCCCGAGCCTGCCCCATCGCCGTGAGTGTATTGGTCAGACCGGGGCCGGTAATCACAAAGGCCACGCCGGGCTTGCCGGATACCCTGGCATAGCCATCAGCCATGAACCCTGCCCCCTGCTCGTGTCGTGGGGTGACATGGCGAATGCCCGATGCGGCCAGCCCGCGGTACAGTTCGACCGTATGGACGCCGGGGATGCCAAACACGGTATCCACATCGCGCCTGACCAGTTGATCAACCAGCGCCTCACCAATGCTTGTCATGCGTTTTCCAGTTGCAGTTGGGTCGCGTGGGCAACGATCCGGTCACAGGCTTCGGTAAAGATCGCGTCGTCCACCGTCAGCGCGATACGGACCCAGTCATCAACCGTGTCACCGAAAGACGGCCCCGGCATCACCGCGACTTTGCCATGTTCGAGCAGATGAAAGGCGTACTCGTTTCCATTCATCCCTGTGGCCGAGACATCAATCATCGCAAACATACCTGCCTGTGGAAGATGCACACGCAGATGTGTCTCGTTCGGCAGCCTGTCGTTCAGCATCCGGGCGCGGCGGGCGTACCGTTGCGCCATGCCTTCAGCCACGGTTGAACCGTTGCGAATAGCCGTCTCGGTCATGTCGGCGATGAAGGGCTGATTTCCAAACAGCATGGTTTCCGACAGCGACAAAAGGCGCGCGGTAAATTCCTCGGGACCAATGCACCAACCGCTGCGGAATCCGGGGGCGGCATGGGATTTTGATATCGAAGAGACGACGATTACCCGATCCGCTAGCTCGGACCGCGACAGGGGTGAGGAAAACACAGATCCGTCAAAGATCAGTTCTTCATAAACCTCATCAGAAATGATCCATAGATCATGCTCGATAGCCAGCTTGCCGATTGCGTCGATGTCTTCGCGTGTCAGGATCGACCCGGTAGGATTATGCGGTGTGGTCAACAATAGCGCAGTGGTCTTCGCGGTAATCCTGTCCGCGATATCATCCGCAGAAATACGAAAACCGTTTTCCGGCCGCAATGGAACCGGCACAATATCCGCACCGCTTGCGCGTACCACACCTTGATAGGTTGCATACATCGGATCGCCCACCAGCACCTCACAACCCGCCTCGGCCACGCCCATCAGGACGGTAAAAAGCGAGGTCTGGGTGCCTGGAAAACACAGCACTTGATTATCCGTGATCGTGCGCCCGGATCTGGCCGAATAACGATCGGCCAGTGCAGAGCGCAGTCCAGCCTCACCACGCCCATTGGAGTAGGTGGTTCGCCCGGCGCGCAAAGCGTCCACAGCGCTTTCCACCAGTTCGGTGGGCGTTGGCACATCCGGCTCGCCAATGGTCAATTCGATGATATCCCGCCCCTGCTCGACAAGTTCTTTGGCCTTGAGATAAACTTCCCATTTGGCGCCACCCAGGCCGGCAAGGCGTTCGGTAATCGCTGTTTTCTTCATGTCTGCCTCTGCTCAAGATCCGTCAATTCAACACCGATAATTGCCCCAACCGAAGCCAGCCCAATCTTGGGCAGCTCATCCGGCTCAAAGGCGTATGGCAGGGCGCCGCCTTCCATCCACAAGCCGTCGACCACGGCGTTGCATGCGATAGCCAACCTGCGCAGTTCCGCCGGGCTGGCTGGTATGCCTACCTCGTTCAGCGCATCTGCAATGAGTGATTCCAAGCGGTCACGAAAATCCCGATATGTCTGTTCGTGGATCGCTTGCATTTTGTCGTCCGCCAGAACTTTGTTCAAAAAGCCCGCCCATAGGGACACTGACCC
The DNA here is from genome assembly GCF_059610845.1 of Ruegeria sp. CDSC021. Lineage (NCBI taxonomy): Bacteria > Pseudomonadati > Pseudomonadota > Alphaproteobacteria > Rhodobacterales > Roseobacteraceae > Ruegeria > Ruegeria sp. CDSC021. The sequence continues at coordinate 924,557 of NZ_JBXWOK010000001.1, forward strand.
CGGATCGACCACCGGATGGGTCAGCCCGGTCGTTACAAACGTCGCCAGCCGCAATCTGGCTGTGCTATAATCTCCGTCTGCAGGGGCCGACGTCAAATCCGTCAGTCGCCGCATATGAAAGTCATAAGCTGCTGTAATTAAATCTTCTTTCGAAGAAAAATAGTGCCGGATCAGACCCTGAGTTACACTGGCCCGCTCGGCAATCGCCCGAACGGTCGCACCTTGCAAACCTTGCTCAGCTATCAAAGACAGCGTGGCCTGGATCAACGCCTCTTTGCGCTGCTCCGCGGGTTCTCGCTTGAATTTTGTTGCGTGATCCGACATCTATCTTTCCAGAAATTATAATTATACAGTTGCATAATTGTAGGGATTTGCTAAAGCTGCAAGTAAAAAAACGGTTGAGAGGGATGAAACTGCAAAATGAACGCTGACCCAGAAACCACGCCGGATGAAGCCATTCGGGTCACTGACTTGCACAAGTCTTTTGGCTCGCTCGAAGTTCTCAAAGGCGTTTCACTTACTGCCCATCAGGGTGATGTCGTCGCCATCATCGGAGGCAGCGGTTCGGGGAAATCCACGTTCCTTCGCTGTATCAATTTCCTTGAAACGCCCAGTTCCGGAGAAATCGTCGTAAACGGCGAGCCGATTGAGATGCGCCCGGATGGCACGCCTAAGGACCGGCGTCAGCTGGAACGCATCCGCACCCGACTGGCAATGGTGTTTCAGGCCTTCAACCTTTGGACCCACCGGACGCTGCTGGAAAATGTCATCGAAGTGCCCGTTCACGTGCTGAAAGTACCGCGGGACGAGGCGATCAAGCGCGCGCACCAGTTGCTGGAGCGCGTTGGGCTTGGCGACAAGGCGGATACCTTCCCTTCCTTTCTGTCAGGCGGTCAGCAACAGCGCGCTGCGATTGCGCGTGCTCTTGCCGTTGATCCCAGCGTAATGTTGTTTGACGAGCCAACCAGCGCGTTAGATCCTGAACTTGTTGGTGAAGTGCTGACCGTAATTCGCGATCTGGCGGCCGAGGGCCGAACCATGTTGCTGGTCACGCATGAGATGAAGTTTGCGCGCGAGGTTGCGACCCATGTTGTGTATCTTTTCGAAGGAAAGATTGAGGAACAGGGGCCACCCGACGAACTTTTCGACAATCCTAAATCCGCACGGCTGCAACAATTCCTAAAATCAGTCGGCTGAACGAACAAAATATCAAACAGGGAGAATATCAATGAAAAACAAAAAGCTAATCGTGGCCGCCATGGCTGCCGCTGTGCTTTCTGCCGGAACGGCAAGCGCAGATGAAGTCAAGATCGGGATCGCCGCCGAGCCTTATCCGCCGTTCGCATCGCTGGATGCGTCTGGCAAATGGGTCGGCTGGGAGGTCGAGGTTATTGATGCGGTCTGTGCCGCGGCCCAGCTTGAATGTGTGATCACTCCGGTTGCGTGGGACGGGATCATCCCATCACTGACCGGTCAGCAGATTGATGCACTGATGGCGTCGATGTCGATCACCGAAGAGCGCATGAAAACGATCGATTTCAGCGACCCTTACTACAACACTCCGGCCGTTATCGTCGCCGACAAGTCGATGGACATTGAACCGACACCAGAATCTCTGGCCGGTAAAATCATCGGCATTCAGGCGTCCACGATCCATCAGGCCTATGCCAACGAGCATTTCAAGGATGCGGCAGAAATCCGGGTGTATCAGACTCAGGACGAAGCCAACCAGGATCTGTTCGCCGGCCGTATCGACGCGACCCAGGCCGACAGCATCGCCATGGCAGATTTTGTCTCTTCTGACACTGGTGCCTGCTGTGAAATCAAAGGCGCGGTCGAAAATGACGTCTCGATCCTGGGTCGCGGCGTCGGCGCGGGTGTCCGCAAGGGCGATGACGCGCTGCGTGAAAAGCTGAATGCGGGTATCGCGGCAATTCTTGCCGACGGCACGCATGACGAAATCACCTCGCGCTATTTCACAGCCAGCATCTATAGCGAGTAAGGTTCGCCGTGGAAGCTATCCTCGAAAGCCTGGGTTTGGCCCAAAGCATGGAGTTGCTTGCCCTTAGTCCTCCGGGATGGGGCGGCAACCTTCTGCGTGGCCTCGCTAACTCGTTGCAGATCGCTTTTGGAGCGTTCGGGTTCGGGTTGATCATCGGGCTTTTCGGGGCCTATGGAAAACTATATGGCGGGCCGGTCACACGTGACCTGCTCGGCATATATACGACTGTAATGCGCGCCGTGCCTGAACTGGTGCTGATCCTGATCCTGTATTACGTCGGGACCGACCTGATCAATCAGGCCGCGCAGGCAATGGGGTATGACCGCGTCGAAATCAGCGGCGTCGTTGCCGGCATCTGGGTTTTGGGCATTGTTCAGGGCGCCTATGCGACCGAGGTCCTCAGGGGGGCGATTCAAGCGGTTCCTACTGGTCAGATCGAAGCCGCCCGTGCCTATGGCATGCCCTCTCTTTTGCTCATGCGACGGGTGACGATACCGGCGATGATGTCTTTTGCCACGCCTGGCCTGGCCAATCTGTGGCTCATTGCAACTAAAGATACAGCCCTTCTGGCCATTGTCGGATTTAGCGAATTGACGCTGGAAACCCGTCAGGCTGCCGCCAGTACGCGCGCCTATTTCACCTTCTTCCTTGCTGCAGGTGCCTTGTACTTGATCGTCACGCTTTGTTCCGGTGTCGTGTTCGCGCGTATCGAGAAATGGGCCCGTCGTGGGCAGCCTTCGCTGAAGGGAGGAAGCCGATAATGGACTGGCGAGCACTCATGCAGCCGCATCGGATCGTGCTGATGGCACTTTTTGCTGCTTTCGTTATCTGGTGCGCCGTCTCACTGCGCTGGGATTGGATTCCAACCTATGCCCCGCTGGCGCTTGAAGGTCTGTGGAGGACCATTTGGCTGTTGGCCGTCACCTGTGTGCTTGGGTTCTTGCTCGCCGTTCCACTGGGTCTCGCTCAGGCGATTGGTCCCTGGTACCTTTCGGCACCGGCAAAAGTGTTCTGCACCGTCATTCGCGGCACCCCAATTCTTCTGCAAATCTGGCTGTTGTACTATGGGCTTGGATCGCTTTTCCCTCAGATTCCATGGATACGCGGCAGCGAGCTGTGGCCCTATCTGCGACAGGCTTGGCCCTATGCGGTTCTGGCCCTGACCCTGTCTTACGCGGGCTACGAGGGCGAAATCATGCGCGGTGCCTTTGCCAGCGTTAAGAAGGGTCAACTCGAAGCGGCGCAATCCTTTGGCATGCCTCGGTTTACCATGTTCCGCAGGATCTGGCTGCCTCAGGCCATTCGCAGCGTGCTGCCGACACTAGGCGGTGAGACGATCCTACAGCTGAAAGCAACCCCGCTGGTGGCGACGATAACAGTGGTTGAGATCTACGCTGTGTCGTCCAGAATTCGGGCGGACACCTTTGTTGTCTATGAGCCATTGTTGCTGTTGGCGCTGATCTATCTGATCATTGCAGGCATCATCACGCTGATATTCCGGCGAATTGAATTGCAGGTCCCTGCCCGGTAAGTCGACGCCGAATAGTTCTACAACCTGAATTCTAAGATCGGACAGTTATCCAGCTACCTGTCCTTGTCAGCTGTCTACTTGTGGGCGGCTTTCGCATCGTTGATTGAAGGCGCCCAGAGCGTCGCGAATTTCGGCCTAAAAAGAATGAAATCCAATCACTTGGTGCGGTCGAGAAGACTCGAACTTCCACGGGTGTTACCCCACAGCGACCTCAACGCTGCGCGTCTACCAATTCCGCCACGACCGCACTGTTAGTGACTTGGTAGTGGGGCGTATAGACCTTGATGATCAAGATGTGAAGAGGCAAAAATCACGTTGGTTTGAATTCCCATTCGGCGCTCTTATCTTTAACAGGTTGTCGTCCAAATGACCCCGTCAGGAGCCCCGCCATGACCTCGCCCGACCCTCGCCCCATCGTTCAGATCGACATAGTCTCGGATGTGGTTTGCCCCTGGTGCATTGTTGGATTCCAGCAGTTGGATCTGGCGCTCAAACAGCAAAATATTCTGGCAAAGCTGCGCTGGCATCCGTTCGAATTGAACCCAAACATGGCGCCCGAGGGTCAGAACCTGCGTGAGCACATTGCCGAGAAATACGGCTCCTCGACGGAACAAAGCCAAGCGATGCGGGATCGATTGACGCAAATCGGGGCTGACTTGGGCTTTACCTTCGCCTTTGATGAAGAAAGTCGCATCGTAAACACATTTGCCGCGCATCAGCTTCTTGACTGGGCCGAGGCTCAGGGTCGCCAGCATCCACTGAAACTGGCCTTGTTCGAGGCCTATTTCACCAAGCAAATGGACGTTTCGAATATTGAAGTTCTGCTTGAGGCCGCGGAAACTGCCGGTCTGGATCGGAATGCTGCGCGCACGATGCTTGAATCAGGTGCTCATGCCGCGCCGGTTCGAGAGAAACAGCAATACTGGACCAGTCGTGGTATTTCCGGCGTTCCCGCAATGGTGTTTGGCGGAAAGTACTTGCTGACTGGGGCGCAGGGAGCGGACAGCTATACACAGGTCCTGCAGCGCTGTTTGACCGAAGCAGCCTAGGTCTTTCCATCCATGCATCCAGCCGCTAAGGAGCCGACATGGAATGGAAGATTACTGACGGATTGACCGACTATGATGAGGCCATCGCCTTTATGGAGGCGCGCGTGGCCGATATCGCGGCGGGTGAGGCGGATGAGTGTATCTGGCTACTTGAGCACCCTGCCCTGTACACAGCGGGCACTTCAGCCAAGGTCGAAGACCTGAAAGACCCGGACAGATTTCCAGTCTATACGTCAAAACGCGGTGGTGAATACACCTATCATGGTCCGGGGCAGCGCGTTGCTTATGTCATGCTGGACCTGAACAAACGCGGCAGGGATGTGCGCAAGTTTGTAAAGCAGCTTGAGAATTGGGTGATCGCAGCTTTGGCCGAGTTCAACGTGACCGGGCAAATCCGCGACGGCCGTGTTGGTGTCTGGGTGCAACGGGATGACAAGCCGCTGACGCCTGCAGGCGAAAAAGCCGAGGACAAAGTCGCGGCGATCGGCCTGCGATTGCGTAAATGGGTCAGCTTTCACGGCATCTCGATCAATGTCGAACCGGATTTGAGCCATTTCTCTGGGATCGTACCCTGCGGCATCTCGAACCATGGCGTGACTTCTCTGGTCGATCTGGGTCTTCCGGTCGCGATGGATGATGTGGACAACGCGCTTAGAAAAACATTCGCTGAGGTTTTTGGACCCGCGGGGGCGGATTAACTCGGATCACGAATCGAAAAACAGCCCGGCACCGACTACAATCCAGCCGTCAGATCCGCTCTGCTTCATAATTTGGAAACAATTCCCGATTGGTCCGTCTGGTTTCCGACGGAATCTAGTTAAATTTCACAAATATGAATACTTGGGTCCCATTAACGCCTAGTATGAATTTACCGTTCTAGAGTGAGTGGTGTGTTAAGCCGGTGATCGCAGGTATACCCTGGGAAAACAGGTTTGTGTTTTGGTTACGAGTCTGCCGTTCCGACCCCAAATCGGAACGGCAATTTCTTTTTTAGTGCTCGTGTTTGTCATGTCCAAACCGGGCCGGATGGCCACAAACCTCTTCCCCACTTTCAATTTCAAGCGTTGCATGGCCGATCCCGAACTGATCCTGCAGCGCATTCTTGATGGTTGTGGAAAGCCACCTGGCATCTTCGTCTGCGTGGCTGGTCGCAACCACATGTGCAGTCAGGGCAGGTTCATGCTCCTGCATACTCCACAGATGAACGTGATGGACCGAAACAACGCCCTCGGTGGCCTCGATCATCGAAGCGACCTCTTCTGGGTCAAGGTCGGATGGTGCACCCAACATCAAGACGTGAATGGTTTCGCCAATTTCAGATTTCACATGCCAAAGGATGTAGACCGAGATCATGATGGTCACGGCCGGGTCCACCCAGGTCCAGTTGAACAGGATAACCAAGGTTCCGGCGACGATCACGGCCAATGAGCCTAAGGCATCTGCCACGTTGTGCAGAAAGGCGGCCCGGATATTCATGCTGTCCTTTGCCATCGAATAGGTCAGGACAGCCGTGATCAGATCGACGATCAGGGCCAGCACTGCGATCCAGACGACGATCCAGCCATTCACCGGTTCGGGCTCTATAAACCGCATGACACCTTCGTACATCAGATAAACGGCCAGAACGACAAGAATGGTGTAGTTAACAAGAGCGGCCACAACCTCTGCCCGGCCATAACCAAAGCTCATCCGTGGATCTGCCAAGCGTCGAGCAATCTTACGAGCGAAAAACGCGATGATCAGCGCGATGGCATCTGAAAAATTATGCAAGGCATCTGCGATCAAGGCCAGTGAGCCAGACAAAATGCCCCCCACTATTTGTGCAAGCGTCAATACCATATTGACGCCGATCGCTCCGACCACCCTCCGGTCACCGGCATTAGGATCAATGTGAGAGTGGGTGTGGTTATGTGACATGGCAGATCAGATCCTTGTTTTGAACTGCCATCCTATGTAATTCCTCTAGTCACTAGAGGTTCAAGAGGCAAAAAGCACAAAATGTACTCAATCGGAGATTTGTCGCGGCAAACCGGGGTCAAGGTGCCCACGATCCGTTTCTATGAGGAAAAAGGCTTGTTGGCCAAGCCGTATCGGACGGCGGGCAATCAGCGCAGATATGACGAGACTGCTCTGAAACGCCTCCAATTTATCCGCCACTCGCGTGATCTGGGCCTGCCTTTGCCGGATGTCGAGGCGTTGCTTTCTTTGGAAGGGGCGCAGGGGGCGGATCTGGACCATGTTCATGAAATCGCGGATCGTCAGCTGACTGAACTGCGCAACCGGATAACATTGCTGCGCAGCCTTGAGGCCGAACTGGAACGCATCACAGCCGCCTGTGACGGCACCCACGACCATGTATGTGAAGTGCTGAACGCGTTTGGCGACCATAGCAAATGCCTTGGATCGCACTGATCCTGTAGCGGGTGATCAGGCCAGCGTGTCTTTGATTTTACCGGCGTGTTCAGCGATCAGGTCAAAATCACCCATATTGCCCGGTGGTCGCATCGAAACGCCTTCGTGCCGCGGCAGAACGTGAAAATGCAGATGAAACACTTCTTGCCCGCCTGCAGCCTCGTTGAACTGCTGGATGGTGACGCCATCCGCATCAAAGGCCGCTTTCACCGCCTGCGCCATCTTCTGAACCGTTGAGATCACAGAAGCAAGCTGTTCTGGGCTGGCATCCAGCACGTTGCGACAAGGCGTTTTCGGGATCACCAGCAGATGCCCGTCCGTGCGCGGCATGATGTCCATGAAGGCCAGTGTGTCGTCGTCTTCATAGACCCGGTTTGCAGGGATTTCACCACGCAGGATTTTGGCGAAAATGTTATCGGGATCATAGGCAGACATACTCGGCCTCCGTTTGGACGTTTTTCATGAGGTGTTTGTGCGGTGCCGCATCTTGGCGGTCAAGACGCAATGCACATGCGATCAAAGCGACAAGGGTGTTTCCAGAAAATCGCGGTATACCCTGTCCCGATGCAACAGCAAACCTGCCGAAAGAGTATCCCGTACAGGATCGAATATATGCTCGAAAACCCTTCGGGTACTCGGCCGCATTGCACACAACTCTTCCGGCAACGGTGCGAACAAAGCCATGAAGGCAGCGCAATAAATATCTGCTGCAGTGAGCGTGTTGCCAAACAGAAAATCACCACCTTCTGCGAGCTTGCTGCTGACGCGTTTCAATATCCCATCAGCGCGACCGGCAGCCATTTCACCTGCTTCTGTATCATAGCCGTATTTCTTGCCAAGATAGTCGGCAATCTTGGGATGGAACCCACCTTCTTGGCCTCGCATACCAGCATGGATTTGCTGAAGCCGCCTTTGCCAGCCCAATCCATTTGGGGCCGTAAGTAAGTCAATGAAGGCGAGAATGTCGGGCGCCATTGATGCTGGCAACAAATCTGGTTCAGGCGCGATTCGTTGTGCCAAGGCGACAATATCGGCCTTTTCGGAAAGCGGTACTTCATCTTTCCAGAACACAACCGGTGCGCTGTCCGTTTGCGCCCAGATGGTCTGCGCCCGGTCCTGATGGTCCAGATAAACTGGCACCCAAGGCAGACGCTTTACGTAAAAAATACCCTTTGCGGCTTCGCTCCAAGGGCTTGGCACACCTCCGACAACGATCATGCGTAGCCCGGTGGCCGCCTGAGCCTTTTCGGTCGTCACGTAGTTCAGAACCATCCGGTCTCCTCCATTTGCCGAAAGTTGTGCTCTTTTTCGAAGCCCTGCAACCGGCACCCGCGACAATTAATCTTGATCCAGATCAAACTCGACCATTGAAGGTCGCCCCCACGCAATCTAAAACCAGCAGGAATCCCGCGCGTTGGAGAGGTCCGACAGCGCGGTGTAGTTGCAACAGGAGGCACCTAATGGCAGACGCAGCCATTCATGGTCACGACCATGAAGACCAGCGCGGGTTCTTTACCCGCTGGTTCATGTCGACCAACCACAAGGACATCGGGATTCTGTACCTGATCGTCTCGGCCCTGGCCGGTCTAATCTCGGTTCTGATGACTGTTATCATGCGGATCGAACTGATGGAGCCCGGGGTACAGCACATGTGCATGGAAGGGTTCCGCTTGTTCGGCAGCGGTGCCGAGCTCTGCACTCCGAACGGGCATTTGTGGAACGTGATGATCACCTATCACGGTGTTCTGATGATGTTCTTCGTGGTCATCCCTGCCCTATTCGGCGGATTTGGCAACTATTTCATGCCGTTGCAGATTGGCGCGCCGGACATGGCGTTCCCGCGGATGAACAACTTGTCCTTCTGGCTCTATGTCGCCGGTACTTCGCTGGGCGTGGCCTCGCTGCTGAGCCCCGGTGGTAACGACCAGCTTGGTTCGGGCGTCGGCTGGGTTCTGTACCCGCCGCTGTCGACGAGCGAGGGCGGAATGTCCATGGACCTCGCGATCTTTGCCGTGCACGTATCGGGCGCCTCCTCGATCCTCGGCGCGATCAACATGATCACCACCTTCCTGAACATGCGTGCCCCGGGCATGACCCTGTTCAAGGTGCCGCTGTTCAGTTGGTCGATCTTCATCACCTCGTGGCTGATTCTTCTGTCGCTGCCGGTTTTGGCAGGTGCGATCACCATGTTGCTAATGGACCGCAACTTTGGTTTCACCTTCTTTGATCCGGCCGGTGGTGGTGATCCAATCCTGTATCAGCACATCCTGTGGTTCTTTGGCCACCCAGAAGTGTACATCGTGATCCTACCTGGATTTGGCCTTATCAGCCACATCATCGCGACCTTCTCGCGCAAGCCAGTCTTCGGTTACCTGCCGATGGTTTGGGCACTTATTGCGATCGGTGTACTGGGCTTTGTCGTGTGGGCACACCACATGTACACAGTCGGCATGTCGGTCCAGCAGCAAGCCTACTTCATGCTGGCAACGATGGTCATCGCGGTTCCTACCGGCGTTAAGGTCTTCTCGTGGATCGCAACCATGTGGGGCGGCTCGATCGAGTTCAAGACACCGATGCTGTTTGCTTTCGGTTTCCTGTTCCTGTTCACCGTTGGCGGTGTGACCGGTGTGGTTCTGTCGCAGGCCGGTATCGACCGCGCCTATCACGACACATATTATGTGGTTGCACACTTCCACTATGTGATGTCGCTGGGCGCAGTGTTTGCGATCTTTGCCGGAATCTACTTCTACTTCTCCAAGATGACAGGCCGTCAGTATTCAGAGTTCTGGGGCAAGGTTCACTTCTGGCTGTTCTTCATCGGCGCCAACCTGACCTTCTTCCCCCAGCACTTCCTGGGCCGTCAGGGCATGCCACGTCGCTACATCGATTATCCCGAAGCGTTCGCGCAGTGGAACTATGTCTCGTCGATTGGCGCCTTTGTATCCTTCGCCTCGTTCCTGCTGTTCTTTGGTATCGTGTTCTACGCCTTGTTCCGTGGCGCACGTGAGACCCGGAACAACCCGTGGAACGAATACGCGGATACGCTGGAATGGACGCTGCCCTCGCCGCCGCCCGAACACACGTTCGAGCAGCTGCCCAAGCAAGAAGACTGGGACAAGGGCCACGCGCACTGATCCCTCTGAACCAACAGAAAACCCCGCCAACTTGGCGGGGTTTTTCATTTCTAAGTGGCGTGCCACCGGAAATTCGCCAGATCGGTCAAAATAGGGTACTCTGGTAAAGGCAAAACAATCGGCAACCCCGAGGGTTCATATGCCCGATCTTGATTTCTGGTACTCTATCGGAAGCACTTACAGCTTTCTGACGATCATGCGCCTGGACGATTGGTGTTCTGAACACGATGCGTCCGTCACATGGCGGCCGTTCAATGTACGCACAGTGATGTCGCAGCAGAAGAACATCCCCTTTGCAGGGAAACCCGTCAAATCCGCCTATATGTGGCGCGACATTGAGCGTCGGGCGGCCAAGTACCATATGCACGCCCAGCTTCCTGCGCCCTACCCCATTTCTGACCTTGCCTTGGCAAATCAAGTAGCGCTGTTGGGAATGGAAGAAGGCTGGGGCAAGAACTTTACGCAAATTCTATATCGGATCTGGTTCGAAGAAGGTGTAGAGGCCGGCAGCGAAACCGCCCTGTCCGAAGCGCTACATCGCAGTCAGCAGGATCCCCGACTGATCCTGTCCCGCGCGCGCAGCCCCGACATTGTCGCCGCACTTGAGGCGGAAACACTACGCGCAATCAAGCTGGGCATTTTTGGCGCCCCAAGCCTGGTTGTGGGGAACGAAGTCTTTTGGGGGGATGATCGGCTGGACGATGCCCTATCGTGGGCCCGCGTCGGGCACGTCATCTGAATTTTCAGCGTCGACTCGGACGCGCTTTGGGCTATCTTCCGGCCATGCCCTACAGATGGAATCAAACCACCACATCAGAACTTGAGCTGCGCTTGTGGCCGCATAACTCGCTGCCGCGTCATTGGGCAGTTCGGGTTGTGTTTAGTGTCTTTTTGTTCGGGTTGATCCCGCTTTTGGCCGTGCTCGGCTCGGCCTTGCTTTGGGGGTTGCTGCCCTTCCTGCTGCTAACAGTTATTGGCCTTTGGCTGGCTCTCCGGTCAAACTATCGGGCCCGTAGCATATTCGAAGTCCTGACGCTGACCGGAACACAGGCGCATCTGATACATCATGACCCGCGACGGGGGCAGCAGGAATGGGCCTGTAATCGCTATTGGGCCCGCCCCGAGATCCATCAGAGCGGCGGCCCGGTTCCGAACTACGTCACCCTCAAGGGTGAAGGTCGCGAAGTAGAAATCGGCGCATTCCTGTCCGAGGAAGAGCGGATTGCGCTTTACGATGACCTCAAAGAAAAACTGCGCGAACCAGTCGCGCAGTAAGCTCTCAGCATGTCACGGCAGTCAGCCGCTGGCAGCCGCACAAAGCTGATCTTTGACCATGGGCCCAACTTTCCCAAAATCCATCTGGCCAGTATAGCGTGTCTTGAGCTCGCCCATGACCTTGCCCATATCCCGGATCGACCCGGCACCAGTGGCCGTAATCGCTGATTGGATGGCTTTCGTCACCTCATCGTCGTCCAGTTGCTCGGGCAGGAATTCTTCTATGACTTCTATCTCGCGCAGTTCACGCTCCGCCAGATCGAGGCGTCCACCCTCTTCGTAAGCACGCGCACTTTCCTTACGCTGCTTGGACATTTTCCCTAGAATTTCAAGAACTTCGGCATCACCGCAACCCTTGGCTTCCTCGTTGACCGCAGCACGAGACGCGATATCCCGGTCCTTGATTGCTGCATTGATCAGACGTAGGGTCGACAGACGCTCGGCGTTCTTGTCTTTCATTGCTTGCTTCAGGGCGGAATTCACCCGTGATCGCATATCCATTTAGTTTGTCCATCCCCATGACAAAAGGAACCCCGACCATATCGAAACAAAAAGCGTGATACAACCGGGGGCCTAAACATCTAAGTCATTGATATTGCTCAATAGCCCAAAAATTGAACACACTTGACCCAAGCGCATAACCCCCTTAGGTATGCGCCGATTTACCCTGCAGGAGAGTCGCGCTATGGCCCAGAACGCCCCGTCTAAGCCCACCGCATGTCTGGCTTTGGCCGATGGAACACTGTTCTACGGGGTCGGTTTCGGCGCCACAGGCCAGACCGTGGCCGAGCTGTGTTTCAACACCGCAATGACCGGCTATCAAGAGATCATGACCGATCCTTCTTATGCCGGACAGATCGTGACCTTCACTTTCCCTCATATCGGAAATGTTGGTGTGAACCCCGAGGATGACGAAACCGGTGATCCTGTCGCGGCAGGAATGGTCGTCAAATGGGACCCAACCGAACCGTCCAGCTGGCGGTCTGCTGAAGAGCTGAAATCATGGCTTGCCCAGCGTGGGCGTATTGCCATTGGCGGTGTCGATACCCGCCGGTTAACCCGCGCAATTCGCCAGCAAGGCGCACCTCATGTGGCATTGGCTCATGATCCTGAGGGCAATTTCGACATCGAAGCTCTGGTTTCGGCAGCGCGTGGCTTTGCCGGGCTTGAAGGTATGGATTTGGCCAAGGAAGTGACTTGTGCGCAAAGCTATCGCTGGGATGAGATGCGTTGGGCCTGGCCAGATGGCTATAAACGGCAAGAGGCCCCAGTACATAAGGTTGTGGCACTGGATTTCGGGGCAAAGCGCAATATCCTGAGATGCCTTGCCTCGACCGGGTGCGATGTCACTGTGCTGCCCGCAACGGCCACCGCGGCTGAGGTTCTGGCCCATAATCCCGACGGCGTATTCCTGTCCAATGGCCCCGGTGATCCAGCGGCTACGGGTGAATACGCAGTACCGATGATCAAAGAGGTATTGGACACCACCGACCTACCCGTATTCGGGATTTGCCTTGGTCATCAGATGCTTGCGCTGGCCCTTGGCGGTCAGACTGTCAAGATGAATCACGGCCACCACGGGGCGAACCACCCGGTAAAAGATCTCGAGACTGGGAAGGTGGAAATAACGTCGATGAACCATGGGTTTGCGGTAGACGCTCAAACCCTTCCCGACGGTGTCGTTGAGACTCATCGTTCGTTGTTTGATGGTTCAAACTGCGGAATTCGCATGACGGATCGACCGGTCTATTCGGTACAGTACCACCCAGAGGCATCTCCAGGCCCACAAGACAGCTTCTACCTGTTCGAGCGGTTCTCGCATGCGATGGCCGCCCGAAAGGCACAGGCATAATCATACAGCCTTAACGGCCTGTTAACCTTAATCGCTCCACCCTGACGCAGATTACCACGTCTGGGTTGATTGAATGGTTGAACTGAACCTGCAGCATTTCGCATCGGCCGCGCCGATTTCTGCAACGGTGCGCAAGCCTTTGGGGGCTTGCCTGATCGACCGCGGGCTGCTTTCGAACCATCAGTTGCAAAAAGCCCTGCACCTGCAATCCAGACAAAATGTTGCACTGGGCGAAATCCTGGTCGGCGAAGGCTGGGTAGATCGGTCCGAGGTTCTGACGGCGCTGTCTGAACAAACAGGATTGCAGATCGCGGACCTGGATCTGCATCCACCAAATCCGGACCTTTGCAAAACCCGCCCCGCCAGCTTTTGGCTGGATCACAACATCATTCCCTGGATGCGCATCGGTCCCATTCTCCTGGTCGCTACCGCCAATCCCGATCAGTTCGACGCAGTTCGCAAGCAGTTGGCAAAGGAAAAGCAAACGATCATACCCGTGCTTGCCGATGCGGACCGGATCGACGACGCGATCGCCAGCATTTTCTCGGAAAGCCTTGCTGAAAAGGCTGAAACCCGTGTGGCAATAGCTCATAGTTGCCGATCCTGGACTCGGCGCTCGCGTATTGGGCCGATTGCCATAGTGCTTGGCCTCGCCACACTGTTCCTGGCGCAACCCATTCCGGGGCTGCTGGCTCTGGTCGTTTCGGCCGTTACGTCGCTTGTATTATTCCTGACATTGCGTCTGGCGGGATTGCTCTCGTTTCTATGTTACAAAGGAAAACGCCACAGTCAGACCGCCACCACGCTTCCTCTTCGACTGCCTCGCGTTTCCATCATGGTCCCTTTGTACAAAGAGCGAGAGATTGCTGGCGCTCTGATCCGCCGATTGCGGCGTCTGACATATCCCAAAGCTCTTTTGGACGTCATTCTGGTTTTGGAAGAAACGGATATGGTAACCCGTGCAACCCTGGCCAAAATCGAGCTGCCCTGTTGGATCCGCACGATCGAAGTACCGGCATTAAGCGGGCTGACGACTAAACCGCGCGCGATGAACTATGCGCTGGATTTCTGTCGTGGTGATATTCTGGGCGTTTGGGATGCCGAGGACGCCCCTCTTCCCGATCAAATCGAACGCATCGTCGGACATTTCACCCAAGCCGGTGAAGACGTCGTCTGCTTGCAAGGCGTTCTGGACTATTACAACCCGCGCACCAACTGGCGGTCTCGCTGCTTTACCATTGAGTATAACAGTTGGTTTCGGGTCATCCTGCCTGGCATTGCCCGGTTGGGGCTGGTGGTTCCACTTGGTGGTACAACCTTTTTCTTTCGTCGCGAAAAGCTGTTGGAACTGGGCGGTTGGGATGCCCATAATGTGACCGAAGACGCGGATCTGGGCGTCCGACTCAGCCGCGCGGGTTATCGGACCGAGATGGTTGATACCACCACTTTCGAAGAAGCAAACTTTCGGGCCTGGCCTTGGGTCAAACAGCGTTCACGATGGCTCAAGGGCTTTATGGTCACATATCTTGTCCATATGCGCGCGCCGGTCCATCTGCTGAAAGAGCTGGGTGTGCTGCGCTTCCTTGGGCTTCAGGCGTTTTTTCTGGGCACCGTCGGACAATTCCTGCTGGCCCCGGTTTTGTGGCTGTTCTGGCTTACCACATTCGGATTGGCCAGCCCGCTGGATCCCGTCATTCCGGGCAAGGTCATGACCATACTGATAGCTCTGTTCGTATTTGCAGAGATCACGAATGTGACCATCGGGATACTGGCTGTTGCCGCCCGTGAAAGACGGTTTCTGATGCCGTGGGTGCCGACAATGCCGTTGTATTTCCCCTTGGGTGTGCTGGCAGCTTACAAAGCCCTTTGGGAATTGGCTATCAACCCGTTCTTCTGGGACAAAACCCAACACGGTCAAGCCAGTGAAGAAGCCTTCGACATGTGACCGTCAGCTTTCGCGACGAACCGCATCCTGCTTGAGACGCGTCATGAAAGCGACCGAGATATGCTCTTTCAACGCACGTTCCGCGGCTTGCTCGTCACGGGCGGCTATCGCCTCGACGATGCCTTTGTGTTCACTTTGCGCGATCTCACCGCGCCCGGAAACCGCAAGCGATGTCGTTGCCATCAAGGCCATTGTGCGGTGCACAAGGTTCAGCTGTTGCACCAAATAGCGGTTGTGCGAGGCCAGATGGATCTGTTCGTGAAACCGCCGGTTCGCCCGAGACAGGGCGTTTGGATTGTCCACCAGCGCATCATCTTCGGCAACCATTTCCTGCAGCACCTTGATCTCTTCCTCGGTCGCGTGCTTGGCGGCCAAACTTGCAGCGAGACCTTCAAGTTCACGGCGAACGACATATAGCTCTGCCATCTGATTGTGGTCCAATGAGGCCACAATCAGCGAACGCCCGTCGCGTTCAAGCAAGGATTGGGTCTCTAACCGCTGCAACGCCTCGCGGATTGGCGTGCGCGAAACACCGAACCTTTCGGCCAGCTCGCTTTCGACCAGCCTGTCACCGGGCTTGTAGATGCCCACATCAATCGCTTCGAGAATAAGGCTGTAGGCGTCGCTGTTGGACTGCTTGGATTGGGGCATCTTTTGTTTTTCTCCTCGTTCGGACATGTCTATCCGTCTGCAGTGCGCACAATCAAGTACTGCATTGAAAACCTGCGCTGCGCCGCTTAAACGGCAGGTATGGTCAAACCTGCCTTCAGCCATGTCTCCCAATGGGTGTTCGATCTGGACAACACCCTGTACCCGCCGCATATGCGCCTGTTCGATCAGATCGAGGTGCTGATGACGGATTATGTGGTTCAGGCCATCGGCGTCGACCGGGCCGAGGCCGACCGACTGCGATCCCATTACTGGCGCGAATATGGCACCACGCTGGCCGGGCTGATGGCCGAACATGATCTGGATCCCGACCCTTACCTGCATGCCGTGCATCAGGTGGATATGAGCCATATGGACCCGGACGTGGATCTGGCGGCACATATTCGTGCTCTGCCCGGTCGCCGCATTGTCTATACCAATGGCAGCGCGCCCTATGCCGAACGCGTCCTTGCGGCGCGTGGCCTCAGCGGTTTGTTCGATGCCATCTATGGGGTTGAGCATGCGGGATACCGTCCTAAACCCGAGAAGGCCGCATTCCAGGCCATCTTTGCGCAAGACGGAATCAAGGCAGAAAAAGCGGCCATGTTCGAAGACGATCCGCGCAATCTGGCGGCCCCGCATGAGATGGGGATGCGCACGGTTCATGTCGCGCCCGAACCGCACATGGCCGATCACATCCACCACCATACAGACGACCTGACCGCCTTTCTGGCCCGCCTGCGATAGGCTGTCACACTGCGACGATCTGCACGTACTGCGACCCGGGCGCCGCCCCTATATCCCAACTGCGACGAACAGAACGGAGACCCAGATGTCCGCAATCGAAATGCCCCCGCGCTCACCCATCTGGCAGCGCCTGCTATTTGCTGTTCCTCTGTTTGGCTGGATGGCGCGCGATGCGGCCGATGCAGATGGGGACGACTGGTATTACACCGCTGCCGCCATCTTCAGCATGTGGGGCTGTTCAGTGATGCTGTTTGGCTTGCCGGGCTTGTATATCCCCGCCGTCGTGATGGTGCCCGTGATATTCCTGATCCTCATCCTGATCTCGCGCGGCTGACCTGCGAGACAGGATGTCACTTGGCGCGGGAAGTCGAACCGCTCTAGGGTCGGGTTAGAACCAAAGAGGGCGCCATGAACGACCAGTGTGACATCCTGATTTCCGGCGGCGGAATTGCCGGTTTGACCGCAGCGGCGGCCCTTGGCGCGGCTGGATTCAATGTGGTCTGTGTTGATCCTACCCCACCTGTGACCCAGCGGGACGTGGACGGATCGGATTTACGGACCACCGCGTTTTTGCAACCAGCCCACGGTCTTTTGGAACAATGCGGGCTGTGGGAAAAACTCGACGCGCATGCCGCCCCTCTTCAGATCATGCGGATTGTGGATGCAGGCGGCGATGTGCCCGAGCCGCGCGTGGTGCGCGACTTCAATGCCGCGGATATCTCGGACCAGCCCTTTGGTTGGAACCTGCCAAACTGGCTCTTGCGGCGCGAAATGGTGGCCCGTCTCGCTGAACTGCCCAATGTCGATTTTCGCCCCGGAACGGGCACGGTCAGCTTGTTCACCCGTACAGCCGAAGCCCGCGTTGGCCTGAGCGACGGGACGCGCATCCGCTGTAAACTGGTGATCGCCGCAGATGGTCGCAACTCGCCCATGCGAGAGGCCGCCGGGATCAACGTGCACACCACGCGCTATGGGCAAAAGGCGTTGGCCTTCGCGGTTACACACTCGATCCCGCATCAGAACGTCTCGACCGAGATTCACAGGTCCGGCGGCCCGTTCACGCTCGTTCCCCTGCCCGACTGGCAGGGTCAGCCCTCGTCCGCGATTGTATGGATGGAGCGTGGCCCGCGCGCGGTAGAGCTGTTGAACACCGATCCGGAAAGCTTTGAAGCGCTGATGACCGAACGGTCCTGCGGGTTGTTCGGTCCGTTGAAACTGGCCTCTCGTCGGACCATCTGGCCGATCATCAGCCTGTCGGCAGAGCGTCTGTCGGGCGAACGCGTGGCCCTGATGGCCGAAGCCGCCCATGTCGTGCCCCCCATCGGTGCGCAGGGGCTGAACATGTCCTTGGGTGATCTGCGATGCCTGCTGGATTTGGCACAGGCCCGTCCCGAGGGCCTGGGTGACGCGCAGATGTTGGATGCCTATCACAAAGCGCGTCACACCGAGATCGAGGCCCGGGTCAAGGGTATCGACTTGCTGAACCGCGCCTCGATGATCGAGGCGCGGCCTTTACGGGACATACGTGCAATGGGGTTGAACGCGCTGTATTCGCTGCCGACCGTGCGCAAGACGCTGATGCAGATGGGCCTCGGCGTCCGCTAAAGCCCGATGGTCACAAAACCTGGTCCAGCACGCGCTTTAGACGCGCGATTGTGCCGTCAACATCGTACAGCTTGTCCAGACCGAACAGGCCCAGACGGAAGGTGCTGAACCCGTCTGGCTCATCACATTGCAAGGGTACACCAGCAGCGATCTGCATGCCCAAGGCGGCGAATTTGCTGCCGTTCTGGATATTGGGATCCGAGGTATAGCTGACCACCACACCCGGCGCACCAAACCCATCGGCAGCGACAGAAACAATGCCCTTCTCCTTCAGCATTGCCCGTACACCGTCCCCCAATGCCCACTGGGCGTCACGCAGTTTGTCAAAGCCATAGTCTCGAGTCTCAGCCATCGTGTCGCGGAAGGCTTTCAGCGCATCTGTTGGCATCGTGGCGTGATAGGCGTGACCGCCATTTTCATAGGCTTGCATGATCTGCCGCCATTTCTTCAGGTCGACGGCAAAACTGTCCGAAGTCGTCTCCTCCAGCCTTGCCTCAGCCTGTTCGGACAGCATGACAAGACCCGCGCAAGGCGATGCGCTCCACCCTTTCTGAGGGGCCGAGATCAGGACATCCACACCCGTCGCCTTCATGTCCACCCATGCGCAGCCCGAAGCGATGCAATCCAGAACCATCAGCGCCCCAACCTCGTGGGCTGCGGCTGCCATCGCCGAAATATAGTCGTCGGGCAGAATGACCCCGGCCGCTGTTTCGACATGCGGCGCAAAGACCACATCCGGGCGCCCATCGCGGATCGTTTCGATGACTTCCTCGATCGGAGCAGGCGCAAATGGGGACGTTGCCGAGTTGCCGGTCTGGCGCGCCTTCAGAACTGTTGCCGACGCCGTCAACCCACCGGACTCGATGATCTGGCTCCACCGATAGGAAAACCAGCCATTCCTGACCACCAGAACATTGGCATTGCGGGCAAACTGGCGCGCGACTGCTTCCATTGCATATGTACCACCGCCCGGGATAACGGCCACACCGTCAGCGTTGTAAACGCCTTTCAGCATCTCAGAGATGTCGCGCATCACATGCTGAAACTGAACCGACATGTGATTAAGCGAGCGATCGGTGAAGACGACCGAAAACTCCTCTAACCCATTGGGGTCAATTTTGTCCAAAAGCGGGGGCATTGGTATTCCTTTCAAATTCCACGAAACGAGCGGGTGTTCGCAACTTCGCTCACTGCCTCTCAGTTATTACTGAAAATTGACCCAACGGAACCCGGTTTCCTAAGAAAATTTTAACGCCTCAAAGGCCCTATCGACAACTAATGACGCCAAACAGTGTCAGCAACCCTTTACACCCCTACGTGTTTCTGACCAGATACATACACTTTGGAGAAGAAAGGTATTTTCACTCGTGACTGCGCATAAGCGGATCAGTTTTCAGTTTGTACGTGACGAAGTAAAACGACGAATAGAAACCAGAGTTTGGCCACAGGGGTCGGTGCTGCCGACAGAAACCCAGTTGGCAGAAGAATTTAATTGTGCCCGTGCCACGGTGAATCGTGCTTTGCGGGAACTGGCAGATCAGGGCTTCGTTGAAAGAAAACGTAAAAGCGGAACGCGGGTCAAAAAAGAACCCAGCAAACACGCAAAACTGGAGTTTTCCCTGACCCGACTGGATGTCGAGGGGCAGAACTCCACCTATCGTTATGCGCTGGTCGAGCGTAATATCGTCTCCAGCCCCGGATGGCTTGCCTCTCAGTTAAGCGTCTCGCAAGAAGCGCGTGTTTTGCATATTGTCTGCATGCACTATGCAGACAACCGGCCGTTTCAACTGGAAGAGCGCTGGATCAATATCGATGCAGTTCCAGAAGTGGAACATGCTGACCTCGACACCAAAGGCCCGCATGAGTGGCTGTTGCACGCCGCCCCCTTCACCGATGCTGAAGTCGCCTTTTGTGCGATTTCGGCAGATGGACGGCTGGCTGAATTCATGGGGACAACCTCGGGGACGTCCATGATCCAATTAGAGCGCACGACATGGAAAGACGGGCAGCCAATTACCTTTGCGCGCATGACACATCATCCCGGATATTACATCCGTACCAGGTACTGAAACGGGCCTAGCCGATAGGCCCGGGTAGCCTCTCTTCGCTCAGCAATACATTGGCTTCGACATCTCCGGCCCCGGGCAAAGTCATTATCCGGCGGCGCAGAACACGTTCAAAGTCCGAGAGATCCCGTGCCACGACGCGCAAACGGTAATCATAGAGGCCCAACACATGTTCAACGGTTTGAACCTCGGGGATCGCACTGACGGCACGTTCGAAATCTTCAAGGCTGACCTGACCTTTCCGCGCTAACTTGACCCCCAGAAAAACTGTCACCCCAAACCCCAACGCTTCTGTATTCAAACGCAGGTGGCGCCCCTTTATGATCCCCGTCGTTTCAAGCCTCCGGATACGGCGCCACATCGCGGGCTGAGACAGGCCAAATCTACGCCCCAAGGCACCCGCGCTTTGCGTTGCATCCTGGATCAGAGCGCGCAGAATTTTGCGGTCGAGCTCATCCAATTCGGTCATAGCGGCAGCACCTCATCGCTTTTGACCCGCGCGATATGCATCAATGCCTCGATATCTGCGATATGCGGCAAAGTCAGGATACGGTCACGATACAGCTGCTGGTAATGTGCCATATCCTTGGCAAGCACAGATAAGCGCACATCCACGCGGCCCAAAAAGGTCTGAATCTCGATCACCTCGGGAACCTCGCGCGCGACACCCATGAACTCGTCGAATGCACGCGGTTGGGTCTTATCCAGCGTCACCCGCAATGAAACCTCGACTGCATATCCCAATGCGGCCCAGTCAATGATCGCCTCTTGGGCTTGAATAATCCCGGCCTCTTGCATTTTTTCGATACGTCGCCAGCAGACACTTGTGCTGATGCGACAAAGCTCGGCCAACTCAGCGGTTGTCAGCGTCGGGTCGGCCTGGAAATGACGCAGAAGCCTGCGGTCAACATCATCAAGCATGATTTTTTCTTTTTTATTATACTTCAAGAATAGATACTCGAGTTATTCGTGATAATTCAAGGATAACAGTATCGCTATCCTTGGAAAATCGCCTTAAAACCCACAGCAATCGAAACAGAAAGGACCAGCATCATGCGCGTCTATTACGATCGCGATTGCGACATCAACCTGATCAAAGACAAAAAAGTGGCCATCCTGGGTTATGGCAGCCAGGGTCATGCACACGCGCTGAACCTGCGCGACTCGGGCGCGAAGAATCTGGTCGTTGCCCTGCGCGAAGGCTCGCCTTCGGCTAGGAAAGCCGAAGCCGAAGGCCTGGCGGTCATGGGCATTGCAGAAGCGGCAGCCTGGTGTGATGTCATCATGTTCACCATGCCCGATGAATTGCAGGCCGAAACTTACAAGAAATACGTGCATGACAACATCAAGCCGGGTGCTGCGATTGCGTTCGCCCACGGCCTGAATGTTCACTTTGGCCTGATCGAACCGAAAGCAGGCGTAGACGTCATCATGATGGCCCCCAAAGGCCCCGGCCACACCGTCCGTGGTGAATACACCAAAGGTGGCGGCGTTCCCTGCCTTGTGGCTGTTGACACTGACGCAACCGGCAAAGCGCTGGAAATCGGTCTGTCCTATTGCTCGGCCATCGGTGGCGGCCGTTCGGGCATCATCGAGACCAACTTCCGCGAAGAATGCGAAACCGACCTATTCGGTGAACAGGCGGTTCTGTGTGGCGGTATCGTCGAGCTGATCCGCTGCGGCTTTGAAACTCTGGTCGAGGCAGGTTATGCACCCGAAATGGCCTATTTCGAGTGTCTGCACGAAACCAAGCTGATCGTGGACCTGATCTATGAAGGCGGAATCGCCAACATGGATTACTCGATCTCGAACACTGCTGAATACGGTCAGTACGTCACTGGTCCGCGCATCCTGCCTTATGAGCAGACCAAGAAGGCAATGAAAGAGACCCTGTCGGACATCCAGAGCGGCAAATTCGTACGCGACTTCATGCTGGAAAATGCTGTGGGTCAACCCACCATCAAAGCCTCGCGCCGTTCCAATGACGAGCACCAGATCGAAGTGGTCGGCAAAAAGCTGCGGGACATGATGCCCTGGATTTCGGCCGGTAAACTGGTCGATCAGGAAAAGAACTGATCCTATCATGACGCCGCCCCCCGGGGCGGCGTCATTCATTTAATGGGCGTCAAAAATTTCTATCGACGGCCCGCCAACAATATCCACATGGGTATACATCGGGTTCGAATGCTGCTCGAACCGCACCGGCTTGTCGACAACCACCGAGGGCCATTTCCCGGGCTTCTGACAGAGGAAGATGTTGAGCAGCAAATGGCTGGGATTGATCCCCTGCGGATTGGCGATAACCAACATGGGCTCGACCCCTGGATTACCAACCGTGACAATGCCCGTCACAATCAACCTACCGGGCCCCGGAGGCATCTTGTTGTTCCAAGCATACCAATCTCGTGAAGCCACATCGTCTCCGGGCTGGCAAACAGCATTCACTTCTTTGTAGTCCATAATTTATCTCCAAATTCTTTTTCCAATACTCCTACAACACCACACTCGCAGCTAATTGTGACGAAGCAGGCAATACCATGAGCGAACCCTCTGAAATCACCAACAAAAACTGGCTTATGGTCGCTGTACTTGGCTTCATCTGGGGCGGCACATTTATGGTCGTCGCCATCGCGCTCGAAGGGTACGGGCCCGTCACAGTAGCAACAGCGCGCACGACTCTGGGCGCGCTGACCCTTATACTGCTGATGGGGGCGACGGGTCGCAAATTGCCAACAACCACGCGGGGCCTTTGGCCCTCAATCATCGTGATCGGCATTCTGTCGACGGCCCTACCTTTTTTGCTTCTCAGCTGGGGCCAGCAATATGTTCCGTCCGCCTTTGCGGGCCTGTCGATGGCGGCCATCCCGTTGATGGTGTTGCCACTGGCACATTTCTTTTCGGATGAGCCCCTCAACGCGCGGCGTTTTGTTGGCGTATCACTTGGATTTGCAGGCGCGCTGGTTCTGATTGGCCCTGGCCTCGCACAGCTTGGTAAAGGTGCGGAACCACTGGCACAGCTGGCCTGTATTGGTGCCGCACTGTGCTATTCCTGCGCTTCTATATTCACGCGCAGATGCCCTCCGGTCGATCCGGTTGTTCTGGCTGCGCTCACTTTGCTGGTCGGCGCGGCGATCTTGTTGCCCATCATGCTGGTAACCGAAGGGGTGCCAAATTGGCATGGCGCACGGCCTAGCCTCGCCATAATCGCATTGGGCCTTGTTCCAACCGCCTTTGCCACGTTGCTGCGCGTCTCGATTATTCGCAGCGCCGGGTCTGTTTTTCTGACGCTGGTCAACTACCAAGTTCCGATATGGTCGATGGTGTTTGGCGCGTGGGTTCTGTCCGAGGCATTGCCGATACGGTTTTACGTTGCTCTGGCGATGATCCTGACCGGGCTAGCGATCAGCCAGTGGTTCAGCCTGCGCAGAATGCTGGCCGGTCGCTAGCCTGCAACCGCCGCGACCTCAGCAACGATACTGTCAACGACTTTGGCCAACAGCTGATCATCTTCACACTCCGCCATGACGCGGATCAGAGGTTCAGTGCCGGATTTACGGATCAGTAATCGGCCTTTTCCTTTCAGACGCTCTTCGGCATCCGAGATTGCGGCTTTCACACCAACTGTTTCCAGCGGGGCCTGCCCCTCGCCATAGCGCACGTTCTTCAACAGTTGCGGTACTGTTTCGAACTGAACCGACAGTTCGGATGCGTTGCGCCCGGAATGTACCATTTCAGCCAGGAAATGCAGGCCCGCCATGAGGCCATCGCCTGTGGTGGCATAATCGCTCATGACGATGTGGCCAGATTGTTCACCACCCAGGTTGAAATCTCCTTCACGCATCCGCTCGACTACATAGCGGTCGCCTACGGCCGTTCGTTCAAGCCTGAGCCCCTGCGAACCGAGATGGCGTTCGAGACCAAGGTTGGACATGACTGTCGCGACCAAAGCGCCGCCGCGCAAGCGGTCGGCCTTGGCCCAAGAGGTCGCTAACAACGCCATCAACTGATCGCCGTCGGCCACGTGTCCGTGCTCATCCACGATCACAACCCGATCGGCATCACCATCCAGGCAGATCCCCACATCGGCCCCGTGCGCCACCACCGTTTCAGCTGCTAGCTGAGGTTTGGTCGAACCGCAATTCAGGTTGATATTCTTACCGTTAGGAGAGGTGCCTACAGGAATGACCTCGGCCCCAAGTTCCCACAAAACTTCGGGCGCAGTACGGTGCGCGGCGCCATTGGCGCAATCCACCACCACTTTCAAACCGTCCAGCCTAAGATCGCGGGATAGCGAAGATTTCACCCGCTCGCCATAGCGAAACCGCGCATCGTCTACCCGGCGGGCCCGACCGATATTTTGGGCCTGCGCAGGCTTAACCCCTTCTTCGATCAGCCGTTCGATTTCAATTTCCGCCTGATCCGACAGTTTGAAGCCATCAGGCCCGAAAAACTTGATCCCGTTGTCTTCGGCGGGGTTGTGACTGGCCGAGATCATCACGCCCAGATCGGCGCGCATTGACCGCGTCATCAGGCCGACAGCCGGCGTTGGAACTGGTCCCAGCAGCAAAACATTCATCCCGGTCGAGGTTAGCCCCGCCGTCAGCGCGTTTTCCAGCATATACCCAGACAGGCGCGTATCCTTGCCAATAACAACACGGTGCACGCCGGATTGGTCACGTCGGAAGTACCGCCCAACCGCGGCCCCTATGCGCAGGGCCATCTCAGCCGTGATCGGATGCGTATTGGCGGTGCCACGCACCCCATCGGTTCCGAACAGCTTGCGCATTGGTATCTCTCCGTAAATTCTTGCTTGCGACCGGATTACCGGACGGCGGCCCATAGACGCAAGGCCTGAGCGGTTTCAGCGACGTCATGAACACGCAGGATCTGCACACCCTGTGCCAATCCGGCCAGCCCCACGGCGATGGATCCCGGCGCACGCGCGTCTTTGCGGGGCTCTTTGCCTATCTGCCCGATAAACCCCTTTCGGGATACGCCCAGCAGGATCGGACACCCCAAACAGTGAAACAGGCTGAGATTCTGCAGAAGGATAAGATTGTGCTTTTCGGTTTTGCCAAATCCTATGCCCGGGTCGATAATGATCTGGTCCCGGCTCATGCCGAGGTCTTCAAGAAAACCAACCTGCCCATGTAGGAAGTCATAAACATCCAGCAAAACACTGTCGTAAGTCGGGTCGTCCTGCATCGAACCGGGATCGCCCTGCATGTGCATCACGCAGACAGGGGCCCCAACCTGGGCACAGAACGGCGCAAGGTCCGGGTCGAAGGTAAAGCCCGAGACGTCATTGATCAGCCCTGCCCCGGCTTTCCAGGCGGCTTTGGCGACGGCGGCTTTGCGGGTGTCTATGGAAATCAGCGCATCGGTGGCCGATCTGATCGCTTTGATCAGCGGTTCGGTACGGGCGATTTCCTCGTCTTCAGGAACAAAACTTGCGCCGGGGCGTGTCGACTCGCCTCCGATATCAAGAATACTGGCGTCCTGCGCGACCATGTCCCGCGCCGCAGCCTGTGCCGCCTCGACCGAGTTATGCACCCCGCCATCCGAGAAACTGTCCGGCGTGGCATTGAGGATGCCCATGATCTGGGGCCGATCCATCGCAACGCCAGAAATAGCGGCCCGTGGACGTGTCAGCCGATCCAGCACATCGCCGGGAACCTGCGCAGCCGGGATGATGCACGCGGCTTCAGTCCGGCTGAGGCGTTCGACATGGGTGAACCACAGCGTCTGACCGGCTAAGGTCACCGCCCCTTCAGGGCGCGCCTCACCATGCTGAACCAGGGGTCGGTAGTAAGCAGTCACAGATTCGCCTGATCCACCGGCACAGCGCGCAGCGGAGTCTGGGGTGAGTCCGGCAAGGCGCCTCCGAATACCATCAGCTCGCTCGCTTCGAATGTCGCGGCAAACCACGCCGCCAGAGCGACCGCATCCGAGGGCGCAGCCGACGGGCCGTCCACTGCATCAAGCACGATCTTGGACGGCGCCCAGACGCAAATCTGCCCGTTCTTCATGGCCCAATCCAACTCAGTCCGCGTGGAAACGACGACACAGCGCAGGTCACGCGCGGCCAATACCCAGGCGTTTTGCTCGATGGCTAAAAGGTCGATCCGGCGTTGTGTCATGGCGTGCCCCGTTTGTGAAACGGCCATATCCGCCGCCCCAACGCATAGGATCAAGGGACGTTTCCGGTTCTCCAACTGGTCGATCCAACCGGTCAGATTGTCCGAAGCGATTGCTTCGTTTGACAGGAAGGCCAAACGCGGGTGCGGACGCTCTTCCTCGACCAGATCGTGGTGAGTTGCATCTTTACCGCGCACGATCTCGACGCCCAAAGCGCCGGGTCCTCGGTCCAGTTTTTCTATTCTGACAAAAGCTCTTACGGCCTGAGGCTCAAGCAAAATTCTTTCCGCAATCCGATCTGCCAGAGTTTCCAGCAGGTTCAACCGCTCGGCTGACAGTTCAAAGGCGATAGCCTCGGTCACACGATCATATGACAAAATGCGATCAACATCATCGTCAATCGGATCGGTCAAAGGGCGCACTTCGACAACGATATTAAAGCAAATGCGTTGCGTCGTTCCGCGCTCGGCCTGAAAAGCGCCAATTTCGACCTCGACAATATGGTCCCGCAGAGAAATGCGATCCAGAGGTCCCCGCGTGGCTGTCGCTTCGGACCGCTCGGAGGGGTGCGCAAAGGCAAGACGGATTTCAGAACTCATGCGGTTGACCCTTTGGGCTTGGTGGACTTTTCGGACCTATTTACACATTGCAGGCCCTATAACACTGCAACAAGCGCCATTCCAGTCTTCGAATGCGGCGTCAGCTGACGCGAAACCAGCTCATCATTCCCGATGCTGAATGACCCAGCATATGGCAGTGTAACAACCAGTCGCCTGGATTGTCAGCAATCAGCGCGATTTTACGGGTCTGACCCCGCCCTATCAGTATTGTGTCGCGCCAGGGGCCCAGCGTGCCGTCATCCAGGATGATGCGGAAATGGTGCCCATGCAGGTGCATAGCGTGGGGAAACGCCGTTTCATTGACAAACTCAATCTGATGAGCACTTCCCAATCGTGCATCCAGAAACGGCTCATCCGGTCGATCAGAATAGCCATTCAATGCCCAAAACCTCCCGAGTTGGGCCAATTCACGGCCTGATAGCTCGGTCTCGCCCAAATTGGCGGAATCCAGCCAGCGCATGGCCCCGCCTTGCAGCGTCATGCGATGGATCGGTGCGTCGTCCAGCCGAACCTTAGGCATCTCATTTGCTGGCAAAGGGCGGATTCCAGTCCTGTTTGCCGCTGCCTGACCGGCCACCGCAAGCCGAACCAGACCGAAGCTGTCACCGCGTTCTTGACTTACAAGCCCGGCAATCTGACCCTCATCACTTTGCACATCCACGATCAGATCCATCCGCTGAGCAGGTGCAAGCGGGACGTTCCCGGAAACCGGCAATGGGTCAACCAGAGGCATTCCATCCAAAGCGACGATCCAACCTGTCAGACCATCCAGCCCCAGATCGAATATCCTGGCATTTGCCGCATTGATCAGCCGCAGCCTCAGGCGCGCACCGCGCGCCACTGCATATTCTGGATCAAACTGGCCATTAACTGTGACGAGATTACCCAAACGCCCGGCGTGGCTGAGGTCGTGCTGGTTATCAAAATCTTCGACGATCTGCCCGGTTTCCGGGGTCAATCGCCAGTCGTCCAGGACAAGGGTCAAATCCTGATCCACATCAGGCAGACTATCTTCTTCGACAATCAATGGGCCGTAGAGGCCACGCGCAACCTGCTCCATGGATCGGTTATGGGCATGATACCAATATGTTCCCGCATCCGGGACCACAAAGTCATAGGTAAAACTGTGGCCTGGCTGAACAGCGTCCTGCGTCAGACCCGGAACTCCGTCCATTGCATTGACAATCCGAATGCCATGCCAGTGGATCGTAGCGGGTTGGGGCAAATCGTTTACCAATCTGCGCCGGACGTTTTGCCCTTTGCGCAGGCGAATTTCTGAACCGGGCACATTTCCACCAAAGGACCAAACCGAGGTCTCGGGGTACCCGTCAGGGGCCAGCTGTCGGGAGACGATCTGGGCAACCAAATCATCTATTGCGGCATGCACTGCCTTGGGCAACAGCAACATTGCTGTACCGGATTGCAATATCTGTCTGCGTGATAACAACAATACGGACCTCCTTGGCCCGCAATCTAAACCGATTTTCGTCCCGCGCCAGTAGGGTTCCAGCGCGGGTGCGTCAATCAGTTGCTCGCCGTCTGATAGTTGTGACGGTAGAAAATATGAACACCGATACGCGCAGTTTCCTTGTAGACCTTGGCCCAAGACGGGCGCACTGCGGTCGTGTGATAATGCGTAGCCCCTTCGGTCAGCTTTTTGGCATCCCCGTCGATGGCTGTACGCGCAACTTTTGCCACACGCTCATAGGCCTTCTTTTCACGGATCACTTCCTCTTGACCGTCACAGGTATAGGTGAACTGGCACTGGTATTTCTTACCTGTGCCCTGATTGATCACACCACACAGCGTGTCGGGAAAGCGGCTGCTGGCAACACGGTTGAGGATAACCTCCGCCACAGCAAACTGACCGCGCACACCTTCGCCGCGCGCTTCAAAGTACAACGCCTCGGCCAGGCACTTGAACTGTTCACCTCCGGTGGCGGTGGGTTGCTCGTCCAACCAGCTCTTGGAGTAGGACACTTCTTTCGACTCAGGCTCCTGTCGGGGCTTGAACAAATTCAGATAATCGCGAAAATTCTGACCGGGCAGTTCGCTACGGGCGACCAGCTCACGTTTCGCAGTATCGGTTGCTTCCCTCTCAGCGAAGGACACACTAGGCAGCATGGTTGTCGCCATAACGGCAACAGCCAGAATATATCTTAGCATCAGATAACCTCGCACAGGCACATTCTGCGCCATACCCTCCCCCGGCGGGCGCGATGAGGCTCATACCGAATTGAATCGGAAACGTCCAGATCAGAAGAAGATGCAAGTGAAAAATCGCCGTAACGTCAAAATAAGTTGACGACGGCTACCTTCTTTTCCCACTAATCCTTGGGTCGGCAGTTACTGTCAACCCCCAAGTCTGGACGAAATCGCTAGTTGAGCGGCAGCCAGCCGAGCGACAGGTACCCGGAAGGGTGAACATGACACATAGTCGAACCCCAAATCCCGACAAATTGCGATTGATTCGGGGTTTCCGCCATGTTCGCCACAGACCGACAGGGTCACGTCCGGTTGAACCCGGCGTCCGCGTTCAGACCCCAGCTTCAGCAATTCCCCTACACCATCGGGATCTAGCACGTGGAACGGATCCTCGGCGAAAACACCCTGACGCACATAAGCAGACATGAAGCGACCAGCGTCATCACGAGACAATCCGTAGGTCATTTGGGTCAAATCATTGGTGCCGAAGCTAAGGAACGCAGTTTGTGGAGCGATTTCGTCCGCCCGCAGGCAGGCACGCGGCGTTTCCACCATGACCCCCAGCCGATATTCGAACTCTTGCCCTCGTTCAGCAGCTACCGACGCCGCAACCGTGTCTATCCGAGATTTGACAAGCTCAACCTCGCGCTTGGCCGAAACCAGCGGTATCATCACCTCGGGGACCACCAGAGCGCCCTCTTCGCTGGCCTCAAGCGTCGCCTCAAAGATTGCTCGGGCCTGCATATCATAGATTTCCGGCACCGTGATGCCCAGCCTGACGCCGCGCAATCCCAACATCGGATTGTATTCGGTCATCTCGGCGACACGGCGTTCCACATCCGAAACCGGCAGATCAAGTGCCTCTGCTAATTCACGCTGGCCACTGCGAGTCGTGGGCAGGAACTCATGCAACGGCGGATCGAACAGGCGGATACAGACCGGTTGACCTTCCATAATTCGAAAAAGTTGCACGAAATCTGCGCGTTGCATCGGAAGCAGACGTTCCAGAACCGCCGCGCGACCGGAAGAGGTTTGGGCAAAGATCATTTCGCGCATCACGATCAGGCGGCCGGGATCAAAGAACATATGCTCTGTCCGGCACAGGCCGATGCCTTGCGCCGAAAAGTTCCGAGCGGTCTGCGCATCCGCGGGCGTATCGGCATTGGCGCGGATCTCAATATCACGTTCAGCGTCTGCCCAGCTCATAAGCGTCTGAAAACAATCGTCTAGCGCCGCCTCAAGCATCGCGGGCTGCCCCGCCAGAACCTGCCCCGAAGTTCCGTCGATCGTCAGCTTGTCGCCCGTTTTGAAAACGCGGCCATCCTGGGCTGTCAACATCTTCTCTTTGGTCTGAAACCGCATTTCAGAGGCGCCAACGATGCAAGGCAGGCCCAAGCCGCGACCGATCACGGCCGCATGGCTGGTCATCCCACCCTTTTCGGTCAGAACAGCCACTGCGGCGTGCATTCCCCGGACATCTTCCGGGGACGTCTCTCGGCGCACCAGAATACAGGGCTCGCCCCGCGCGGCACTGGCCTGCGCCTCGGCCGCAGTAAACACAAGCTTTCCGGTTGCCGCCCCTGGACTGGCTGCAATGCCTGTGGTCAGCACATCGCGGCGCGCGTCGGGGTGAACCTGCCGGTGCAGCAACTCGTTCAGAGAATGCGGATCGACCCGCATCACCGCCTCTTGCTGAGGAATGATGCCATCCTCGGCCAACCGAACGGCAATCCGCATGGCGGCACGGGCACTGCGCTGCACGCGCACACCGTCCAGAATGTGAACGTGCCCATTTTCGATGACGAATTCGACCTGCATTTCCTCACGCAGCTTTTCGCGCATGATTGCAGCATGTGCCTTGAGTTCCGCGAATGCCTTGGGCGCAACTTCCTCAAGCGACTTACCACGCGGATCCTTTTCCAGATACAGCGCCGCGACCCCCTCGCCCAACGCATCGCGACCCTGGCTTTGGCTGAGGTAACGACCGGTTATCTGCTGCAGCCCTGTTGTCGGATCAATCAGTTGCAGAACGCCGGACCCGCATTCGCCCTGCCCCACACCCGGGACCATCTCTTGAATGACCAGGCCCAGACCTGCATCCGCTGGCGCACCTTTTGCCTGGCGTAACAGCCGGGCTGAGGTTCCATCCCATGCCCGCGCCATCGAACGCAGAACCGCAACCAACTGCTCACCACGATCCTGTGGGAAAGGCTCGTCGGTCTCATCCTCATAGGCCCGCAACGACTGGCGCAGACCTTCCAGCCCATCGGCATCGATGTCGTCAAACACATCCGCATCCAGACGCGCCACATGAATGGCATAG
This sequence comes from Ruegeria sp. CDSC021, assembly GCF_059610845.1. Lineage (NCBI taxonomy): Bacteria > Pseudomonadati > Pseudomonadota > Alphaproteobacteria > Rhodobacterales > Roseobacteraceae > Ruegeria > Ruegeria sp. CDSC021. The sequence goes on from NZ_JBXWOK010000001.1 coordinate 956,109, forward strand.
CTTTGAACAAAGCGCAGCGACAGTGCAGCCGCGGCCTCGTTCCCCATCTCGTCTGACAGATCCACATAGCGCGCATCATTCATACCGATGTTGAGGATTGCCCCAGGCCCGCCCCAATCGGGGTCCTCGGAACTTGGACGAACACATAGCAGCGCCGCCTCGTCGAACTGTTCGAGAATGGCCGCAATGTCGGGCACCTGCCCGCCGGCGATCCGCTGCACTGCATCAAAGGACAATGCAACCGTTCGTGGTACGGGAAAATCCAGCCGAACCAGGCGCTGCAGGCATTTCGCGCGCCCGCCATGAGTATTCGCCGCTACGGGCGCTTCGGCTGTGATCAGAGTGGTATGCGGGTTATTCTGCACTGCGGCACCTTTTGGTTTCACCGCAGCATAGGCCCCTGCGCCGATGGCGCAAGAGCGTTAACCTTCGATTCGGGCCAGATCGGCCACGCTGGAACAGACCTTCCTGATCTGGCTGAGCAGGTTCAGGCGGTTGCGGCGCAGGATGTCATTGTCGGTATTGACCTGCACATCCTCAAAGAACGCATCTACCGGCCCGCGCAGCGCGGACATAGCCGTCATCGCGGCCGGGAAATCTTCGGACGCCAGCGCTGTGCCGATCTGTGCCTGAGCCTGATCCAATGCTGCAAACAGTGCTTTCTCGCTGTCTGTTTCGGCAAACTTCACATCCGCACCATAGGAGTATTCCACCCCATCCTTCTCTTCCGCCTGAGACAGGATGTTGTTGGCCCGCTTGAACCCCTGCACGAGGTTTTCGCCATCCTCGGTCGCAATCACCGCGTTCAGCGCGCGAGCGCGTTTGACCAGCAGGTTGAGGTCGTCATTGCCGTCCATAGCGATACAGGCGTCGATGATGTCGTGGCGGATGCCCTCGTCGCGGAGGAAGACCTTGAGGCGGTCGTGGAAGAAGGAGAGGAGGTCTGGAAGTATCCTGTCCCTAATTGGATACCACTCTGCATGAGCCCTCTTAGCAATGAATGTTTCAACCGCATCTGCAATTCGATCATCACTAATTGACTTTTCTTCCTCCACTTCGACCAGAGCATTTATCCATTCCTGTAAGACGTTTTTGGCAGTTGGATTAATGCTGGATATGAGTTCGAGCATATCCTCATATCGATCTTTGGTAGCATTCATCTCCTGCAACAATTCTAGCTTCTCAACTTCGAGCTTTTGGTCGATCCGCCCAAAGAACGAACTTTGCAGGGTTCGGCCAAGTTCTTCGTGGAGTTCGTTCTCAAAAATAAGTCGAACGACACCGAGTGCTGCACGCCGGAGTGCGTATGGGTCTTTAGAACCAGTCGGCAATTCATCAATCGCCCAGAACCCGGTCAGCGTGTCTAGCTTGTCGGCTAGCGCCACGGTCACCGAAAGCGGTGCGGTTGGCACGTCGTCTGACGGGCCCAGCGGCGAGTAGTGCTCTTGCGCCACGGCGGCCACGGCGGCGTCTTCGCCTGCAGCCTCAATATAGTACCGCCCCATAAGCCCCTGAAGTTCGGGGAATTCATAGACCATTTCCGAGCTCAGATCGGCCTTGGCCAGACGCGCGGCTTTCTCAGCCTGATCCGCATCTGCTCCGACCACTGGGGCCAGTTCGCGGGCAAGTGCTGCGATGCGGTCGATCCGTTCGGCCTGTGTGCCCAGCTTGTTGTGGAAGGTCACGTTCTCCAGCGCACGGGTCCATTGGGTCATATCCGACTTAGCAACGCGCAGGTCGTTCTCCCAAAAGAACTTGGCATCCGCCAGACGGGCCGACAGCACCTTTTGGTTGCCCGCCAGAATGGTCGCGCCATTGTCGGCGGTTTCGCGGTTGGCGACGGTGATAAAGCGTTCAATCCGGCCGGTTTTAGAGTTCTTCACAGAAAAAAACTTCTGGTGTTCCTTCATCGAAGTCTGCAGCACCTCGGGCGGCAGTTCCAGAAACTCCTGATCAATCTGCCCCATCAGCACCACGGGCCATTCGACCAGCCCGGCCACCTCGGCCAGCAGACCCTTGTCGTCGACCACTTCCAGACCGGCGGCAAAAGCCATGTTCTGCGCGTCGTTCCAGATGTGTTCGGCGCGTTCCTCAGGTGACAGCACAACAAAAGCGCGTTTCAGCTTGGCGGCGTAATCCTCGAACGATGTTACAGAAAACTGGTTCGGGGCCATAAAGCGGTGACCCTCGGTTGTGTCGCCGGATTTGATCCCTTCGACCTCAAGAGGCACGACCTGCGCTCCGGTCTCATCATTGAGGATGCACAGGATCGAATGCAGCGGACGCACCCAGCGCATCGACCCACTGCCCCAGCGCATCGACTTGGGCCAGGGGAAATTGCGTATGGTCGCCTCAAGCACTTCGGCCACGATATCAGTCGCCGGTCGCCCGGGCTTTTCGATCATCGCGAAATACACCGTGCCTTTGGGCGTTTCGCGCTCTTCAAGCTGATCACGGGTTACACCGGCGCCGCGCAGGAAGCCTTCGATGGCCTGATCCGGTGCGCCCACTTTCGGACCCTTGCGTTCTTCGCGGATGGACGGGCTTTCGGCCAGCAAGCCTTCGACCACCAAAGTCAGACGACGGGGCGTGGTCAGTGAGGCGGCCCCGGCATAGGTCAGACCGGCCTCGACCAAACCATCGGTGATCCGCTTTTTCAGGTCTTCACCGGCACGGGTTTGCATGCGTGCAGGGATTTCCTCGGAAAACAGTTCGATCAGCAGGTCGGGCATAGTCAGTCCTTAGAAATTGACGATCGTCTGGATGACGATGGCATTGGCGATATCCACAAAGAATGCGGATACAAGGGGCAGTACGATAAAGGCAATAGGGGACGGGCCATATCGCTTGGTTACGGCGGTCATATTGGCGATGGCGGTGGGGGTCGCGCCCAGCGCAAACCCACCGAAGCCTGCGGCCAGAACCGCGGCGCGATATCCCGACCCCATCACCGGAAACAACACGTAGATAACGAAGATGACCGTAAAGGCGGTTTGTGCCGCCAGTACGACCAAAATGGTCACACCAAGTTCCGCAATCGTCCACAACTGCAGGCTCATCAGCGACATGGCCAGAAAGGTACCCAACGCAAGCTCTGAAACCAGCCCAAGCGCGGATGTGCGGCTGACGGGAACTGCATTTGGCCGCAACCAACTGCGCAGGTTGCCGATCAAAATGGCAATGATCAGACAAGGTACAAACAGGGGAAGTTTCAGGCCGGCCTCTGCGATCAGAACATTCACACCGTAGCCAACGATAATGGCAAGATGGAGGTACAGCATGACCCGCATCAGACCAAGCGGCGTAATATCGGGATAACGCTGTTCTTCGGTTGCCACACCAACTGTCAGTTCTTCGTTGGGGCGGTCGGGGGTCAGATTATAGCGTTCGACAAGATACTTGGCCACGGGACCACCAACCACCGCGGCCAACACCAGGCCCAATGTCGCCACTGCGACCCCCAACTCGGTCGCGCCTTCCAACCCAGTTACGGCGCCAACGTCCGGCGCCCACGCGATGGCGGTTCCATGCCCTCCGATCAGGGCAGCTGATCCGAATAACACTCCGGACTGGGCAGGAAAGCCAAATGCAACTGCCCCGACGGCACCAATGCCGTTTTGCATGATGATGGTGATCAGTGTCAGAACCAACAGCAAGAACAGAGGTTTGCCGCCGGTAAGCAGATCCAGGAACCGGGCATTCAGGCCGATTGCCGCAAAAAACAGCACCAGCATGTAATCCCGCGTGGCCATCTCAAAATCGAATGAGATGCCTGTGGCCATGTATAATCCCAACATCACCAGCGCTGCGACCAACCCGCCGCTGACCGGTTCGGGTATGTTGAAGCGCTGAAGCAGTTTCACCTGCGTGTTCAACTCCGCCCCCAAAAGATAGACAGCCAGACCCAACGTGGCGGCGATCATATCCGGGATGAGATAAGTCATTGCCCCGTTTCCGGTTGCTGCGGGCATTCCTCTCCGACGACCGTGCCGTCATAGGCCTTTTCCCCGCAGTTGTTCAGCGCGTGCCAAACATAGCCTTTTCCATCCTGGGTTACAGCGACGATCCGGTCCACGCCAAAGTGTATATTCTTAGCCCCGATAAAGGCCTGCGCCTGACCGGTCTGCAACGCGTTGGCAATCATTATGGCATCGTAGCACTCAAACCATCCGGGCGCCGTCAACGGTTCGGGGTCATTGGCGGTCTGATAACCAGCCAGATCTGCTGGCGTCAGGTCAGTTTCAAAGCAGGCGCGGTATCGAATCGGAGAGCTGTCCGCATCAATCGCCTGAAAGTCCGTATAGGCGATGGTCTCGGGCTCATCTGCGCCGATTGCTAGCAAACGGACATCCTGTCCCGGCTTTGAGACCACTTCATAATAAAAGCCGTAAACTTGCAGATAGTACATGGCCCCACCAGCCAGAACAGCCGACCCAAGAAGGAGAATAGCAAGTAGTTTTCCGGTCATCGTTCGAGCATCCTATTCACGTGGCCTCTTTCATTGAGGTCGAAAATGGGCCAGTTTCCAACCTGATACAGGCTGACATTAGGGTAATGAAAATGGACACGACTCTCGCCGCAGGTTTTTTCGGCGCGCTTTTTGCGATCATGAACCCGATCACCAACTTGCCCGTTTTTCTGAGCGTGACTGATGGTCTGACCCCCGCAGATCAACGCAAGGTTGCGGTGAAAACCGTCACCTACTGTCTGATCCTGGGCGGTGCTTTTGCAGCCAGTGGCAGCAAGACATTGGGACTGTTCGGCATCAGCGTCAATGATCTGCGCGTTGCGGGCGGTCTTGTTGTCCTGATGATCGGCCTGAACATGCTGAGCGGCACCGAGAGCACGGCGCATCACGGAACCGAAGGCGAAAAGAAATCTTATCCCGAGGCCGACACCGTCGCCTTTTATCCGTTGGCCTTTCCCATCCTCGTTGGGCCTGGCACAATCACGACGTTGATCCTCTATGCACATCAAATGTCCAAACCTATGGACGTCATACTCTATGCGGGCGTTTTTCTGGCAGTGCTGTTTTTGCTGTTCGTCACATTCTGGAACGCCGCGGCGCTGTCTAAGCGGCTTTCGGACAACGCTCGGGTGATCATGAGCCGCTTTATGGGTATGATCCTGTCTGCCATCGCAATCAGCATGATCGCGGACGGACTTAAAGTTCTGCTTCCCGGTTTGGCGTAACTGCCGCATCAGACCTCGTACCCGGCGGCTTCGGTCTGGACGAAGGCGTCGGCGCATTGCTTGGCCAAGGCGCGCACGCGTCCGATATAGGCCTGCCGTTCCGTCACCGAGATCACGCCACGCGCATCCAGCAGGTTAAAGATGTGCGACGCCTTGATGCACTGATCATAGGCCGGATGCGCCATGATGATGCGTTTGCCGGTCTTGGGATCGTCATGATCCTGCGCCAGAATGGTGGCACATTCAGCCTCGGCCTCTTTGAAATGGTCGAGCAGCACGTCGGTATTGGCCACGTCAAAGTTCCAGCGGGCATATTCTTCTTCGGTCTGTTTGAATATGTCACCATAGGTCAGCGGGCTGGGTGACTGCGGATCGTTGAAGGGCATGTCCATCACGTGATCAACACCCAGCACATACATCGCCAGCCGCTCCAACCCATAGGTCAATTCACCTGAAACCGGCGCGCAGTCATGGCCTCCGACCTGTTGAAAATAGGTGAACTGGCTGACTTCCATGCCGTCGCACCAGACCTCCCAGCCCAGGCCCCAGGCGCCCAGGGTTGGGCTTTCCCAGTCATCCTCGACAAACCGGATGTCATGCAGGTCCATGTCGATGCCGATTGCCTCAAGGCTGCCCAGATACAACGCCTGCAGGTCCGGCGGGCTAGGCTTGATCAACACCTGATACTGATAATAGTGCTGCAAGCGATTGGGGTTCTCGCCATAGCGCCCATCTGTTGGGCGGCGCGAGGGCTGTACATAAGCTGCGGCCCAGGACTTGGACCCCAACGCGCGCAAAGTAGTCGCGGGATGGAATGTCCCTGCCCCCACTTCCATGTCATAGGGCTGCAGAATGGCGCAGCCTTTTGACGCCCAATAGGTCTGAAGGCGCAGGATGATCTCCTGAAAAGAGCGAGGTGCGTTGGACTTAACGGTCATCACATTCCCTTTGGACGCCATTGCGCCCTGTTCCGGTGGGTTTTGCCCTTCCTATGCAAGGGGCCAAGGGGCGTCAACGGGACAGTGTGCCCGGGAAGCCACTGAGCGGCCAAACTGGAAATTCCCCGTATTCCAGGCATGGTGTTTCAACCCGCATATCGCGTACTCTTCATCGCAGAAAAACACCGCGGACACAGGCACACAATGAGACGCATATTAACGGTAATTTCAGTTCTTTTCCTTTTCGGCGTGCGGGCATCATTTGCGCAGCAAGACGGAGGTGTTTGGGTCCAGGTTGAGGCGCAGCCTTCGCTGCGTGAAGCCCAGGAACGCGCACAAGCCTATTCTGGCGCGTTGCCAGACGTGAATGGATTTCGCCTGAATTCGGGCTGGTATGCCATTGTGATCGGCCCGTATCTGCGCGGCGATGCCGAGCAAGTTCTGCGGGTGTACCGCGCAGAGGGGCAAATTCCAGCCGACAGCTTTATCGCCTTCTCGAACACACTGGGGCAGCAGTTCTGGCCGGTCAGTGCGAATACTCAGGACCAGGCTGCTGTGACAGCGCCGGTCGCACCTGAACTGGAACAGCCAGTGGCCGAGGCAACCCCGCAAATTGCCGATGAAACCAGATCACAGGCGCTGCAAAGCGAACGATTGCTGAGCGCGCAGGAGCGTATGGGCCTTCAAACCGCACTTCAGGCAGCCGGTTTCTACAACTCGACGATTGACGGTGCCTTTGGACAGGGAACGCGTCGCTCGATGGGCGACTGGCAAAGTTTCAACGGATACGAATCGACCGGGGTTTTGACGACGGCACAGCGCAAGGCCTTGATGGATGACTATAACGCGCCATTAATCAGCGCCGGAATGCAGCGCTACACAGACCCACAGGCAGGTATCGAGATGGCCATGCCGCTGGGTGTTGTTGCATTCGACCGTTACGAGGCCCCCTTCGTGCATTTCAACGGCTCGACCGACCTGAATGCTCAGGCCCTGCTGATCAGTCAGGATGGCACCAAAGCAACCCTGCGGGCCCTTTTTGAAGTCATGCAGTCGCTGGAAATCGTTCCGCTTGAAGGCCCTCGCCAGCTGCGCGGTGACAGCTTTACGCTGGAAGGTCGCGGCAATGACATTGTATCCTATACCGAGGCCAAGCTGAAAGATGGTCAGATCAAAGGTTTTACCCTGGTCTGGCCCGAAGGGGACGAGGCGCGCCGTACCCGCGTTCTTGCCGCCATGAAAGCGGGCTTTAGCACCACTGATGCGGTTCTTGACGCCGCCGCCGGATCGGACGCTGCGCAAAGCATTGATCTTGTATCCGGCCTGCAGGTTCGCAAACCGCGCCTGTCACGCTCGGGGTTCTTTGCGGATGCCAAAGGCACCGTCCTGACCGTGACCGAGGCGGCAGATAGCTGCTCGCGGATCACGCTGGACGGCGCGCACGAGCTTGAGGTCGCCTCGACCGATCCCAATATCGGCATCGCCGTTCTGCGGCCAAGCCGCGACCTTTCCCCGATCAGCGTGGCCGAGTTCAGCAGCACCAAGCCGCGGATTCAGTCCGAGGTTGCGGTCTCCGGATTCTCGTATCAGGGCGTTTTGGGCGGTCCGACGCTGTCATATGGGCAGATCGCCGACCTGCGCGGCCTGAACGGTGAGGATGGCGTGAAGCGTCTGGCGCTGGCCACCCAACCCGGCGATGCAGGAGGCCCCGTGTTTGACGGCAACGGTCAGGTGGTCGGGATGCTTTTGCCGACCCCGACGAATGGGCGGACCCTGCCCGCCTCGGTCAGCCTGTCTGCCAATACAGAGAGCCTGAACAAGGCGCTGAGCAAGGCTGGGCTGGCAGGTCAATCCAGCGCCACCGCCGCCACGCAGGTCTCACCCAATGAGCTTAGCCGCCGGGCAAATGGGATGACTGTTCTGGTACAATGCTGGGATTGAGTTCGTAAAATCGCGCATTAACGCCGCCCATCCGGGCGGCTTTTTTTATTCTGCGCGCCATATGTCCGGAGTGATCCGGATCAATGTCGGCCCCTTAGCGGAAAACGCTTTTCGCACCGCAGACTGCATGTCTTCCAGTGTTGAGGGCGCAGCAGACAAGGCGCCGAATGCCTCGGCCAGTTTGCAAAAGTCAGGGTTTCGCGCAACGACAGCATTCGGCGCGATCTGACTGCCCACCATGCTGTCTTCGATCTCTTTCAGCTTGCCATTGTCCCAAAGAATGATCGGCAGGGGCAAACCCAGCTCTACCGCCACGCCCAATTCCATCATCGTGTAGTGAAAGCCATAATCCCCAGCAATCACAGCAGTCGGCCTGCCCGGCCGCGCGATAGCGCCACCTATTCCAGCCGGCAACGCATAGCCCAGCGTGCCAAAGCCGTTCGGGTGGTGCCAATGATAGGGGAAAGGCATTTCCCACACCCCCTTGGCAACATAGGCGAACTGGGTCATGTCCGAATACACCATCACATCCGCTGGCATTGCCTTACGCAAGGCATCCAACACCGGGACAATACCGGGCCGTTCCGCATCAATCTCGGCGCGCCATTTACTGCGGGCTTCGGAGACCTCATCCGAGGACCAGCCATTTGCCGGTTTGACATGGTCAATAGACGCCCACATCGCGTGGGCAAAGCTTCCGCCATCCGCCTGCAACTTGACAGAGGCCCGATGATGGTCCGACAGGACCTGAGGGTCCAGATCAATGCGGATCATATTGGCCGTATGCCCCAGCGCATCGCGCCACAGATCGACCTCACCCAGCTCGGCTCCGACGACCACCACAAGATCGGCGGAGGCGATGATCCGGGCGCTTTCGGGACGAGACAAGGCAGCGCCAAAATCCAACGCATAATCCAACCCCACCATTCCACGCCCCGCATAGGTGGTGAAACAGGCCGCTCCGATCTGTGTCAGAATCTGCCGCCACAAGTTTGATCTTGCACCACCTCCCAGAACGAACAGCGGCCTGCGCGCAATGTTCAGCATCGACAAGACCGGCGCGACGTCCGGCGGCAGAGCCTTTGTCCGCAAACCCGGCTGGTTCGGGAATGGGGCTGGGTCAGCCTGTGCCTTAAGTTGCGAAATCGGCACCTGTATGTGCTTGGGTCTGGGGCGGCTCAACGCGAACTCTTCGAAAGCACGTTCAACCAGGCCATAGGCGGCCGAAGCTGTATTAGCCTGCAACGACCAATCCGCGACCGTTTCTCCGGCGGCACGTTGATCCTTCATCTGATGAAGCTGTCCCTGCAGCGCCTGATCATCATCAAGGCAGGAGGACAGCACCAGCATTGGCACCGAATCCGAATACCCCTGCCCCATGGGTGTCATGATGTTGCACAGCCCAGGCCCAGTGATCACATAGGCCACGCCAGGATTGCCGCTTGCGCGCGCATATCCGTCCGCCATGAAACCGGCCCCCTGCTCGTGCCGCGCAAGAACTTGGGTGATGCCGGCTTCTTCGATCCCGCGATACATCTCCTGATTATGGACGCCGGGGATACCAAAAATCACATCAACACCCCGATCCCGGAGCATGTGCGAGATTTGAGCGCCAAGTGGTCTTTTCATTAACTTCTCCAGAAATGGACTGTGAACAGCGCATAGACCGCGAGCAGTTCAAGCCGACCGACCAGCATCCCCGCAGATAGTAACCATTTGGCTGTATCGCTGAGCCCGCTGAAATTACCCGCTGGTCCGATCTGATCCCCAAGGCCCGGACCAACATTGGCCAACGCGGTTGCTGCACCCGAGACAGAGGTAATGAAATCCAGCCCGGTCAGCGCCAGCGCCCATGCCAGGAAACCCAAAGACAATACGAAGAACATGAAAAAGCTCATGACCGAAGTCAGGACATCCGTTCCGATGGGACGCCCATCATAGAGAGGCATGAACACCCCATGCGGTGAACGGATACGCCGGATTTGAGTTTTGATGGATGCAAACAGCAGTTGATAGCGGAAAATCTTGATCGAACAGGCAGTTGATCCCGCACACCCTCCTATCAGGCCAATCAGGAAGAACACCATGATCGGAAAACTGCCCCAACCCATGTAATCGACGCTGGCATAACCGGTACCTGAAATGATCGACGTGATGTTGAACAGCGATTCCCGCACCGCCTGTTCCCAGTGATGCGGAAAGACAGAGGTCAAAAACACCGCCATGACGGCTACAAGAATCAGGATCGTGGCCAAAAACGCCCGAATCTGACTGTCGCGGAACAGGGAGCCGGTGCTGCCATTGGCAAACTGAACATAACGCACAAATGGCAGGGCAGCGAGGATCATGAAAATCGACGCCGCATATTCCGCCGGACCCGAGAAGGTACCGAACGATGCATCATAGTTTGAAAACCCACCGGTCGAGATTGTTGTCATAGAATGAACCACGGCGTCAAAAAAGCTCATGCCAAGACCGGTGTAAACAAGCGCGCAGACCACGGTCAGGAACACGTAGATCAGGGAAATCTGGCCTGCGATTTCTTGCGCCCGCGGCAGGATCTTACCCATGGTTTCGAAACCTTCCGAACGGAAGATCTGCATTCCTCCGACCCGAAGCTCGGGCAGAAAAACCATTGCAACAACGATGATCCCGATACCGCCCAGCCATTGCAGCACACCGCGCCACAAAAGCAACCCCTGCGGCAGACCGTCGAGCCCGGAAATCACGGTCGAGCCCGTGGTCGTAAGGCCAGACATGGCCTCGAAATAGGCATCGACAAAGCGCAACTCGGTTTCCCCGAACAGGAAAGGAATTGCCCCAAATAAAGGCAAAGCCACCCAAACGCCGGTCGTGAGCAGAAAGGTCTGACGGATCGTCAACCCTTCGCCAACGCCATTTGAGCAGCTCATAGAAAGGACAGCGCCGGTCAGAATGGTAATAACGCTGCTTTCAAGGAAAACATGCCATTCGCCGCGACCCTCGATAAGGTCCGCAAGCATGGGCAACATCATGGTCGCCCCAAGAATGGCGACCAACAGGCCAATCACATATCCTACCGGGCGCATGTCCGTCATGAGGCGCAGCGTTGGCGCGCCTGCACGACTGTGTCAAGCGGATGTCCCGATTACTTTTCGGTTTTGCCGCTCGAGACGGGCATCACGGGCGGTTTCGAAGGCGCGCGTGACCGGCGTGCAGCTGCCGCCTGTCCCGCCTGAGCCTTCGGCGCGGCCGGATTTGCGGGTGCAGGTTTGACGGTTGCAACCCGATCTGCCTTCACCTTGGACGCTACGGGTTTAACAGCTGCGGTTTTTGCAACAGCAGCGTCGATCGCAGCGGCGGGAGCAGCTGATTTTACCACTGCAGGTCTGACTGCAGCAGGTTTAGCGGCTTCTACATTGGGCATTTCAGATTTGGCAGTTACGGTTTTGGTAACAGCAGGCTTTGCCTTAGCGGCTTTGGGGGCAGCGGGTCTAGCTGCGACCTTTGGGGCTGCGCCTTTTGCCACTGCAGGTTTTGCCGCGGACTTGGTCTGCGCCTTTTTCGCACCCCCCGACGCTCTGGCTTTTGTCACAGGTTTCGCCAGGGCGGGCTTGGGCGATTCGGCCTTTGCCTTGACTTCTGCCTTTTTCTGGACGGCCACTTTGACCTTTGCCGCAGGTTGCGGATCAGCATTGACCACAGGCATCGCCTGAGATTTGAACTCAGGTGCCTTCACGTCAGCAACAGTCTTTTCGGAGGCGACACGCAGGACCTGAACCTGGGCGAAGGGCAGTTCAATCGCAGAGTTGGTCAGAATTTGCATGATTTTCAAATGGTTGGTCATTGCCTCACCGGCAAATCGAATTGCTGCTGCCTGAAATTCAAATGGCTGGGTAAACGGGTTCATGAGGTTGTTCTCCTGTGAAAGTGATGCAACCCGCGAATGAGTAAAGAACCCTGCCCGCCCTGACAAAACGGGCGGATTACGTTGCCTTGCAGTCCTTGGCGTCGCACGTGCCGGCTTCCTGATTGAGTGAAATGATCACCAGAACAGTGACCACGAGATGGCTGCATTCAAGGATAGTTTACAGCAAGAACTTCGCGCTTGCAGCATTTATCGCTGCAATGCGGCGAAATTTCACCACGCCGGCACTTAATCAAGGCTTTACAAAGGTTTAACGCCTATCCGACATGAAACAATGTCGTAAACAGCCTCGGATCCAGGCTGGAGGACACAAAGGTCGGGCCCTCAGTCAGAACAGAAACGGCATCATGGCTGTGCAGGCTTTCTTGATGGCTGGCGATCACTCGGAAATCGCCGATATGATGGTCTGCCAAAAGTTCGGCACAAAACAGGCGTGCCGCGTCTTCGACAAAAATCGGGTTTGCGGCGTTCAGCTCGGCAAAGGCCTGCTCATCTTCACGTTTGACCATGACCTGCGTCTCGGTCGGCACCGCCCTGCGACACAGCGCAATCAGATCTTCGAACCAGAGGCAATCGGCATCGCAATCGACCGCAACCGATATCCGCGCAACCGAGCGCTGCGAATGCGGCGTCGCCAGTTGCCCTCGTGTAGACCGCGCATGCTCGCTGAGCTCCAGAGAACAAGGGCATGTCGAGGAATACACATAATCCAGATGCATGATCTTTTGACGCACGCCATTCTGTTCGACCAGTTCCAGCGCGATATCGTAATATTGATAGCCTTCCAGACCCGAACGCAGGCTTTGAGTCCTGTCCGGGTAAGAGAACCGCATCTGGATACGTGCGTCAAAGCTGTCCAGATCGGTCATATAGTCGTTCAGCGCAGCCTCGATCACCTCAAAGCTGAACGTGCGCTCAGCATGTTTGTAGAACGAACGCATGATACGGGACATGTTGATGCCCTTCTTTTCCGCATCAAGGCTGACAGTGCCAGTCACTGAGGTCTCCAGCGTCAGGTCGTCGCCCTGCTTGCGGTGAAACCGGATCGGCAGGCGGAAATTCGATATGCCAACATGTTGAATCTGTTGCTTTGCCCCACGGATCAGGCTGGAAGGTCCATTCTGAAGGTCAGGCAACGAGGCGCGGTAGGCCTCATCCACAGCAAACCCCTCGGGGTAATGCCGCGACAGGGATGGGTAGTTGACCGGCAGGAGCCCCGGCACAAGGCGCGCGACAGCAGGATCAAGCTGACCGATTTCAGCCTCGGTCGCGTTCTCGGCCCATTTCCGCAGGGTTTTCAACGCTGCCGCGGCCTCATCATTGTTGGGGGCGTCATCAATGTCACGGGGATACACGTTCATCGATCAGGGCTCCTCGGGTTGGTCGCCGGACTATATATATGTTCGACGCGATTTCCAGTCTAATGGTATACGCGCCGAAACACAGCCCGGATCTAAACTTCGTGATGGGCGCACCATGCGCACAAGTCACAAACCGTTTTCGAACCATGCCTAACAGTCCAGCTGACGCCCCTATTGCTGAGAAACGTCCAATGCGCGCTTGATATCGGCAAGAAGATCATCGGCGTCTTCCAGACCGACCGAGAACCGGATGAGGCCCGGAGCAATGCCCAGCTCAACTTTTTGGTCGTCACTCAATCTTTGATGTGTGGTGGTTGCCGGGTGGGTGGCAATCGACTTGGCATCGCCCAGATTGTTCGAAATCACCGGAATCGTCAGGGCGTTAAGGAAGGAAAATGCCGCCTCTTTTCCGCCCTTGATATCCAACGACAGCACTGTCCCGCCTTTGCCGCCAAGCTGCGTTTGTATCAGATCATTCTGCGCATGAGACTTCAGACCGGGGTAAAGCGTCCGCTCCAACGCCGGATGGCCCTCTAGCGCCTCGGCAATCTTCTGGGCGGTTTCGGCCTGTGCGTTGACCCGCAACGCCATGGTCTCAAGCCCTTTCAACATGATCCACGCGTTGAAGGGGCTAAGCGCGCCTCCGGTGTGTTTCATATAGGGCTCGACCGTACCACGGATGAACTCTTTGGTGCCGATGATGACACCACCCAGGGCGCGGCCCTGCCCGTCAATATGCTTGGTCGCCGAGTAGACAACCACGTCAGCCCCCTGAGCGATCGCGCGCGAGAAAACTGGGGTCGAGAACACATTGTCCACGATGACCGTTGCACCAACCGCATGGGCCAGAAGGGAAACGGCTGAGATGTCGATGACCTCAAGCGTCGGGTTGGACATAGATTCGAAGAAAACCGCTTTGGTGTCCGGGCGGATCGCAGCCTCCCATGCGTCAAGATCGGTACCGTCCACAAAGGTCACTTCAACCCCGAACCGGGTCAGCACGTTTTCCAGAATATACAGGCACGACCCGAACAGAGCCTTGGCAGAAACAACGTGGTCACCGGCTTGCAACATCGAAGTCAGTGCCGCATTCACCGCAGCCATTCCAGAGGCGGTGGCAAAAGCGTCTTCGCCCCCTTCCAGAGCCGCGATACGCTGTTCAAACATCGAAACTGTCGGGTTGCCATACCGAGCGTAAATGAACTCATCAGGGCCGGTTTCGATGAACCGCGCCTCGGCCTGCTCGGCCGTATCATAGACAAATCCCTGGGTCAGAAAGATCGCCTCGCTCACTTCGTTGTATTGGCTGCGGCGGGTGCCGCCATGGACGGCTTGTGTGCGCTTGTTCCAGCTCTCGCTCATGTCATTCCTTTCAGCCCCGCTTGGGAGGCAAACAAAAAACCCCAGACGCGGCCAAGCGAAAGGGGTCTTTCATCCTGACCTTTTAGCGGTGTTGTTTAACGTGGCCCGCAATCCGGTAACAAATCGCCACTTGATGAGGATGCATTTACGCCCCGTCCCAGATCACGTCAAGACCGGCTGCACCAAGGTCACGCTTTCGTAACACACCTGCGCGCCCTCTTGCCGAACGCGCTGAAACCTCCATGATCGCGTCCAGTTTGAGGAGATGACATGATCGATCTATATTTCTGGCCCACGCCCAACGGCTGGAAAGTGTCCATCGCTTTGGAAGAGATGGAGCTGCCCTATAAAACCCACTTGATCAACATCGGCCAAGGCGACCAGTTCGACCCCGAGTTCCTTAAGATCGCCCCCAATAACCGGATGCCCGCGATCGTCGATCCGAACGGACCCGGAGGGACGCCGGTATCTGTATTCGAAAGCGGCGCGATCCTGATGTATCTCGCCCGAAAAACCGGACGCTTCTATGGTGAAACTGAACGTGACCGGATCGCTGTCGAAGAATGGCTGATGTGGCAGATGGGCGGCATCGGCCCGATGGCGGGACAAGCACACCATTTCCTGAAATACGCACCTCAGCTGGACCCGCCGCAAGACCTGCCCTACCCCAAGGATCGCTACCGCGCCGAAGTCGGACGTCTTTACGGCGTTCTGGATCGCAGGCTGGCCGAGAACGAATATGTGGCCGGCAATTTCTATTCCATCGCCGACATGTCGATCTGGGGCTGGGCGAGCTTGTGGGAAGGGCAACAACAGGTGTTGGAAAACAAGCCTCACTTTACCCGCTGGTTGGAAACCGTAAGCTCTCGCCGCGGTGTGCAAGCGGGCCGCGCCTTGCATGCCGAGTTGCGCGGAGATCACCGTGACAGGCAATCGCAGGGCGTTTTGTTTAAACGATAAGCGAGGGTATTGTTTACACGGTATGTCGCATTTTCTGGATGCCAGAATCAGGAGTGAATTTTGACCGTCCTAGTACAACCGGCCTCCAAATCTGTTCCACCCGAGGCTCTCGCCGATCTTCTATGGAGCACAGATCCAAAACTAAACGGTTACATATTTGGAAAAATGGATGTCTTGCTTAAGATCATCGGAACAGAATGGCCCGCGCAACTAGGTTTGTATTCGTTCAAACATGCCTTCACGGCCATGCACCGTGGCAAAGTCGCCGGCCTCCTTATTGGGCATACAGAAGAAGAATATGCTGCGAATTTCGATTTTTCCGTCGATCATCAAGCTAATGCTCTTGGCGAAGATGAAGCCCGTCATCTAAAATCTGCCTTGCATTGGATGGATCGGTTGTTTCCCGCCCCGCGTCAAAACTCTTACTACATTCTCGAATTCGCTGTGAACCCAGACATGCAGGGTACAGGCATTGCCAGCCAACTCTTTGCAATAGCAACGAAACGGGCTTTGGCGGGTGGGTGCAATCAAATATGCCTTGATGTAGCTGCCAACAATGAAGCCGTTAGTTTTTATGAACATATTGGATTTAGCGTCGAAATTGAATCGCGCGTGCCCGTTTTGGACGACGAGCATGGAATAGGAATGCACCTGCACATGGTTCTAGAGATCGGTCAAAGCGACTGACATCGGTGCAGGCTCGATTGCAATATTGTCGATAAGAATATTCAGCCGCGACCGTTCATGTCGCAATTCCCACTGGAAACAGGCAACGCCCTTCACTAAGGAAGAAATCGACAATCGAAAAAGGAAGACGCACGCAATGGCAAAGATCACCTATGTCGAGCATGGCGGTACCGAGCACACTGTCGAGGTCGCCAACGGACTAACCGTCATGGAAGGAGCCCGTGACAACAACATTCCCGGCATCGAAGCGGATTGCGGCGGCGCCTGTGCCTGTTCGACCTGCCATGTCTATATCCACCCCGACTGGGTTGAGAAAATTCCCGGCAAGGATGACATGGAAGAAGACATGCTGGACTTTGCCTATGAGCCCGACCCTGCCCGTTCGCGCCTGACCTGCCAGATCAAAGTCACAGACGAGATGGATGGCCTGATCGTTCAGATGCCGGAAAAACAGATCTGATGCCCTGCAAAGCGCCGCGCCTACCCTACCGAACTTGGCAGGGTCAGGCCCGCGGCGCAGCGCTGACGTTGTGCTTCTGGCTGACGGGCCATGTCCCGCTGGCACTGGCAGAGACCGTCCCAGCCGCTCGTTTCACCGAGCCGACAACACGTTACGCCCACGGAGTTCTGGGTGATAACATCGAATATGGCGCGTTGGAACTGACTACCCAAAGCGGAAATGTGACCATCCGCCTTCCATCTGATCGCGTATTTGAAGATCTCGCTCCACGGCTTGTGGACGTGGATCAGGACGGGACCCCCGAGGTCATTGTCATTGAATCTCAGGATCAAACGGGCGCTCAGTTGGCCATCTATGATGCCAGAGGCGATAAAATCGCCGCAACTCCGCATATCGGTACCCGCTTTCGATGGCTTGCTCCGGTCGGGGCGGCGGATCTGGATGGGGATGGCAATATCGAAATCGCCTATGTCGACCGCCCTCATCTGGCCAAGACATTGCGCATTTGGCGCTTTGTCGACGGCGAATTAATCCAGATTGCCGCTCTACCAGGGCTGACAAATCATCGGATCGGCGAAGGTTTCATCACAGGGGGTCTGCGCGACTGTGGCAATGGCCCGGAACTGGTTGTCGCGTCTGCGGACTGGCGCGAAATTGTCAGCATCCGCTTTGACAATGGCTGGGTGCAGCATCTGGTCGCCCCCTTTAGCCCGAAAGCAATGACCTCAGCGCTTAACTGCGTACCCTCGCCCTGACTGCAGCCCGCGTCAGAGGGCTGCCCGGCCCAAGCCCATTGACGCTGCATCTCTGATGCAGTGGCTGGGCGCGGGAGCCGTCGCGATTACAGCGCCCGCCATCCGATATCCCGGCGAAAGAACCCCTCTGGCCAGTTGATCCCGTCGATCAGCTCATAGGCGCGGTCACGCGCTTCCTGCAGGTTCTGGCCGCGTGCGGTGACATTCAATACCCGGCCACCACTAGAGACGATCTGACCGTCGGCTTCTTTGGTTCCTGCGTGAAACACCATATTACCGCTATCTTCAGATACGTCATCCAGCCCTTTAATCACGCTGCCTTTTTGGTAGGCGCCCGGATAACCATTAGCGGCCATTACTACCGTCAAGGCGTGATCATCCGCCCAGTTTACACGCGCCTCGGCCAACCGGCCTTCTGCTGCGGCGTGCATCAGGTCCATCGCCTGCGCGCCCAGGCGCATCATCAGCACCTGACATTCCGGGTCGCCGAAACGCACGTTATATTCAACCAACCGTGGCTGGCCGTCCTTGATCATCAAACCAACATAAAGAACGCCCTGAAACGGCGTTCCGCGCCGCTTCATCTCTGCCATGGTGGGGCGCACAATCTCGTTCATCGCGCGCTCTTCGATTACAGCGCTTAACACAGGAGCCGGAGAATACGCGCCCATGCCGCCGGTGTTCAGACCGGTATCGCCCTCGCCTACCCGTTTATGGTCTTGCGCCGTGCCAATGGACAGGTTGCTTTCCCCGTCGCACAGCACGAACAGAGATGCCTCTTCACCTTCCATGAACTCTTCGACCACAACTTCGGCACCGGCACCACCAAAGGCTCCGCCAAACATGTCATCGATCGCATCCAAGGCCGTCGCTTCGTCCATCGCAACGATCACACCCTTGCCCGCGGCCAAGCCATCAGCCTTGACGACGATAGGTGCGCCCTGCTTTTTGATATAGGCTTTGGCTGGCTCGGCCTCGGTAAACCGGGCGTATCCTGCGGTTGGAGCATTGGCGGCGTCGCAGATCTCTTTAGTAAAGCTCTTGGACGCCTCGAGACGTGCAGCCGCGGCCGAGGGGCCAAAAACCAGCACACCGGCCTCGCGCAAACGATCCGCAACCCCCGCAGCCAATGGCGCCTCGGGGCCGACGATCACAAAGTCGATCGCGTTCTCATCCGCAAATCTGACCACCTCACCGCCATTTTCGATGTCCAGTGCCGCACATTCGGCGATCCGGGCAATCCCAGCATTGCCCGGAGCCACGATCAGGCGGTCACATTTCGGGTTTTGCATCACCGCCCAGGCCAGGCTGTGTTCGCGCCCACCACTGCCGAGAATGAGGATGTTCATGACTGCTCTCCGATCTGCTTGGCCTCGCCTTCCGCGCGTTCTAAGCTGGCCGAGCATTTGACACAAGGCGCTGAAATGTCCGACCTGCTTGACGACCCCATTCCCGGCCAAAATACCCCTGAATACACTGTTTCCGACATCTCGGGCGAGGTGAAGCGGACGCTGGAAGGCAGTTTCGGCCGAATCCGTGTTCGGGGTGAAGTCGGTCGCGTGTTCAAAGCCAGATCTGGTCATCTGTACTATGACATCAAGGACGACAAGAACGTACTGGCCTGCACCACTTGGAAAGGCCAGGTTGCTGCCCTGTCCGTGGTTCCCGAGGAAGGTCTGGAAGTGGTCGTCACAGGCCGTCTGACCGCTTTTGGAGCGCAGTCCAAATACAATCTGAACGTGGATGAGGTTTCGGTGGCCGGACAGGGTGCCCTGATGGCCCTGCTTGAAAAGCGAAAGAAACAGTTGGAATCCGAGGGCCTGTTCGCACCCGAGCGTAAAAAGCCTCTGCCCTATCTTCCTCAGATCATCGGCGTGGTGACCTCACCCTCGGGCGCGGTGATCCGCGATATCCTGCACCGGTTGCGTGACCGGTTTCCGCGCAAAGTGCTGATCTGGCCTGTCGCCGTGCAAGGTTCGAATTGCGCGCCTGAGGTGGCGAACGCGATTACTGGTTTCAACCAACTGACCCCTGGCGGTGCGCTGCCACGACCTGACCTGATCATTGTCGCCCGCGGTGGCGGGTCAATCGAGGATCTCTGGGGGTTCAACGAAGAGATCGTGGCCCGTGCTACGGCGGCATCAGAGATCCCGCTGATCTCGGCGGTTGGGCACGAGACCGACACGACCCTGATTGATTTTGTATCAGACCGCCGGGCCCCAACCCCCACGGCCGCAGCCGAGCTTGCGGTGCCCGTCCGCATGGAACTTTTGGCCTGGACCGGAGAGCAGGGCGCCCGCCTGTCCCGTGCAGCCACGGACGCTGTGCAAAGACGGTCGCAACGGTTGCGGGATTTATCCCGCGCATTACCACGCCCGGATAGCTTGTTGAACAACCCGCGACAACGCCTTGATTTA
Source organism: Ruegeria sp. CDSC021 (assembly GCF_059610845.1). Taxonomy (NCBI): domain Bacteria; kingdom Pseudomonadati; phylum Pseudomonadota; class Alphaproteobacteria; order Rhodobacterales; family Roseobacteraceae; genus Ruegeria; species Ruegeria sp. CDSC021. Next base: position 976,090 of record NZ_JBXWOK010000001.1, read on the forward strand.
ATTGCGGACCGACTGACACCAGCACTTGAGCGCGGCGTGCAAAACCGCCGTTTGCAAGTTGTGAAACTGTCCGCCCATCTGCGCCCGTCCACATTACGCTCACTGGTCGGAACCCGACAGGAAACACTGCGCAGCCTTTCGTCGCGCCTGTCTGTCCGGCCGATCCAGCGCGAAATCGACAGCCAACGGCAAAACATCAACCGCCTAGCCGAACGCTTGAGTACAGCGCAAGCCGCGCGTCTGGACCGGATGCGTCAATCCCTGGAAACCGCAGACCGGCTGCGTGAAACGCTCAGCTACAAGGCAACGCTGCAACGTGGATATGCGGTCGTACGCGCCGAAGGACAGGTACTGACAACCCGAAAACAGGCGGCAAATCACCAATCCTTTGACATTGAATTTGCAGATGGCGAATTGAAGACCGGCCCGTCTACCGCGTCACCGTCAACTTCGAAAAAGCCGCCGAAAAAGGATGCGCCGGATCAGGGGTCGTTGTTCTGACCCCTGCACAGGCTAGACACCGACTTCGGGACCGTAACAGACCATCTCGGCGTCTGTGTCTTCGTTCTCATATAGTTCGGTCATCTCAGGATTTCCCTCGAACTGAGCGATCAGACCGCCGCCAGTTTCAGTGAATACCCAGCATTGCGGGTCATGTCGGTCTTCATAGACGAAACAGATCTGTCCTTCCTGCTCGTACCAGAGCCCTTCTTTGCAGTTCCCATCCAGAAAAGACCAAATCACGCGGCGATCCGGCAGATAACGCTCGACCCCATAGATCCTGCCTTCAAAGCCATAGAACAGGGTTTTTCCCAGCGTATAGCGGTCAAATTCCGCGCCGGACAGGGATGTGTCAGCACAAACCGCCGGGGCAGCCAACGACAACAGAATCGCAATTCGTTTCAGCATGGGTTCATTCTGTCAGATGGCAGGCCGCTAGGCCAATTCCCTTTTCATTCCAACCGGGTGCCTTCACGTCACCGATTGAGTTTTGCGGTTATGCGCTGCGAAAGTGTTCGGTACATGCTGCGGAGATAACTCTATGACCAATGCCCTCTTTCTGATTGCGACAGCTTGCGCTCTGGCTTACCTGCCATTGACCTCGCGTGGCGCTGGCGCTGTTCGGTCAATCCTAAAGACCCTATCCGTCGCAGTTCTGACGGTCATTGCCGCCCAAAGTGGCGCTCCATTTCTGTTGATCCTTGCGCTGGCATTCTGTGCGCTGGGGGACGCCCTTCTGTCCCGGGAAAGTGATGCCACCTTCATGGCCGGGATCGGTGCCTTTGCAACTGGTCATCTGGCCTATATCGGGCTGTTCCTGTCCCATCCGGCCAGCGACGCCGCGCTTATTCTGGAGAAGCCCGGATATTTCTGGTCTTTGATCCTCCTCGGTATTGTCGTAGTCACCCTATTACCGCCGCGTGCCGGAGACCTGAAATGGCCCGTTCTCGGGTATATTCCGATCATTCTGGGCATGGGTATCACGGTCCTGGCCCTGCCCGAGACAGGCGCGCTGCGTTGGGCTTTACCTGCGGCGTTGTCCTTTATCGCGTCCGACCTGATCCTGGCGACTGAGAAGTTTCTTCTGCCAGCGGACCATCCCAGCCGCCGTTTCACCTCCTATCTGGTTTGGGTATTGTATTGGGGGGCGCAAGCCGGTCTTCTGATCGCCTTCCTCTGACCCTTTGCAACTGCTGCAATTCCGCATTAGGTGAGAGGAACACCTGCGGAGACCAAAAATGGCGCTATTCTCAAAGCTCAAGGACAAGCTGTTCAAATCCTCATCCCGCCTTGAACAAGGGTTGGATGCCATCGTTGAAGATGGGGGCGAGGAAACAACTGCACCGGATTCAATCCCGCCAGCGCCAGCGCCGCATTCCGAACCGGCACCCGAAGTCGCGCAACCGGACATGGCACCGGAACAGGCAGTTGCCAAACCGGTGGCCACTACAGTCGAGTCTGCGCCGTCCAAATCCATGCTTGGGCGGCTTTTCGGGCGCGCCGAGACCGAGACAACAGTTCGCCGCACGCTGGATGACGACATGCTGGAACAGCTTGAAGAGCTGTTGATTGCATCCGACATGGGTGTGGACACAGCGCTGCGCGTCACCGCCAATATGGCCGAGGGCCGTTATGGCCGCAAACTTTCGACACAAGAGATCAAGCAGCTTCTGGCGCAGGAAGTCGCCCGGGTTATGGAACCCGTTGCAAAGCCCATGCCGCTCTATTCCAAACGCCCACAGGTGGTACTGGTCGTTGGCGTCAACGGATCGGGCAAGACCACCACGATCGGCAAACTAGCCAGCCAGTTCAGGGCGGCCGGCAAGAACGTAGTGATCGCAGCTGGAGACACCTTCCGCGCAGCCGCCGTTGAACAGCTGCAGGTCTGGGGCGACCGCGCAGGCGTTCCGGTCCTGACAGCCCCCGAAGGCTCGGACCCCGCCTCCCTGGCCTTCGATGCGTTGACCCGCGCACAAGAGGATGGCGCCGATCTGTTGATGATCGACACCGCCGGTCGTCTGCAAAATCGTGCCGACCTGATGGAGGAATTGGCCAAGATCGTCCGGGTGATCCGCAAAGTCGACGAAACCGCACCGCACAATACCCTTTTGGTTTTGGACGCCACCACCGGTCAGAATGCACTCAGTCAGGTCGATACCTTTCAGAAACTGGCCGATGTCTCCGGCCTGGTGATGACCAAGCTGGACGGCACCGCAAAAGGCGGCGTGCTGGTGGCACTGGCCGACAAGTTCGGCCTGCCCATTCACGCAATCGGCGTTGGAGAGCAGATCGACGATCTTTCCCCCTTCGATCCCGAAGAATTCGCAGCCGCCCTAACCGGCCTGGATAAAGGCTGATCCCTACTTCATCTGGCTAAAAATACCTTCGGGGGGTGTGGGG